>NZ_PYNU01000009.1:0-132346 GCF_003026075.1 Photobacterium sp. GB-210 | reverse complement strand
ACGGCCAAGTTTCGTTACATTGTCCGAGCCGCTGCTTTATTCAGGCTCGTAGGTTCATCTGGTGATACAGACGGTTCACTCATAAAGCGGTGAACAACGCTTCATACGACTTCAGGTCGCACGGACAGAAACGAGTTAGTCAATTTGCCCTCTTTAAGCTGGTAGGTACTAGAAAAAGTATTGATAATTTTTTAATGAAGTAACTTTAGGGTATAAAAAGACCGCCACTATGGGCGGTCATTTAACAGTAATTCTATTAAAGAGATCTAATTCGTGGTGGCGAAAAGAATACTGTATTTATTCTTACAGTACTCATTGGTTATTTTAGTTCTTTGTATAGGTCTTATATACGCCCATATTAGTGTACTTCGTTTTGACTGAGTACCCTTCAGACAAAAGTCGATCATTGATAATAAAATAGGTGAGGGCTGTAACAATAAAACTGACGATAAAGAAAAATAACATTATTCTATTTTGTACTTTTATTTTTCTTTTTGACCATGAGTATTTTGTTGCCTTTCCTGTTTTTATTATAGTAAAAAACATAGACCACGCATGTATCACTAAACCAATAATCATGATGCCACCAAGTGCATCTCCAATTGATAACTTAATGATAGGAGATAGGTTATAAGCAGAACTTAATGTATCTATCCATGAAGATAACAACCAACAAGACCCAGCAGTAAAAAAAACACAGATAAAGAAAAATTTTATCTTGGTTATTATCGATACCACTTCATCATTATGATTGCATTTTTCTAAGCGCATTAGTCAATTCTCCTGATACGTTTTTAACTTCAAAGAATCTATCAAGAATAAGACTTAGACCGATAGAAATTGCTGCAATTGCTACAATTGCAATTGCTCCACTGCCAACAGCAACAAACATTCCAACAATAAATTCCGCTCCATAAAGTGCGATAGCAGTTTTAATGAAGTCAGTCCCTACATTTCCGAACCAATCATAAAAATCATAATCATCATTAAAAATTAGATCATTAGTATTTATAGCGGCTGAAATAATCATGGTCATAGTACCAGCTTTTAAACCCGCACTAATACGCTGCGTTGGCGCTATCCCTAATTGAACAACTTTCGGATTATCTATCGCATAGGTCTTTTTTCCATTAACCTTGAAACGCATTCCTTTAATAAGAACATGCCGTAACATCTGCTGTCCATTATTTCGAGTGGCAATTGATACACGTGTTTTCCCTTTAATCACTGAATATCGCGCTGTCACACCAAAATCGCCAAAGGCTTGGGCTAACTTAACAGCCCCAAAACCAGTTGCTAAGTATTCGGCCCATGTTTTCGTTTTATCAATATCTTTCAGAATCAATGTTGATGGTATTTGACCTTTTTGATGATATCGATCATCAATCAAGTTTTTAATGGTATGGAATGAATCTTCTTCAGTGAGAAGCAACACAGCTTGATGATTCTTTTCTAATTCTTCTTGAAGTGTACATTGCCCAGTAAACACTTCATTCCCAGAGATATCATTCATTAGTTGTTCATGCTTGAGTGAACTTTTAGCATTGATTCGCTCAATTTCTTCAAGTGTTTTTTTCGCCCTAGCTTCTTTGGCTAGTTCAGATTGCTTAGCGCGTTCAGCCTGTTTTACTAAGCTGTCATGACGATTAAATTCTGTTGGCGGAGATAGCCATGTGAGAGAGTTAGCCATGTAAATTGAGAAGTTTGTTGAATTTGAATCATTATAAAGAATAAAGTGGCTAGGCAATAATTTGCCCAAAATTTTAATGTTAGAAAGATTTGAGCTAATTAATGCATGGTATAGCCATGATAACTTGCTCATTTTTGGACAGAAACTGCTTAGGTGATTTGCTCTATTTAGGCTTACATTTCACTTCGAATATGTGCCGCTGAGCGACACATATCCTTCTCTTTTTCTTTACAGCTCAAAGCCTAAAGAAACTTTTCAATAAGGATTTCATCTACATACTCCCCACGAACTTTTGCATGTTTTTTTGCAGTACCAACAACTTCAAACCCTTGTTTAAGGTAAGCAGTTAAAGCTCGCTCATTATCGCTACGAACGTACGCGAATAGCTTTTCATAACCCTTTTGTTTTGCAACTTCGAAAGTCGAGTTAAAAAGCTGTTTAGAGATACCTTTACCACGAGCACTTTCACAAACAAAAGTACCAATAATGCCTACGTGATCAAAAGATTTTGTATATTGTGCGAACGGCTCGATATTTTGAAATCCAATAACCTTTGAGTCACTCTCGGAAAAAGCAACTGTAAACACTCCATTCTCTGGGAAGTGAGTAATAAAATCTTTCTCTTCTTCAGGTGTAAAGGTCGTATCCAATACAGTGTATAAACCTTCAACAATGATTGGGTTGAGAACATTTGTGATCCCTTCAGCATCATCCAAAGTCACCTGACGTACAACTAATCCCATATAACTCAACTCCATATTATAATTTGAGTTATTTTTTACATGAGCTCATAACTATCAGCAACAATTAATTCCTTTTAAATATAAGCTCGATGTTATTTTCGGCTCATAACGCTTTTTGAAATTAAGAAATGCCTTTATTCAGTCTTATTAAAAACGAAATTCAATAGATAAAATCAGCATAATTCGTTATATGAGATAAAAAATAAACAATAGAAACTAATCAAAAATCACGTTAATACAATATGAATGAGTAATAGTTCTAACAAGAAATGGGGCACTTCTGATTTATGAAGTGCCAACGGTGCATTGTGATCATCTAGCGATTCTGTCGTACCCTAACTACCAAGCGACTTTGCGCTTGCTTTATTACCGAGGGAAATTGACGGTCTCCACTTTACGTAATTCTTTGACTATCAATATGGGCTAGTCAGAGGTGTGTTGGATGCTAAGCTTCGCGCCTGCCGTCATGATCCCATTGCTGTCGTTATTGTTATATAGCGCACAACTTTCCATTGATAAACAGCCACACTGAATACAACTGCCTAACTGAGTTTGAAGTTGTTTTAACTCATGCATTTTATCTTCAAGCTTTTGATGCCAAAGGGTTGAAAGTTGTTCCCATTGTTCTTTTTTCACATTTTCGTTTAAGGGAATATGCGCCAAGGCTTGCTTGATTTCTTGTAATGTTAAGCCAACATTTTGCGCTGCTTTAATTACCGCTATACGGCGCAGAACAGAGCGCTTATAACGGCGCTGATTGCTCGCGGTTCTATAACTAAGAATGAGTTCTTTTTGTTCGTAAAAATGTAATGCCGAAACACTCACGCCTGCGCGTTTCGCAACTTGTCCTACACTCAATTCCATTTGATTCTCCACATTACATCGTTATTTGTTCTTGCAGCTAGCTTTTAAAGGCTCGATATTTAGGCCGTGTTTACATTCCTTTCATGTAGGCAATATAGTAGCTTAAATCTGATGCTATCGCTGAAAAGGGGGTCACAAGTTGGCCTGTTGCTAATGGTTTTTTATTAACTGTTGGCGTCCGATAGTAATGCCTAATGAGTTTATTGCTGCTGTTATATACAAGTTACGGTGATTAAAGCGATAGGTTTTTCGGTAATAATCAATATCACTATTATTTACTGTTAGCTATGAGGGCCACGCTTTCGATTGTGTTCGATGTATAAATGTTGCAGCTTATAAGCCAGTTATATCTTTTTTAATTAATCCTAACTCTAAATATTTAATTCGATGGCTTACCGCACTTTGAGATACAGTTAAATATGATGCCGCTTTGGTAAAACAGAGCTCTCTGGCAGCAATATTAACCACATGAATATTTGCCATTTATTTATTGCTCAATCGTGATAGTCGATGCTGGGATTGCACAACAGCGAGTATTACCCCTTATTTTTTTTCTTGCTCTTTTCAGACAGTTCCGTTGTCTTGTCTTTTATCTGATTGACACAACAGTTGCCAATCACACCGTCTTTTTTCGCTTTAATAGAAAGTTGAATATATAAAAATATGATGAAAAACAGGAATAACACCAAAGAAATAACAATATAGAGTGGAAGTAATTCATCGTTACTCATTGCTTTACCTCATTAAATTAAAGTGAATATCATTTAATATAATAGATAAATGTAATAATGTTAGTTTATATTTACTGTAAAAGTGCAAACATAAAAATTAATTTTTTTAAATAGCTTTAGCTTTCATTATTAATAGGCTTGATGCCTAAACCGTCAAAATATGAAAAATATAGATGAGCATTGTGCTATCGCAACTTATTTAAGAAATGAAGTTATAAACTCGTACTACGGAAATATTGACTTTATCTAAGTAAATATCAAATAAGAGTGAATGGCGTTAATCGAGGGTATTTCTTATGTTTTGATTGTTTCTCGTCAGAACCATGTTGACAAGAAAAGCCGATCTTACGATCGGCTTTTTAAATAAAGGGCGAATCAGTTAAAGCTTGCCTTTAGCCACACCATACGGTGGTCGGAAGAAATATCTTTGCCTTTTCCTTTACCAATGCGTTCATCGTTCATCAGTAAGTATCCAGCTTCATTCGGTGCTGGCCAGTAAACACCAGAATCAACAATGTTTAGATTACTTGATGGGATAGCGTGATCCACTTGTAAACCAAACGTACTGGTTATGCGCTCTGGGTGTGGGTTATCTTGGCGACATTCACCACTTGGGAAGCAGTATTCAGCACCAAAGCTTGTCGGAACGTAAGCGCCATTAGTGGCTTCTTGATTCACACGCTGGTGCTTTAATAGGGTATCAATGGTTTCGATAAAACCGTCACCCGCTTCAGGATCGGCATTAAGATCACCCACAATCACAAACTTGGCATTATCAGCTAAACCGCCTTTTGTGCCTTTGTCATCATAAATAAACTCTGCACCATCAATGTAATCGGTCCAGAATTGAATTTCATCGCGGTTTTTTTGTTTATTGTTTTCTGTCACTGTGTCAAATACCGGTGGCGTTGGGTGCGACATTAAAATATGTACCACTTGCTCGCCTGATGCTGTCGGAATGATAACGGGTGCATCAACATGGTTTTTCGATGATAAACGGACTTGATTCCATTCAGTATCGGTGTACCAGTTATCACCACAACTCATACCTGCCGGAATTTTATTTTTATCATCGTTGCAGTTAGTAATCGTTGGGTTCGTTGCCGTTGGTAAGTCTTTCCACTTAAAGGTTTGGAATGTACGGGTATTCGCATCATCAATTTTAAATTGAGACATAAGCGCAAACGCATACTGACCATGATATTGACCAAAGCCCCACGCATCATTTGGACCGCTATTTACTTTACCGTCGTTATTAAGATCTAAGCCGCTCATTAAACCTGTGTTCGTGGCATAACTTTGGCTAAACGGGTAGTGAATGGGTGATAACGTATCGCCGCCATCAATGCTATTAAGGCTTTGTCCTACCGCTAAGTAGTTATTTTGGAATCCATTTAAAGCGGTAAGATCATCACCAGTACCGTCGTTATTGTATTCAGCCAGTAAAATAATATCAGGACGTTGGCTTTGAATAATGGCTGCAATGTTTCTGATTTGAATGATCTTTAGTGCTTTCGCTTTGTCGGCTTCACTTAGCGTATTTGCATTAAACCCATCGACTAATGTTTGTTGCTCTGAAGGCGTGGTAAGCATTTCATCGACCAGTTGTTCAAACGTAAAACGGTCGAATGATAAGTTGAATGTAGCAATAGAAACGTTGTTAACAGGGATAACATCATCATTGCTCTCAAATACACAGCCAGTAAGAAGAGCAGATGAAATAGCAACAGCAGCAAGAGTCTTAATTAGTTTCATTCAATAATCCATATTGTTGAAAGGAATTTAGGCGGTAAAGCGTCGAGCAGCATAGTACCTATTTAGTGATAAATAAGTGTGACAAGGGCACGATACTATGTAACTAATAGTGATGATTTGCTTTGTTTTTTCTTAAATTATGCTCGATATCTCAAAAATGTTGTGAGGGGGGATAGTATGTGCGTCTTCGAATACTTAAAGAGATAAATATTTTGTGTCGTTTAAAACCGGAACAGTCTCTTTTTTTGTTCCGTTTTTAAATGGCGTAAAGCTCCTAAAATAAAATCATCAAATAACAGGAGTGAAATCATGAAATTTTATAACCAAATTAAAGAAATCATTAACGCATCAAAACGTCACGATAAAAAAAACGGATGGCTTGCTCGTTTGATATATATTAGTCCTGCACAGCGATTAGAAAGGTTGAACACTATTTTTGGTTCAGAGCAGTTTTCTAAAGCTAGGCCATTAACGCTTCGCCAGCAAAAGAAGTTTAATGATGATTATCTAAAGTAATGTAAGGATCTCTTTGTATGAGCCGACGAAAACTGGAACTATATGAAAATATATTTAATCGTGTCGGTCCTGGTAAAAGCAAGGTCACTATTGTAGAGATCGCCGCTTACCTTCATTGCAGTGAGCGTCATGCGAGAACGTTATTAAATCAAATGACAACATTAGGTTGGTTAACGTGGTCACCTACTGTGGGGCGAGGTAATAAAGGGATCCTCAATTGTTTACTGGAACCGATACAGGCATGCCATAAAGAGATTGATAAAGCGAATGACAACAGCAATCTCGATTTGGTTTATAAGCTGGTGGGGTTTAATGGAAGAGATACCGCCGCTGGCTTATGGCAATATTTATCACAAGCGGTGACAGAAAAACACAACACGATCCTGGCGCCTTTTCATCGTTGTATGAAAACGTTACATCCCCATTTTATTACCGAGCGTACTGAGCGCCACTTTATCTCTGAGATTTATCAAACGTTAGTTGAAGAAAAAGCGAATAAGCTGACAGGTGATCTTGCTCATTTTTGGGAAAGTAATAGCAATCATACCGTTTGGACTTTCTATCTGCGTCCTGAAACTCAGTTTCATGATTTATCTGTTCTGACGGCGGATGATGTTGTTGCAAGTTTTAACGGGCTTATCCATTCAGCGCAATGGCAACGATTGTATGATCATATCAAAAAGGTCATTGCCGTTTCTTTTGATGTGGTTGAAATTCATTTATCTACTCCAGATCCTCTTTTTATTAAATTATTGTGTCGTGCTGAAACTGCGATCATGCCAAAACAGTTCGTATTTGCTAATGAATCACATTTTAGAGCCATTGGCTCAGGACCTTTCTTGTTAGCGGTAAATTCGAACAAATTAATACGCTTGCAACGCTTTTCACAATATAACCGTACGTCAGCATTAATTGAGAAAATTGAATTTTGGATCCACGAGAGTTGGGCAGAAAGAAAAAAGTGTTATCAGAACTTTTTCTTTTTAAATGACAGTTCAAATGTGTATGAGACGGCCTGTGATTATGTCGGCTCGTTCTATTGCTTGATTACAAATAAGCAATTACAAACGCAAGATGTTAAACAAAATCTAGCAGCGGCATTGTTAGGCGATCAGAATCAAGCTGGTGAGAATTATCCGGTTTATACGATAAGTCATGAGAATAATCGCGAATGTCGAGAGTATTCAAAACAGTTAATGTCCTATTTTGATAAGCCTGAAACATTGCAGACGAAAGAAGTAAAGTTTGGTCAGTTTCTTGATGACGTTGATGTGTCGATTTTAGGAATACGAAAGGAAGATAACAAGTACACCAGTTGGTTTGCTTTTTTAACGTTATATCCGCACTGGCCATCGGTATTGACCTTTACCCAGCAAGATTATTTACACCAGCAGATCGCTGCGATCCGTATAGAAGAGGATGTCTTACGTCAACAAGCACTGATTAGTCATGTAATGACGTGGTTAGAGCAACAGCATATTTTATTTGAAATAAAGCGTGAAGGATTAACCCTCTCGGTACCAGAGCAAATACGAGGTGTGGAGATCAATGCCAATGGGTGGTGCGATTTTTCTAAGTTGTGGATCAAACCCATGAAAGTGAAATCGGATGTCACTGCGTCAATGGAAAGTCTGATCGCTAAATATTAATCAACGAGTTATTGAGTAATCAATACATCATTATTTCTTCTTGACCTCAAGTTTACTTGAGGAATTAGAGTGCTTACATATTTTCAAAAAAGAAGGAAAAAACAATGAAAGGATATGTAGAACACATCAATATCAAAGTCTCTCAGCCCGAAAAAACGATTCATTTTTTATTAACAGCGTTACCTGAATGGACGATTCGCGGGGAAGGGAAAATTGATAACTGGTTTGGTCAACCAATGCATTGGTATCACATTGGCGATCAAGAGAGCTATGTGGCGATAGGATCTGGGGGGGAAGGTCAGGTGCCTGATTGGCAGGGAAATGCATCAGGCATTAAGCATGTTGGTATTGTGGTTAAACGTATTGATGATGTGGTTGCAAAGCTGAAAAGTGCCGGTTATGAAGTGGATCATTGGGGTGCAGATCATCCTTATCGTCGCAGTGCTTATTTTATCGATGATAACAATTTAGAGATCGAGTTTATTGAATATTTGACCGATGATCGTGCACTTAGAAACGATTACAGCCAATAATGGCGAAATGAAATAAGACAAGAAGGAGAGCGCCTGCTCTCCTTTATAGATTGAATACACGCGCTATAAGTATACCTTTCCACGCAGATATAAAACCGCTGATCCGGCAATAATAATGCGATCATTATCGATCATTTTACACTGTAAAACCCCACCTCGTTGTGAGGCTTGGTAAGCGGTTAATTCTCGTTTACCAAGCTGTTTAGCCCAATATGGCGCTAAAGCTGTGTGGATTGAACCTGTCACTGGATCTTCATAACCGCCATTGGCTGGCCAGAAATAACGAGACACAAAATCGTATTGTGTCGATTGTGCAGTGACAACGATATCGTGAGGGGCGAGCTGTTTAAGCTGCTCTGCATCGCAAACCACATTTTGTACTGCTTGTTCATTGGGTAAAACAGCAATATAGGCCTGGCGATTTTTTAGCACCTTGGTGGGCGTAATAGATAATCCCTTGAGTAAGGCGGCTGGTGGTTCAACGTCTTCACCAGGTTGGCAAGGGAAGTTCATTTCAATATTGCCATTTGGGGCTTGTTTTACTGTCAGTGTGCCAACTTGCTCTGTGGTAAAAGTGATCTCGCCTTTAAGCTGGTAAAACTGATACAGAACAAAGGCAGAGGCAAGCGTTGCATGACCACAAAAGTCAATTTCAGTCAGAGGAGAAAACCAACGGATCGCATAAGTATTATCGCCCGTTGGTTTAATAAACGCCGTTTCAGACAGGTTATTTTCAGCAGCAATACGCTGCATTAATGAGACGTCTGGAAAAGTGGCAACGGGCATGATTGCCGCAGAATTGCCTTTGAAATGTTGGTCGGTAAAAGTATCGACAACGAAAATATCCATATCGTGTTTATCCTGCGTGTGCGTTAAGAATTGACCAGTATGTCTTGTCGGATCAATTTTTTGTTAATTTTAAATAAAAGTTCGCGTTCTTCATTTGTGAGTGGCGCAAAGAAGTCTTGATTGAGATTAGCAATACATACGGTGGCTTTTTGCTCGATATCTTTACCTTTATCAGTAATCACAAGATAGCGGGCTTTTTTGTTTTGCTCTGATTTATGCACGGTGATTAAGTCACGTTTAATACAGTTATCGATTAAACGTTTAGTCACTGAACGTTCACGGTGCAGTGCATCGGAGACAGCTTGCTGCGGCACTTCGCCCAAATAACTGAGCACGCGTAGTGCACCTAACATTTCTAACGTAATATCAAATTCCGTCGCCAAGGCTGAATTGGCAATACTACGAAATTGCTTGTAGGCTAATCCCATCGTAAAAGAGACACTCTCATTAAGAGAAGGGATATCAGTGTAGTTCTGTGACATGACGTTTCTTCGCCGTAGTAATGAAATAAAACAGAGCCAATATACCTAAAGTACAGCTAAGTTCCCATCCTCGAAGGAAAGTACTACTTAATCCTAACTCACTGTTGGTCATATAAAGTTGGATCGGTAGCATGGTTGCGAGCAAAATATCGGGATGTAACTCTTGGTGTGGCCCTTCATCGGTATAAATTTTGTGACTGATCATGTAAATCAGTACAAATAACCCCAAACCATAAACAATAATATTACTTTGATAACCAGCGATAAGTAACATAAATATCGCCGCAATAGCACACCCGCCGACTTGCGTAATAAAACGAGATTTAACGATTTTTAAATAGGCTTCTCGACTGGTTTGAGTTGCTGCTGCAATGACTGGCACCATACAAAATGCGCCAGAAATGAGATTTACAATCATTAAAAAACCCAGTCCTAAACCAATCAAACTCACTGATATCAAGCGTTGTTGAGCGGTGACAGGGGTTGTTTTCGGTTTGAAAAAGCCCGATTTTGGTTTCGGTGGTAGTAGCCAAAAAAACAGCTTAGTTACACAGATACTAACCACAATCGCTAACCCCACTTCGTGTAAACGTTGCGGCATATCCATATTGGTGTGTAGCGCAAAAACAATATTTAAAATCCAGTTAATTGTCGGCATAAACAATGCGCCCACTTTAGCGGGAGAATCTGCCCTTTTTCTTAGTTGGTCGAACAGTACGATACTGATCGTCCAAATAATAAAAGGGTGATCACTAAAAACTTCAGACACGAAAACCGCACTGTAAGCAGAGAGCAATACCAAAGCGAACGTTTTGCTTAATCCTTTCCAACTGTAGTCTTTTACTTTCGTTGCGATGATGATCGGAAATAAAGCAAAGTAAACATGTGAATTTACATGGAAAAGCTTTCCGAACATCATACAGATACACACAATCAAGCTAGTACGTAGTGCATCTGTACTGATTAACTGTTTCATATTTTGCTCACCTGAGTGGTTTCTTAGTAGATGTAGCGGAACAGGGCGATGACATGGATCCAAGCATTGCTGAGCACATCTAATACGGGATTACCATTAAGTACAATGACACTTGCGCGAGAGCCTGAAATCACATCTTGCTGCGGTACATTGACAGCAATACGAGTACGGATTTTTTGCTGTTCACGGATCCAACGTGAGTCATTGGTAACGGTTGATAGTTGTGTTAATGGGTTACTCGCATCAAAAATAGCGCGATCTTGATTTTCTATTTCGCCTTTAAATACTCGACCAGGTTGAGAATCAAAACTGATCAATACATGATTTTTAGGTTGTAAATGGGCAATGCCTTTTTCGTTAAAGTCCGCACTTAGCCAACTGTTTTTTGCATTCACAAGAAAAAGGATCGGGGTACCTTTATTAACATAAGTCCCTGCATCTAATTGTAAATTGCTCACAGTGCCAGCTGTCTGTGCAACAACTGTAGTATTGGATAAATCCCATTCAGCGCGTGCTAATTTTGCTTGTGCGAGTTCAACGGCTGCGGTGTTTTCCTTACCTGATAGTGTCGCTTTGATTTTTAGCACATCAGCTTGTGCGGCAGAAATAGCACTTTTAGCGACATCAGCAGTACTGATCGCATCATCAAGCTCTTGTTGGGTCGTTAACCCTTTACGGCTTAATGCTTGGTAGCGATCCAATTTAATTTGCGCATTTTTCCACAATGTTTTTTTCTGTAGTACCACTTGCTGTGCAGCGACGAGTTGCTGCCATGTTCCTATATTGGCTTCTTTTGCTTGTTGCAATTCGGCTTGTGCTTGATCGACTGCAATTTGATAAGGCTTTGGATCAATAGAAAATAAAGGTTGGTTAGCATTAACGTGTTGACCGTTACTGATATAAACATGGGTGATATTTCCTGATACTTCAGGAGCAATATTCACCACTGATTTATAGAAAGTGGCTTGTGTGGTAAATGGCGACACATTATCAGCCATTAAAAGGAAAGCTGATAATGATAAAGCGAAGCCGATTACGGTATATAAGAGAATAGAGTAAATGTTCGTTTTCATCACTTTTGTTACCTATACAACAAAACTATGAGGCGATTGTATACTTAGTAATGTTGTATGTGCAACATTAATTAGTGTTATTTATTTTAGTGATGGTGTTGAAAGAGGAGTTTTTGAGTGTGGGGGCGTAATAAATAGGATTCTAGCTGCTATATTTAATTGGGTAATTTGTTTTATAAATAGGATGTTAATAGCGTTTGAGTTTATTTTTGCATTTTTTTCTATATGTGAATTTGCCTAATTGGCGTTTATCTACCATATTTAACTTAACCTGTATTGAGATAGTTACTCGAGCTTACGGAGGATTGGAGCTGTTTTTAAAGACTCACGGATACAGGTATCAGTGATTATTAATAGACCTCTTAGACCCGTTATTGGTAGTCACTCAGTTGCATCGCGCAACATGTGAAAAGTAGACAAAGTAATACATGTAAGAGCAACAAAGTAACACCGTAAAAATTACACACGTAAAAGCTACATACGTAAAAGCTACACATGTAAAAGCTTCTAAGTGACTACTTAGTTGTTAACAATTTGGTAAGTGACACCTTTTAAAAATTTGCTTCTTCGCCAATATATAGCGGTCCGCACAAATATTGTGGGACACGGCAAGCTCAACGTAATGAGTGGCGAAGCGTAACAATATTGGTGTGCCGAGTAAGTACACTAATAGCAACACCAAGCCGCACTGCAATAGTGCGGCTTTTTATGTTTAGCGACTTATTAATAATTCATAAAATTACAATAATTATTAACTCTTCCTATTGAAAATTATAAGATATTGAAAATAAACTTAAAATAAATGTTATCCACAAATTCAGTGGGTAACTCTGAACTGTGGTTGTTTAAGGTGGTTGTTTTTTTGCCATTTAACATGACAATTTTAGTATGTTAAATGGCGTAATAGTTAGGAGCGAAATCTCGATGCGTATGGCGAGTAAAGGTAAGTGTGAATTGTCATAAAGATAAGTTGTGATGACCGTATAAGGCTTTTGCTTGTAAGTATTCTTGATTACCTTCTTTGATGTGTACTTGAGTCTTAATCACTTCTACTATCTGAATATTATGTTGAGATAAGTCTTTAACTTTTTTAGGATTATTGGTAATTAAGCGGACTTTGTTGATACCCAGTGCGTGTAATGCGTCGGCGGCTTCCTTGAAATCACGAAGATCATCATCAAAACCTAAATGGTTATTTGCTTCATAGGTATTCATGCCTTGGCTTTGTAATTGATAAGCATCGAGTTTATTGTATAAACCAATCCCACGGCCTTCTTGACGTAGATACAAAAGAATCCCACCAGATTGGCGCATTTTTTCTATCGTTTCATTGAGCTGCTCACCACAATCACAGCGAGAAGAATGAAAAACATCACCGGTTAAGCATTCAGAGTGCAGACGAACTAAAGGAACGCTTGCCGCTGTATCTGCTTGTTTAAAAATAATTGCGACGTGTTCTTTACCTGAGTTAAAGCCATGAAATGACAATAATTCAGCAGGGATATCACTTCGTTGCCCTATTTTAAAAGGAACTCGGGCTCTTACTGTGACCATAATATCCTCGTACTTCTATTTGAGTTAATTATTTTGGAAGGAAAATGGCTATGATTCAGTAGGTATAATAGCCATCATAATGTGTGAAGATAAGGTATCTAAGGTTCTATCTCTGCTAACACGTTGATCATTTCGAGTGCACTGAGGGCGGCTTCTGCGCCTTTATTTCCCATTTTTGTTCCAGCACGTTCAATGGCTTGTTCGATGGAATCTACCGTAAGGACACCAAACGCGACCGGAATTTGATGTTCTAATGCAACTTGCGCTAAACCTTTATTACATTCACCTGCAACATATTCAAAATGTGGAGTACCGCCACGAATCACAGAACCTAAAGCGATGATGGCATCATAACTACCTTGTTTCGCAAGTTGTTGAGCCAATAAAGGCAGCTCATAAGCCCCTGGACAATGTACAATGGTAATATTGGTTTCTTTAACAAGACCTTGGCGTTGTAGGGCATCTAATGCACCAGACAATAGGTTGTCATTGATAAAACTATTAAAACGAGAAACGATGATGACAACATTTGCGTGGGGTGCTGTGATCGCACCTTCAATAATATTCATGAAGCTTCCTAAGTGTATTTATAAAAACGAACGATGAATCAATAACATTTGAGTGTTTACTAGTTACAAATATATTCAACAACCTCAAGATCAAATCCTGATAAAGAACGATATTGTTGGTTTTGTGAAGACAGTAAACGAATTTTGCGTAGCCCTAGTTCAGATAAAATTTGCGATCCTAAACCAATTTGTCGGGACTGCGGTGTGGTAGGCAAGGGAGCAATCGCTTGGTGCTCTGAAGCTAACTGGTTTACTTGATTGATGATCATTGTTGAGGGTTCTATTTGGCTGATGATCACTAATACGCCACCGTCGGCTTGAATACGCTGCATGGCCGCTTGTAGGGACCATTGTGTGGCGCCAGTATGTAAAATATCTTTCAGTGTATCTTTGACATGCACACGGACTAAGGTTTCAGTATCAGGGTTAATATCACCTTTACATAAGGCGTAATGGAGTTGATTGTCAATGGTGTCACGGTAGGTGATCAAGTTGAACACACCATATTCAGTGCATAATTCACTCTCTGATAAACGTTCAATATGACTTTCTAGTTGGGTTCGATACTCGATTAAATCGGCAATTGTCCCCAGCTTTAAATTGTGCTTTTGCGCAAACACTTCAAGTTGAGGTCGGCGTGCCATTGTGCCGTCTTCATTAAGAATTTCCACAATAACACTAGAGGCTTCAAGCCCTGCTAAGCGTGCAACATCACAGCCTGCTTCAGTGTGACCGGCACGAATTAATACGCCACCATCTTGCGCCATTAATGGAAAAATATGCCCCGGCGAAACAATATTATCAGCACTGGCATTAGGAGCAACTGCTGCTTGTACTGTCTTCGCACGATCACTGGCAGAGATCCCAGTCGTAACATCGGTGGCGGCTTCTATTGAAACGGTAAATGCAGTTGAGAATTTATCGTGATTATTTTGTACCATTAGCGGTAAATTTAACGTTTTACAGCGATCTTTGGTTAACGTTAAGCAGATCAACCCACGCCCATGTGTTGCCATGAAATTAATCGCTTCGGGAGTAATCATTTCAGAGGCAATGATCAGATCGCCTTCATTTTCACGATTTTCATCATCCATCAAGATAACCATTTTCCCCTGACGGATATCATTAATGATTTCTTGGGCGCTACTTAAAGTCATAACTGGTCCTTTTTATCAACAGCGTAAATGAGTTATACGATAAAACCGTGCTTCTCTAATAAAGACATAGAGACGTTAGTGTTTTTTTTGGATTCTTGTTTATCAATGCTGACTAATCGTTCGAGGTAGCGTGCCACCATATCAGCTTCAATATTGACCTTTTGACCAATGGTTGCATTAGCAAGTGTTGTATTGGTTAACGTATGAGGAATAATGGTTAATTTAATGACATTCTGATAGACAGCATTGATGGTTAAGCTCGTTCCATCAATACAAATTGAACCTTTCTCTGCAACAAACTTCTTCAGGTGTATTGGTACAGTTATCCAAACCTCAATGGTGCGACCCTTTTGCTTTAATTCAATAATGTCGCCAATACCATCAACATGTCCGGAAACAATATGACCACCTAAGCGTGTAGTGGGTAACATGGCTTTTTCTAGGTTGATATTTTGTCCGACGTGGTAGCTGTGAAATGCGGTACGCTTTAACGTCTCTTTTGAAAGATCGGCAACAAACCCAGTTGGAGTTAATTTAGATACGGTTAAACAAACGCCATTACTAGCAATGCTATCACCAAGTTTTACGTCCGAAATATCAAGCTTATTGGTATTGATAACCATTGAAATATCGTCATTATTACGAATAATGGCGCTGATATTTCCAATTGCTTCTATTATTCCTGTGAACATACTATACCTACAAAAAAACTCTATTTATCAGGTGCAAGCCAACTGTTACCCAATAAATAGAGTAAATATAATGAGTAATGACTGATTTAGATAAAAACCATCAGTAATGATATGAACGATTTTTAACTACATATAACTAAACGCATCAGAATACATTTTCCCGACATTGGCTTTTTTCTGAGTTGTAAAAATATCTTTTGCATTTCGGCTCATACCGAATGGCCCGCAAACATAAATATCAAATTCAGATAAGTCGGCAAAATCATCCATTACAGCATCAATAACATTGCCGATTTTACCGTCCCACTCTGTGTGTACATGCTCGACAACGGGCACATATTTCACATTGGGAAGCTGGGCTTCTAATGACTTAAGTTTTTGATCTGCATAAAGCAATTGGCGATTGTTCACACCCCAGTAAAGGTAGATAGGTTGTGATAGTTGCTTGTCAATACAATGATGAAGGATACTATTGATATATGATAAGCCTGTGCCGCCAGCGATAAGTAGCAGCGGCGATTCACTTTCATCACGTAACCAAGCATCACCATGTGGCGAATCTATCTTAAACTCGGTTTGATGAATAAACGCATCGTTAAAATACGAAATTGCTTCTATAGCAGTTTCTTTGACTGAGCCGCCAACATGCAATTCAATTAATTCATTACAGTTTGGGCTGTTAGCAATAGAAAAAGGCAGCTGTTTATTATTCAAATAGATAATAGCGTATTGCCCGGCTTTGAATTGAAAGCATTGGTCTGGTTTGATAAACACTTTAAAAACATGGCTATCAGATGCTTCAATTTTTGTAATTTTGCAATTAAAAATCATCATTCAGTCCTGCTACTTATTTCAAGCTGGTCGCCATCGATAATGAACAGCCTTTTTGTTCACGGGTATTTAAACGGCGAACAATTTCCACGGTTGTTCCTTGGTGTGGATCGGGCTCTTTGATGTTGTGCACAATGCCAATATCGTCTGTAACAATAAAGGTTGGGTAACTCGTCGATGATGCATCCATGTAGCTCATTAAGCCTTCCTGACCATCTTCAACAGGCGTCATAGTGACAGGATCAAGTGCACGAGCATATACCCATGGTGGAACATGTTTGCGTTGGCGGTTATCTTCAAAGAAGCAAGTATTTAGTTCTACTTGGTTAAAGGTGTCACGAATTTGGCTTTCGTGGAAAAGGTTGAAAGTTTCCATTAATAACTGATTAAAATCTTGACGATTAAGTGCTTCTTTTTGTTTTGTTTTCCAGCCGCCACCAGTGATGATGAACATATGAGCGCCAGCATTAAATTCAATGTTGTGCTCTTTCATATAAAGCGCTAATAAATAAATAAAGTATGGAGGGCCAATTAAACAAATGCCTTTTCCTTTACGTTGAATAGCCTTTAACGACGTGATGGTTTGTTCAAAATCAATTTCATCTTCGTCTACTGTAAACGTCGTTGGGTATAACAATTCAACTAGGCTCATGACATATTTGAACCAAACATTTTTGGCGCTGAAGCGATCAGGTCCCATATTAACTAGCTCTAGTTGGTGTTCATGGAACTCACCTAGATACTTCATGCCGTAATTTACAGAGCCAAGCAGGCGTTCGATGCTTTGGCGATCACGGGCAATATGGCTTTTTATTCCACTTGTGCCGCTACTGGTGAACCAATTTTCAATATTAGCTTCATCGGCAGTATGTAGCTTAGCGTATTTGAACATCGAAGTAGGGAATACCGGAATATCATCGATTGATGTAATTTTTTCGTCTACACCTTGGGCATTACAATAATAACGGTAATCTTCATTATTTTTATAATGGTAGTGGAATGATTCCATTATAAATTTCTGCTTTAATTTTTCTTGTTCATCATAGGTTAAGTTAAGTGGTGATGATGAGAAAATAATATCATCAAGTTCTGAACTAACAATAATATCGTTAGTATCAACATTTAATAATGTAGTCATATTAAACCTTAATAAAAAAATAATGGCAGTGTAATAAATCACACTGCCATTTATAATGACAATGATTGGCGAAGTCTTAATTTAAATTAACTTAATTAGTTAAGATTGTAATCTTTTCGATAATTGATAACTTGTTTATCAAAATTAATCATTAATGATTTTTTATCCTCTTGAACTTTCATTGATTCAAAACAAAATAAGAAATCGACTTTATTATCTAAACCTTGAGCAATATCAACAACGTGAGATAAGCACGTATCGTAATTTCCTGCCGCATTACTATTGATGATTTCATCAATCGATGCCTCTGCTTGGGTGTAACAGAGGTAATTTTCTAAGTAAATGCTTAGCTCAGCTTTGGCTTGCGTTGGGTTCTCATTCACATTGATAAATAACATTAATCGATGACGAATATCGGTGATATTGATATTAAACTTAGCCGCGGTTGTCTCGTAATGTTTTAATAAATCAATGCGCTTTTTTTGGTTATCATCCCACTTAAACAGAAGTGGCACCCCATATTTAGCTGCTTTTTCAACGGTTTCGTTGCTGGTGGCTAAAATATGAACGTTATTACCAATACTAACAAGTGGAGCTAGTTTCGTTTCATCATGATAACTTTTATCTATGTGGTATTCGCTAAATGCAACAACATCATAGATGGATGTATCTTCATGAATAATACGTAATGTTTCTAACGCATTATTCATGGTTAATGATGGATCTTGCTGTCCTACATGATAAAAATTAAGGAAGAAGACGCCATAATTCCATTTTGTCATTTTATTATCCTGAGACTTATTATTATAGATTTTTCTTGATTTTGTTATTAACCATATTAATAAGGTCGATGACAGCTGCTTTATTTTTCATAGATTCAAAAGATAACAATACATTCTTTGAACCTGTTATTTCTAAAGCATATTTAGTGGAGTCATAATATTCATCTTCTGTACCTACCGCGTGTTGCTTAATTAGCTCTTCAATTTTTTCTTCTTGATCTGCATTTGGGTAAGCTTCTGCAATATAATCGCGGATATAGTCACGCATTTCTTGTTTAGCAATATCGCTATCTGTATTTAGATTAACAAGTAATGGGAATTGGTGATCAATATTAGTAATATCGACATTATTTTCAGCCGCGACAGCTAAATAATGTTGATAGTAATTTTCTTTTTCAGCTAGGGTGTCACTCCAGCGGTAAGTCAGCGGCAGGCCTTTGACCGCAGCCCACTCAACCACGCCCATACTTGTAGCTAAGATATACTGTTTTAGGTTTTCTTTACTAATACAGTGTGGGTTGATAGAGATTTTTGGGAAGTTATAAAAGTCATTATTAGCATGACAGTAGTTAGTAGTAATACCATCATTTAAAATGTCATAACAAGCTTCAAATTGCTGTTGTTGACTATCGCGTTGGCGCTTAAAGAAGTCCATCTCGAAATCATTGACACAATCACTTAATCCTAGAATAAAACGTCCATCAGACATTTGATCAAGCAAGCTTGTTTCTTCTGCAATACGTACCGGATGGTGAGTTGTGATAACTTGATTCAATGAACCAATATGAAGACGTTCGGTTAAACCGAGTAAAAAACTTGCAGCTGTTATAGGAGCACCTACGATACCGTTTTTAGAAAAATGGTGTTCGTTAATGAAAGCGGTATTGAAGTGGTACTCGTCTTTATCGACCAATGCAACAGTGTTGATCATGTTGTCGAGTACGTCTTCAGATGTCATACCTTTAAGCTGAAAGTTTAGAAAGAATAATCCAAAATTCATGTTATTTTCCTTATTTATCATTTAATTCAAGATGTTAAATCTAGTGGTTTATTTCGGATCTTTTAGGTATGGCGCCACTTGTGTCATAAAGCGTTCCATAGAAGCAATGATTTCTTGCTCTGAACCGTTTGCTTCAAAACCAAGGGTAATATTTTTGATCCCTGTTGCATCAATATCGCGTTGCATGATTTCAATACATTTTTCAGGTGTGCCAACAGGGTTAAGGTTATTACTGTAATCAAGACGACGGCGGCTATCGGTATGGCCTTGTAATACAAAGTCACGCCATTGACCTTTGTGGTAGTCATAGCCACGAGTTTGGTTACTGTCTTTAAAGATATTTGTCGCATTTGTGTAAGAGTCATACCAGTTTGATAAGAAGTCACGACATGCACTTTCTGCTTTTTCTTGATCGTCATTAACAGAACAGATGAAGGTCATACTGTGGTCGATATTCTTAATATCGTGACCATGTTCAGTTGCAATTTCATTGTACAGTTCCATCTGTGCTTTTTTCTCGCTGGTCGTGATGATCCAACTTAGCACCATAGGCAAACCACGTTCTGCTAACCAAGTTGTTGTCGCGGCAGATTCGGCTGTCATACAAGTAGGGATTTTGTCTGAGTAGGCTTCTGGATAGACATTTACATCTTGGAATTCAATATTTTTACCATCAGTGTGTAAAACACCTGATTTTGAGCCGTCCATGATCATTTTATGGAAATCTTCAGTGATCGAACGGGAATCTTCCATCGTAACACCGAATACCCGGAAATCTTTATGGTATAAACCACGGACTACGCCAAAGTTAAAACGACCTTTTGACATTTGATCCAGTAGCATTAGATCTTCCATTTGACGGGCAGGGTGAGCTGTTGGAAGTACGATACCCATTGTGCCAACGTTGAGTTTTTTGGTACGACCAAGAATATTGGCACAAGCAACATATAGGTTACCGGTTAGGCCAAATTCAGTGAAATGGTGTTCAAGCGTCCAGAAGGTATCGAAGTTTAATTCTTCTGAAGCAACGCCAAGTCGAACAAAGCGATCCATGACTTCTTTATGAGATTCACCTGGTGGCTGGTATGAGAAACAAATATTGCCAAATTTCATTATATTTTCCTTTTAATGAATAAAATATGTATTGGTTTAAGCGCTAGCGAACATTTCGTTTTCAATTTTATTTTTTAAACGACGTTCATTAACTGTAATAATGGTGAGATCTTCAAAGTTTGGTTCACTAATATCGTCCGCTAAATCGAGTACTTCACTGTCTAAGCCTATTGCGGCTTTGGTTACCGATTGGTAGAAATTACGCAGGACGATCAGGTTCTCACCTAAATCATGTGATGAACCAATTAATGAGTAAATTTTGGTTTTATCTGAGTTGATATTTCCGATTAAGTGTTTCACTTCTTCTTTGCAGACCCAATTATCGCCATTTGAAACAAAGGCAATAAAAGGAATATCTAGATCTTTAGTTTTATTTACTGTTGAATCTAAAGTATCCCAACTATTATCAAAACAGTCAGTCACAAAGACTTTTGAGCCTAAGTTATAACCTTCGAAATTTAAATCTTCAGGGATATCATTAATTTCCATTTGTAGATAATCATAATCAAGTGCTTTCTCAAGTGTGCTTCTTAAATTAACAACACCAACAGCCGTAATGAGGAATGATAATTTAATCTCAGTAGCAACATCATAGGCAATACGAGCAGAAAGACTTGAAGCAATTAGTCCAATTTCATTAATACCACGATCATTTAGCCAATCAATGACTGTTAATAAACTTTGTTTGCCAACAGACATAGAAAACTGATTAATTTCACCACTACTTAAGCCAACATGATTTAATGAATCATAACGAATAACATGAAAACCATTATTTGCTAAATATTCAGCAAGGCCAGCGAAATGGTCCATTCGACGGGCAAAACCAGCTGCAATAACAATCGTATTATTGCGCTTAACCTCTTGATTTTTAGGCAGAGTTTCCCATACACGGATGTGACGATTATCACCTAGGTTAATAACGTGATCAATAGGTGCTGAGGTTTGAGTATTGTTCATAATATTTCTCTTTTATGGTACAAAAACGAGGAATTTATCTTCTTCTAGGTAACGCGTTTGTTCTATTTTGACTGCGACATCTTTAGTGGTATAAGTCGATGGTCTTTCATGTGAAATATATTTAACAAGACGCTGAAGTGGACGCATACCGTCATGTGCGCCACCCACTCGAAATATATTATTCATACCTGATTCAATAATACGTTCCGCACCGTGTGCCGCTAATGTATCTCTATATTTAAATGATGCTTCCCATGGTGTAATTGAAACTGTTTGGGTTACATTATTTTGAAGATAGGGAGTAATCTCCGAAATATCTTTCACGTGATGAATATACGCAGAACGAGATAATGGTTGATTACCGAATGAACCCGCTGGAGATTGCGTTAATAACCAAGACTGCTCGTCACCTTTTTGCACTTTATATTTGGCAAATAAACATTCTCTTTCTGTTAAAGAAAATGCGCCCTTTTCATCGAAAGATTGATCGCCTTTGGGCAGTATGTCTTTATAGATGTTTAATTGCTGAGTTAGCTCTGCAAAAAAAGTATCGATATTGTCACCCATGTAATAGATATCTTGGGTAGAGAAACAAGCTTGTTGATCATAAAAACAGATGTCGTGAGCAACACCAATGGCAGCTGCTTTAATATCTGTTGGGTTATCAACAATCGAAATACTTTTCTTTGGACCAAATTTAAGAATATCAACGTGTGCTGGGGTATGTTTTGTTGCCCATTTGATTGCATCGTTACCCCCCCAAGCCACAACCACATCTGCACAGCTCATGATTTTTTGTGGAATAGTGATATCTTCACTATGTGACCAATACATGACTGACATAGATCGAGTTATTGGGTGGTCGGCATCGGTATCAATAAAACTTGAAGCCAGTGCGGTTGCGGTAAATGGATCAGCAGACGATGTTTTAATGATGCATTCGTTTTTAGTTAGAATAGCGCGCAGGATAGATGTCACACCAGACAGCGGAACGTTACCCGCTAATAAATGGATAGACTTGCCTTTTGGCAGCGCCTTGACATAGCAATCACCTTGGGGGAGCCATTCATCAACGATATGGCGAGAACTGAGATCATTTTCAACAATGTCATACAGCGCACTTTTGCTACATAGGATCATCGAAATCCAGTTCGCTTCTAGTTTTGCCATCTCAGGAGAGTAGCCCATGAATTTGACTAGATCGCGAATATAAGTAAGGCGACGGCTATAGTTTTCACTCTTCCATTTTTGCCCTACAGTATACAAGAAGTTAACTATCTTGTTGATATTTAAGTTATTTTCTATTTTTAGTGAGGTGATCGCCTCAGCATCAATGTCTGTAATGATAGGTACATTGACGGTGTTATTGTTAAGCGTAAGTTCGCGGACTTCATGTTCTGACGTGTCTCGAACTTCGCCTCCAATAATCAATGGGATCTTCTTAATCATGCAATCTCCGTTAACATGCTGTTAAATTCTATTCCTTTTAGGGATGCGTTGATGCCCCTTAGGAACAAAAATAAGGCTAGATGAATAATTATTACCATGTAAGTTGATTTTTATTTGTTTATAAATATTCGAGATTTTGATCACACTATAAAAACAATTATTTTTAACTCTTCATATCCACATCTATTATGTCTAGCTTTTTCGACATTTTTTCCGTCTTTTTTTTGGTCAATAATTGCTCATTTCTTGGTTTTTAATATTTTTACGGAGTGAGTTTAGGTATGTTTATTTGTGTTTTTTTATCGTTGAAATTTTATTTTTTTTTGTTTTTTTTATTTTTACTCCGATATTTATCGAATTAAAATGTATTTCATTTTTTGTTTTTTGATAGGTTTGTATTTGTGGGGATAAATATTGCTACAAGTAAATAAAAAAGCAATATTTTGCCAATAATCACTGCTTTTTATTGCTTTGATTTTTTTTAACTATATGTTTTGTTGGGGTTTATTTTTGCTTAGTGTGCATGTTGTGGGGTTGAGGGGGTTATCATGCTCTGATATTTAAATGTGTAAAAAAAGCGGTGTGATAAATGGGTGATATTGATATTTCCCATTTTAATGTTATTGGTGATTTATAATTAATACAAGTGTGTGAATTATATTTCTATATTTAAATTTTTGTGATGATATTAAAAAAAATCTTGTGCTTTATTTGTATTTTAATCTCAAATTACTAAACTCTTGATGAATCTATTGGCATACATTAAGAAAAAATATAAGAGTCTAGAAAAGGAGACATTGATGTTTAGAGGTATTGTTCAAGGTCGTGGTGTTATTAAATCCATATCAAAAAGTGAAGATAGTCAACGACATGGTATTGTATTCCCTGAGGGTATGCTTGAGCTTGTTGACATAGATACTGTAATGTTAGTAAATGGTTGCTCCTTGACTGTCGTGCGTATTTTAAACGATACGGTGTACTTTGATATTGACCAAGCATTGGGTACGACAACATTTGAGAGTTTAAAGGAAGGTGATCAGGTAAATCTTGAGATCCACCCTAAATTTGGTGAAGTGGTTGGTCGTGGCGGATTAACAGGGAACATTAAAAGCACGGCATTAGTGACTGGGGTAGAAGAGGATGAAGCGGGTTTTTCAGTATTTATTGATATTCCTAAATCGTTATCTGAAAACTTAATGGTACAAGACGACATTGGTATCGATGGCGTTTCTTCGCCGATCACTGATATGTCAAACAGTGTTATTACATTGCATTACCCTCGTGATTTACTAGCCAATACTAACCTTGCGATGTTAAAAAAAGACGTGAAAGTGAACGTTGAAATTTTAAATGAATGGTAGTGATTAAATTCTGCTATTAAATATAAGCGCATTATTTTAATGCGCTTATTTGTTTTATTTTAAAGCAGTTGGCGCAGTATATAAGTACCACATACTTTGTGGTGTACAAAAAAAGGAGGTGGTGTATGGAAAAAAAAATGCCGACATTCCATGTCGAAACGTTAGACGAATCAAAAACATACCATCATCATGATTATCCTCAGATTATTATAGGATTAATGGGGCAAAGTGAACTGTCGATAGAAGATAGTTCACTTTGTCTTTCTTCTGGTATGGGATGCCGAATTAATGCCAATGTTAACCATGGTTTTTGTGGCGGACCTAACAACCAAGTCTTAGTGATGAATTTACCACCATTGATATCAATGACTGATGTGGAACAGTTCAGTAATGGCAATTTCAGCTTAGATGCACGTACTCATCAGCTTATTTCATTGTTAGCGATTGAATTAAAAGAACATGCTCAGGATAGTGTGTTATCACAATCGATCAGTAACACCTTACAGTGCTTAATTAATCGTAGCTTAATGAGCTTTGATGAAAAAAAAGTAACACGTCTAAATATGGCGCTTATTGATAGTTATATCCAGCAGAATATTCAGAAGAAGATCTCAGTGGCTGATCTATCCAGCATTGCTTTTTTAGCACAAAGCCAATTTTATGTCTTATTTAGAAAGCAAATGGGGATAACGCCACATCAATATGTATTGCGAAAACGATTAGAGTTAGCAAAGCAATTGATTGCAGAAACTCAAAAACCGTTATCGGAAGTTGCACAATTATGCGGATTCTCAAGTCAAAGCAGCTTTAGTCAAGCTTTTCGCCGTCTATACGGGACATCTCCCATACGATATCAGTTCTTTATTCAATAAGTTATAAGTAGCACTTAGCAGTAATATCGCGCTATATGGGTTAACTATATAGCGCTTTTTTATGTGTGAGATCTCGTATTATTCATTGTTGGAGAAAAAATAAAACATCCCGTAGGAATTCATAAGACGAGATAAAATTTTATCCATACTATCTACAGGCAATAACAGATTAATAACATGACAGTGTTGTTTATTATCATCTCACTGAGATGCCATAGAGGAAACCTGATGTTTAAAGCCGTTGATGTACTCCATTCTTCCTTTATAGAGAAGCCGTTAGCTCAATTATGGGCATTAATTTCACCACTGTATGCTGTTGATGAGTCTGAGTGGTTAACACAGTTGCTACCCTTAGCAGAACCTACCGATGAAGAACGTACGTATAGTGCAGCGCAAGCCAGTGAGCTTATTGCTCGTGTCCGTGCCGATAAAAATGCGGTGCAAATGATTGACGCACTGCTATTGGAATATAGCCTAGAGACCAAAGAAGGGATCTTATTAATGTGCTTAGCTGAAGCACTGATGCGTATTCCTGATCCGGCTACTGCTGATGCCCTAATTCGCGATAAATTAAGTGTTGCTGATTGGAAATCTCACCTTAAAAACTCTGATTCATTATTTGTGAATGCCTCAACATGGGGGCTCATGCTAACAGGGAAAGTAGTAACGTTAGATGCAAAACAAGACGGTACACCTACGAATGTAATTAACCGCTTGGTTAATAAAATGTCAGAGCCAATGATCAGACAAGCTATGCACCAAGCGATGAAAATCATGGGACACCAATTTGTTCTAGGGCGAGATATTTCTGAGGCGATGAAAAACGGCAAACCTAAACGAGAGCAAGGGTTTACTTATTCATTCGACATGCTAGGTGAAGCGGCACTCACCGCTCAAGATGCCGAAAAATATTACCAAGACTACCTAACGGCGATTAAAGCGGTAGGCAAGGTCAATAGTGCCATTTCAGCTCAATCGGCTCGTCAATCATCAGATCCTACCGTATCCATTAAGCTATCTGCTTTGCATCCTCGTTACGAAGTCGCCAATGAAGCGCGTGTGTTAGAGGAAATGTACCATTCCGTACTTGAGCTATTAATTTTTGCCCGCGAGCATAACGTTGGGATCACGATAGATGCTGAAGAAGCAGACAGATTAGAATTATCATTAAAGCTATTTGAAAAACTGTATCGCGCAAAAGAAGTAAAAGGTTGGGGGCGTTTCGGTTTAGTTGTACAAGCGTATTCGAAACGTGCTCTACCTGTATTAGCGTGGCTTGCTGCCCTTTCTAAACAACAAGGTGATGTGATTCCACTTCGATTAGTAAAAGGCGCCTATTGGGATAGTGAACTGAAACTTTGTCAGCAAGCAGGCTTCAATGGCTACCCAGTTTTTACTCGTAAAGAAGCGACAGACAGCTCTTATTTAGCCTGTGCGAGATTTCTACTATCTGAGCCTTTAAAAGGGCTGATCTACCCACAATTTGCGACTCATAATGCTCACACGATCAGTGCTATTGTCGCGATGGCGAAGCATTCTTACTTTGAATTCCAACGCCTGCATGGCATGGGAGATGCGCTATATAACCATGTGATGGATATGCATAAAACACAGGTACGTATTTATGCACCAGTGGGAAGCCATAAAGACTTACTGCCATACCTTGTTCGTCGTTTATTAGAAAATGGTGCCAATAGTTCGTTTGTTCATCGCTTGGTTGATGCTAATTGTCCAATTGCCGATCTCACACAACACCCTGTTGATGTGCTTAAGCAACGTAAGACATTGCACAATAGCTTGATCCCATTACCGAAAGATATTTTTGGTTCTGAACGTAAAAACTCATCAAGTATCAATATTGATATTGAATCACAGTGGCAGCCATTTCATCAGGCAGTACGTGCCTTTGATAAGGTGAAGTGGAAAGCCTCGCCTATTTTAAATGGAAAACCAAAGGCTATTTTAGCTGCCGAGCGAGTTTGCGTGACGGCACCTTATGATCGTGAGGAAGTGGTGGGTGAACTGATCTATGCCACACCATCACAAGTGGATACCGCAATGGCATCTGCCCATGACGCTTATGCTGATTGGTCACAACGTTCAGCAAGTGAGCGTGCAAATTACTTATTGCTATTGGCCGATAAACTTGAATTACATCAAGCAGAATTAGTGGCGTTGTGTCACCGTGAAGCAGGTAAAACCATCCACGATGCCATTGATGAAATTCGTGAAGCGGTAGATTTTTGTCGTTATTACGCAGAGCAGGCACAAACTAATTTTGCTAAGCCTAAACGCATCACTAGCTTTGATGGTGTCGATCAAGAGATGACCTATCATGGGCGTGGTGTCTTTGTTTGTATTAGCCCTTGGAATTTCCCGTTGGCCATTTTCTTAGGTCAAGTGTGTGCCGCTTTAGTTGCAGGTAATACCGTCGTGGCGAAACCTGCAGAGCAAACCTCATTAATTGCTTGCCGTGCTATTGAATTACTTCTGCTTACTGGCATTCCACAAGGTGTTATTCAAGTCGTAACGGGATTGGGGCGTGAGATAGGCCATCAGTTGACGTCAGATGAGCGTGTTGCTGGTATCGCCTTTACAGGTTCCACACCCACAGCGCAATTAATTAATCGTACCTTAATGGCACGTGACTGTGCGCCAGTCCCATTCATTGCCGAAACGGGCGGTCAAAATGCAATGATCGTTGATAGTACAGCACTACCGGAACAAGTCGTACGTGATGTATTACGTTCCGCGTTTGCCTCTGCCGGTCAACGTTGCTCAGCATTACGCGTCCTCTTTATTCAGCAAGATATTGCCGAACGTGTGATCACGTTAATCAAAGGGGCGATGGCTGAACTTAAGGTTGGGGATCCGCAATTACATGCTACCGATGTGGGGCCTGTCATTGATCGTGCGGCAAAGCAAAAGCTGCTTACTCATATTGAATCGTTAAAAAACCAAGCACGATTGATTTGCCAAACGCCGCTGTCAGAAAGCTGTGCGAATGGCGATTTTGTTCCGCCGACGGCCATTGAAATTAAACATATTAACCTATTAGAGCAAGAGCACTTTGGCCCAATTCTGCATATTGTGCGTTTTAAGGCGAGCGAGATTGATCAAGTCGTTAATCAAATTAATCAAACAGGATTTGGTTTAACAATGGGAATACATAGTCGAAATGAGCGTACCTATAGTGAAATAGCGTCACGCGCAAAAGTCGGTAATTGTTATATCAATCGCGATCAAGTAGGCGCCGTTGTTGGCGTCCAGCCTTTTGGTGGTCGAGGGTTATCAGGAACAGGACCAAAAGCGGGCGGGCCTCATTATTTGTATCGTTTTATGCAGTCAACGATTGCGCCAATCAATGTTACTCGTCAATGCGAGATGGAAGGAGTAAACGATGAAAAATAATTCACAGTTAATGGCGTTATCTCCGCAATTACAAAAATCACTACAAAGTAGCATTTTTGCGTTTTCGGTATGGAATGATCTGGACTTTGAAACGCGAATCGCTATTCTACGCCGCTGGGCAAAATCGCTAGATAATCAATCTGCGATGATGGTGAATTTTCAGTGTAACAATGCACTGGAAATGGTGGCTGAAATGCAAGTAATGCCAGGGCCAACAGGTGAAAGTAACACGCTTTATTGTGTTGGACGCGGCGTATTTGTTGTCACTGCAAGCGATGACGTCGCTAACCATGTGGTGATTGCTCAAATCGCCACTGCATTGGTGTGTGGTAACAGCGTTATGTTGTGTTTATCGCCTGATCACCCTTTAAATACTGGTGCCATTCTCAGTCAGCTAGAGCCGGCAGGATGTGTCGCCAATGTACTTAGTGTTATTGAGGACATTGAGCTTGAATCGTTAATTCAAAGTGAAGAGGTTGCAGCAGTTGCTTATAGCGGTACTGCTGAACGTGCGTTGAGCTTAGCGCGTCAATTAGCGGCGAGAAGCGGACAGTTAGCGCAATTAGTGGCAGAAACCGATTTTGATCATCTACCTGTCATTGGTAGCCCAAGTTACTGTTTACGCTTTATCACTGAACGTACCAGAACCATCAATATTACAGCCGTCGGCGGTAATGCAACGTTATTAGAGCTTGGTTGTGGAGAAACCGACTGACCAGACCTTGCTTAATATGATAATAGGCCTTTGCCATGAACAAAGGCCACTTAACAGGAAGTACAATTTATGATTGAAAATAACTTCGCGATTACAGCGACCTTTGTAGCGTATCTACTAGGGATGCTAGCGATTGGTTATATCGCCTATAAACGCACATCGAGCTCCAGTGATTACTTTCTTGGTGGGCGTTCATTAGGTCCTTGGCCTTCTGCGATATCTGCAGGAGCATCGGATATGAGTGGTTGGTTATTATTAGGATTACCGGGATATGCATATATCGCTGGTTTTGAGTCATTATGGCTAGCTGGTGGCCTATTACTGGGGACGTGGTTGAACTGGCTGATCTGTGCTAAACGCCTGCGCACTTATAGTATAACAGCAGACAACTCACTGACTTTACCTGAGTTTTTATCACGTCGATTTGATGATAATTCAAAGCTTATCCAAACGATTTCCGCCTTCTTTATTTTGCTCTTTTTCCTTTTCTATACCAGTGCTGGTTTAGTGGCAGGCGGAAAACTGTTTGAAACCGTCTTCGGTTTAGATTACACGCTCGCGCTATTTATCGGTACTTTGTGTGTTGTAACGTATACCTTATTTGGGGGGTTCCTGGCGGTATCTTGGACTGATTTAGTGCAAGGCCTATTGATGTCAGCTGCATTGCTTATTGTGCCGATCGCAGCGATGAATGCCGATCCCGTTCAGTTAATAGAAACGCTTCATAACAAGAACCCTGAATTATTAACGCTCTGGCATGATATTAAAGGCCAGCCATTATCATTTATGGTTATTTTGTCACTATTAGGTTGGGGGCTCGGTTACTTTGGTCAGCCTCATATTCTTGCGCGTTTTAAAGCGACACGTTCAAATAAAGACATTGGTACGGCGCGTCGTATTGCCGTGGTGTGGACGGCTCTGTCGATGATTGGTGCGTTGTTAGTCGGCTTAACGGGTATTGTTTATGTTGATGGCAACCTTGGTGGTGAGTTAGCGGATAGTGAAAAAGTCTTCATGTTGCTAGTGAATGCGATTTTCCATCCCGTGATGGCCGGTATTTTACTAGCGGCAATCTTAGCGGCGATCATGAGTACTGCGGACTCTCAGTTGTTAGTCTCTTCATCGGCATTGGCTGAAGATTTCTATAAACAAGTATTTCGTCCACAAGCGTCAAGCAACGAAATTGTTATGGTTGGGCGTATTGCGGTTATTGCATTATCAATTGTTGCCTTCGTTTTAGCATTAAACCCTGATAGCTCCGTTTTAGGTCTTGTGTCTTATGCTTGGGCGGGGTTTGGTGCGGCATTTGGCCCTGTATTGCTATTAAGTTTGTACTGGAGTGGGATGAACCGTTATGGTGCGATTGCAGGTATCGTGACAGGTGCGGTCACCGTTGTGGTATGGAAGCAACTAACAGGTGGAATGTTTGACTTATATGAGATCATTCCTGGCTTTATTTTTGCCACTGTTGCGGTTGTGGTGGTAAGTAAAGCAACGGGTCGTCCGTCAGAAGCAGTACAACAGCAACATCAGCAATATCAAAAAAATCTGGTTGAATTCGATTAATATTATCTAATATTACGCAAGAAAAATCCCTGTATCAGCTTTGCTATACAGGGATTTTTTTTCGCTGAAAGTGCGCTGGCTATACACGTAATGTTTTAGTCAACGAGTGGATAAACACCGTTTTCATCATGTGTTTCTTTGCCTGTGATTGGCGGATTAAACACACAAGCCATCACCATTTCTTTGTCTTTATAAGCACGTAAATAATGCTCATCGTGTTTATCAAGAATGTATAGTGTACCTGGTTTAATTGGGTAAGTTTCGCCCCCAACAACTTCAATTTCACCTTCACCACTCATGCAGTAAACAGACTCTAAGTGATTTTGATAATGAATATGGGTTTCAGTGTTCTCAAAGATTGTCGTGATGTGAAAAGAAAACCCCATCTTGTCATCTTTAAGCAGCATACGAACACTTTCCCAAGTTTCAGAAGCTACACGGCGTTCACTGTCTCGACATTCATCTAATGTTCTAACAATCATTTTTCGTCCTTAAATTACGATGCTTTTCTAAAGTTTTTAGCAACAACGTGCTCAACCGCATTTTCAAAAATCGCTAAGCCTTGCTCAAGCTCTGCCGTTGTAATGGTGAGTGGGCTAAAGAACTTCACGACTTCATCATTAGGACCCGCGGTTTCAATCACTAATCCATTTTCAAAACAGGTTTTGGTGATTTGGCTAGACAGATCGCCATTATTACACTCAATACCAATCATCATGCCTCGACCCTTTCTTTGCACAAACATATCAGGATGGTCGTGTAGGCATTTATCAATGACGTTAGCAATAATGTTTGAGCATGTTGCAACGTGCTTTTCTAGTTGGTCATCAGCCCAATAGGTTTCGAGTGCTTTCGTTGCTGTAATGAATGCGTGATTGTTGCCACGGAATGTGCCGTTATGCTCACCTGGGTTCCAAATATCGAGCTCTGGTTTGAATAGCACGATTGCCATTGGTAAGCCGTAACCACCAATTGATTTAGATAGGGTAACCATATCTGGTTTAATACCTGACGGCTCAAAGCTAAAGAAGGTACCAGTACGGCCACAGCCTGCTTGAATATCATCAACAATCAATAAAATATCATTTTGTTTACAGACTTTTTCTAATCGTTGTAACCACTGGTTAGACGCAACGTTTAAGCCGCCTTCGCCCTGTACTGTTTCAATCAAGACAGCGGCTGGCTTGTCCATACCTGCTGAATTATCCGCTAGCATAGTTTCAAACAATTTAAGGCCATCAATGTCCGCATAACCTTCAAATGGAATACGAGTAACATTGTTTAAACTTGTCCCTGCACCTTGACGGTGATGTTGATTGCCTGTTGCAGCTAGCGCTCCAGCTGTACAACCATGAAAACCATTGGTGAAAGCCACAATAGAGCTACGTTTTTTCACTTTACGCGCAAGTTTTAGTGCCGCTTCTACAGCGTTAGTACCCGTTGGGCCGGTAAATTGAGTAACGTAATTAAGTTGGCGAGGAGCTAAAATATTGCGTTCTAATGCTTCAAGGAAATTAGCCTTTGCTGTCGAGTGCATATCTAAACCATGAGTGATCCCATCTTGTTCGATATAGTCGAGCAAAGCCTGTTTTAAAGTAGGGTTATTATGGCCGTAGTTCAGTGATCCAGCACCAGCTAGAAAATCTAAGTAACGATCTCCTTGTTCGGTTTCAAGCCAACTCCCTTTTGCTTTAGTAAAAACGACGGGAAAACTGTTTGAGTAAGAACGAACTTTAGATTCCTGCTTCTTAAAAATATCCATGATATGGCCGTTATAATCCTTTCTGTTTAATTTGAATTAAAGGGATGCGATACAACAATTCCGTATCGTGCTTGCCTTTAAAATGTATATTCTTGTCTAAAAATGTACTGACTTCGCCATTGTTACCATTACGTGCATCAAGTTTATTAAATAACGCCCACGAAGCATTATTCTCTTCCGTAATGGTTGTTTCTATAGCGGTAATATTATTTAGAGAGTCTCGACTTAACAGGTTATCTAACATGGTAAAGGCGAGCCCTTTTCCTCGAAATTGAGGAGCAACGGCAACTTGCCATATAAATAAAGTATTTGGCTGATTAGGTTTTGGGTAACCAGAGATAAAACCTGCTATTTCACCACCATCATCTTTTGCTATAACACACGTATTACTAAAGTGAGTTGTTTGAAGAAAATTACAATAAGATGAATTGGTATCGAGAGGGGGACTGTTTGCGATCAACGTAAAAACGTCATCGCCATCATGAGCTGTTGGTGTTGAAAAAGTCCACTTTTGTATCTGGTCTTCACCTGTATCGGAAGTCATTACCGAAGGTGTTGATATGTCCATATTAAGAGTCTATTCCTTTGAGCTCTAAATAATTTAGTGGGTATTATTACCTATCAGGATGATAATTATCTGAATAAAAGTTGAATAATCGTAATTTATTTGAGCAAGATCTCGTTTATTAATGTACATAAATGAAAGTTAAGTGATTAGAGCTCTAAATTGTTTTGGTTGTTAAAGTATTCACGAAGAACCGTTTTAAAGACTTAAAAGTAATATTATGCATCTTGTTTTCTATTATTCTGCTGTAACTAAGCTCGGCATGGTGTGACAGTTTGTGTCGTTATTTACTGATGGGGATATAAATAATAAATAGTGATTATACTTATGATGTTGATATTTATATGTCGCTGTGAGTGCATTTATATTGATATATATATATACCTTCAGGTATTTATTGAATATTTACTATTCTATTTAACGTTTATCGTTCTCTTGAATATACGATCTTTCTGAAATTTCATTTCCCTTAATTATGCTCTTTAATTACTGTCGTTTTCATTTAAAAAGCGCATAGTATTTTCATCATTTCTTGATGGATTAAGGAAACTTATAATGTTAACTATGATTAACTTAGATATTGATAATGCCGTGGCTTTTTCAATTGATGGCAAAGTGACTGAAGATGATATGAAACGTATTTTGTTTGATGCTCAGGCGAAGACAGAATTACACGGTAAAGTTGTTATCTTTGAGCAGATTGACAATTTTGATGGGATTGAATTTTCAGCATTGCTAGAAGAAGTGCGCTATTTGTTTCATGCGGGAATATCACATGTAGCAAAAGTGGCTGTTGTTGCAGAGAAAAAATGGATAGAAAAAATCGTAAAAGTGGAAGATAAGCTGTTTCGTAAAATAGACATTAAATTCTTCCTGCCAGAAGAAAAAGATCAGGCAATTACGTTTTTAAAACAGCAATAATACGATTGAAATTAACCATGCTTGAGAAGTGATAAAATGTTCAAGCATGGTTATTTATAATGGTATAGATACGGTATCGTTAGAGTATCTTAAGTTACATTCGCTTAAAGATAATGGAAGTGTTAATCCCGCCAAACGCAAAGTTGTTGCTCATAATATATTGGCAATCAAGGTTGCGACCTTCGCCACGAATGTAGTCTAAATCACCACATTCAGGATCAACGTTCTCAAGGTTAAGCGTTGGGCTGAACCAGCCGCCATGCATCATTTCTAAACTTAGCCACGCTTCAATCGCACCACAGGCCCCAAGGGTATGGCCTAAATAGCTTTTCAGAGAGCTAATTGGAGTGTTGTTGCCAAAGATACTCGCTGTTGCTTGGCTTTCTGCAATATCACCTTTTTCGGTTGCAGTACCATGTGCTGAAATGTAACTAATTTCACTTGGCGATAAATTTGCCTGTTGCAGTGCCATCTCCATACAAAGCTGCATGGTTTCTTTTTGTGGCTGTGTTACATGGGCGGCATCACAGTTACTCGCAAATCCTACCACTTCGGCATAGATCTTAGCGCCACGTGCAACGGCATGCTCGTATTCTTCTAACACTAATGTGCCAGCACCTTCACCAATTACCAAGCCATCACGATCCGTATCATAAGGTCGTGGTGTTGATTTTGGTTCATCGTTTTTAAGGCTCGTTGCAAACAGGGTATCAAATACCGCCGATTCTGTTGGGCAAAGCTCTTCTGCGCCACCTGCAACCATCACGGTTTGATAACCGTGTTTAATCGCTTCATAGGCGTAACCAATCGCTTGGCTTCCTGAAGTACATGCACTACTTGTGGGAATAACACGGCCACGTAATTCAAAAAATAAGCCGACATTGACAGCTGTTGTATGTGGCATCATTTGAACATAAGTTGTCGCGGTGATAGCACGGGTACTTTTTTCATTTAGCATTACACCAAATGCACTGATTGCAGGCGTACTACCGGTTGATGAGCCATAGGCAATACCCGTTTGACCGTTTGTCAGTACCTCATTGTTCAGTAACCCAGCTTGAGTCAGTGCATTTTCAGTCGCCAGTGTTGATAGTTTAGAAACACGCCCCATTGAACGGATTTTTTTACGGGTGTAATGCTTCGGTAATGTAAAATTTTCAATAGGAGCTGCAAGTTTGGTATTTAAGCCGTCATAAAGCTCATAATCTTGCATATAAATAGTGGCGTTTTCACAAGCACGAAGTTTAGGTTCGATATGTTCCCAATCGTTACCAAAGGCTGTTACACCCGACATACCAGTGACAACAACGCGACGACTCATACTAAACCTCCGTTTACCGAAATCACTTGGCGAGTCACATAGCCTGCAATATCAGACATTAAGTAACTCACCAGTCCTGCTACTTCTTCAGGCTCTCCCATACGACGAAGAGGCACTTGTGGGAGTGCGTGTTCTTTTACGTGCTCATCGACCATACCGGTATCAATCAGGCCGGGCGCGACACAGTTAACTGTAATTTTACGCTTAGCAAGCTCTAGCGCTAATGACTTAGTTGCGCCAATCACCCCCGCTTTTGCGGCACTGTAATTGGTTTGCCCTCGGTTACCGGTGATCCCTGAAACCGATGCTAAGGTTACAATACGGCCGCCTTTACGCTTTTGCACCATAGGCATTACACAAGGGTGTAACACGTTGTAGAAGCTATCAAGGTTCGTGTGGATCACGCCATCCCATTCTTGTTCTGTCATCGCAGGGAAGGCGGTATCTCGGGTGATCCCTGCGTTACTGACGACACCGTAATAAGTACCATGCTCGGCGATATCGGCTTCAAGCTGCTCGCGGCATTGCTGACGATCACTGATATCAAATTGAATAAGGCGACCATGGCCGCCAGCGTCAGTAATTGAGGCTAATGTTGCTTCTGCGCCTGGTTTATCACTCATGTAGTGAACGGCGATAGTGAAACCATCTTTAGCGAGCTGTATAGCAATTGCGCGACCGATCCCCTTACTGGCACCTGTTACGAGTACGTGTTGAGTCATGCGTTTTTCCTATTATTGTTATCTAGTTGCATTTGTTCTAATTGTGATTTTGAGGGAACAAAGGCATTGAGTTGACTGCTTGCGACGATTTGCTGATGACAAATGATTTTGCAGTCAAAAACAGCCATACCGTTATTTTCCATAATTTGTTCGGCATGAATGTCTAAAATTTCGTGTTCTTGAAATGCACTACATTCACTGTGGTAGCGACGGCAACCTAGCAGAAAACCAATGGGGGCATCTTCACCTTTTTTCCATGCGTGGAAACCAGACCAACCTGCGACGGTTTGCGCCATAAACTCGATCCCAACATAAGCGGGGATCGACTGTGTTTCTGAATCAAAGTAGAGGCAATGGCGACTGATCGCGACACGACAATGAATATGTTTTTCGCCCACATCGATCAGATCATCAACAAGGATCATCGGTGCTTCATGGGGTAAAAGTTGATGTAATGGAGGGCAATTAGTCATCGGTACGTCCAATAATAAGGCTGATGTTGTTACCACCAAATGCAAATGAGTTACTTAACATGACAGGTTTAGTGAATGCCGTATCTGCTGGTGCTAATTGGATTGGCAGATCGTCTGCGACAGCACCATCATTAATTTGTGTTGGTAGCGGTAAGTCGTAACGCAGTAAATGCCAGCAAATGGCCGCTTCAACTGCGCTAGCGGCACCTAGCGTGTGTCCTGTTAATGGTTTGGTTGAACTTACAGGGACTTGATTGCCAAAAACGCGTGCAATCGCTTTTGCTTCCATTGCATCATTTAACGGGGTTGCTGTTCCATGGGCGTTGATATAACCAATATCTTCAGGGGTAAGTTTGGCATCTTTAAGGGCTTTTCGCATTGCCATTTCTGCACCAGTACCTTCTGGGTGTGGTGCTGAAATATGGTGAGCATCAGAGCTATCACCGATACCGAGTAACGCAATATGAGGAGCGGGTTGGCGTTCATCAGGCGTGCGAGCTAGCAACATAAAAGCGGCACCTTCACCAATATTTATGCCGTTACGGTTATCACTAAAGGGGTTACATAAGGTGCTAGAGAGTGAATCTAAACCATGAAAACCGTTAAGCGTTAAACGACAGAGAGTATCTGCGCCACCGACAATAACAGCATCCACTACCCCAGCTTTTAACATACGCTTGGCAGATAAAAATACCCGCCCACTAGACGAGCAAGCGGTTGATAAGGTGTAACAAGGACCGGTTAACTGATAATAGTCAGCGATAAATTGCCCTGTATTAGAAGGCTCTTGCTGGTGGTAGTGATAGTCGGTTGGAAAATTTTGGGTGTTTTTTTGGCTGGTTAACGCTTGTTCACCATCGCTGATCCCTGAGGTGGTTGTTCCAACAATGACGGCAATACGATCATGACCATACTGGGTAATTGCGCCATGAATATCAGCTTCAATTTGCTGTAAGGCCGATAAAACTAAACGATTATTTTCCGTATTCTGATGCGGAAAAACGTTGTCATCAATGGTAGGTAATGGTGATGATACTTTACCTATGACAGTCTCAGAGCCGTCATTTAACCAGCCCTGAACTGGTTGCATATCAGGGCTCATTCCCTGACGTAAGCGTTGGTGGATAATGTCGTTACTACAGCCTAACGCTGAGTTAAACCCACACCCTCGAATATAGATTGGCTGTTTGTCGGCTATCTTTTGCATAGTGCTCGTATTCGGTTATTCAATGATGGCTGAGAGTTCGTTATTTTTCCGTCGATTGTAGTGTTTTAATGTCAATCGTATAGTGCTGTTGATGATGGGTGAAGATAATCTCACCTTTTAAAGGATTGGCATTTTTATACTCAATGTCCGCGATTATATCACCTTTACTATCAATTAGTTGTCGATGGTTTGGTGTTTGTTTTAATTGCCAACCTACTTGCTCTAATGGGGCTTGCCAAGCATTGATTGGCCACAGCGTGATCATGATATTAAATAATACTTGTTTGGGATCGGGTAATGTTGCTCCTAGCCCTGGCATCACGTACGTCTCAACTTTCTGATCTTGGTAATCTAAACTTAAAATACGCGTTCCCCACGAGGAAAAACCAGCTAAAGCGACACGTTTAGGATCAACTTGTAATTGGACGGGCAGTTGATGGCTTTTTTTATTCCATGTCGCAGTGATTAATTGGCTCGCCGTTAATGAGTAACCCAGTTGAGCAGGCGTCGGTAAGGTCACAAGCGTATTAGGTGCAATCTCAACTTGGTTTTGTTGCACCATTGGTTTAGTCGCACATCCCACTAACATCAGGCTAGCTATTAATAAAGTAAGCATACTGGTTGTACGTTTTCTTCTGTTTTTCATCGCTCGTTGCCTTACTTATTTGGGTGTTTGTGGTGTTCTTACTCGAGTCATTGCCAGTGGCGCGAGTAGCCAAGCGATAATGATACCTGTTAACACCGTGATACCAAAGCTGTGGATGGCTTGGGTTTCACTCAGTGCTAATAAGCCAAACGATAAGACCGTTGTTAATGCTGACAAGGTGATCGCGAGCAATGTCGTGATCCCTTGTTGGTGTCCTGTGTTAGGTTTTAGTTCAGCAAAAAAGAGGCTGTAATCAATACCGATACCCAAAATTAATATCAAGGCTAATAGGTTGAACAGGTTAAGTGGGGTGCCTGTTAAGCTAGTGATCGCAATGCCTGCTATCCCTGCAATTAATGATGGCGCGATCATTTTTACCCCTTGCTTTATGCCATAACGCCATGCAAGTAACAGATAAATGGCAAAGCTTGCCGCAATCAGTAGCCATGTGACATGTTCTCTATATTGACCAAAGAGCGATGAAATTTCATCGGCTTTATTGAGATAAGTTAACCCATTATCGTGTTGTGCTAACTCTGCTATGGTGTGCTGTTGCTTGATGTCGTGCAGTAAAATGACAGCGCTATATTTACTTACACCTTGCTGATCTTTGAGTGAACCTAACCACATGAAGCGAAGAGGGGCAGAAACAGATGAGGCGAGGAAGTGCGTCATCGTTAACGGTTCAAAGGTTGCTGAAAACGTAACAGGTTTCGCAAGGTTTAAGCGTTGACTTAGTATTGCACCTTGTTCCTGATAAAGCTGTTTGACTAGTGCGAAATTGGCTTTTTGTTGGTCAAGTGTGGGGATATATTGGCCAAGGCTTTGGTAGCTTTTTAATGCTCCTTGTTGAATTAATCCATCCAAGGTGTGATCGGTTGAGGCAATTTTATTAAGCAGCGCTTGTTCACTATCCGCTTTCACTAACAGCATTTGTTGACTACTGCTTACTCCCGTAATCGCCTTAATGGTGGCTTCTTGTTGTTGTAATGATGCTGGAAGTGCTTGTAGCTGGCGAATGTCATCGTTGTAGCTCGCTTTAGTTAAACCATAGAGGGCTAACAGTGCTAATAGGATCGGTGTTACCCAGCGAACACTCGGCTGTTGCCAAATATGTAGCCAGCGACCTAATACGCTAGCAAAGGGAATCGACCGAGGTGGGCTAGGTTTATCGGCAAGGGTTGGATACCAACACACCACAGTGGCGTAGGCGGCAGTTAAACCAATGGCTGAGAATAAAGAGAGTTGCTGCAACCCTGGGAAAGGGGCGACCAACATACTCAAATAACCAATTAGGCTCGTAATTAAACCGAGCGTTATCGCGCTAAAGATATGTTTTAAGCCTTGCTGTGAATTCCAGTGCTTACCTGCGGCTAATCTGTCGGTGAGGTAATGAAAAGCATAATCAATCGATACCCCAATTAAACTTGCGCCAAACACCAAACTAAACAGATGCACTTTGCCAAAAATAGCCACGGTTGTGACAAAGGCGGCAACTAAACCACAGGTGATAGATAACAGGGCAAGGGCTAAAGGCAAGGTGCTGCGATATACCGCGATCAATAACACGATAATGCCCAGTAGTGAGCCTAATCCAATCGTACTGATTTCATCTTCAGCACTTTTTGTCCCGTGGGCGGCATAGAAAATCACGCCAGTTTGCTGAATATCTAATGCGGAACCTGCAAGTGAATACTTACTTTCTATTTGTTTTTCTAAAGCGTGTAACGCGGGAAGTTTATCTTGTAATTCAATGTTATAGGCTGAGCCAGCGAGATTAGCGGTAATTAACGCGTAATGCTTACCTTGATACTCCGTGGTGAGAAAACCTTGTTTGAGACTGAATTTTCCTGCTTTGGCAGTGAGCTCGGTAAGGTATTCACGAAATAATAAGAATGGGTCGTTAGTAAGCTCTGTGCCTGTAATGCCAGAAAACGGGTTATACATGGCATTTAATACGTTTTGTGTTTGTTGCTCGGGATGTTCTCGCAGTCGCGTTTGTTGCTCAGGCGTAAGTAATTGAAAGCGTTTGGGGTAATACAGTTTGGCCCATGCTTGTTGCTGATCTTGACTGACTTTGGCATCAATATGGCTAAAGAGTTTTAGCGAAGGTAGTGCTTGGCTAAAATCGTTGGCAGCTTTAATCATGGTATCGCTGTTTTTACTGCCGACAACAAAGACGACTTTGTCGCTCATGCTGGTGGCGATATGATCAAACGCTTGTTGAGCAATAGGGTCTTGGCGATTTTCAGGGAGCAGTGCCAAGATGTTCGTTTCGATAGGGAGCTGTTTACGCGCGGTGAGTTGGTAGCCAAGTGCGGCTACCAAGATCAACATAATCGCGAGCCATAAGCTGGCTAACTTAGAATTGGAAAACACGTTTTTCTTCTGATGTCAGAGTCGTTGGGGTGGTGGTTTGTTGGCTAAAGGTGATGAGGGTTTTATCTCCTCGAATTTCGTCTAGCTCTAGCTTATTAATAAACTGACCACCTTCAATTGAAATTTGACTAAAGACTTTATTTAACGGGGCTGCTTTAGGCGTAAGCACTAACTGCCATTGTTCATGGGTTTTACTGTCTTTTAAGGTTTTCAGTGATAAATCAAACTGCTCTTTAAGCTGTGAAGTATCGCCTTTAAACAGTGATAAGAATACGTGGCTAAAGTAAAATACCATTGGATTTTTACTGGCAGCCAGCACTTGTGCAGGTTGATTATCAAATTGTTGGCTGAGTTTATCTTGTGTTAGCACTAAAGAAACAGGCATAGGGGCTGTTTGATGCCACCATAATCCCTTTTTGGCTGATAAGAGAAACTGACCGCTAGAGATGAGTGGTTGATCAAACATGGCCATTTCACGTTGTTGGCTAAAATCACCGCGCACTAAAGGCTCTGAAGATAACTTTGTTTGTAATTGTTCTAGCGTTATTGCATGAGCTGAAATGCTGGTCAGTGCTAACATACACATAGTAAAGGATGCTTTTACCACGCGTTTTAAATGGGCACTAAAGCGAGAATGACTACACATTGTTGGCATGATATGCCTCCACTTTGTCGGTAAATATTTTAGGCGAAACAAAACACATTTCACGTTTGTCTATACTAACAGCCACTTGCATGGTGTATCCCTTCGTCATACGTGCGCCAGTTTCACCATCATAAATGACGTAATCAACCCGCAGACGATTTTCCCATTCAGTTAATGTTGCCGTCACCCGAATGGGGTGATCATAGGGAATCGCTTTTACGTATTTCACTCGGGTATCAATGATAGGCCACACATAGCCAGATGCTTCCATTTCACGATAACTGTAGTGCAATTTGTTCATTAACTGATGACGTGCTTCTTCAAAATAGCGAAAGTAGTTACCGTGATAAATAACGCCCATTGGATCGGCATCTTGAAAGTTTGTGGTGAGTGATAGCTCTGCACTAATCAATATCGGTTTACCTACTGTCATTTATTGATTTCCCAACACACATAAAATAAGAAAATATAAGTTATCAAGATGATAGTTTAAAAAACTATACTCACTCTGTATGTAGAGTGAGTATTTGGTTAATTTTTTACACGTGATAGAGGTTAGTAATACAACGCCCAGTGCTGCTGCTGAATCATATCAATGAACAGACGTAAATCATGTTCAAGCGGGCGATCTTCAATCACAGGTTCAAAGTGCTCTAACACGGATTGATTCATCTTTGTTAATGCAGGACTGAGGTGTGAAGCGTTAAGTTCATCATCACGTTTTCTCAGTTCAATGGCTTGGGTTGCTGCCAGTAACGAAGCGGCAGTCACCTGCTCTGTTAACTGTAATACACGTAAACAGTCACGTGATGCAATGGTTCCCATACTGACTTTATCTTGGTTATGACACTCCGTTGAGCGAGAGAAAACACTGGCTGGCATGGTGTGTTTTAATGCTTCTGCGGTCCATGCTGAAATCCCAATTTGCACGGCTTTAAAGCCATGGTTGATCGGCTTACGTTCACCAACGGCACCGGTTAAGTTAAAGGGTAAGCCATTATTAAACTTATAATCCATTAACTGAGCCATTTGACGATCGAGTAGATCGGCAATATTAGCGACGGCTGTTTTTAGCGTATCCATTGCCATCGCAATATGACCGCCATAGAAGTGACCGCCATGCAGAACACGCTCGTTATCACCGTCAATAATTGGGTTATCGTTGGCACTGTTGAGTTCGTTTTCAATCATTTGGCGTAGCCAAGGTAGGCTGTCTTGTAAAACCCCAATAACATGCGGCGCACAACGGAGAGAGTAGCGATCTTGCAAGCGATCACTGTTACGAGGTGGACGTTCAGCTTGCAGATCAGAACGTAACCAACTTGCGATTTGTTGTTGCCCCGGGTGAGGTTTTACCGCAAACAGTGCTTCATCAAAGTGGAAATCATTACCTTGCATGGCGACAGAAACCATCGCGGTGATTTTGGTTGCCATTTGCGCAAGATATTCGGCGCGTTTGTAGGCGAGGCAAGCCAATGCGGTCATCACAGATGTGCCATTCATTAACGCTAACCCTTCTTTAGGGCGTAATTGGATTGGCGAGATGCCAAGCTCTGCAAACACTTCAGCGGTGGGGCGAATTTCACCTTTGTAGATAACATCACGCTCACCAATTAAGGTCGCTGCAACATAAGACAGTGGTGTTAAGTCGCCACTGGCACCCACAGAGCCTTCTTCTGGAATACGTGGCACGATGTCATGATTAATCAGCGTGACTAACTGGTTGAGCAACTCATGACTCACGCCTGAAACGCCTTGTGACAGAGAACATAAACGTGTGGCAAGGACTGCGCGAGCTTGAGGTTGCTGTAGCACTTCACCTAAACCACAACCATGAAAGCGTGTAAGGTGCAGTGGCAATTCGTCAACCAATTTAGGTGGGATCGCCACAGTACAAGAGTCACCATAGCCTGTGGTGACACCATAAATGACGCCTTCATCTTTTAATAAGCGTTCAAGAAATGCCACGCCGCGATCAATTTTTTCATTAAATGCCGTGTCGTTGTTCATTTCTGCATGAGCACCATTGGCAATCGCGCAAACATCTTCAATTGTGAGGCGTTCAGCACCAAACTTAATGGTTTGTTGAGTTGTTGTTGAATTAGTCGTTGTCATTGTTTTTTCCACTAAGCTGCCAAAAATTAAAAAAGTTATACCACTGCAATGGGGCTTTAATTGTGTAAGATTCTAGCCGTGATGCATAGTCTTGAACTGTTTGTTGTAATGCCGTTTCTCGTGTTTTACGAGGTAAGATCAAAGCATCGCTGAAGGGTTCGAAGTAAATATCAAAATGGGGATCTGCTTGGCTGTCATCACGTAAACCAAAGAGTAAATAAACGGGCGCTTTCATTACCGAAGCCAGAATAAACGGGCCTTGTGGGAACGGGGCGGGTTTACCTAAGAAATCGGCCCATACCACACGTTGCTCTTTGGTGACCGACGTTCTATCACCGACAATCACCACCCATTCGCCTTGCTCAATTTTTTGCTGCAACATGATGGCAGTACTTGCGCTGAGCTCATTGACTTGAATAAGGTTCAGATCGGAATCAGGGTTAATGGCTTTTAATACCGCATTAAAGCGCTCTGCGTGTTCGGTAAAGACCAAAGCATTAACTTTTATATCGGGATGACGAGAACTTAACGCACGACAAAGTTCTAGATTGCCAAGGTGAGAGCCTAAAATGATGGCCCCTTGTTTTCGCTTGGCGAGATCATCAAAATGTTCACTACCATGAATGGTTAAGTGTTGCTCTGAGTAATCGCCTTTCCATGCCACAAGTTTGTCGAGCATGGTATGACCAAATGATAATAAATGATCATAGCTGTTGAGTTTTTTCGGCAAGGAAAGCTGATTCTCACTGGCGTAATGTTCAAGTTGCTCTAGATAATCTTCAGATGCTTTGCGAGCCGTTTTCCCTGTTAAGTAGTAATAGCCCATCACAGCTTTTAAGATCAGATTAAATGCTTTTCGCCCGAGCAGAGAATACACCGCAAGTAATGTCTTAATCCCTACAATGGTACCGCGCTCGGCATGGGATGACCAGTGTTGTTGATCGGATGATTTGCGTTTAATTAGTTTAGGAATACGTGGCAACATGCCAAAAAATAGCTTGGTATGCATCCAACTAATTTTGACGTTATCCCACAATGCATCAAAGTGAGAGATGCCATCTTTTGGATAAATAACTTTGGTATCAATAAAACGAATATCGCCGTTATCCCAGTAAAAACGCACCATGATTTCAGTATCAAAATCCATTCTTAAACCAAGCTTGTTGTGATTAATCACATTCATCACGGCATCGATAGGGTATGAGCGAAAACCACACATACTGTCTTTGATAGCAAACGAAAGGGTTTCAATCCAGACCCAAATATGGGTGGCATAACGGCCATAGAGTCGCGATTTAGGGATTGATTCATCGTAAATCGGTTGGCCTGAAATCAGTGAATCAGGATAGTTTTTTGATTCATTGCTCAGCTTAGGTAACGCAGATAAATCGTGCTGACCATCGGCATCAATTTGAATTGCATGGGTAAAGCCAAGTGCTTGTGCCTGTTTTATGCCAGCGATAACTGCCCCCCCTTTACCTTGGTTTTGCGGCAAAGTAACAATGTTGATATTGGGGCGTTTGGCTTGTTCCGATAAAATTTCACGGGTGGCTAATTCACTACCGTCATCAACAATGACAATGGGATAACCATAATTTATCAACCCATTCACAACGGCAGGCACCGTTGCGCCATGGTTATAGCAAGGGATCAGAAAACAGGGCTTAAATTCACACATGTTGACGACCTAGCTTAATTTTACCTGATGAATGTTTATGTAGCGTGTTACTAGTATCGATTGAGGTATAGCTAAAATGCAGTTTTTGCTGATCGTCACGCCATTCAAGTGTGAGCGTAATGGTGCTATCTGGCAAGATTGGCTCTTGGAATTTAATCACATCCATACCGTTAAATAAGGTCGGCATATCAGAAAAGCATTGCTTGGCAAAATGTACTGCCCAGTCAATTTGGCTCACACCGGGTAATAACGGAAAAGTTGGGAAGTGCCCTTGAAAATCAGAGAGTTGGTTGTCAGGGCGCAAGGTGATCTCGGCCTTATAACCATCAATATGTTGAGCGAGTAATGTGGGTGTTCTATTGGTCATCATTATTATGCTTACTATGTCGAGGCGTCATCAGTAAATAACGATTCTAGATCGCTAACTAAACGCTTTCCTTGCGTATTTAAAGGAATGCTATCAACAAGGCGATAGCTGCGCGGAATACCAACCGGCTCAATCCATTGGCGAAGTTGTTGGCGCAGGAGCAACCAAAATTTCCCTTTTCCACGTTGCTGAATGTCTTTTTTTCCTTCATTTGAGAGTGTAATCACTGCGCCTAAAATAAGACGATTATTTTGCTCTAAGGGTAATACTGCGGCTTCTTCAATCCATGGTAACGAACACAGGCGCTGCTCAACATCGGTTAACGAAATACGTTTTTCTTCTATTTTAATAATGCGGTCGGTACGACCTTTTAAAATGAAATGATCGTTATCGATTTGTTCACAATGATCACTGGTTTGATACCACCGTTCTTGATCAATAAACGGCGATAAGATCTTAAGGCATTGCTCTGCATTCAGTGCGATGTCAATGACAGGGAAGCGTTGCCACGGCGTCGAAGCATCATGTTGCTGACGATAAGCAATCCCTCCGGTTTCCGTACTACCAAAGACTTCAAAAGGTAACTGGTTAAATAGTGTTTGGCATTGTTGAGCTGCCGCTAAGGGTAGCGGCCCACCAGAAGAGAAAATGGCGCGATAGTGTTGTGTTTTTTCCTCATTATCAAGGCGTTTTAGCAACGCAGGGCTGCTAATGAGCACACAATCATCACTGGCTTGTGCCATTACCTGCTCTGGGTAGATCAAATCAAAACGACTGAAACTACGATCGCAGCACAGCGGCCATAAAATACGGAACAATAAGCCATAGATATGTTGATGTGAAACGGTACTAACAATCGTGGTTTGCGCTAATTGTTGTCCCCATAGCATTTCTAACTGGGCAATTTCGTTATTTAATAATGCGAGGTTTTTAAGAATGGCTTTAGGTTTTCCGCTAGAGCCAGACGTAAATAGCGTCAGTTGAATATCAGCGAGCGTTAGTGGTTCAAATACAATAGGAACATTGAGTGAGGACTGCCAGCTTATAGTATTCAGCTTAAGGCTAATACACGATGCTGGGCATTGAATATTGTTATCGTGGAGTAAGCCATCAAAATGGTGACTAAGCTCTGCAAGTGCAGCTGGCTGGTGATTACCTGGTAACACCATGTGCTGTTTACTGTGGGCTAATGCCATAAAAGCAACAGCAAAGAAGTAGCTATCTTCACAACATATTGCCCATTGTTGTTGCTCGTAGCTGTTTAGTTTTTCACTCAGCAAAGCAACATCATTGTGAAACTGCTGCCATGATTGATGACTTGATGGATCGACAGACACCGGAGATTGGCGCTCAGACTGCTGCATTAATTGAGATAACGGAATCATTGTTGTCGGCAGTATTAATGGTTTCATGGTAATTCCGGTGTTGAAGGTAGAACAAGTAGAGAGGTGCAATAATTAGAGATTAATTTCTCACTGTGATTTACGCTGAACAAATTGTCGTACAACCCATTCAATCGCAAACAGACTGCCCGCAAGAAGGTAGCTGATCAACCCGTTGTATAACGTCCATATTTGCAGTGGAAGAAAACAGGTCGCAAGTGCGATTGAGCCATTAACAATGAAAAATACGCACCATATTTTAGTGACATTGCGGGTGTAGCGAACGCCACTTGGTGGTAAATCTGGCTCTTGCAGTCGTGCTAGTCGTTCAATGAGACTCTGTTTTTGCCATAAACTGGCACTAAACAGCCCAAACATAAGGATATTGACGATCACTGGGTAATAAAGAAACCAGCCATGTTCACGAAAAATGCTGCCAAGTAAAGCAAGGGTTAATCCCGCGCCACCGCTGAGCCATGCAATATACTTAAGTTCACGAAGTTGAGTCTGTTTCGCCGCGATAATGCGGAGTAAAAACAACACTGCCAGCAACCCAGCAACCACCCCTAACCCCCAACGGCTTAAACCATAGTAAACCGCGAGGGGATAGGCGAGTAACGCTAATGCTGACACGCCTGTCAGCAAACGCATCATCAATTATTCCTTAACAAGCTCGATCACTGCATCGACCACATCATCAACGGTACGGACAGCTTTGAAGTCTTCAGGTTTGATCTTCTGACCGGTCATGTTTTGTAAGTGAACGACTAAATCAACGGCATCAATACTGTCTAAATCAAGTTCAGTGTATAGATTGGTTTGCGGTTGAATGTCATCTGCATCAAGCTCAAACAGCTCCACAAGAACATTTTTCACTTGGTCAAAAACTTGGTTACGATTCGCTTCTGTCATTTTTTTTACGCTATTTTATGAGTTTTTATTATTAGAAATATAGTTTGCTAAGTTAGCAACTGATGCAAAATGTTCACGAGTATTAGTGTCATCTGCATCAATAACAATATTGTATTTTTTCTTAATCGCTAAACCCAATTCCAACGCATCAATAGAATCTAAACCTAGACCATCATTAAATAGCGGGGCATCTGTTTCAATATCATCAATGGTGATGTCTTCAAGGTTTAATGCATCAATGATGAGTGTTTTTAATTCGTTATGTAGTTGTTCCATAGTACCTACTTGTGATTGTTATCATGATGCTGAACAGTGTGTTGAGCAGGAAAAAGAGCATCATCAAGATAACGGTTAAGCTTACGTGCTGCTGTTGTGGCGGAATCACTACTTTCAATAAATGATCCAACCGCTATTTTATCCTTTACTTCGACTAAGAAGAAAGGCTTGCTGTCGGGAACTTGATACCACTTTTTTTCTTTGGTTAAAAAGCTAGGTTCAACCGTGATATGAATAACACGGAGATCCGACGTCGTGCGAACTGCTATCTGTGCAGCCCCACGTTGTAATTTTGATTTTTTTCCCGGCGTAGTACGGGTACCTTCAGGAAAAACTAATAAGACATTACCGCTACCTAATCGTTCACTACAGTCATCGAGCAAACTTTCTGGATCTCTATTGGGAATATAGCCAGCGGCTTTAACAATGCCTTTCATAAATGGATTATGCCAGATAGCCGCTTTCACTAAACAGTCGCACTGAGGAAGTCGAGAAGCGATAAGCACATAATCAATTAAACTGGGGTGATTGGCGACAATAAGGCAATTTCTATCGTTCTCTAATAATTCTGTGTTTTCAAAGCGGTAATCAATCGTGCCGCAAAAACGCATGGTGCGACAGAAAAAATCAAACGATTGTTGAATAATTTTCTGTATTTTAAATTCGCGCTGTTGGGTATTTTTTGCCGTTCTCGTCATTAACGGGAAAATAATAAAAGTTAAGGTGAGTGCGCCAACACCAAATAAACTAAAGCAAAATCCGGTTGCAACAATACGCCAATATTTATTCAGCTGTTGTGGCAGAGTGAGTCTTGATGCTGTCACTTGTTTCGTACCCAATGCCAGTGGTTACGCTGATCTGACAGGCTAAACGCTTCGTTCCCTAAAGCGAGATGTTTAATGACATCTAATGTTTGTGGATATCCCATAGCGACTTCCTTGTTGCTTCTGTCTGTTTCATTCCATTGGAGCGTGTAGCCATTACCTGCAGATAAGATAGCACTGAATGCGTAACCTTGATGAGGTTGGGTTTCAAATTCTTGATATTGTTCAGGTAATGGTTCATCAAAATCGACTAATAAAACCTGATGGTCTGGATTTTCGCTTAGATAACACGCCGCTTCTATGAGTGCTGAGTGAAGCGTGTGCTCTGCTGCAGATAACGATGTCACAGGGATCGGTTGTTTAGTGATGATGGTATAAAGCCCTGCAGCTGTATTGTGAACCGATTGCGAGAAGGCGATGGGAGATGCATCGTCACCATCAATGATTGATTCAACTAAATTAACAGTGCGGTGTAATTCACCATGACGGCTTGAGAAAATAATATAATCAATCTGCTGTTGCTCTGAGAGATGCAAAGCCGTTTGTAACGCCAATTTGGTTAAATTACTCATACGGCGTCGCATCATCGGCGGTATTTTATCAAACACGATAGGCTCTGGTGCTTGAGGCCAGTTTTGGGTTATTGCCCATTGCTGCCACTCAGCGAGAGATGACAAGCCGAGTGAGCGAGCTTCCCACTGGTTGATTGTAAAGTGCACAGAGTTCATGGTTAACCGTTTGCAATAAATATCGTGTTCTAATGAATGTGGCTTATGATAATAAAGTCTACCTGTGATTGAAAAACATATTTGTGTTGTTTATGGCATCTACCATGAAAAATAGTATGTAATGTTTTTAAGGTGTCATGCATTCCAAAATGGAATATCTATCTTGTTTGATGCTATCAATCTAGATGATAATCTTTATTGACGATTAATTAAAACCATGACGAGCGTTAAATGAAAAAGACCCTAGTGAGTATAATGGCGAGTTTGCTGATTGTTGGCTGTACCAGCAAACCTGTGATGAATTTAAACGATGTCTATGTGCCGAGCACTGTCACTGGGCAACAACATTCTATTGATGATGTGCAAAAAGCGATATTAACGGCAGCAGAGCAACGAGGATGGAGCGCTCGCGTAATAAAACCTGGCTTGATTGTGGCAACCCTTTCTGTTCGAACTCATACCGCAACGGTCGACATTTCGTATTCAACATTAAGTTACAGTATTGATTATAAAAATAGTCAAAATTTGGATTATGACGGCACAGATATTCACCGCAATTACAATAACTGGGTGGTGAAATTATCTCGCTCTATCCAACAACAACTTGGTGTAACTATTCAGAACTATTAATAAAATTATCGTAATAAGTGCATAGCGAATGATATTAACTAATGACTGATAATTTGTTTTAAAACAATAAGAGTGAGTAAAGGGTCGATAGAATAAGCGCCAACTGTTTAACTTATGTAGGTGTCGTGTGACCGATTATTCTCTAGATCCTTTCAATGCTCTTGATGCAAAAACAGAAGCGCAAAAACTTGCTTTCGCTCCTATCGTATTTCAAACCGCTAAGTCTCTGCGTGATCTTGGTATCTTAGCCGTATTAGATGAAGTAAAAAAAGATGGGTTGGATGCTGTTGCCATTTCAAAGCGAACAGGGATCAGTGAATATGGTGTAAAAGTGTTATTAGATATGGGGCTAAGCGCACATATTGTCACTTGGCACGCGCCAAAATACCGTTTAGCTAATCTGGGGCATTATTTACTTCACGATGGTATGACTCGAGCAAATATCGATTTTACCGCAGATGTATGTTACGCCGCGATGATGCACCTTTCTCAATCCATTAAAGAAAGCAAACCCGCAGGTCTTGTTGAACTCGGCGATTGGGAAACCATTTATCAAGGGCTATCTCAACTGCCTATAGCCGCCAAAGAAAGTTGGTTTAATTTCGATCATTTCTATTCTGATCGTTCATTTCCGTTGCTACTTGAACGTGTCTTTGCGAAAAAGCCTAAACGTATATTTGATATTGGCGGTAATACGGGGAAGTGGGCACAACAGTGCTGTGCGTATGATCCTGATGTGAACGTTACTATTATCGATTTACCACAACAAATTGAGATGGCACTTACGCAAGCCAAAGAAAAAGGGCTGGCAGATCGTATTTCGGGGGTTGGGACTAACTTACTGGATAAATCTCAAGCATTACCACAAGGAGCGGATGTATGGTGGATGAGCCAGTTTTTAGATTGTTTTTCACCGATGGAAATACTGAGTATTTTACGTCGCGTACGTGAAGCGATGTCGCCTGATGCGGTGGTGTATATTTTAGAGCTTTTCTGGGATGCACAGCGTTACGAAGCGGCGACCTATAGCTTGAATGCGACCTCGTTATATTTCACTTGTTTAGCCAACGGTAATAGCCGTTTCTATCGCAGTGATGATTTTTTAGACATCGTCAAAGAAGCGGGCTTTATTGTGACAGAGCGTGAAGATAATATTGGTTTAGGACATACCTTATTAACGTTATCAGCGGCATAAACAAACCGTATTATTCATTGTAAGCGATCATTTGCGTGGCTTGCGCTCGGTTATTTTGTCTCACGTATTGCTCGGTGCTAACTAACCACTGGGCAATGTTTTGCTGATAACGAGGGTGATCGCCTGTCATGGCTCTCGCGTGGCGACAATTATCGAAAGCCATAAATTGCTTATTGCCCTTGAGTTGTTGATAGAGGTTTTCACCAAATTCAAACGGCACAACGCGATCTTCTTCACAATGTACGACTAAGGCATGACTTTCCGGCACACGATGCAGACTTTGCTCAGCGGCATAATCATCTCGCATAATAATCAGTGCAAACCAATCATAGAGTTTACCAAAAGGGCTTTGGCTTAAAACAAACTGCGCTTCTTTGACATAACTGGTAAAGGGGGAATCGAGAATAATGCCGTCAATTTCAATCGGATTATCAGCCCAAGCCCGTAAAAAGATATTACTGCCAGTGGAAGTCGCGACAACAAATAACGGCTGGTGGTTATATTGATTGATGTAATTGAGGATAGAAATCGCATCAAGGTACGCATCTTTATCTGTGGCCGTCCCTGTTGAGTGGCCAAAGCCTGAATAGTCGAAAGTGATCACGTTAAAACCATAATCTGTCAGCCATGCGACTTTTTCTTGGGTTTGCTCCATTTGCCCGCTGTTACCATGAAAGTGAACCACAGTGCCGCGATGTTCTGATGACGGCATAGAAGAAATATGCGTGGGATGGTAATAGCGATAAGCAATTTTATTGCCAGAGAGCGAATCAAGCCAAAGGACCTCTTTACTTGGCATATCATTATTTGATGGCGAGAAAAATGCTTGGTTGGCACAACCAGATATTACAGGAAGTAATAACAGAGTCAGAAGCAAAAAAGAGTTCATGGGCATCTTCCTGATTTGTCATGACGTATTAACAGTGTGTACGTCTGAAAACGAAAATGTGATCTCTCCTGTGAGAAAATAAAACAATGTCCCTAATTGCTGTTTTTTAAGATAAAGCGATCCCCGTTGTATGGTGTGAATAAATAACTTTGTTAAACTCTGCGCTGATAATGTTTCTAAACAGATTGTTGCTTCTTATCTCACACTCGTCAGGTAAGACATTTACAGTGTTAATAAAAGGAAAAAGATGTTGAACAGTAGACAACGTACCCAAGTTGCGATTATTGGCGCAGGCCCATCAGGCTCTGTTGCAGCAGCGTTACTCAATCAAAATAATATTGATGTTGTTGTCTTAGAGAAAAACACTTTTCCTCGTTTTTCTATCGGCGAAAGCTTGTTACCTGCCTGTATGGAAGTGATTAAAAAAGCCAATATGCTCGATGCCGTAACAGGCGCTAATTTTCAATATAAAAATGGCGCGGCATTTCGCCGTCGAGATACCTACACGGCGTTTGATTTTCGCGATAAATTCACAGCTGGCGCCGGTACGACTTACCAAGTACAGCGTGGTAATTTTGATAAAGTGTTAGCCGATGAAGCAGCCAAGCAAGGGGTTGATATTCGCTATCAACACAGCGTAGAAGCCATTGAATGTGGTGACACTCACTCAGTGATTACGGTACGAGATGAGTTATCAGGGCAAAGCTATGCGCTCGAAGCAGACTTTATTCTAGATGCCAGTGGTTTTGGCCGTGTATTACCGCGTTTACTCGATTTAGAGCAGCCGTCTTGTTTACCTGTACGTCATGCGATTTTTACCCATGTAGTGGATCATATTGAAGACAGCGGTGTTGAGCACGATCGTGAAAAGATTTTAATTTCCGTTCACCCAACGAATGAAGATGTGTGGTTTTGGCTTATTCCATTTAGCAACGGGACTTGCTCATTAGGTGTGGTGGCAGAGCCTGAATTTTTAGCCCAATACGATGCTGATGAAAAAACAGCATTGCAGCAAATTGTGGCGCAAGAGCCAACATTAAATAAGCTGCTTAGCAAAGCTGAATACGCCAATCCTGCAGCGCAAATTGGCGGTTATTCTGCCAATGTAAAACACCTTGCGACGAACAACTATGCGTTATTAGGCAATGCCGGGGAGTTTTTAGACCCTGTATTTTCATCAGGCGTGACCATTGCAATGCAATCGGCAGATTTGGTTGTTAGCGCCTTATTGAAGCAATTAGCAGGCGATGACGTTAATTGGCAGCAAGAATATGCCGATAAATTAATGGTAGGGGTAAATACCTTCCGTACCTATGTCGAAGGTTGGTACTCTGGTGAATTACAAAAAGTGATTTTCTATACCGATCCCGATCCTAAAATAAAACAAATGGTGTGCTCGATACTGGCAGGTTACGCATGGGATCAGAAAAACCCGTTTGTTGCTCAATCTGAACGCCGCTTAAGAACTCTCGCTGAAATTTGTAGTTAAGTCGCCTTGCGCCTTTTTCAAGCCATATTCAATGGCTTGAAATAGTAATATTGGTTTTCATAAATAGCGCAGCAAAAACATGATTTTTGTCTTAATTTAATTAGATAGAAGGCGTATAACTAAGACATAAGCTATTTATAAGGAGAGTTCCGATGTTTCCAGAATACAAAGAGTTAATCGATTCTTTAAAAGGCAAAGAAGTTGCTTTTGATCGTCTATACAATAAACACAGCGAGCTTAACGCTGAAATTGAAAAGATGACAGCGAAAGACGGTTACGACGAAGATGTTATTGATAAGCTTAAAAAAGAAAAACTATTGCTTAAAGATGAAATCTTGGCTTATTTAAAAAGTGTAGAAGCTAAATAATCATTTATTAATCAACAATAAGTGAAAAGAAACAGAAAAGATAAGTGAGAGCTTTTCTTTTCTGTTTTTTATTTGTCTGAATATAGCAACCAATAACGAATGGCTATAGTGAACAGAGTGCGTGACTCATTAGATAATCTGTATTTATCACACTGCGATCATAGCTTCGCCTAACACACTTTTGGACAAAACCTTCTTAGGCTTTCTATTCTATTTAGGCTGATAAGCATTAGAGAAAGTATTGGTAACTTCTTCACAAAGTATCTTTAGGGAACAAAAAGACTGCCACTGTGGACGGTCATTTAACAATAAAGCTATTTATGCGTACTAATAAAGTTAAATCATCAAAAGATATAGCAGTGATATCAATAAGAAATGAATCCTATGATCTTACTCCACCATTTTTTTTTATTAATCGGTATATCATAATCACAATTCTCTGGTAAAACACCAAGATACGGCCTGTCCTTTGACGGGAATAATATATTATATTGTTCCATCCTCATAATACAAAAAGGTGTACTTTGTCCTATATAATTACCATTTTTGTCAAATAATGTTATATATCTTTTACCTTCCAATCCTTGAATTAAAGATAATGGTGTTGTCATTGTTACCGGTGATAAAACTATTTTCCATTTTTTATCTGGACTAATTATTGTATGAGAATGACTATCATCAATGAAGGAAACTGGTGACAACACAGCCCACCAAAATAAAAAAAACGGAACTATTAATATTAAAGTTAATTTTAAATAATTTGCCATTATAATTTTACCGATTTATCCTTATTTAAAGGTTCCATCCATATAATGTCAGAGAAAACAATATAATCACCACCCGAATTATGTTTTTTCTGCCATGACCTAAAATCATCATTTTCAACAGGAACATAATCTGAAAACTCTCTTGCCAATAATCCAAATAGCCCTTGTGTATAAGAACTAATATAGATTGATGCTTTAGCTTTATCTAAAGTTCCCGATTTACTCCATATACCTAGTGGTTCTGATAAACCAAATTTAGTCCATTTACTATCCGATAAAAAATCGTAAGTATCCTTTAAATAAAAACCTATTTTCTCAACGATAAAATACGGTTCATTATCAAATGTTGTTGTGAATCCTGAGACAGCTAGTTTTAAAGTGGCATTACCAATCGCACCATACCAATCATCTATGGTGTCAAGTAAACTGCCAATAGTTCTTATATTAACCTGAGAGGTTGCATCAATTTCTAAGACATCTTCACTTCTTCTTAGAAAAACATTATTTTTACCATCCCAACCGTGCATTCTTAATCTTGCTTTTAATTGATCTTTCACGCATATCATGATTGAAGCCCAAGGTGATTGTACAGCAAAGCATGCATCGCCATAAGAAAAAGCATAGGAAAAACAAAAAATAGACATTGTGGTTTTGTTAATGATGTTACTAGTTTCAAAGTATTCAATCAGGGGCGGAGTTTGCGCATGAAAACCTAAAAGTGACGTTTTACTGACAGATAAAGTTGGCCTAATAAAACTAATCCAAAATCACATTAATACGATATGAATGAGTATTAGGTCTAACTCATAAAGGGGCGTGCGACGTGATGTCGTATGAAGCGCTGTTCACCGCTCAACGAGTGAACCATCTGTATCACCAGATGAACCTAGGAGCCTGAATAAAGTAGCGGCTCTGACAATGTAACGAAGGTTGGTATTTTCCAATCGGGATTGAAGTCGTGAGAGGACGATCCTCCTGATAACCACAACATCGGGTGAGTGCTAGGTAGTCAGCATGATGAACATAAGTGAATCCGCGTAAGGTGCGTTATATTATGAAACAGCGGAAGTGGTTAATACGCTGTAGCCAAAAGGCACGAGAGTCGGAAAGAGATTGCCCCATGCTCTTTCGTGATCGTTGAACTCTCCGCACCATAGCGGGCATCTAAACTGACATTGCGCGACATACGGAACACGGTAAGCCTGTATCACTCCCACTGGGAAAGTCTCTGCGACCGATAGTGATGCAGGTAGAGGATGTTGGAAAAAGCGAAGGCTGCATTGTAACGATGCAGATACAGGTCTCTATCTGGCACGAAAGTGAGCTGACTTCTAACTGGTCTTCCGTTGCAAGATAATTTGAAGAACTTTATTCAAGGAGAAACGCAAATGATGATTTCAAAAGAGATTAGTGCCTCTCCTGACAGTGCTCAATGGCAATCCATCAATTGGAAGGCCGTTGAATCCCATGTTTTAAAGCTTCAGATGCGTATTGCAAAGGCAACACGAGAAGGTAAACACGGCAAAGCGAAAGCGGTGCAGTGGATACTGACTCACTCACGCTCAGCAAAACTTCTTGCTGTTAAGCGGGTATCACAAAATAAAGGCAGTAAAACGCCTGGAATTGACGGCGTTATCTGGAATACAGATACGCGCCGGATGAAAGCAGTCAATCAATTGAGCAGAAAAGATTATAAAGCCAAACCGCTCAAGCGTATCTACATCCCCAAGAAAAACGGCAAGCTTAGACCACTGGGTATCCCCTGTATGGTCGATAGAGCGCAGCAAGCGCTTCATCTTCTTGCACTAGAGCCAGTGTCAGAAACACTTGCCGACCCTAATAGTTACGGATTTAGACCAAACCGTAGTACTGCCGATGCAATCGCTCAGTGCTTCAAATGTCTGGCGCTAAAGAAATCTGCACAATGGGTTCTTGAGGGAGATATCAAAGCTTGTTTCGACAAGATCGGACATCAATGTTTAATGGATAACATTGCCGTCGATAAACGCATGTTGGAACAATGGCTAAAGTCTGGTTTTATGGATAAAGGGCTGTTCTATCGTACTGATGAGGGAACACCTCAAGGAGGGATTATATCCCCAACCTTGATGCTAATGACTCTTGCGGGGCTGGAGCAGCACATAAAGCCTACCGCACTTAAAAAGGGTGCTAGAGCCAACTTTATTGGATACGCCGACGACTTCGTCGTCACCTGTGCTTCAAAGGAAGTGCTGGAGAACGATATCAAACCGTTGATTGCTGATTTCTTAGCAGAAAGAGGCCTAACACTCTCCGAAGAGAAAACGCACATGACTCATATCAGTCGTGGTTTTGATTTTCTAGGTTTTAACCATAGGAAATACAAAGGGAAATTACTCATTAAACCGAGCAAATCCAATACACTACTGTTCTTGACCAACTTGCGCGAACTCATCAAAAAGCACGCAACTATCCCCGTTAACGATTTAATTAAGTTAATAAATCCGAAACTAAGGGGCTGGTCGAATTACTATCGACACTGCGTGGCTAAACAGGTATTCGGATATGTAGGTCACAAGCTATTCCATACGTTATGGCACTGGGCAAAAAGGCGTCATCCAACAAAATCCAGAACTTGGATCGCCCTTAAGTACTTCATCAACCGTCAAGGCCAATGGCAATTTCACGGTTGGCAGAAGATCATGAATATGGACTGTCAGTTCAATCTGTTTCAAATAGCCAAGGTGCCAATAGAGAGACATGTGAAAATCAGGAGCGCTGCTACGCCTTTTGATCCTCAATACCAAGAATACTTGGCAAAGAGAAAATCAAAGAAGCAATGCCGTAACTCTTGGCATGAGCCTGCTCTCGCTGCTTTATAAGTTGCTGGGTGCCAATCGGTGCCTTCGTGAAGGCTTGAGCCTAGTGCGGTGAAAGTTGCACGCTGGGTTCTTAGAGGGACGACACTTGGTAACAGGTGTCGTCTACTCGACAGAAGTGCGCTAGAACAACTAACCACATTTAATGACATCGATATCATTATTCGGATTGGTTAAACAATATAGTAAGACTGTTGATTGTGATGGTTATTTAAAGAAAGGGAGAGGTGAGCAGCGAAGAAGAAATGGCATACCTTACTTATGTATTAGTTAAAGTGCGTATGCCAATCGGGTTACTTACAAAAAGTCTCAATATATAAGGCTTCTACTTTGTCTCTTGCCCATTGAGTTTTGCGTAAAAACTTTAAAGACGACTTAATAGAAGGATCGCTGTAAAAACAGTTAATTTTAATTCTTGCATCTAGCCCTTCCCATCCGTAGTGCTCTTGTAAACGCACAAGGATCTTTTCTAACGTCAAACCGTGTAATGGGTTGTTGATTTGTTCTTGGCTCATGATTGAGTGTTCCTACCATCGCGAAATCTGTCGACGGAGTTTAGCAGAATGCGCTGGTCTGGTTTAAGGTTTTCACTAAAATTAAGCCTATCTCGTTAGCTTATCTCTCACAATTAGCTGCCTATTTAGCAGCTAATCGAACAATAGTGGGGTAACGAGTCTTAAATGAGTTCCCAATGTGAAACCACACGCGGTGCTATTGTTTGGTTTTTACTGGTTAACTGAGACGGACACAGTCCCGTCCAGCGTTTAAACGCGCGTGAAAAAGTACTGAGATCAGAAAAACCTAATTGCTGTGCAATATCAGCTAAGCCTAACTCTGAATTATCTAACAGTGATAACGCCATTTCTAATTTATAGTTCTCTAACACCCCTCGATAACTTGTTGATAAACATGCTAAACGTCTATTTAAGGTACGAAAGCTTATATCCATTAAACTTGCGATATGGTTGCCAGATGCCGCCTCTAAATCAGGTAGGCTTCTAAGCGCACGATAAACTTGATGAATCACATTGTTCTGCTGATAGTTTACGAGCTGATGTTTTAACTGCCATAAGCTGTTTTGATTGATCACCGGGTCAGAATCGGTTAACGGTAAGGATAACGACTTTTTACTAAAGCTAAGGCGGATCAACGGAAAGCTATAGTGGCACTTTATATTCAGTGCAGATGACGCAATCAGGTTATCAAATAACTGTTGTTCTATACGTAAATTGGTCAGCGAGGGTAAATACGCATCACCTTTAAGTGTTTGTGTGCCCCATGTTTGCTTGATGACATTCAATAATAGCGCAAAGTGTAAAGCCAATAACGATAGGCTTTCTGTTGAATGTTTTGCGATCGGTTCATTACTTAATAACCACAGGTTGATGTTGTCACCTTTATTTTCATCTAAATGAAAACGAATAGAGCTATTGAGTAATGCGCTGTAGTTGCACAGCGTATGTAATTGCGTGTAGCGATCAGGGCTCGTCCATAGCGCTAAACTATAGAAGTTAAAGGTTAAGGGATTTACTGACTGGGCTATTTTTGTAATTTGGGTGGATAAAGCATGATACTCAGGCGTGATTGTTGAGAGGTATTGTTTTAGCCATAGACCTTCAAAATGTGTCATGTCAAAGGTGTGATTCTCTTCAATATTGAAGTTTGCAAAAGGAATGACACTTTTCCAACCTGAAGAGATTGTATTTTTTAATGATGAGAGTTGAGATTTGACTTCCATTGTTACTTATATACCTCATAAAAGTTACATCTCAGAAACATACCAGCGTATTAAAAGACAAGATTAAATAGAGGGTACAAATTAATGTCACTAAATGCAGTTATCAGTTAGTTGATAATGTGTCTTTAAAGTAACAGCTATGTGTCTTTGTCTTTATTTTTTTATCAGTAAATATGTATCATCGTTGTTTGGTTTATTTACATTAGCAATATTTGTAGCACATTAATATTGTTTATTTTGTGCTAATTCTACGTATGGAAAAATTGTTAATCTATAATTATAGATCAAACAGTCGATAAATTTTGTCGGATAGCTCTATTTTTATTACGTTTCATTTTTATTATATATAACCTAATTGGTAAATATAATGGCTGAATTTAGCAATTCTTAACGTCTCTATTTTATATATAGCATTGGATGCATATATTGACTTTTATATTTTAATTTCAATGTATTATTTATGTTCTTTTCTTAGGGCATATTATCGCTCGTAGTGATCGATATTTTAAATATAATGTTGTCTATTTTTTATGACTTCATATTGTCATTTACAACGTTGAAAATAGCTTTCAATGAGCGTTTGTTTATATTTATTGAACTTAGAGGTGAACGTTTTTGGGTGCCGTTAAAGGCTTTTATTACCTTTGTTAATCAGCATCTTATTATTTCATTCTGTGATATCGGAATTTTATTAATAACGCTGTACCGATACCTTCTTTTAAAAAATAATTTGGCTATATATACAGTCAACTATTTTTATTCCCTTTTCTTCTTTTTTCGCCACAGAGAGCGTCCTGCCAGTGCTGATTGTTATGTTTTTTCTTCCTTGAACTCGCAGTGAAAGAGCAAGAAGACAAGCTTAAATCGCATGATTTTGCCGTTTTAAAATTGAAATTTATTGCAAAAAAAGACAATAAATAGCAAATAACCGTCAACTTTTATGGTTGATAATAATTATTAATACGCCGTGAGTTTTGTATTTCGCTCATTTTGATTATCGATGTTAATACATAATTATTCGCTTTGCTTACAATATAATCCATTCGGGCTGCAATCATTTACTTACTCAAAAATGAAAAACATTGATTTCATTTTTTTTAATAGCGTTAGTGATAACGATCACGTAAATTTTAATCATCAAGAGGTGGCGTCAAAGTTATTGATTTTAAATGTGTTGCAAGTTGCATTGATATAAATAACACTTTTCTGCTTCGGTATTTAATATTTATTTAACATTTTAGTTGATGAGATATTTGCTCTTGGTGAGGGAGTTTTCTCTTGCGATATTATTCATTCCTTATGTTTGTGTAAATTTAATCACAAGTTGAAATAACCCGTAACAAGTTGAAATGGAGGGGGTTAGCAGGTTATTGCATAAATAAAGAGGATTAGAAATGAATACGAAATCTGGTTCTAGCGATATTTTATCTGCAGCAAAAGTAATAGTGATTGGGCAAATAATATTAGGTTTACTTTTTATTTTTTTTGCTTCTATTACGACTAATTGGTTTGGCGTTAAATCTTCAATTATTGGGGTGGCTATTGCAGTTATTCCTTCATTGTTAGGATTAAGTGCCGCTGCTTTTAAAATAAAAACAAATAAAGACATTAGTATTCGATATTTAGCCAAACTTAATAGTTTTATTAAGTGGGTATATACCGCGGTAATGATTTTAGCTGTTGTTCGTTTTATTCCAGTAAATCATGTAGCTATGTTATTAGCTTATAGCGTGACATTTTTAGGATGCTTTTTAACCCCGATACTTAACAAACCTCAATTTAGGATGACGTAAGGTGGAAGCAGTAACTACCGCTCACGAATATATTGAGCACCACTTAACATTCCTTACTGTAGGCCACGGTTTTTGGAGCCTAAATATAGACTCCATGTTTATGGTATGGGTGTTAGGTTTACTCTTCATCGGTGTCTTTAAATATGTTGTTAGCCACGGAACCTCTGGGGTTCCAGGTCGATTGCAATGTTTTATTGAGATCACTTATGAATTTGTAAACAACCTTGTTAAGGAAATTTTTCAGACGAGAAGCAAGATAGTCGGCCCTTTAGCGTTAACTATCTTCGTGTGGGTTTTCTTAATGAATATGATCGACTTAATTCCGGTCGACTTCGTTCCTGCATTAGCACGAGCACTGGGCTTTGAACATTTCCGTGATTTGCCTTCTGCTGATGTGAACGTACCGATGTCGATGGCGTTAGGTGTGTTTATTTTAATCATTGGTTACACCTTAAAAACTAAGGGACTTGTTGGCTTTATTAAAGAGTTAACAACACAACCATTTGAACACCCATTGTTGTATCCGGTGAACTTCGTTTTGGAGTTGGTGACATTAATTTCAAAACCAATTTCTCTTGGACTTCGACTCTTCGGAAATATGTATGCAGGTGAAATGATTTTTATCCTGATTGCATTAATGCCGTGGTGGATGCAGTGGGCGTTAAGCGTGCCGTGGGCATTGTTCCACATTTTAATTGTGTTCCTTCAAGCCTTCATCTTTATGGTATTAACTGTTGTGTACCTAGCGATGGCAACTGAAGAACATTAATAAATTAAGTTCGATTTAAGTTTTATCTATTAAATAAATTTTTGGAGTCATTCATGGATATTGTAAGTGCAGTTCTTTACGTTGCTGGTGCGCTTCTCATTGGTTTAGGCGCGGCAGGTGCGGCTTCTGGTATCGGTAATCTTGCGGGTAAATACCTTGAAGGTGTTGCACGTCAGCCAGATTTAACCCCTATGTTACGTACTCAGTTTTTTATCATGATGGGTCTTGTGGATGCGGTACCTATGATTGGTGTAGGTATCGGTCTTTACATCATCTTTGCTGTGGCTTAATAGCCAGAACTACCGTTATAAATCATAACGTTATTTAAATAGTGAGGATGGTATGAATTTAAATGCAACCATGCTTGGTCAGGCAATCTCATTCGTGATTTTTGTTTGGCTATGTATGAAATATGTTTGGCCACCGCTATCTGCGTTAATTGACCAACGTCAGCGCGAAATCGCTGAAGGACTGATTCATACCGAAAACGCGTCAAAAGAACTTGAATTAGCAAAAGCTAATGGTGAAAAGCTTCTGGATGATGCGAAGAAAAGTGCAAATGAATTAGTCGAGCAAGGTAATAAGCGTCGCGCTCAAATTATCGAAGAAGCCCAAGCGGAAGGTGAGAAAGAAAAAGCTCGCATTATTGCTCAGGGCAATGCTGAAGTGGAAAGTGATCGTAATCGCCTTCGCCAAGAACTCCGTGCAGAAATGTCTGACATGGTGATTGAAACGGCGCAGAAACTGATTAATCGTAACTTAGACACAGATGCTAACCGCGATCTTGTTAATAAACTCATCAAGGATATGTAAGCGGAGAGCACATTATGTCAGATCCACTAACTATTGCTCAGCCCTATGCCAAAGCAGCGTTTGATTTCGCTCTTGCCAATGATGCATTGGAACAATGGGAGCAAATGTTAATTATCGCAGCAACGGTTGCTAGCCAACCCGTTATTGCTCAGCAAATTGAAGATAGCGAGCAGTTTGGCGAGCATGACTCATCAGCGTTTACTGACATGTTCTTGGGCGTTTGTGAGGGGCTGCTGGATGAACATGGCCAGAACCTGATCAGAGTAATGGCTGAAAATGGACGTCTAAATGTGATTGCGCAAGTTGCTGAATTGTTCCATGAGCTGAAAGAAGATCATGAGCGCATGGTAACAGCGACAGTAACAACAACCGAGCCGTTAACAGATGAGCAGAAAGCGAACCTGATACAGGCGCTGCAAAAGAAATTAAATCGCAGTGTTGAGCTTGATTGTCACATTGATGAGTCGCTAGTTGGCGGAATGCTAATCAAAGCCGGTGAAATGGTGATTGATGGCTCGCTAAAAAGCTCTATCAACCGACTTGCTACAAGCCTTCAGGCGTAATAGGTAATTAGATATGCAACTGAATTCCAACGAAATTAGCGATTTAATTAGACAACGAATCGCCACCTTTAACGTGACCAGTCAGGCACGTAATGAAGGTACTATCGTCTCTGTAAGCGACGGTATTATTGTTATCAATGGTCTTGCTGATGTTATGCAAGGTGAGATGATTGAACTTCCAGACAACCGTTATGCATTGGCACTTAACTTAGAGCGTCACTCTGTAGGTGCGGTAGTGATGGGTCCTTACGCTGATCTTGCTGAAGGCATGAAAGTAACAGGTACCGGTCGTATCCTCCAAGTGCCAGTAGGTAAAGGTTTATTGGGTCGTGTTGTTAACACCCTTGGTCAGCCTATTGATGGTAAAGGCGCGATTGACAACGATGGCTTTGCGCCTGTTGAAATTATCGCACCCGGTGTCATCGATCGTAAATCGGTTGATCAGCCAATCCAGACTGGTTACAAAGCGGTTGACTCTATGGTGCCAATCGGTCGAGGTCAGCGTGAGTTGATCATCGGTGACCGCCAGACAGGTAAAACGGCGATGGCGATTGATGCCATCATTAACCAGAAAGATTCTGGTATTTACTCTGTGTATGTGGCTATTGGTCAAAAAGCATCAACAATTGCTAACGTTGTGCGTAAGTTAGAAGAAAACGGCGCGCTTAAAAATACCATTGTTGTTGTAGCATCTGCGTCTGAAGCGGCCGCCCTTCAATACCTAGCCCCGTATGCGGGTTGTACGATGGGTGAATACTTCCGTGACCGTGGTGAAGATGCTCTGATTGTTTATGATGACCTGTCTAAGCAGGCTGTTGCTTACCGTCAAATCTCACTATTGCTTAAGCGTCCACCGGGCCGTGAAGCCTTCCCTGGTGATGTCTTCTACCTTCACTCACGTCTACTAGAGCGTGCATCACGTGTAAATGCTAACTATGTTGAGCGTTTTACTAACGGTGAAGTGAAAGGCAAAACAGGTTCATTAACCGCGTTACCTATCATCGAAACCCAAGCGGGTGACGTATCCGCATTCGTACCAACCAACGTAATTTCGATTACTGATGGTCAGATCTTCTTGCAGACTAACTTGTTCAACGCAGGTTTACGTCCAGCGGTTGACCCGGGTATTTCGGTCTCTCGTGTTGGTGGTGCCGCGCAGACTAAGATCATCAAGAAACTGTCTGGTGGTATTCGTACCGCACTCGCACAGTACCGTGAATTAGCAGCCTTTGCCCAGTTCTCATCAGATCTTGATGATGCAACACGTAAACAGCTAGACCATGGTGAAAAAGTCACTGAGCTAATGAAGCAAAAGCAGTACGCACCTATGTCTGTCGCTGAGCAAGCACTGGCTATTTTCTCTGCCGAGAAAGGTTATTTGAATAACGTTGAGTTATCTCAAATCGGTGCATTTGAAGAAGCATTAATGGCATTTGCTAAGAGTCAGTCAGCTGAATTACTAGCAAAAATTAATGAGTCTGGTGATTACAACGATGACATCGAAGCAAGCTTGCACCAGCTTCTAAAAACATTCGTTGATACCCAGTCGTACTAAGCGACGAGAACATTTCCGTCCAAGTACGATGCAGTATGAATGTAGATAGGAGCTAACCATGTCAAATGCAAAAGAGATCCGCACTAAGATCGCCAGCGTGCAAAATACGCAAAAGATCACGAGTGCTATGCAGATGGTTGCCGCAAGTAAGATGCGCAAAGTTCAACAGAACATGGAAGCGACCCGACCTTACGCAGAGAACATGCGTAAAGTGATCGGACACGTGACTTCGGGTTCGTTGGAGTACAAGCATCCCTATCTTGAAGAGCGTGAAGTAAAACGTGTCGCTTACATCATTATTTCCTCAGACCGAGGATTATGTGGTGGCTTGAACATTAATTTGTTTAAGAAAGCACTGGCAGATATGCGTCAGTGGAAAGATCAAGGGGTGGAGGTTGATACCACCTTGATCGGTTCAAAAGCGATTTCGTTTTTCCATCGTTTCGGCAACGTGATTGCACAAACATCCGGTATTGGTGATGAACCAAAACTTGAAGATATTTTAGGCCCAGTTAACGCCATGTTGGAGTATTTCGACGAAGGCAAGATTGACCGCTTGTTCCTGGTTTACAACGAGTTTGTAAATACCATGGTGCAAAAGCCGAAGGTGGCACAATTGCTACCTAATCCTCAGCTTGAAGAAGAAGAGTTAGCCGATGCTAATGAATCAAGCCGCTGGGACTATATCTACGAGCCAGATCCAAAACCCATTCTCAACGAACTGATGCTTCGCTATATCGAATCACAGGTCTACCAAGGCACTGTTGAGAGTATCGCTTGTGAACAAGCAGCGCGAATGGTTGCGATGAAAGCAGCAACCGATAATGCGGGCGAGCTGATTAATGATTTACAGCTGGTTTATAACAAAGCCCGTCAAGCTGCTATTACCCAAGAGCTAAGTGAAATTGTCGCTGGGGCACAAGCCGTTTAAATAGAATTTTGAGGACATCAAATGAGTACTGGTAAGATTGTCAAAGTCATCGGCGCTGTCGTTGACGTGGAATTTGACCAAGATAGCGTACCACGTGTATATGATGCGCTTACCCTTAGTGATAGTGAGCATGCTGAATTAGTATTAGAAGTACAGCAGCAAATTGGTAGCGGTGTTGTTCGCTGTATCGCAATGGGTTCATCAGACGGTCTTCGTCGTGGCCTAGAAGTGGTAAATACCAAAGCACCGATCACTGTCCCTGTGGGTGAAGAAACCCTTGGTCGTATCATGAACGTGTTAGGCTCACCGATTGATGAATGTGGTGAAATTGGCGAAAAAACCAAATATGCCATTCACCGTGAAGCACCGTCTTATGAAGAACAATCTAACAGCTCTGAACTGTTAGAAACGGGTGTGAAAGTTATCGACCTTATCTGCCCATTTGCTAAGGGTGGTAAAATTGGTCTGTTCGGTGGTGCGGGTGTAGGTAAGACCGTTAACATGATGGAGCTTATCAACAACATCGCGAAAGCACACTCGGGCTTATCAGTATTTACTGGTGTCGGTGAGCGTACTCGTGAAGGTAACGACTTCTACTACGAAATGAAAGAAGCTGGGGTACTTGATAAAGTAGCCATGGTTTACGGTCAGATGAACGAGCCACCGGGTAACCGTCTTCGTGTTGCACTTACTGGTCTAACTATCGCTGAAAGTTTCCGTGATGAAGGCCGTGATGTACTTCTGTTTATCGATAACATTTATCGTTACACATTGGCTGGTACTGAAGTATCAGCACTGCTTGGCCGTATGCCATCAGCGGTAGGTTATCAGCCAACACTAGCGGAAGAAATGGGTGTACTACAAGAGCGTATTACCTCAACGAAGACAGGTTCTATCACCTCTATTCAGGCGGTATATGTACCAGCCGATGACTTGACTGACCCATCGCCAGCAACGACGTTCGCTCACCTTGATGCGACGGTTGTACTGTCTCGTAACATTGCCGCGCTTGGTTTATACCCTGCGATTGACCCACTAGATTCAACTTCTCGTCAGCTTGATCCACTGGTTGTTGGTCAAGATCACTACGATGTTGCGCGTGGTGTACAAACCGTACTGCAGCGTTACAAAGAGCTTAAAGATATTATTGCTATCCTAGGTATGGATGAATTATCTGAAGAAGATAAGCAGACAGTATCTCGTGCTCGTAAGATTGAACGTTTCTTGACTCAGCCTTACCACGTAGCGGAAGTGTTTACCGGTCAACCAGGTGTATTTGTATCACTTAAAGAAACTATCGCAGGCTTTAAAGGCTTACTCAGCGGTGAGTATGATGACGTACCAGAGCAAGCATTCTTGTACTGTGGCGCAATCGAAGAAGTGCTTGAAAAAGCGAAAAATCTTTAAGGCGTAAGGAGGCATCATGGCTATTGGCGTAACCGAAAACACGTTCCAACTCAACATTGTGAGTGCAGAAGGTCCATTGTTTTCTGGCCCAGCTCATGCGCTGGCAATTTCTGGCTCTGATGGGGAATTGGGTATACGCCCTGGTCACTCTCCTTTATTGAGCCGACTAAAACCTGGTGTGGCGAGTTTTGTCACTGATCTAAAGGATCCTGAAGAAATCCTTTATATCTCAGGCGGGATTGTTGAAGTCCAACCCTCTGTAGTAACTGTACTTGCCGATACGGCAATGCATGGGAAGGACATTGATAAGGCTCGCGCTGATGAAGCTCGACGCGCCGCAGAAGAAAATATCAACAAGCATGCTGATGATATTAACTTCGCTATGGCGGAAATGGATCTGGCGAAAGCAATGGCACAATTACGTGCAGTTGAATTAACCCAGAAACAAATGCGCCGCTAACCTTGATGGAATAAATACAGTGACCGTTTGTTGGACTAAATCACCATAGAAAGATAAGCGGATATTGTTTTATACCATCAAGGAGGCACTCCTTTTGCATAACCATCATGGTGTGAAAGGAAAAGTAATAGATAGAATGGATGTTATTTATTGCTGATGGTATCTCCAGTAAACCCATCACAATTAAAGCCCTTACTTTGTACCGAGAGTAAGGGCTTTTTCATACCGTTTTAATAGTATGTATTCATTTGTGCTCGTACTTTTTCAAGTTCTTGTTTTAACTTGTTAAGTTGATGCTGCTTTCGTTTCAGATCGTTGGGTCTATTATTTATTTCATCAATCTGATCAAGCTTTTCACGGCGCTCACGTGGGGTGAGTTGGTCATAAATTAAACTGTTTTTTAACTCGTTTAATTTCTCTTTTTGGTTATCAATTTCATGTTGCTCATAGCTCAATTCTCGTTCTGCACGAGAAACATTTTCTTGCGCTGTGTAGAGTTGCTGGCCATGGTTATAGCCTTTTACAAACGCTTTGGCGGTATTTTGCGGGCAGACACCTTGGTAAGACTTGCCATGAGATCCGACAAAAAAGCCATGGCTTTCAGTACAGTAGCTGATTAGGCCTTTTTGATAACCGGCTTGATACTGAGAAAAGTCAGCGCGAACATTGTATTCCGAACAGGCAGAGCTACGTTCGTTAAATTGGGTTGAAGAGGCACCTTGAGAGCCATCCATGTAACCCAGTGCTTGCCAGTTAGCTGTTTGGCACTCTTGTTGATTCATGACAGAACATGCGCTCAATGTTGAACACAGCATGAGTGTTATTGTTAAATTCTTTATCGTCATAGCTAACTTGTTACAAAAATATAAAGATGGATACTCTAAAGGTATCGTTAATAAAGATAAAGGTGTATCTCGTCTAAAATAGTTAAAAACGTGGTGATCTGGATGGTTAAAGTAAACTTTATTTGTAAATAAGTGAGCGGAAATGATATTGGAAAAAAAAGGGGGGAGGACAGCAAAGATAGCCTTTACGATTGTCTTTCGAAAAGGCTTAACAGCGATGAATTATAAGCTGACGGCTAGGCGACAATAGGCTGTTTAAAGACGAAATAGCTCAATACGTAAATGGTTTTCATCTTCATAAGCAATGACAGATTGGAAGCCTGTGCTCTTATCGACAATTGAAGAAAATTGATCTTTCAACTTTTCGTCGCCAATAAAGAGTATTTGCGTTGCTTTGGTCATTAAACCATCTTCATCAAAGCTTGATGTTAGATCTTCATCGACAACACAGACCAAGACTTTGCCATAACGCGCATTAAGATCAATGGCATGTGCCAATGAATACTGCGCTTTCGTGTCCAGCTCTGTTTCGATCTCTTGAATCAGGGCAATAAACTGGTAGAGATCGGTTGAGCTCATTTGCTGCAAACGTTCGCGTTCTTGATTTAATGTTGCTTCGAAATCGGTATTTAGCCTTCTACCCATTTGTAGCCAGCTTTTCGTCGTCTTCTTTACTCGTCGATACTGGTGAGATTTGACGATTGGCTTTAGGTATTGAACCAATATATTATTTTTTTCTGCAAGGCTTAGTCGTTTATCTAGTTTTTTGAATTCTAGGTGTAGTAAAGCGTGAGTACTAACGTCTAATAATAGTTCTGATTGGTTCATTCGAGTACCGAGTTGAAACAGGTATTAACAATAATATCATACTATTACTGAGGTAATAGTAGCGTCATATAGTAGACTTTTTTTCAATGACGATATACTAGCATGTTTGTTATAAGCGTGTCATAAACAAACAGTTACTGATAAAAAGTTTATATTTATAAGCGTCACGTAGGGCTTACAGAGGATAAATGACATGAGTAAATAGCGTAAGGTTAAGGTTTTAAGTGTCGCAATAATGCCTATTATCGGTATTGAGCAATAGGCACTTACAATACGATGATTAATGCGCGAACATCGTTTTTTCCATGGGATTGAATGCGGTTAAATCACCCGTCGGATTTAGCAAATGCGGTAGAATTTTGGGTAGATTTAGCTCGATATCTTTATCTGTAACAGGATTAATTATTTTGTTATACCAGCCAAGTAAGCCTAATACGGCATAACCGATAGCGTCATCATTATCACGGTGTTCAAGAATGATTTGAAGAAAGCGCAGTATAGCCTTATCTGGTGTTTTTGCCTGTTCTAATGTTTCGTTATACACCGCAGTTGCTTCTGCGACTAGGCCTTCGTACTCAGTATCAATTGCGACCTTAAATGAGCCGCCATCCACAGTTATTTTCATTATAAACATACCTGTTAGTGCTAATCGCAGCATGGTATCGAATTTACGGCAGGCTTTTATTACGCTAACGCAAAAAACGTCTATTTATTCGCTTAGTCTTCGTTAGGATCTGAAAATGTAATATAAGCCACTTGTGCGGGAATTCTATGTTGATCAAAAAAAGCGAGCCAACGTAATTGGTGGTCTTGTAGTTTATCACCGGGTCCTTTGACTTCTACCCACTGATAACCCGTGTCATTAAACATGATCAGATCAGGCATTCCTGAGCGGTGGTGGCGTAAGTCTTTAAGTAATCGACGAAACATTACCGCTAATTGAGCTGGTGGTATATGGCTTAAAGCCAATGTAAGTGCTTGCTGACTAAATAGCTCCCAATGTACCCAGTAGTTAGAGATCCCTTGTTTTGTCTCAAAGTGTGTTTGCAAGCCATCATAGTGACCTTGTTCAATCGCTTGTAAGCGTTCATCAATTATGTCTTTTCGCTTGAGGTAAAACTCTGAATTGAACATATCCAGTGGCGCTAATTGGTAAGGATTAATAAAGCTGCCTTTGATGGGGGCAAAGATAATATCCCACATTGCTAACCCAAAAAGGCTGTTGAGAAATTGGTTCTCAAGATAGAACACCGTCCAACCTTGAGACTCAAAATAGCCAGCAGTGCAGTGTTCAACCCTTTGGTGTTCAGGATTCGCAAGTTGCAGTTGTATCGCTTTTGGAGCAAACGTTTTTGGAGCTGTAAAAATGTGATTGACTGACTTTGCGAGCTTTTTCTCTAACCTCAGACTTACGCCGTATTCATCTTCATTTTTCGCATCATACTGAATATTTTTCACGACATCGTAGGCTGCTTGGTATTGCTGCTGCGCCATGAGTATTCGTGCTTGTCGCTCACGGCTTGGCGTACGTTCAGTTTGACGAAAGAGAGCAAGTGCTATGTCATATTGATGATTTCGCTCTAAATCTCGCGCCATATGATTGATCAGTTTTTGGCGTTTATTTTCGAGAGGCAACCATGAAGTAGCCTTTGGCAATAGTGGTACAAGGGAAGAAATAGTATCGTAGTCTTTCGTTTCATGGGCACGCCAATATAAGTCGGATAATTGGGTTAGTGTCAGCCATTGGTCGACTTGTTTTGTGGTGTGGAACAGTTGCGTGCTGGCATCAATCCGGTAATTTTCAAATTTATGGAGCCCTAAATCACTTAATACAAATTGGCTAAGATCTTGATGGCTATTACCAAAAAACAGCAATAGAAACTTTGCGAGCAGGGTTTGTTGTTGCACCATGACAAGTGGCTCGCGAATGAAACCAAGCAAGTATTCACTATCATCATGGCTCTCTAATTTAAATAGTATTTCAGCTTTCTTATCTGTTTTTTCAATAAGGGTTGGGAATAAACGCTGTAGTTCAGGTTTGGTATAGAGTGAGAAAATATCACTGATGCTGATAACTTGCTGCTGGTGAAGAGTGGTGATTTCTTGACTAATAAAATGAGCATGAATCAGCGCATCTTTGGCTAAGTCGATATTTGTAATTTCGTCATAATTAAGTTTGTTAAAACGAAATAAGATCCCTTTACGTGATAATAAGCGGATCAGCAACATTTGCGCATCGGTTGAAAGCTGGTGGAAAGATTGCAGCCAGTGCTTTTCATCAGTACTTAATAATGAAGCATGATACTGCTCTACGGTTTTAAGTAACGCCTTAAAGTTGTGAAGGTAGTAGTCTTGTTCGAGTTCGATGGTTGCCATATAACTGCACTGTGTGATTGGACGGCTATGTTTATCTGAAAATCGAGTCAGTATAAACATAGCTGCCTTTATACCCAAGTGACTTCGATATCCGAAACCATTAGAAAAGGTTAAGCCCAAATGCGCTTTTCACATCATGTAATACGAGCTGAGTTTCTTGATTGGCTTTTTCGGTGCCTTTTTTCAATACTTCAACTAAATAGGCTTTATCATTTAAGTATTCTTCACGGCGTTGACGAATAGGCGTAATTAAGTCTTGTAAGCACGCCTCTAAGATTTTCTTTGTTGTACCATCACCTAAACCACCACGTTGGTAATGCTCTTTTAGTTCAGCGACATAGCTTTGATCTGGATGAAAAGCATCAAGATAGGTAAACACCACATTCCCTTCAATATTCCCCGGATCTTCAACCCGTAGGTGGTTTGGATCTGTGTACATTGATTTCACCGCTTGGCTAATTTGCTTACTGTCTGCGCCTAATGTGATGGCATTTCCCATTGATTTCGACATTTTATTTTTACCGTCAGTACTCGGTAGGCGTGCCACATTACTCAATAGTGCTTGGCATTCGACTAAGATCTCTTTACCAGCGATATGGTTAATTTTTCTTACGATTTCGTTGGTTTGCTCTAGCATGGGTAATTGATCATCACCGACAGGGATCAAATTAGCCTTGAATGCCGTGATATCAGCCGCTTGAGAAATGGGATAAGTTAAAAACCCGGCAGGAATGGAACGACCAAATGCTTTAGATTGAATTTCATTTTTAACGGTTGGATTACGTTCAAGTCGAGAAATCGATACTAGGTTTGAGTAGTACATTGTTAGTTCGGCTAACGCTGGCAGTGATGATTGTAAACAAATCGTGGTTAAGTTGGGATCGATACCAACGGCGAGATAATCGGCTACCACGTTTAAAATATTCGATGCGACTTTCTGTGGGTTATGCCCATTATCAGTCAGTCCCTGCATATCAGCGACAAGAATGGTTTGTTGGTACTGATGTTGTAGTTGAATGCGTTGTTCAAGGGAACCCACATAGTGGCCAAGGTGAAGTGGACCTGTTGCTCGATCGCCAGTAAGAATCACGTTAGTGCTTTGTGCTGATGTTGTCATAGTCTTCTCCAGAAAATAATTGTTGCTACCGGAGAGGACTGAAACAAGATCATAATTGTTCATGGCAAACCTTCCGGCAGCGTATGAACATAAAAATAAGGTGTGTTAGTTCAGCGCCGCTCTAGTAAGAGCGCCACCAACAAAGAAAGAGGTGAGGTGAACTTAATCGTAATTCCATAGAGGAAACAATATCCCTCTAATCTTTTTCTAGCAAGCATTTTATGCTTTATCTTGTTTACTAAAATTGAAAACTAACGACTGATTTTTTGAACATACGAGAATAACTAAAAGGTATAAAATGCAGTACATAAAGATTAAATCGAGGTCTGAATCATGTCATTTAAGTCTACTTATTTCTTTTTCTTCATTTTTGCATCCGTACTTTGGATCGGTATTCCGCTACTTGCTGTTTCCGTTTAATAAGTTTTATTTAATCTTTATTTTGGATGATTATTCTGATTTCAAAGGGGGCTGGCCGGTAAAATAAAGAATATTATTTCATGGTAAATAATCGCTCTAGCAAGGCTACCTAGGTGATTGTGTTGATATTATATTCACTAATATTGATTTTTTATTCTTTATTTTGTGCTAGTACTCTTTTCTTTATCCGATAGTCATCTCATTTATGCAGATAAAAATACTAATCTGTGTAAGATATTCTCCATAATTCGCGATTTTTTTGTAAGAAATATGCGATTTATATGATGATTATTCTCACCTGCTTGTTTGACTCCCATTCTAAAAATAGCGTCATATCCTTCCTTATTGTTTTTTATCTTGTTGTTTATTTTGTGTTTTTTATTTTCTTGTTCTTTGTTGGCAAGTAAGTTGATTGTTATTTTTGCGATATGCAATGCTTGTTTCATACTCTTATGATTGGGGCTTTATTCAAATTTAGGATGTTGCTATGTTAAAAGTGTAAACAAAATGTAAAACTACAAATATGAATTTTGTATATTCAAACAAGGATGTTGTATGAATAAAATTTTAATGACGGCAGCCATGCTTGGCGCATCAGGTAGCACCTTTGCTAGCTCTCTTGATGAGAAGATTAATGAGGTTGTTGCCCCGATTGTTAACCCTTTTGTTGGAATGATTTTCTCTTCCATTCCGCTTCCTTTTACGGATGTTAAAGCGCCATGGATTGTACTTTGGCTTGTTGTCGCTGCTGTATTTTTTACCGCTTACATGGGCTTTATCAATATTCGTGGTTTTAAACACGCCGTTAAAATTGTTAAAGGGGATTATGCTGATCCTAAAGACAGTGGTGATGTCACCCCATTTCAGGCTTTATCGACAGCGCTTTCTGGTACTGTTGGTTTAGGTAATATTGCAGGTGTTGCTGTTGCTGTGACAATTGGTGGTGCTGGTGCAACGTTCTGGATGATCCTTGCAGGCTTACTGGGCATGTCGACTAAGTTTGTTGAGTGTTCACTTGCCGTTAAGTACCGTACTTATAATCCAGATGGCACTGTCTCTGGTGGTCCTATGTACTACCTAAGCCAAGGTTTAGAAAAACGTGGCAATGCAGCATTAGGTCGTACGCTTGCGGTTCTGTTTTCAATCTTTGCGATTGGTGGCGCGTTAGGCGGTGGTAACATGTTCCAAGCCAACCAAGCGTATAAGCAAGTTGTTGGTGTAACGGGTGGCGATTTATCTTTCTTTGCTGATAAAGGTTGGTTGTTTGGCTTGATCCTCGCGCTATTGGTGGCATTCGTTATCATTGGTGGTATTAAGTCGATTGCTAAAGTAACAGCGAAAGTTGTTCCATTCATGGCGATTACTTATGTTGGTGCAGCAGTCGTTATCCTAGTGATGAACTACAATCTGATTGATGATGCCTTTGCCCAAATTATTAATGGTGCATTTACCGGTGAAGGTATTACTGGTGGTGTGATTGGTGTGCTAATCCAAGGCTTTAAACGTGCAGCGTTCTCGAATGAAGCGGGTGTGGGTTCAGCGGCGATTGCTCACTCAGCAGTTAAAACCAAAGAGCCAATTTCTGAAGGTTATGTCTCTCTGTTAGAACCGTTTATCGATACGGTTGTGATTTGTACTATGACTGCCTTGGTTATCATTATTACGGGTCAATTAGGTTCAGGCCTTGCAGGTGTAGAATTAACTTCAGCAGCATTTGGTAGCTCAATTTCTTGGTTCCCATTGGTACTTGCTGTCGCGGTTGTTCTGTTTGCTTTTTCTACCATGATCTCTTGGTCTTACTATGGCCTTAAAGCGTGGACGTACCTATTCGGTGAAAGTAAGAAAGCGGAGATGGCGTTTAAACTGATGTTCTGTACTTTCGTTGTTATCGGTGCATCAATGAACCTAGGTCCTGTTATCGACTTCTCTGATGCAATGATCTTCTCAATGGCACTGGTTAACATTGTCGGTCTATACATCATGGCACCAGAAGTAAAACGTGATTTGAAAGATTACCTACTACGTTTGAAAAACGGTGAGATCAAAGAACAAGGTAAAGCTGCAGCGAAACTTGCTAAGCAATAAGGTATAGCTGTTAAATAGAAAAATGCCGAGCAATATGCTCGGCATTTTTATGTTTGGGCTATTTGCAAGGAGTAAACGTTAGCTTATAACCTGATGCTGTTGATGATGCAGGAGTATAGGTTAGGTAACAGTTATCACGATTCATTTTATAACCGATGAAGTGACCTTCATCATTCTTTGCTTGTTCAGCAAATTGTTTAAAGGTGATTCTGTTTTCTCCTGCATGATTGGTAATACGCCAGTCAGTATTAAAATTATCAATTAAGTTCTTTAATGTGCCGCTATCATTAAGTGGATAGCCATAAGCAAATACACAGTCATGACCAGGTTTACTCGAACAGCCGGGGATTTTTAGATCTGCGGCATAAACTCCCGCACCGTCATAACTACCTTTATTTCGTGTTGCAACGTAAGGCTCATTCTCTAGTCCTGCAACGGCTAGTTTAGAATACGTTGTTCCAAATACGGATTTTAATGATCCTTCAAGCCCTCTTAATGAGGCATCTCTGGCATCATTTTGTAGGTTCATAAACTTAGGCGCAGCGACTACTGCTAAAATACCTAAGATAACAATAACAACGACAAGTTCTATTAACGTAAAACCATTCTTTTTCATCGGGGATAACTCATACATCATTCAATTGAGTGGTGTTTTTTGTGGATTGTATTCTTAATGAGTATTTTGGCAATATATTTATTGATTATAATGGTTTTATTTTGATTTGTTATTCATTTTAAGCGTTATTTGTTGGATTCTAGTGAATACATATTGCTTAACGTTTTAAAAGATAACGTTGATATGACGAAAGTTTGGTTTTGGTCGGTCAATGGAAAGAGATATTAGCGCAGCGCTAAATAAACAAATGGGTTGATCCTGTTGAAGTAGATTGTCAGCATGCCCATTAGCTGTTAGTGTCGCACCCCTTACGCATGCTTGCTAAATCAACATGCTGATATTCTAAAAACACGCTATGGTGTGTTAGTTGTATACAGGAAATAATTTTGAGCCAGACTGCTTTTTCTACGTTAAACCTTAACCCTGATTTGCTCAGTAACTTAACGTCATTAGGTTACGACGCAATGACGCCGATCCAAGCGCAAAGCCTACCTTTAATTCTTGAGGGAAAAGATGTTATTGCTCAAGGTAAAACAGGTTCAGGTAAAACAGCAGCATTTGGCTTGGGATTACTACAGAATCTAAAAGTAAAACGCTTTCGTGTGCAGACGCTAGTATTATGCCCAACGCGTGAGCTTGCCGATCAGGTAGCGAAAGAGATTCGTCGCTTAGCTCGTGCAATTCACAATATTAAAGTTTTAACATTATGTGGCGGTACACCTTTCGGGCCACAGATTGGTTCATTAGAACATGGTGCGCATATTATTGTGGGCACGCCTGGTCGTGTAGAAGAACACGTGCGTAAAGGCTTTCTATGTTTAGATGAGCTAAATACGTTAGTGCTTGATGAAGCTGACCGTATGTTAGAAATGGGGTTTCAAGACTCATTAGATGCCATCATTGATGTTGCGCCAAGCGATCGCCAAACACTGCTGTTTAGTGCAACCTATCCAACTCAAATTGCTTCTATTGCAAAACGTATTATGCGTAACCCTGTTGAAGTGAAAGTTGAATCTAACCACGATAATAGCAGCATCTCTCAGCACTTTTATAAAGTAGAGAGTAATGATGACCGCTTACGTGCTGTACGTTTGTTACTTAGCCAGCATCGCCCTGAGTCATGTGTGATTTTTTGTAATACCAAGCGTGAAGCACAAGAAATTTCTGATGATCTTGAAGATTACGGCTTTAGCTCAATTGCATTACACGGTGATTTAGAGCAGCGTGAACGTGATCGTACTTTAGTATTGTTTGCTAATAAAAGCCGTTCAATTCTAGTGGCAACTGATGTGGCTGCACGTGGCCTTGATATTGATAATCTTGATGCGGTGATTAACTATCACTTAGCACGTGATACTGAAGTGCATGTGCACCGTATTGGTCGTACTGGTCGTGCAGGTAGTAAAGGTATTGCTTGTTCGTTATTTAGCGATAAAGAACATTATAAAATCGCATTACTTGAAGATTACCTAGATCGCCCAATCTCAGGTGAAGCGTTACCAGCCGAGCATCTATTAGATCAACCAACGTTCCGCCCTGAAATGGTAACGTTAATGATTGATGGCGGTAAAAAACAGAAAGTCCGTCCGGGGGATATTTTAGGTGCATTGACGGGTGAAAATGGTATCGCTGGTAGTGATGTGGGTAAAATTAATGTCTTTGACTTCTGCGCTTATGTAGCAGTGAAGCGTGAAGTTGCACGTGCTGCATTGAAGAAGTTAGAAAACGGTCGAATTAAAGGTCGTAACTTCCGCTCTCGTCAATTACGCTAACTGCACTTTTAATCAAATAAAAAATCTAAAGAAAAGCCGATAGTAATATCGGCTTTTTTCCAATTCAATAGTAATAAATCACGATATAACAAAGTGTTTTATAAGAAGTAGTGTTGGTATTGAGAGTAAATTAACTCACTAAGGTAGTAAGTCAATTGGAATGAATGTTCATCAATACACAAGGTACAGTCACGCTCATCCTCATCAATGGAGTTGATAGCTATCGCAATTGTTTTCCATAATTGTAATTCACGATTTAGTGGTATATCAGCGATGAGTTTTTCATCACTATTGAAATTTATTGTTAAAATGGCCATGCGGAATAATACAGTGGTAAAGTTGAGCGATGATATGCATAACTATTCCTTTAAGCAATAGTTATGCGGTTTTTATGGCATTAATATCCCAAAATACCGCTTGCTTATCAGAATTTTTTGAATAGTTATTATAAATAAGCTGGTTGAGGTTATGAATATTTAGAGTTAGCTATTAGAGCCGTTTAAATAAGATAAGATGATAGAAAAAAAGCCGATGCAATATCGACTTTTGTAAAACAGGTTGAATAACTTCATTTAGAGATTCAGGAAAAGGCTATAAAAAATAATGTTGGTACTGAACATAAATGGTTTCACCTAGGTGTTGAGGCACTTTAAAAGAGTGATCATCAATACTTAAAAAGCTGTAGATGTCATTAGCTTCATCTTCTTCTTTTAAAGAAATTGCAACCATCTTCCAAAGTTGCAGTTCGTGAGTTGGAGGGATCTTAGCAATGAACTTTTCATTTGCAGCGAATGTAATATTTAATGTAGCCATACTGATAACCTTATAATCTTCCTGTGCAAGAAGAATAGCCCTAAGATACCCACAGGCAATTATTTATGCTTATAGCGTTATTGAGATCTCATTTTTTACTTTTGGTTGTTTGTTTCTAAGTGACTTATTTGCGTAAAAATGGCAACAAATAGTCTCGTCTCTTTATCTTATCCTTGTTTTGAAATCCTCATTTTTGTCATCTATTTGTTCTAAATATGAGCAACAAAATGATAAGGTTGAACTCAGCACCCATTTATTAGTCAGGTAGTGGCAAACAATAGCTTTAGTTATATTGGGCAGATAAGAATATAGCGAGCTATATTCGTTATATTTTAAAATCACATAAATAATGTGATGTGTATTAAGCTATAGAGTATGACCTCATGCATGAAGAAATGATTGGCCTAACTATCGCGGGATTAGGTGTTTTAGGCCTGAGCTGTCAATGGTTAGCATGGCGAATGAAATTGCCAGCTATTTTATTATTATTGATGGCTGGATTAATAATAGGGCCTGTGACAGGAGTATTTAACCCTAATATTTTATTTGGTGATTTACTGTTTCCATTAATTTCATTATCAGTTGCTGTGATTCTATTTGAAGGCAGCTTGACCCTAAATTTTGATGAAATTAAAAATGTAAGGCGTAATGTAAAATCTATTGTCACTGTTGGGGCAATCATTACATGGATGATCACCAGTGTCGCTACTCATTACTTATTGGATTTTAGTTGGCCATTAGCCTTGCTGTTTGGTTCTATGACAGTTGTAACAGGGCCGACGGTGATTGTGCCGCTATTACGTACCGTTAGGCCACAAGCCAAACTTGCTAATATTTTACGGTGGGAAGGGATTTTAATTGATCCCATTGGTGCAATTTTCGTTGTTATTGTTTATGAGTTTATCGTCTCTAGTAGCACCATCCATAGTGTTGAAGTTTTTGGTCTTATGTTGCTGGTGGGTCTGGTGCTCGGTGGTGTTGCAGGTTGGCTATTAGCGCATGTATTACGTCGTCATTTACTGCCAGAATATCTCCAACCGTTTGCTGTTTTAGCATTAGTACTTGGAGTATTTTCAGCGGCTAATGCGTTAGAGCCAGAAGCTGGATTATTGGCTGTTACAGTGATGGGCATGTGGCTGGCGAATGCGAAAGACGTCAATATTCAGCATATTTTGCACTTTAAAGAAAACTTAACAATCTTACTGATTTCTGGTTTGTTCTTGATCCTAGCATCACGCATTCAAATGTCTGATTTCCATGCATTAGGTTGGGGAGCTATCGCTGTATTTGTGGTGATTCAACTGGTGTCACGCCCAGTATCTATTTTCATTTCCACTATGTTTAGTCAGTTAGCCTTTAAAGAAAAACTGTTTTTAGCTTGGGTAGCGCCACGAGGTATTGTTGCGGCAGCTATTTCAGCGTTGTTTGCGTTAAAGCTTTCAAACGATGGGGTAGCAGGTGCAGAACTATTAGTCCCACTAACCTTTATGGTGATTATTGGCACAGTGGTCTTGCAAAGTTTAACTGCGCGACCAATGGCTAAGTTACTGGGCGTTGCGGAGCCTTCACCTAAAGGCTTTATAATTGTTGGTGCGAATGACGTTGCGCGCACTATTGCGTTAGCATTAAAAAAATATGATTGCCGTGTCGTGGTGACAGATTCTAATTGGGATTATATTCGTGCCGCACGTATGGCTGGGCTTGAAACCTATTACGGTAATGCCGTATCAAGCCATGCTGATGAGTATTTAGATGTGATTGGTATTGGCCATTTATTAGCGTTAACACCAGATAAGCATTTTAATGCAGTAGCAGCTATGCACTTTGAAAGTGACTTTGGTAGCCGTAATGTGTTCCGTTTGAACGGGCGTCGGCATAATAGTGGTTTAGAGAAACACTCAGCATCTCAAGCGCATAATGGTGCTGCTTTATTTGGTGAAGATATTAGCTATAAGAAATTAGCGAGTTTGATTAACCAAGGTGGTGAGATTAAACATACTAAGTTGAGTGATAACTTTACGTTAGAAGATTACTACGCGCAGTATAAAGCAAGTCAACTTATTCCAATGTTTGCGATTGATCCTAAAGGTTATATTTATACATATACGGTTAACGATGAATTTGCTGTGAAGGCGGGATGGACGATAGTTTCTTTAATTAAAGAATTAAAAGTTTCAGAAGAAGTTAAAGATATAAAAACAGAAGTTTAGCTCTTCTAGCTATCATCATAATGATAAAGGCACGTTAAACGTGCCTTTTTCTTTTTCTTATATGTTAATATCTTCCACTTAGTTTTTAGAATATCGTGGCTTACCGTGAAACAAAAAATAAGAATGCTTATAAAAAATAAGCGCTTTCTCTTTGATCTTATAATATCAATTTTTCTTGTTGTATTATCGACCACTGCAATGGGAGCAAAGCACCACAATTACTTGTTATCATTATTGGTGTATTGTGTTGGTGTTATGATCCTCGCTGGATATAAGCAAGTAAAATACTGCTTGTTATTACCATTGTTTATTATAAGTTGGCTTTATTTACCAGTAGGTATGATTTATGGTTCACCTAATATTGGATCTGTTGCGTCATTATTAGATACGAACAAGCAAGAAGCATTAGAGTTTATTTCAAATATTCCATCGGATATTATTCCTTGGTCAGCCAGTTTATTTATTTTAATTCTTGTCTTTGCATTTAAGAAAACATCTTATCAACTTAAACATGATATTCCGTTAGTCATTGGATTGGTACTTCTCTATTTTTCACCTTATAACCATCTTTTTGTACGCGGCTATCAATCTGTTACTGATTACTTTGTGCAAGAAAAGGCACTTGAGGCTGCTTTCTCGCATAAAGTGAATTTGGATATTCAGCAGGTTACACCTCAATATCAAAACTATATTGTTGTTATTGGTGAGAGTATGCGTCGTGACTATATGTCATTATATGGTTATCCAGCGAAGACAACCCCGTACTTAGATACTGCCAATGGCTTGTTTTTAAATGGCTATATTTCAACGGCACCAAATACAACAACTTCATTACCACGTACGCTTTCTTTAAGCCAAGGGATAACGTTCAAGCCTAATATTAACTTTATTAATCTTGCTAATAGCGCAGGGTTTAAAACGTACTGGTTATCTAATCAAGGAAAAATAGGACGTTATGATACGCCTATTTCAAAATTTGCAATTTTAAGTAATGAAACGCATTTTTTGAAAAATGGCAGTTTTAATGGTTCAATTAATTATCAAGACTCCGATTTGTTACCTTTATTTAAACAGGCTTTGCTGGAACCAACGAAGCAGCATAAGTTGATTGTTGTGCATTTAATGGGATCACACGCAAAATTTTGTCGTCGAATAAAGCATGATGATTATCATTTAAAAGATAAACAACTGTCTTGTTATTTATCAACATATCGAGAATTTGATGCGCTAATGAAAAATATGGTAGGGATATTAAAAAATAGTCAGCAATCATATTCATTAATGTATTTCTCTGATCATGGCTTAAGCGATAAAAATAACAAAGGTAAAGATGTTTATTTAGTACACGGAGAGGATCATAAATCAAATTATGAAGTGCCATTCTTTATTTTATCAAGTGATAGCAAGCAACATGAGATGTTGAAAAAGCAAGTTAGTGCTTATCACTTTTTATCGTTATTTTCAGATTGGACTGGGATTGAATCAAAAAAAGTAATGCCATTAACTTTAGATCAGATACACGATAAAAATATTCGTGTGTTTAATTACAGCAAAATGGTTGATTTCAATCATCTAGCCCCCGATCCTGCGGTGAAAATATAAAGTAAACATTCGCTTATGTTTCGTTCTTTAATAGGTTAATGATTTTAATGAAGGCCAAGTGGGTAACACTTGGCCTTTTTCATACGCTTGATTAGGGTTTTTATCGTCAAATATAAATGGTGATGTATGTTGTTATAAATGTAGTCTATTTATCAACGAGGTTATTTTTGAGCATTAATGCAATAAAAAGGAAGAATTTTTTGTACATCAATAGTTAATTTTTGCTGCTTTTTCCGAAAAATTAAAGGATTGGATAGTTAATGGAAAAGAATTAAGGAAGTATATTTATATTATGTAAGTAAATGACTGTGATATTTATCAAGAAATAAAACAAAAAATAGTAATTTCAATTGTTACTTTACACCTTGTTCTTGTTACTAATGTTACATAACTTATTTTTAATAAGGGATGTTTGTAGAACAAATATCATAGTTAACATGATTATTTGAGGAGAAGATCTAATTTTTATTTATCGTTTTTATTCAGATTAAAAGATAATCAACCTATATAAATTAATAGTGTGAATTTACTTCAAAAATATAATGGATTTTATTTCTTATACTTGTATATGATTGTTACATTCCATACTTAAGCTGAATTTAAGTAGGTTTATTTATGTGATTTACTTCAATTTTAGTGTTTTTATTTGTCTTTAATATTCCCTCCGCTTATAGCGCAATACCAAAATACTCTACCCATAAAAATAATATTAATTCCATGTGGAATGTCTCTTTATATTGAAGGTGTAACAATGACGAATAATCCAATAGTAACTAAGAAAACATTACTTGCCGCAGTGATCGGCTCTTTATTATTGACTGCTGGCTGTAATAGTGATGATTCGTCTAGTTCATCGTCTGAAGAGAAAAAGAAACCAGAATTAGCCCTGCAGTTTAAAGACATTATTGATCGCACAGGTACACCAAAACACCTTGCAGAAGTTGGAGCGGGTAATCACATGGCTTATACGCCATTACATGATGACGGCGCGTGGCATGGTCACCTATTACCAGATTTAAAAGCAAATCCAGAAAATAAAGGTGGCTTTGGTGTGACGGCTATCGCTGAAGAATATAATACTTCGGTAGCAGAGTATTTCGATAAATTATCTATTTTAAAAGATGGTCAGCCTGTTGATTTTAAAGCTGTTGCTTACAGTATTCCGGGCGCATTAATTCAAACATTAACCGCCGATGATATTCGTGTTGAGATGACATTGCAGTTTGTTTCTTCTCGTTCCTCATTGGTTGAGACGGCCGTTACTAATAATAGTGGTCAAGATCTTACGTTATTGTGGGACGGCAAATTAGTTGAACGTTTCTACGCCCTAGATGGTGTTGAAAAGCCAGTATGCAGTGAATTAGATAAAGATGATAAGCAAGAATGTTATGAAGCAACAGTCGCTGAACAATTACCTGATTTAACGCGTACTTTAACAACGGATAATCATGGGAATATTACTCTACAGTTTGGTAAAGAGCGTGACTCATGGTGGGTGAGAACCCGTGGTGATTCAGCTTTTTATATTGATCGCAGTATTGCCGCTAAAACAACAGTAAAGGGTTTGGAATATCAATCAACGTCAGATATTGGTAATGAAAAAGAAACCAAGATCTATACCGTCTTTAGTCATACTTTAACGGCGGATGAGTGGAAACAAGAGCAGCCAGTTGTGGCTGATATTTTGAAAAATCCTATTAAATATATGAATGCGACCACTAGTCGTTGGGAAAGTTACTTAAGTCATGGTTTAGTAAATGACAATGCAACGACAGAACAAGAGCGGGTTGCAGTGAAAGCGATTGAAACCTTAACTGGTAACTGGCGCAGCCCCGCTGGTATGGTAAGCCATGATACAGTAACGCCATCGGTAACCGCACGTTGGTTCTCTGGTAACTTAACGTGGCCGTGGGATACGTGGAAACAAGCGTATGCAATGGCGCATTTCAATCCTGATCTTGCGATGGAAAACATTCGCACAGTGTTTGAACACCAAGTGAAAGCTGACGATGTGTTACGTCCATATGATAAAGGCTATTTGCTTGATGTGGTGGGTATGAACATGTCTCAGCAACGTGGAGATGCATTGGGTATAACCGAATTTAATGATGCACAAACATGGAATGAGCGTAATACCAAACCATCACTGGCGTCATGGGCGGTATGGGAAGTCTACACAGCGCTGAAAGATAAATATAACCGTCCAAGTGATGCCAAAGCATGGCTTGAAGAGATGTACCCACAGTTAGTGGCATACCATGATTGGTGGTTAACTGCACGTGATACTAATAAGAACGGTATTCCTGAATACGGTGCGGCAGTGGATCCTGAGCACACGAAAGATGGCCAGCTTATTTACAAATATAAGTTAGAAGGCGATACAGAATGGCAAGTGGCTTATGGTATTGATAATTACAATGCACTGTTAGAGTCGGGCAATTACGTTGATATTAGCAGCCCTGCACAGACTGCAGCGTCTTGGGAGTCAGGTCGTGATGATGCCGCGGTATTTGGTTTTATCGACACTATTGCTGATGCGCAAGGGCTGACTGATTCTGACGAAATTGCTACCATCGATCAGCTAGGTCGTTATGCGAAAAAGAAGTACGAGTTTGATAATAGTTATAATATCAATGCTAAGACTGTGACTTACCGTAATACTGATGCGGTTAATACTGCAAAACTGAATCTGGCGAAAAAAGATTGGCAGGTGAAGTTCAGTGAGAACAAAGACGCATCTGGTGAAGTGATTGGTTACTCACTGATGCAAGAATCGGTCGACCAAGCTTCATACTGGTACAGCGATAACAAATATCTTGCTCAAATTGCTGAGGTATTAGGTCATAGCGATGCCGCAGAAACCTTTACGCAAAAAGCAGTAGAGACTAGGGACTACATTAATAAATGTATGTTTGATACTGACACTGGTTTCTACTACGACATCAATATTGATAGTTCTGAAGCGAAAGAATTAAATAATGGTTGCGCGGGTAAGCCAATTGTAAAACGAGGCATGGGTGCTGAAGGTTGGTCACCGCTGTTTAATGGTGCTGCAACAGAAGTGACAGCTAAAGCGGTCGTTGCAAACATGATGGATACCAGAAAGTTTAATACGACAGTGCCACTGGGGACTGCATCGGCTGATAACCCAGCTTATGGTGCCGATATTTACTGGCGTGGTCGAGTATGGATTGATCAGTTTTATTTTGGTGTGAAGGGGATGGCGAATTATGGCTATACCAAAGAAGCGCATGAGATGGTAAATAAACTTTTTACTAATGCAGAAGGTTTAACTAAGCAGCTTCCGATTCAGGAAAATTACAACCCTGAAACAGGGGCGGTGCAGGGCGCAAATAACTTCTCATGGAGTTCTGCTCACCTTTACATGCTATACAACGACTTTTTGAAATAAGTCGTTCAGTGAAAAGTTAATTTGATTCAGCATTAATCCCCCTAATGTTGATAACTCCAACGCCAATACAGAGAACGTATTGGCGTTTTTTATATCAAAGCGGTGAAAACTGTATCTTGTTCTATCTCCTGTCAGGATGTAAACAGCTTATTTATTCATAATTCAACGCGTGAATATATTGCTTTGACCTTTTTTCGACATGGGTGCAGTTATCGTACATCTTCTATATTTACTAAAAGGTGAAAAGAAGATGGTATGAAAACGTCACTATCCATTAGCTGAATCTTTGTTTGCATTTAAGATATAAAGCAATTTATATAGTTATTGGTTAATTGTATGAATTTATAGATATAATTCGCCGCCAAAATGGAACAGATTCGCCAAGGTTGGCATGACGTTAATTGTGAACTGGAATGCCAATGTTCACGCCATACCAAATGATGATAAATACTCTTGGGAATAGACACATGAAATTTCGTTTAACGAGTGTGCTATATACGCTTTTAATCGCACTGTTTTTTACGGCGATACAAAATATTGCGTTATGGCGACATATCACTGAATTATTTGAAGCCAATCCGCCAAATAGTCTTATTTTTGCCATATCCATACCGATCTTTATTTGTGCGGCATTAAATATCATCTTTACCTTACTTATTTGGCCGAAGATATATCGTGTTTTGATCCCTGTACTGATTATTCTGTCGGCACTAGCAACCTATGGTATGTACAGCTATGGCGTATTTTTCGATTACGGTATGATCGTTAATATTTTTGAGACGAATACCGGTGAAGCGACCAGTTATCTATCGCTCGGTGGTGGGATATGGTTATTGGTTATCGGGATTATTCCTGCCATCATCTTTACGTCGATGAAAGTACAATTTAAGCCCTTTTTTAAAGAATTACTGTCAAAATTAGGATCGATTGTTGTCTCGTTGCTAGTGATTGGCTTGATTGCTGCTGGGTATTATAAAGATTATGCGTCTTTGGTTCGTAACCACTCTGAAATTAAGGCGCTGATTAACCCAACTAACTATTTGTCAGCCACTTATCGTTATGCGCAGTACCAGTTAATTGAAGCGAAGATGCCGTTTAAACACATTGGCACTGATGCGGTAAATGAACACGCTGTTATCTCTGAAAAAACAGGTAAACCGAATGTGGTGGTGATGGTATTAGGTGAAGCATCACGTTCGATGAACTATTCACTCAATGGTTACGATCGTGATACCAACCCTGAGCTGGCAAAATTGAATGTGATCAGCTTTAAAGATGTTAAATCTTGCGGTACGGCAACGGCAGCTTCTGTGCCTTGTATGTTCTCTGATATGACTAAAGCGAACTACAACCCAATGACCGCACGTCACCAAGATGGCGTATTAGATGTGATGCACCACGCGGGGATTGATGTGTTATGGAAAGATAATGATGGTGGTTGTAAAGGGGCATGTGATCGCATTAAACATGTTGAGATGAGTGCTGAAATTGATCCTAGCTTGTGCCATAACGGCTCGTGCTACGATCAAATCTTATTGAAAGGCCTGCAGCAATACATTGATGATGCGAAGCAAGATACCTTTATTGTGCTGCATATTATAGGTAGTCATGGGCCAACCTATGACGATCGTTATCCTGCTAAATTTAAAGTGTTTACCCCTACCTGTGATACCAGCGATTTGCAAAACTGTACTCAGCAGCAGGTAAAGAATACCTACGATAACACCATTGTTTATACCGACTATATCTTGAGCCAAGTGATTGATATGTTGAAGCAAGATGATCATCATGCCAATACAGCGATGTTCTATATGGCCGATCACGGTGAATCTTTGGGTGAAGATGGCGTGTACTTGCATGGTTTACCTTATGCTATTGCACCGAAAGAGCAAACCACTGTGCCACTGATATTATGGTTATCACCTGAATACCAAAAAAATCAGCACATTAACCGTGCTTGCTTAGAAAAAGAAGCACAAGCCGGTGGATATTCACAAGATTATCTGTTCCATTCACTACTTGGCATGATGGACGTAAAAACCAACGTTTATGAACCTAAACTAGATATATTTTCACAATGTCGTAGTATTAGCGCCCATTAATGCAATGCTAGCTAACTGATTATAAATAGAGAGAAAAATAATAATGAAACCGGGTGCGACGGGAATAACTCGAATTATTAATGCCGCAGGCTATTCTGTTCAAGGATTGAAAGCTGCATGGAAGAACGAAGCGGCATTTCGCCAAGAGTCAGTGCTACTGGTGCTAATGACTGTGATTAGCTTTTTCTTACCGGTGACTGGGGTAGAGCGAGCAATCATGATTGCTTCATTGTTGTTAGTGATGATTGTTGAGTTGATTAACTCAGCCATTGAGGCAGTGGTTGATCGTATCGGTCCTGAACACCATGAGTTGAGTGGCCGAGCGAAAGACATTGGTTCGGCAGCGGTATTTGTTGCGATGGCACTGGTTGTTGTTGTGTGGGGCGGGATCTTAATTAGCTAGCGACGACACAAAATAATAAAACAGCACACTTAAAGAAATGCCAGAGTGAAAGCTCTGGCATTTTTGTATTTCTAGGTATGTGCTTTATCGTTTATTTAATATCTGCTTTCTTATGAGTTAATGCCCATAGGTGCAGCATATCGGTTGCAATTGTTGCTGCTGCAAGGGATGTCATATCAGCGTGATCGTAAGACGGTGCTACTTCAACCACGTCCATACCAACTAAGTTAATACCTTCTAGCGCACGGATAATTTTCAGTGCTTTATCTGATGTTAAACCACCACACACAGGAGTACCTGTACCCGGTGCGAACGCAGGATCTAAACAGTCAATATCAAAGGTTAAGTACACAGGCATATCACCCACTTTTTCTTTGATAGTTGAAACGATTTGCTCAACCGACCAATCATTAGCAGTGCCAGCATCAATCACGTTAAAGCCTAAGCTGTCGCAGTGATCGGTACGAATACCAATTTGTACCGAGTGGTGAGGGTCAATTAACCCTTCTTTCGGTGCATGGTAGAACATGGTGCCGTGATCAAACTTACTGCCTTGATCATAAGTGTCAGTGTGGGCATCAAAGTGGATCAATGCCATTTTACCGAACTGCTTAGCGTGAGCACGAAGCAGCGGCAGGGTCACAAAGTGATCGCCACCAAAGCTTAACATTGCCTTACCTTGTTCTAATAGGCCGGTTGCGTGTGCTTCTAGACGCTCACACATTTGTGCGGCATCACCACAATCAAATACCAGATCACCACAGTCAGCAATCTTGATAGTTTTAAATAAGTTAAATGTCCATGGCCAACGTTTACCTTCCCATGCTAGGTTGGTTGAAATTTGGCGAATCGCGCCAGGTCCCATGCGACTCCCAGAACGACCCGTGGTTGCCATATCAAATGGAATACCAGTGATCACCACATCAGCATCAGACTCCATTGGTGAGAAGTTGAGTGGTTGACGCAAAAAACCAAACGCATTTGCGTATAGTGAGTAATCTGGGTAGTTAGCTAATGTTGCCATGGTTCTCTCCAACAACAATCTTGGGCAAAGCCCTGTTAAGACATCCTATCACACAGGATTGACGTGATAGGGACCTTATTTAGTCTATAAATTAATTAGATAGCACGAACATCTTCGAGGTAAGTGTAACCTTCTAGACCTTCAGCCAACTCTTGTAAAATCGCATCACGCTCGTGAGCAGTTAAATGTTGCTCAGCCATTGTTTGGTATTGGCGTAAAAACTCTTTCGAGTCTAAATGCACGTAGCGCAATACATCGCCAACACTGTCACCGCGATCAATTTTTTCTATTTCATAACCACCGTCAGCACGAGTACGAACAACAGCGGTGTCGGTATCACCAAAGAGGTTATGCATATCACCTAAAATTTCTTGATAAGCACCGACCATAAAGAAACCAATACGGTAAGGCTCTTCAGCTGACCATGTTGGAACCGGTAGTGTGGTTTCAATACCCTGGCTTTCAACATATTGATCAATGGCACCATCTGAATCACAGGTGATATCTAAAATAATCGCACGACGTTCAGGGGCTTTATCCAAATTGCTTAAAGGCAATACAGGGAAGATTTGATCAATACCCCATGCATCTGGCAATGATTGGAATAAAGAGAAGTTCACAAAGAACTTATCCGCTAAACGCTCATGCAACTCATCTAAAATCGGGCGGTGAGCTCGGTTTTTATCTGAGAGTTTTTTCTGTAATTCGTAACATAGGCGTAAGCTAACTTGCTCTGCCCATGCACGGTCGATAAAGCTGATCATCCCAACCCCAAATAGGGCGTGAACTTCGGCTAAATCGCTTTGGTTATCATGGTAGATCTCAACTAACGAGCGTTGATCGGAATGCTCAGAGAGCTCTTTCCACGACATCCACATGTTCTGTAGCACTTGTGGTGCATCTTCAGTAGGTGCACTAATGCTTTCTGGTTTGTAGCTTTCTACACCCACAACATCGGTGATTAAGACTGCGTGATGCGCCGTTAAGTTACGCCCAGATTCTGAAATAATGCGTGGCATAGCAATATCATATTCAGTACAAATATCACCTAATACATAAACAATGTTGTTTGCATATTCGTTAATACTGTAGTTCATTGAACAACTGCTCTGGCAACGGGTACCTTCATAGTCCACGGCCAAACCACCACCAACATCTATAGTTGTAATACCAACACCGATTTTTTTCAATTCTGCGTAAACTCGGCCGGCTTCACCCACACCATTTCTTACATCACGAATGTTGGCGATTTGCGATCCTAAGTGGAAATGCAACAATTGCAGACAATCTAGCATATCGCGCTGGCGCAGTTCATCTACCACAGTTAAAACCTGAGATGCCGATAATCCAAACTTAGACTTCTCACCACCACTGGCTTGCCACTTACCTTTCCCTTGCGAGGCTAAACGAACGCGTAAACCAAGACGAGGAGTAACGCCAAGCTCTTTTGCTTGCTCTAAGATAATGCGTAGTTCTGATAGTTTTTCTAGGACGATATACACTTCGTGTCCTAGCTTTTCACCTATGAGTGCAAGGCGAATGTATTCTTTATCTTTATAGCCATTACAAACAATGACTGAGCTCGCCTCTTGCGCCATAGCCAGCACAGCCATGAGTTCTGGTTTACTGCCCGCTTCTAAACCTAACTGACGTTGTTGCTTAGCGTATTGGCTTTTAAGAATTTCGCTAACGACTTCTTGCTGTTGGTTGACTTTGATGGGATAAACCGCAAGGTAGTCACCAGTATAGCCATAATTCTCAATAGCTTGGTTAAACACACTACATAAGCTATCGACACGGTGATGCATAATTTCTGGAAAACGCACCAATACCGGTAATGAGGCACCAGCGGCAATCAGTTCATCAGCAAGTTGCGATAAACCTATGGTATTGCCGGGAGCCTGTAAATTAGGACGTGCAACCACGGAACCATCTTGTGCAATATCAAAATAGTTTTGGCTCCAGTAAGGCGTATTATAAACGTCACGTGCGTTATTAATTGTCCACTCACTCATAGTCTTAATCCTTGCAAAGTACGCGTCAGTTTTTTAAGGCGAACAAAAGCCCTACAGAACTGCAGAAAATATAAATAAAATAGAAGGTTATGATTACTGACGTAATAAAAGTCAGGATCTAAAGGTTACCTTAATAAAAAAGCAATCCACATCTAACAGTAGTGTGTTGCAATTAATTACACGTAACTGGGACTATCCGAATTCGTTTCATCATTACTATTAATGAACATACGTGTCGATCGTCTAGATTGGGGTGGTCTGATGCTGTTGGCTGCGTTGTCGCATACTTTATTTAGACAAGAAAATGCCTGTAGGTATAGTGCTGCGAATAATTTCATTGTCATTTCCGAACAGGTCGTGCTGCTACTAGCACGGTATGACATAACGTAAAGAGAGGAATTCCAATCTCAGTCTACACCTCAAACCAAAAAGAGGGTGCTTGGCGATTAGACAATTGAATGAGGCTAACTGCAATCAAAAAAGATTTATCGTTATGATAAGAAAGATTAGCAATTAGGCTTTATACCGACTTTAATTGAGAAGAGCGCTAAAGTGCGGTAAAAAAAACACTGATTTTTATTTTTATTGTATAGGCAGTATAATGCTTAACTGTATGTTGAATGCAGTCAGTATTAACAGTTTAGTATTAACATCTTATTGTTAGTTTGTGTATTTAAGAGCAATGAGCTCTTAATGGAAGGAGTAGTAACCTGTGGCAGGTGCAAGTTTATTAACTTTGTTAGATGATATCGCGACCGTATTAGACGATGTTGCTGTAATGACAAAAGTAGCAGCACGAAAAACAGCGGGTGTGTTAGGCGATGATTTAGCATTGAATGCCCAACAGGTAACGGGGGTACGTGCTGAACGCGAAATTCCTGTTGTATGGGGTGTCGCAAAAGGCTCATTTAAAAATAAGCTGATCTTGGTTCCCGCAGCGTTATTGATCAGCGTAATAGCCCCATGGCTGATTCAACCAATGCTGTTATTAGGCGGTTTATTCTTATGCTTTGAAGGTGTTGAAAAAATCGTTGAGAAATTATTTCATTCAGAGGCAAACACGGAAGATAAAGTTGATGTGTTAGCGCAAAGTGATGTTGATATCGCAGAGTATGAAAAAGAGAAAATAAAAGGGGCTATTCGTACTGATTTTGTTCTTTCTGCTGAAATTATTGTGATTTCTTTAGGGGTTGTACAAGATCATCCATTTTTAACTCAAGCCATTGTTGTCAGCGTAATTGCCGCGGTTATGACGGCAGGTGTTTATGGCTTGGTTGCAGGTATTGTGAAGCTAGATGATGCGGGTTTATATCTTGTAAATCATAGCGAACAAGCGAGTTTGAAAAACCGTTTTGGCTCGCTATTGGTGAACATAGCACCTTATCTTATGAAGGCTCTGGCGTTTGTCGGCACAATTGCGATGTTTCTTGTCGGTGGCGGTATCGTTGTACATACATTGCCGCATTCCCATGAAATTGTGGAGAACATTGTACAAGCTGTCAATTTGCCTGGTTCAGCGTCTATTCTACCACCATTAATGAACGGTATTGTGGGTGTTATTGCGGGAGCCGCGGTGGTTGCTGTGGTGACGTTGATTAATAAAATTCGCGGTAAAAAAACACACTAGATTGAGTATTTTTTACCTTTTAAAAGAGAAACTAATTGTAAAGCTTTGCTTCTTCTTACGCGAATAAATTGTAACATATTGTTTTTATTAGTCCATTCAGTGTAAATACAGGATTTGTGAGCAAAATGTTAATTTAACGTCCAAACTTATATCGTTGTAATAGCAGATTGCTTTATTGACGGAGGTTATATTGAAAAAGTATACAGTAGCATCTTTATGTCTAGTCGCAGCACTTGGTGTATCAGGTTGTGCGCAAAATCCATATGGTAATGCTTATGATGTCGGTGAGGCACGCACAGTACAAAATGTATTAACCGGTACGATCATCAAATTAGATGCCGTAACCATGAGCGGTGGCGGTGAAAATATGATTGGTACTATTGCTGGTGGTGCCATTGGTGCCATTCTGGGTTCGAAAGTTGGTGGCGGTAGTGGTTCTGATATTGCGGCTATTGGCGGCGGTTTAGCTGGCGCAGCTTTAGGTAATAAAGCGGGTGATGCAATTAGTCAGCGTAATGGCGTTAATATCGTGATTAAACTTGATAGCGGTAGAACCATTGCGGTTGTGCAGGAAGTCGATCCAAATATGATTTTCCGTGTAGGCCAACGTGTTGATATTTATCAGCAGGGTAATACGACACGCGTTGTGCCTGGCAACTAATCGCTAAAAATGAAATGTTTATCAATTTGAAAGGCAGTCTATCAGGCTGCCTTTTTTATATGTTGTGAAATTATAGTTGGATAAATATTTATATCGCTTACACGAGAAATAGACGCTACGCATTCTACATCCCTGCTGTTATTACCGTGGTATAGGCCATTATCGCGGCTGTACTGATGCGTGGTAAGCCTAAAAACGACTGATTACCTAATGTTGGTGTTATTGATTTGTACGATTATCTGGGGTGATCGTAATTACATTACCAATGTAACGTTAATGCGTTAATAACGTATAAAAAAAGCGACCGATTAGTCGCTTTTTGTTTAGGGTTGATGTGCTTGTCGATTAACGAATCGAGTTAAGCATAAACTCCATCACTGGATCGATATCCGCATCTATCTCTAGTGCTTTAGGTAAGTAATCGGGTTGTTTTAAGATCCCGCGCTCGATGAGTTCATCAAGCAGGGGCTTAAATTCAAAGCCAGTCTTACCAATAAATAATGATGTTAAATCTTCATTCTTATACGCTTGAATCGCATCTTTTAAGCCACGAAGATATAAGAAATCTTTAGTGAAACCACCACCACGATACACACGTGCCGTTACGGTAAATGCTTCATCATTACTGATGCCATACTCATGTTTTAAACTATTAAAACAATCGTTAAAGCTATCACCATTGACCATCATCTCTACAGCGACAACACGCAACGCCAATGTTTTTAGGCGGTGTAGTGGGAAGCTACCTGATAAGTGCTCACAAAGAATCGCAAGGCCTTCTTGTGTATGCGTATTACCAGGTAAACCCAGTTGTAGGATCTTCAATGGTTGACGTTCAGCATTGACTGACGTGACTAAGTGCACTCCCAGTTCGTGATGAATTAACGCATCTAAATCACCTTGTGTAAAACGACTGTTTGGGTTCACCTTGATCGTTTTACCACTGACCATTGCACGTGCAATTAGCTGTTTAGAAGAAACGATTTTACAAGGAATGTCGTACTCTTGCGCCGCTTCTTTAAACGCTTCTATTGCTTCATTGGCTGTGATTGTGGCAGGTTGCTGCTCTTTGTATTCACAAGCATGAAGAATAAATTTTGCATTAGCAATATCACGTTCATCAGGCTGACCGTAGTAACGTAATGAATTATATAAGAACTCATCAGTACCAATACTACAAAGTAGATCAATACGTACCGCTAATTGGTCGATAACTTTGCGATACATTTTTTGTACGTCAGCATCACGGATACCTTCTACGGGTAGTCGGTAAAGTTGCTCACGGAACTTGTATGGGTCTAAATCAAGTTGGCGATAAGTGAACTGTGGCTGATAGCTATGCGGCTTACTTAAAAAGCGTCGCTTTTCTTGCTTAAGGTTCGTTGGGTTGATGTAGCTAAGCGTATTGATACCACGAGCAATACGATATAGCTGTCGATCCAGTTTGACTACTTCTTTGGATAAGTTCGAAGCAAGCAGATCATTACCTGTTAAACCTTTGGCTTTTGTGCGTTTAGTGATAGTGAAAGCAGCATGTTCCGTTATCACGGTTTTCATGGATTCTTTCAACTTTTCAATCACTAATGGATACGCTTCGCCGCCTTCCTCATTCATGAATACTTTTTTTACTTCAATCGGTAGGATTAATGTGTTTTTAAAGTTTTCTTTAATGAAAGTAGCTTGGTAACCCATGCCTTTAAAGACATCGTTTTCTAATGCTGTTACTTCAAGGTTAGGTAGCTCTATGCTATTTAAACCTTCAAGCATGGCATCAATCTCTTTCCGCCAACGACGACAGTTAATTTGCTTAGTACCGACATTGAATGTTGGTGTTTTCTCGTCAATACGTTGGTAGTTATATGAATGGATGTCATATAACAAACATAACCCAAATTCTTTTTCTAATGTTTCAATAAGACATTTAAGAATACGATAGTAGCGGTTATGTTTTTCATGTGTTTCCGCACGCTCTTCTACCGTTAATGGCTCAAGCCATACTTTTTTACCCCACGCATCGTCATAGATGCAATTGCTTGGGTCACGGTTAAGATCGTATTCGTAACGTGAATCTTCACCCTGAAGAATGATTGGCAGAGATGAAATAAAATCGCCAGTAAATGGATCTTCTTCAAAGTAGCGCTCTTCTTCTGTTAGCGCACATTTTTCTTTTAACTCGCCACGAAGGTTGTGTCCATGATGAATGGCTGTAGCAATATAAGGCTGATATTCGCTAACACGAATTATCAAGCTGCCATCATCAAGTTCCGCTTCAAAGGGAGTCAGGCTGCGGATTTTCTCCAGAACCTCTAACTCAGTATGCAGCATCAGCAATCACCTTTCGAAAATCATTTTTACGTGCAATGCCGACTTCTTTCGCCATTACTACGCTCTCAGCAAAATCCAGGACATTACGTTGAAGTTTCACACGGTTAAGACGATTGATACGGGTAATACCGCCAGGGCTTAATACATTTACTTCAACCAGTTTGCCGTTAATAACGTCTAGTCCAACAAAGAACAGGCCGTCGCGCACAAGCTTAGGGCCAATGTGTTTACATAGGTTAAGTTCTTGCTTTGTTAGTACGTGTTTTACTTCACGGCCACCGGCATGAATGTTTGAACGTACATCGCCTTCTGCTGGTACACGGCGCATTGCACCAATAGGTTCACCATTAAGCAGTAGAATGCGAACATCGCCTTGTTCTGCACCTTCAATGTAATCTTGTAAGATCACATAGTTTTCATCGTCACCAATGTAGAAATCAAGTAATGATTTAACGCTTGATTTTGCACTCTTTTCAACCAAGATAACGCCTTTACCACCGTAACCATTTAGTGGTTTTAGGATCATGCGATCTTGCGTTGATTCGTCTAATACACGCTCTAAGTATTCACGGTTCTTTGATACGTGTGTTGCTGGAATATATTCATGGTTTGGATCGGGTAGCGATGCTGTATATAGCTTGTTATTAGCCACACGCAGACCATCAATATCATTGATAATGAAAGTATGTTCACGCACAGAATCTAAGAAATTAAGTGCCATGGTATCTAGAGGTGGGTTAGCACGCATAAAAATAACATCAAAGCCCGCTAATGGTAGCTCGGCTTTGTTAAATTCAGCTTTGCGGTAAAAGCTTGGAATATTGTTTGATACATCACCTTTTTTTAATACGTTACAGAATGCAATAGCCATGCTGTCACGCATAGTTAAGTTACTTGGTGTTGTTATAGCAACCGTGTGACCGCGGCTTGCGGCTTCATGGATAAGACGTAGTGTGGAGTCGTTTTCGGCTTCAACTTTGTCCCACGGATACATAACAAAACAAATTTTCATAGCTCTACCAAGAAAGTGCCTGTTTTACAGGCTATTAAAAAGAAATAAGCCATCGCACGAGAGTGGGATGGCTTCATTGTTACTCGATAAACAGAGGTGAGCCCTCTGATAGTAATTAATAGTCTAAATCGCTATCACTACCACTATCGGCATCATCATCGTCGCCGTATACGCCATTGTTGGGACGTTGCGACACGCATAAGGTATAACTGCGTGCTTTATGAGTGGTGTGGTTCAGGTATTTTAACCAACACTTACCAAATTCAGACACTGCTGCTTGCTGACCTAACACTTCAGCAAGGAACTGAGTTTCAGACTCATCGATTGGTTGAGTAGTCCCTTCATGTAAGGCACGCATAATACGTCCGTAATTTTCTAAGACGCTGGCTTCACTAATTGTAAAAACCCCCGAGCGATTAAAGCCACGTGGGAAATTTTTATCGTCGTAAAATTTACCTTCACTTCTCATTCATAAAGTCCTTGATGTGATTTGCGGTGATATTTATCCAGACTTGGTGAGTTGTAAATCAAACATTTTTTATCGTTCTAATGAATTTTTTTAATGATTTGATACCATAAATCATCATATCGTTTAAGATCTAGATTAAGCTCTTGCTTATTAGATATATAATGCTTAAATAGCACGATAATCACGCAACTTATCCTTCTTATTCTTGAGAATTTCGCTGTGGATACAGAATTACTAAAAACATTTTTAGAAGTAACTAAGACTCGTCACTTTGGCCGTGCAGCTGATAATTTATATTTAACGCAGTCTGCCGTCAGCTTTCGTATTCGACAGCTTGAGTCTCAGCTAGGTAACCCGTTGTTTTCTCGTCAACGAGGTAATGTCCATCTAACTGCAGCTGGTGAGCGTTTACAGCCTTATGCTGAAGCTATTTTGCAAACATGGGGGCGTGCGAAGCAGGATGTTGCATTAACAGATAGCCTCAATACCCAATTAGCCATTGGTGCATCTCCTTTATTCTGGGAGTTTGATGGGATTTCTGATTGGATTAACCATATCTATGCCAATATGCCTGGGCTAGCATTACGCTTAGAGTCGGTTAAACGTGAAGGGATGGCAAAACGCTTGTTTGATCAGAGCATCGATCTCTTTATTACCAGCGAACCACCGAAAATTGAAAATCTCAATGTACGTAAAGTTCGAGATTACCAATTACAGTTAGTGACTAATAAAAGTAATTGTTGCTTACATGATACGCGTGATATTCCACTTGTCTTTTTAGATTGGGGCACACGATTTTCTGTTGAGCACAGTCGTATTGCTGAGCTTCAGCGTACACCAATTATGCATACACATTCTGTTAAAATGGCGCTTGATTATATTTTAGCGAATGCTGGAGTTGGTTATCTGCCATCGCCTGTTGTCGAAAGTGCTAAGAAAAAAGGCTTACTTCATGTCGTAAAAGACGCGCCAGTTATGGATCAAAGCTTATATTTAGTATGGCGAGAAGATAACGAAAAAGAGGACTTGATCAACGCTTTGGTCGAAGTTCCTTTTAAGAATGTGACCGAAAACAATGGATAAGTTTTTTTGCTGATAAGCAGTAAAATATCTTGTTGTACAGAGAGCGAGTTCCTGAATTAGTCTTAGAAAAAATACGAATTAAGCAAAAAATCAAGTGGAAAACAAACAAGGCAGTTGTCACTGATTTTACAAAAAAGCGACGTATTTTTGTCACAATAGAGCATTAATATTGCCTGTGTTCTATTTATTAATTACTTACTCTGGATGTAGTTCAGGAATCGCAAATGGCTAAGTTAGACCAAAAGTTTCACAAGGGCAGCAAATCAAAATTCAACTCTGAATTTAATGATGATTTTCAAGATTTGAATCAATCTCGTAACAAAAAGAAACGTCGTATGACACGTTCACGTTTTGAGAGTCCGGAGTACAGCGATTTCGATTATTAATAGTATTTAGTATCGGCAATAAAAAATTTAAAAAAAGGCGTATCCTAAGGGTACGCCTTTTTATTTAACTATTAATGATGCGAGGAATGGTTATTTTTCTTCGCTTAATGCTGCGTAACGATGAAGTAATTCTGTCAGTACACTTATCCAACCAAATGCGTTGTCAGGAGGCGCATTGGCTAAAATCTTTTCAACTTCAGCACAGTGCTGCTCTAATGTGACAGCTTCCTCTAGCTGGAATGAGATAGCGTAAAAATGCCAAAGAATTAAGCGTGTCATACGTTCAATATTTTGCTTAGCGTTATCCGATTCTGAAAATGCTTCCTTGACTTCACCCAAAGCAACCGCTGTCATGCGTAGCATTGCATCAAATTGTGCTGACTTAAGGCGTTCTTCACTATCCACTTCTTCTTGTTCAAAAGTGAATATTTCCTGCATTACATCTTCCGGCACCATGCGGCTGATTACGCGTAAGCTAAATTCTTCAAGCTCATGGCGAGGCATTGTTAATAGGCAGTTTAAAGTATAATCACGTTGCATAGCTATCTCATGGTACCTGTGCCCGATCGGAATTGATCGCTGGCTTTCTTAAAGGCGTTATTGTGGATGATTTGCGAATAAATTGCGACCCAAAGCCAGATGAATTAACCGCTTATTACGCCACAAAGCATTTGTCATGCCTAATGATACGAAATCAAACGCTGTCTTTTGAGGATAGGTTAATCTCATTATTACAGAGATAGATGTTCAACGAACGCGCCATATAAAATAATGTTTTTTGCCAGCCTTGATAAAAAAGTCATACAATATAGAACTGACACTAGGATGACATGATCATTGATAATTAGGATTATGTTTAGCCCAACTATATTGATTTTATATAAGGTAGTAATTTAACAGCCATCTTATTTATCTTATTGTTTGATAATTATTTTTTAGTAAAGTCGTAGTTGTTAAATTGGAAAAATGAATGACATCAAATAAACATCAGCCTGATAATCAACAGGATAAGCCACAGCCATCATCAACGCGTAAATTAATTAAGCGTAGTATTCTTACTGTTGCCATTATTGGTGGCTTGGGCATGGCTTATCTTGGGAATAACTTAAACAAAACCATCAGTGAGAAGTTTTCAGGTCAACTGTGGCAATTACCTTCGGTGGTTTATGCTCGCGAGCTTGCCCTTCAACCAGGAGCGCCAGTTAGCTATAACTCGTTAGTGAATGAGTTAAAAGTATTGGGTTATCAAAAGGTCGCGAAGCCTGATCAAAGTGGTGAATATAAAGCGAATGGCTGGTCTGTTGAATTTGTTCGTCGACCATTTAACTTTAAAGAGGGTGCAGAAGGTGCTCGTCATGTTGTTGTGACATTCAACAGCGAAGGGATCAGCCAAATCAAGGATCTTGATACAAATAAAGAGCTTGGTTTCCTTCATATTGATCCTAAAATGTTGGGCATGTTAGAAGCGAAAAATGACCAGCAACGAATTTATCTCCCTGAAGATAAAATGCCTAAGTTATTAGTCGAAGGTCTGATTGATACTGAAGATCGTCACTTTTATGAGCATGATGGTATTTCTTTAGTGGGTATTGCTCGTGCTTTTGTCGCTAATATCAAAGCTGGGCACACAGTTCAAGGTGGTAGTACGCTAACACAGCAACTTGCTAAAAATATGTTTTTATCGAGTGAGCGCAGTTTATGGCGTAAATTTAAAGAAGCCTATATGGCGATTATCATCGATTATAAATATGGTAAAGAAGAAGTACTTGATGCTTACATGAACCAAGTTTATCTCGCTCAATATGGTGGACGTGGTATTCATGGCTTTGCTTTGGCATCTCGTTATTACTTTGATCGCCCATTGTCGGAATTGCGTCCTGATCAATTAGCACTGTTAATTGGTTTGGTAAAAGGTCCGTCTTACTACAACCCTTGGCGCAACCCTGAGCGCGCGAAAGATCGTCGTAACGTGGTATTAAAAATCATGTTAGACAATAAATTGTTAACGGATAAAGAATATCAAGCAGCAATAAAATTACCGTTGGATGTTCAATCAAAAGGACAACTTGCGAAACGTCAGCCTGCGTACTTTGATCAACTTAAACGTGAGTTAGAGCAAAAAGTAGGTGATGCTTTTGAAGAAGGTAAAGGCTTACGTCTGTTTACTTCACTCGATCCTCAATCGCAAAAGTTGGCTGAAGAATCTGTCGAGAAAATGATCCCGTTAGTGGAAAAACGTTCGGGTAAAAACTTACAAACCGCGATGGTGATTGCTGACCGTACAACAGGTGAAATTCGCGCTATGATTGGAGGAAGTAACCCTAATTTCCCTGGTTATAATCGTGCAATAAATGCACAACGTCAAATTGGCTCGGTAGTGAAACCTTCTATTTACTTATCAGCATTAGAAGACCCAGAGCAGTACACGCTTGCAACTTCACTCAAAGATCAGCCTCTTTCTATTAAGATGCAAGATGGTGCGGTATGGAGTCCTCGAAACTATGATCGTAAATATCGTGGTGAAGTGCCTTTATTTGTGGCGTTAGCCAAATCGTACAATGTTCCGACGGTTAATCTAGGTATGGCTTTGGGGGTTGAAAAAGTCTCAAAAACATTAACAAAATTAGGGATTCCGTTTGAAGAGATCCCTCAAGTACCGTCGTTATTTTTAGGTTCGATCGCCTTGTCGCCATTAGAAGTTACTCAGATGTACCAAGCCATTGGTAATAATGGCTATTTAGCGCCATTAACGGCATTAAATGCGGTGGTTAATGAAGATGGCAAAGTACTCTACCAAAATTGGCCTAAAGCTTCATCGGTAGTGCCAAGTCAGGCTGCATGGTTAACTATGTATGCACTGCAAGATACGGTAAAATTTGGTACCGCACATTCATTGAATAAATTGTTCCCAAATAGCCATTTGGCAGGTAAAACGGGCACGACAAACGATGGTAAAGACAGTTGGTATGTCGGTATCGATGGGCGTGAAGTGGTAACAGTATGGATGGGACGTGATGATAATAAAACTGCCCACCTAACGGGTGCGACAGGCGCATTGCGTTTATATACTGATTACATTCAGCATCGTAAACCTGAGCCATTAATCTTAACTCAACCTTCAGAATTGGAAGGAGAGAAATATACGGTAGCGGCGAACGGTACCTATATTGAAGATTGTTCAGGTACAACACGAATGCCTATTTGGGATCCGAATGGTGATCTTAAACAAAACTGTCAGGTACAAGCTGTGAAGCAACAAGCGAAAGAAGTGCAGAAAAAAGTCGAAGGCTTCTTTGATAAGTTGTTTGATTGGTAATGATATTTTTTGTTTTGCCATTATTGGCTTAATATAAAAATGAAAGGCTAAGTGTTCGCACTTAGCCTTTTTTATATCTGTATGTTTTACACTGAAGATCGAACTGCTAAATCAGTTTGTCATACCCCATTTTAGCTCATCATCTAATTCTTCGATGGCATCATCAAGGTAACTTTCCACTTGCTCTTCAACTAAGCCATCGGGCTCTTCAAAGAAAGCAATATGGAAAATAGCATCACCTTCGTTAACTAAAGGCAATGTTTGCTGGCCAATGACGATCCCACCTTGTGGCGCAATAACAGGTGCTTCACTGCTGCCAGCAGGATCGCTAATAGTGGCGATGACTTGATCTTTCGATACCTTCTCCCCCAAGGCCACATGGGATCGAAGCAAGCCATCATAGTCGGCACGAATCCAACGGGTCGCTTTTGGCACCATTGGTTCAATAACTTTTTTGCTACGGCTAGTGCGCAGCATATTTAGATGACGCATTACCTTTAATACGCCTTGAACGCCAGATCCTACTGCATGTGGATCAAGACGTAACGCCTCACCTGCCTCAAATGTGATCACGGGTATGTTAAATGCTTCAGCAGCTGCTCGTAATGAGCCCTCGCGCAGACTTGCGTCAACGACAACTGGCGAGCCAAATGCCATTGCCATCTCTTTAGCTAATGGATTTTCAAGGTTAGCTCTAATTTGAGGTAAGTTAGTACGGTAAATTGCAGCGGTATGTAGATCGATAACATGCGATGCACGACGAACCACTTGATTAAAATATTGGTAAGCCATGCGTCCTGCAATTGAGCCCCGTTCAGAGCCAGGGAAACAACGGTTCAAATCTCGACGATCGGGTAAGTAGCGAGATTTATGAATAAAGCCAAAAACGTTAACCACAGGTACCGCAATAATCGTTCCGTGAAGTTTGTTTAAATCTATTTTTTCAATAACTTGACGTACAACCTCAATACCATTTAATTCATCACCATGAATCGCCGCATTGATTAATAATACGGGACCTGGGTGTTTACCATGAAGAATATCAACAGAAACCGAAAGAGGTGAATGAGTATAAAGACGAGCAATTTCTAATTCACAATTAATGTGTTTACCCGCGTCAATCGATAAGCCGGCAAATTCAAAAGGTGGCGTTTTCTTAGCCATAGATACTTCCTGTATTCGGTAGTGTATATAAGAATAGAAAATTGTTGGATGCCGATAACACAAGGAGGTCAATCATGGCGCATACAATGGCAAAAGAATAAGCGTAAATTCATTTTATAAATAGATAACATTGTCACAAAAATAGTGATGTTTACCGAGTAAAATGTTTCTAAATGTATCTTTGTTGTTATATTAAATTGTTATTATCGTAATAGATACTTGTTGCGAGTTGTTATGTTTGAGCTGAAATAAAAGCACTTCTATTTAAGAAGTGCTTTTCGTGTGTTTTATGATGATTGAACTAAAGCTTGGTGTATTATTTATTCACACTTGCGATTTGGTTTTTATCTTGTTCGACCGATTGTTTAATTAAGCTATTATATTTAGCGACCTCGCTTTCAAACTCTTTCTTTTCTTTACGAGGAACAGACGCTGCCAATGGAATTTTTGCTGTCATTGGATTTACTGCTTTTCCTCGAATTAAGAATTCATAGTGAATGTGTGGGCCTGTTACACGGCCTGTGCTTCCTGATAGCGCAATTTCTTGACCACGTTTAACATGTTGACCTTTCTTAACCAAAATACGGCTGTTATGTAAGTAACGAGTGCTGTAGTTAGCACTGTGTTTAATGACGACATAACGTCCCGCATAAGGGTGGTTAGTCACTAACGTTACAACGCCATCACCTGTTGCGAGTACTGGTGTACCTGATGGTGTCGCAAAATCCACACCATTATGTGGTTGGCGACGGCCTGTAACTGGGTGAATACGGTTTGGGTTAAATGGCGAACTGATACGGAAATGCTTCGACGCCGGATAAGGGTAACGAAGGAATGCACGTTGTAAGCTATCACCATTTTGGTCATAAAAATTTCCATCAGTGTGTAAATAGGCTGAAATTAAACGTTTACCTGAATAAATGCGGATCGCTTGTAATTCACTATCATTGGTGGCTTGGTTTTTAATATATTTCCGTTTAGTGACAACTTCAAAGGTATCACCTGCTTTTAAGTCTTTATTAAAATTCATTTTATCTTTTAATAAAGACATGATTTCTAGAGTCTCACTGTGTGATAACCCAGCTTTACGAGTTGATGCGCTAAAGCTGCCATGAATTGTTCCAGTCGCAACTGTTTCACGCCATACCCCAGGTAATGTGATCTCTTTTACATCGAAATCGCCATCTTTAGTACGAATGTAATCAATTCGCTGCGCTAAACTGAACTCAAGCTCTAATTTATTCAGCTGGTGATCACTTTCATTAATCCAAAAACGTAATATATCGCCGGGTTTTAACTTATCAATTTGAAGCGTGTTTAAATCGGCTTCCATAATCGATTGGACATTAGAATAGGGGATCGACAGTCGTGAAAAAATCTCACTTAAGGTATCGCCTTTTTTGATCTTATATTCATAACTCGGCGGTATGTCGACTGTCTTTTGCATTGCTTTTGGTGATAATGCTGGGAGAACAACTTCAGGTGTGGTTGAAATGGGTAGCTGTACTTCCGTCTGTTTATGAGGGGTTGATGTTGTATTAATAGATAAAACTGCAGCTACAGTAATGAGAGAAATACCTGCAAGGCTAATATAGCGAAAATTAATAAATTTGCTCAAGATTGTCGTTTTTAACGTAGACATAAATCTGGAATGCTCGTCAGTTTTTTATTTTTAGTGAGTGCAATCGGCACTAGCTTATTTTTGCGATGGAGTATAAAAACATAGCTTTTCTGAACCGTAAATGAACTAATGTTGTGATTAGTAATTCTACGGTGTATTTTTATTAAAAGTAGATAATATCTTACATAAGTTAGTTATTTTACAATGTTTTATATTTTTACTGTTTAAATGATAGACATTGTTCCGATGATTTATTGACAATTGTTATGGGCCTAAAACCATTCTTGTGTTGGTGTTGATATAATATTCGTTACGTTATTGACTAAAAGCCCAAGGCTGAACTGAATGATTCAAAACTTGGGCTGAAGAATGAGATTATTTATTTCTATGTTCTTCTCGATAGCGGTTGTTGCTTCGGCTTATACGGGTTTCTTCCCACCGGTTTCTTTCTAAATGCCCTTCCTTATGCCCTGTGGTTGATAAGTAATTATTGTTATTTATTGTCGTCAACACATGGCTTTGTTGTTGCTGATTGGAATTTAATTGTTGAGTATGGTCCAGATACTTAATCGTACTATCTGTGATCTGTTGGGTATATTGTGGAGAACTGGCGGTCATGGCAAAAGCTGATAACGAATGCAGTGTTAATGATAAGACTAGAGTCGTGATAACGCGTTTCATGGTTGTCTCTCTATATTAAGAAGGACACAGTAAACGATATTTCCTCTGAATTAAGCATGATGCAAGTATTCATATTTCATTCATAATTCAGTGACATTTTATTAAAAATAAATACGTTATTATTCACAAATGCTTTTTTTTATGATTCAGCATACACTAGATGTTTTATTCGAAGGTGTATTGAAACCATGAACCACGATTTTCAAGAACAAGCATTTATGATGCGTGCACTTTTATTATCTCATCAATCATTACCAGCCTGTCGCCCGAATCCTCCTGTTGGATGTGTATTAGTTAAAGATGGTGAGGTTGTGAGTGAAGGATTTACTCAGCCGCCAGGGCAACACCATGCTGAAGCGATGGCGCTAGCTAATTATGATGGTCCTTTAACGGATGTTACTGCTTATGTGACATTAGAACCGTGCTCATTCGTCGGACGTACCCCTTCTTGTGCACATACATTGGTTGAACGAGGTATTAAGAAAGTTGTTGTTGCAACACTGGATCCAGACAGTCGCAATAGTGGTAAAGGTATCGCGGTTTTAAAAGAGGCGGGTATCGAGGTTGAAGTTGGGCTTTGTGAAAATGAAGTGTTAGATTTTATTGAGCCTTACTTAATTAGAAATTGATAACATAAATAGAAAAACCCAATTAATAAAAATAGACTTTCATTAATTGGGCTCTTAATCTTTTTATATTATTCTTATTTAAATAAGAACGTTATCTCAACTAAATAGTCTTATTTAGTTGATGTTTTGTGGTGTAAACGAGATGACTCTTTATGGTCATGCTCTTTAGTTTTATGATGACGATGCTCATCATGTTCATGACGATCGCCATGAGTTTGTTCTGGGTGCTTATGACCTACAGGATCACCACCATGTTGTGTATGTGGGTGACTTTTCTCATGATCACGCATTTCATGATGATCACGGTTATGTTTATGCTCAGCACCGTCATCGTAACGACGTTCCATTTTTTCATGCTCGAACTCAGCGCCATGTTGATGACCGCCTTGTGAACCTTTGTGCTCTTGACTATTAAAATGTGCCATAACTAAATCCTTTGATAAACAGCGTTAAAAATAAGTTGGTGTCTGTCTATGGATTTAAATTTACGCTTAATTTAAATATTGAACAATACACGTTTTTATAATCAAAAGTTTTGTTTTTGGTAATTGCTGATATAACGAAATAGGTCTATTAATTAAGGTTTATTCATTTTAAGTGTTAAATGTTCTACGTAAGAAATTAATTAATCTTTACATGTATAAACAAAAATAAAATTGTCAAAATATGCAACTTGACATAGGGTGATTAAATGTCTGAACAGAGCTTAAATTATGTTTTTTAACACCTATAAAGTCACATCACAATCAGTGTTATCTAATGAAGATAAGGTTAATTTAATCAATGATATACATGAACTAATAAGCCAGAGATTTGCTGGTAAAGGGATTAAATTAATTAAAGACTTATCAACTGAAGGGCACTTAAAGTTGCGTTTTGAAGTGAATGGGGAAGAGCTATTACAACTTAATGTCTCTAATCAGTCGCTTTGAATATGTAACATTTAGTACATTTTATGAAAGTAAAAAGCCGAGCTTTAAAGCTCGGCTTTTTCATGATTATTAAGCGATTATGCTAATAATTCTTTTGCTGTTTCAACAATATTATCTGTTGTAAAGCCAAACATTTTAAATAGCTCTTCAGCTGGTGCTGATTCACCAAATGTTGTCATACCGATGATACGGCCATCGAAACCAACATACTTGTACCAGAAATCAGCAATACCAGCTTCAATAGCAATACGTGCTGTTACATCTGAAGGTAATACGCTTTCACGGTATGCGGCATCTTGCTTGTCAAATAGATCTGTTGCAGGCATAGAAACAAGGCGTACCTTACGACCTTCAGCCGTTAGTTGCGCGTAAGCTTCGGCTGCAATACCGACTTCTGAACCTGTTGCAATTAAAATTAGCTCAGGTTGACCTTCACAGTCTTTAAGGATGTAACCACCCTTAGCGATGTTAGCTACTTGTGCAGCATCACGATCTTGTTGTGTTAGGTTTTGACGAGAGAAGATTAGCGATGTTGGGCCATCTTTACGCTCGATTGCGTATTTCCAAGCCACTGCTGATTCAACTTGGTCACATGGACGCCATGTGCTCATGTTTGGTGTTAGGCGTAGAGAAGCAATCTGCTCTACAGGTTGGTGTGTAGGACCATCTTCACCTAAACCGATGGAATCGTGCGTGTAAACTTGAATGTTCTGAATTTTCATCAGTGCAGCCATACGCATTGCATTACGTGCATATTCCATAAACATTAGGAATGTTGCACCGTAAGGAACAAAACCACCGTGTAGTGCCATACCATTGATGATTGCAGTCATACCAAATTCACGTACACCGTAGTGAATGTAGTTACCAGAAGCATCTGTTGGAGTGATTGACTTAGAGCCAGACCACATGGTTAGGTTTGATGGTGCAAGGTCTGCAGAACCGCCCATGAATTCAGGTAAAATTTTACCGAATGCTTCAAGTGCGTTTTGTGATGCTTTACGAGAAGCAATATTTGCAGGGTTTGCTTGAAGATCTGCAATAACTTCCGATGTCACTTGTTCCCAGTTTGCTGGTAGCTCGCCGTTCATACGACGTTTGAATTCAGCAGCTAATTCAGGGTAAGCAGCAGCGTATGCGGCAAACTTCTCATCCCATGCAGCTTCTTTCACTTTACCTGCTTCTTTCGCATCCCATTCAGCGTAGATTTCTGCCGGGATTTCAAATGCGCCGTAAGTCCAACCTAGGAATTCACGTGCTGCTTTAATTTCATCAGCGCCTAGTGGAGCACCGTGACAGTCGTGAGAGCCAGATTTGTTTGGAGAACCAAAACCAATGATTGTTTTGCAACAAATAAGTGTTGGCTTACCTGTTTCAGCTTTAGCTGCTTCAATTGCTGCATTAATTGCTGCTGCATCGTGACCATCAACAGCAGGGATGACATGCCAGCCGTAAGATTCAAAACGCTCTGGCGTATTATCAGTGAACCAACCTTCAACGTGACCATCGATAGAAATACCGTTGTCATCCCAGAATGCGATCAGTTTACCAAGACCTAATGTACCTGCTAGTGAACATGCTTCGTGAGAAACACCTTCCATTAGACAGCCATCACCAAGGAAAGAGTATGTGTAGTGATCAACAACGTCATGACCTTCACGGTTAAATTGTGCAGCCATTGCTTTTTCAGCAAGTGCCATACCAACCGCATTAGTAATACCTTGGCCTAAAGGACCTGTTGTTGTTTCAACACCTGGCGCGTAACCGTATTCTGGGTGACCCGGTGTTTTAGAGTGAAGTTGACGGAAATTCTTCAGATCATCGATAGAAAGATCGTAACCTGTAAGGTGAAGTAGCGAATAGATAAGCATTGAACCGTGGCCGTTTGATAATACAAAACGGTCGCGATCAGCCCACTGTGGGTTTTGTGGGTTGTGATTCATGTGACCACGCCAAAGTACTTCAGCGATATCTGCCATACCCATAGGTGCGCCAGGGTGACCAGAATTTGCTTGTTGAACACCATCCATGCTTAGAGCACGAATCGCATTCGCTAACATTTTATGTTCCATAGTGTTTCCACCAAATATATGAGATTTAAACTTAAGAAAGCGGCAAAGGCCGCTTTCTGGAATACTTAATTAAGCGATTAAAGACGCTCTGCAATCATAGCTTCAAGTTTACCTTGGTCAATTGCGAAGTTACGGATACCTTCCGCTAGTTTCTCAACGGCCATTGGATCTTGATTATGTTCCCATAGGAACTCAGCATGTGTCATTGCTGCCGGACGATCTTTCAGATCAGTTGTTGCTTTTAGTTTCTCAACAACCTCACCTTGTGCTTCTTCTAGTTCTTGAAGAAGTTGTGGACTAATCGTTAAACGGTCACAACCTGCTAGTTCAAGAATTTCACCAGTATTACGGAAGCTTGCGCCCATAACTACGGTATTGTAACCGTGTTCTTTGTAGTAGTTATAGATATTCGTTACAGAAATCACACCTGGATCTTCTTGTGGTGCAAAATCACGACCTTCTTTCGCTTTGTACCAGTCCATAATACGACCAACGAATGGCGAAATAAGGAATACGCCAGCTTCAGCACAAGCACGAGCCTGCGCAAAAGAGAATAGAAGCGTTAGGTTACAGTTGATACCTTCTTTTTCTAGGATTTCCGCTGCACGGATACCTTCCCAAGTAGAAGCTAGTTTGATTAGGATACGATCGTTGCTGATACCAGCATCGTTGTACATTTTGATAAGTTGACGTGCTTTAGTAACACTGCCTTCTGTATCGTAAGAAAGGCGCGCATCAACTTCAGTTGAAATACGACCTGGTACAACGTTAAGAATTTCTTTACCAATGTTTACTGCAAGCATGTCGCAAGTATCTTGTACTTGTTGTGCTTTATCATCACCTTGCGCTTTTGCGTAAGCGATAGAAGCATCGATAAGTGGTGCGTATTCAGCGATTTGTGCCGCTTTTAAGATCAAAGATGGGTTAGTTGTCGCGTCTTCTGGTTGGTATTTTTTTATGTCTTTAATATCGCCAGTATCTGCCACAACAGTAGTTAGTGCGCGTAGTTGTTCTAATTTTGTGCTCATATCTATTGACCTTATCTATAGGGCTCATGCCATGCCAGCCACTATTTATAACGTGAAATGCTGTCATGCTCAAAAGAATTTATTACTTATTCTTAACCTGTTCATACAAAGCCATTTACACACACTGTGAGCGAATGGTTTATGTAAGAGCATTTGATAAATCGATAATTGACTTTTTCCGTGTTTTTGTCAATTCAAAATGCGAATAAATCCTGTTTGGATCCCAATAAAAGTGGGGCTAATTTAAGTTAGCCGCGAGATATTGCTCCCGACTACGATTACTTTAGTTTTTAATGCTGATCATATGATCGTTAAGTTGAGCATGTGCTCATTCTTGAGAAGGTAAACGAATAAAAATTCTACAAAAACAAATAGGGTAAAAACATCTAACGTGTTCTAAAGCGATAATAAAAAAGCCATTAACACTGAGTTAATGGCTTTTTTTACTTAGAGATGATCAAAAAACGACATTAGAAATTGTAGTTAACACCGACATAATACATCGTTGTTTCTGAATCGATGTTTAAATCTTTATCATTGTCCGCTTTTTCAAGATCTGTTGATAAGTAGTCAATACCTGCACGAAGATCGATATGTTCAGCAACGGCAAAGTTAACACCCGCACCCGCAGTCCAGCCAAAACCATCAACATCAATATCGTGACGGTTCATATTGCCGATGCCATCGTAATCGCCATCCACAGCAACGTAAGCAACACCAGCTTTCGCAAATAGGGATAACTGATCATTAATTGGCATCATTACGCGAGGAGTCAGAGTCGCGTAACCTTTTTTAATGTTATCTTGTTCGCCAGTTTGGCCTAATGTTGCTTCTAGACCAAGATTTTCAGTGAAGTTGTAACCACCGTATAAGCCGTATGCAACTACATTTTCGTCGTAGTTATGTTCCCAATGGTCAGCTTTAAGATCCGTTGTTGCATTACCAAGGCTTGCACCTACGTATGGACCAGTCTGATCGGCAAGTGCTACGCCAGATGCTGTTGTAAGAACAAGTGCTAATGGTAATAGAATCTTTTTCATCATAATTTCCTTTATGTTTTTATTGGTTTTTCAAGAGTTAATACTCTAACTCTTGAGTGTCACTAACTGCTGATGGGGAGAATATGATGCATTCACAAGCTAAATGTCATGGAATTGAAAGGTGTTTTATTGTACGGATTGATTTGACGTTGAGTTAACAATATACGGACATGACTCACACAAAACGCACAACAATTGCCTTGGTGGTGAATGAATGACATTAAAATACACATTTATAAGCAAGTTTAATTGCTTTTGGTGAGTGAGTATTCAATGCACGTTATCTAGAAAAACTGACTGTCAGCCATTAGATACCATTAATTGTGCAGAGCTGATGGATTTAAGTTTAAAAGAAGCGCGTCAGCGAGTTGGGATAGAACCTGATTTACTGGCGGCTTATTATCAGATTGAAAGTCAGCGTTTTAGTCAATTTGAAGAATGTTTACGTATAACGCCTCAAGGTCGAGAAAAACTTGATGCACAGATTAATGCTGAAAAATTAGCAGGATAAATAAAATTAAAACTTTTTGCGTATGATATTTAAGTAAAAATGCGCGCTAAAGCCTGTTTTTTAAACGAATGGTGGATTTGTTTAAAAATAGGCTTTACAGGTGAGTGATTGCTAGGTATTATTCGCCGCACTTACGGAGAGATGGCTGAGTGGTTGAAAGCACCGGTCTTGAAAACCGGCATACGTTTATAGCGTATCTAGGGTTCAAATCCCTATCTCTCCGCCATATTCTAGAGATTCGATTTATCGGGTTTCATAAAGAATTGGAGCGGTAGTTCAGTTGGTTAGAATACCGGCCTGTCACGCCGGGGGTCGCGGGTTCGAGTCCCGTCCGCTCCGCCAATACAACGAAGCCCCGTCAGAAATGACGGGGCTTTTTTGTATCTAAAATTTAAGCTGTTGTTGGCATGTATTGATGCACCTAGCCGAGGTCGAGAGTCCCGCAGGAATGTCCGCACTGCTTTTCGCTAACATAATGCTGTCTTAGTGTGGTGATCTTGTTAATTAAAAAATACCGCTAACCAAATCGTCAGTTTATTTGGTTCTGTCCAACTTACGCGGTGCTTTTGGTGAGCTGGAATATAAAGGTGATCGCCTTTTTCTATACGTTTAATTTCACCATTGGTAAAACTCACTTCAGCTCTTCCTTCTAATACGATAACCCATTCATTTTCAGATTGATCGTACCATTCATCTACTGGTGTTATATGTCCTTGCGAGACAATGCGCTCAATTCGTACCGAATCGGTTTTAAGTAAGTCGGTAAACTCTTCATTATCAAGTTTAGCGGGTAATTGACTAAAAATATTCATCATGTCTGTTTTCCGTTAACAGGTGGTTGAAGCAAGTTTTCAAGTTCTCAATCAATACTGGTATGTCATCAATGGAGGTATTACCAAAGCCAAGTACAATACCCTGCCAGTTTCGAATAGTATTCGGCAGCTCATAATAACTCAGTGGTCGTACAATAATATTGTGCTGAAAAGCCTCTTCACAAAATTGTTTTTCACAGACGTTCTGGTGCCATCTTACGGTAATATGAAGCCCCGCAGCTTGACTGATCACTTCCCATTGCTGGCCAAAACCGTCTTTAATACTTTGGAGCATTTGTTGATGTTTTGCTTGGTATAGCCGGCGCATTTTCCGAATGTGACGAAGCAAGTGTCCGTGATGAATAAACTCCGTCATTGCTAATTGAAGCTGGGCTTGCGTTTCACCGCTGAGAGCATCTTTTATCTCAAGGTAACGAGGAAGAAGAGCTTGAGGGACGACCATATAACCAAGACGAATACTGTTGCACATCACTTTACTAAAAGTACCAATATAGATGATATTCACATTGATATTGGTTTGAGCTGCAAGTCCTTGTAAGGAAGGATAAGGGCGGTGAGCATATTGAAATTCACTGTCGTAATCATCTTCAATAATGATCACATTATGTTGGCTTGCCCACTTTAGTAATTGGATCCGTTGAGAGATATTAAGTGTTGTGCCTAATGGATATTGGTTGCTGGGGGTAATGTAAATGGCTTTCGCTTTTGTTTTCGATAACTGTTGAAGGTTAATTCCATCGAATGGAGTCACTGAAAGCGGTGCTATTTTTACATTGCATAAGTTAACCACTTTACGCATTTGAGCATAACCGGGATTTTCAACAAGGACTATATCGTTAGGCTGAGTGCTTGCCATTATTGCCATGATTAATGCTTGTTGTGCCCCCGATGTTGAAATGATCCTATCGGCGGTGACATCGACAGAGCGTGATGTTTTCAAGTAATGCGTTAATACTTCTCTAAACTCCCACTCACCTTGTAGATCGTTACAACCAAGAAACTGTGTTCGATCAAACTGTTGTAGATAAAGACGTTGCCACTTTTTTCTAGGAAATGCGGCAAGATCTGGTACGCCAGGAGCAAAGGCATTATTCGTTGTGTTTATTTGTTGTTTGATTGTGGGTTGTTTAAATGAATCTTCATTGCTCGTTGTCGTGAGGTAATGATCTGGTAGGGTGGCAGCGACATAAAAACCGCTACCTGCTTGGCTACGAATATAACCTTCAGCAACAAGTTGGTCGTATGTGGCAATAATCGTATTACGACTGACATCGAGTATTTGTGCTAGATGACGAGTTGATGGCAACTTACTGTTCTTCGGCCAATATCCTTGGGTGATTTTATCGCGAATAGCATTAAACAAACTCTGCTGGCGCGAGCCTTGATGATGGCAAAGGGTTAAATCTCCGGTATCAATTAATGTCAAACTGGATCCATCCACTATTCAAAACTGGCTCTTACCTACAGTACCAAAGTTTGATGTTATGTCTATCAGAAGGAAGTGTAATTGTGGAACAATAGGAGAGATTGCGATGTTATCAAGCACAAATAGAACGACGATAAAGAAAAATCCGAATAAAGCCGTTTTCGAGACAGAAAAGCTCTATCAAATAATTGACGAAAGCTTACTTGCACATATTGCTATTGAGCAAAATGAGCAACCTATTGTTATTCCGATGCTGGTATGGCGAGTTGATAATAATATCTATGTCCATGGGGCTAAAAATAGCCGTTTAATTCGCGCGTTAAAAATGGGGAAATCTTGCTGTTTAACATTTACGTTATTTGATGGTTGGGTACTTGCACGTTCTGCATTTCATCATAGTGCCCATTATCGCTCAGCAATGGTCTTTGGACAGTTTGATGCTATTGATGATAACCAATATAAAAATGCGTTACTGAACCACTTTATTGAGCAAATCGCACCGGGACGAAGTGAATGTGTACGACAAGGTAATGAAAAAGAACTTACTGCGACGGAATTACTCATGATGCCATTAACAGAGGCGTCAGTAAAAATTGGCTGTAATGGAGTAAATGATGATGAACGAGATATGGATTTATCCGTTTGGGCAGGAATTATTCCTTATAAAACGGTGATTGGCCCATTACAAGATGATGAGAAAATGGCCAGTGGAATCGATCAACCTGATTATTCTTTAGCGTATGGAAATCGATGGTATAAATAAACACGATCAGAAAAACTAAGTCCAGATATAGATTACTGGACTTAGTTTTCGGAGTATTAGCAAGATCGATTTAGGTCAAATTATGCTTGATGATGCTTTCTTTGACCTTCTGTCGTTAAACGTGCATTACCATGTGAATGTGCACGACGTTTGCCTTTACATGTTTTCATATCGCCCTTAGCCATTGTAAATCCTTAATTATTAATAGAACAAAGAAGATATTTGTATGATAAATATTTTCTTTATTAGTGCAAGTGACAGCTTTGCAGCTAAGTTATTGATACTGTAAATTAAATTATACAAAGTTCGCGTCTTTAATAAGAAATAATGGCAATTGTTTTCGCTATTTAATAAGCAACAAAAGAGAATTAAGGAATGTGCTCATTAGATTGAAAATAACGCTAGCGAGGAGATGAAAACTAGCGCTAATTATTTTAAGTCATTTCTTAACGAGTAAGAAAAAAAGCCTGATAACTTAATGCTGGAAGGCGTTATCAGGCTTTTGTTACTCTATTCTATATAAATTTATTCCTCCCAGCGTACCAATGTATCGCTAGGCCAATCATGTCCAATATCCGAGTATTTTTGCTCGAGTACATGACGTTTAATTTTAAGGGTTGGTGTTAAAATACCATTCTCAATTGACCAAGGCTCTTTGATCATTAACACACCTTTGATCTTTGCGTGAGACTCTAGCTCGCGATTAATCGTTTCTATTACATGATGAACGCGTTTCTCGTAACGTTTACGATCAAAGTTAGGGAAGTGATGCGGGAGTGCTAATAAAATAGGGGCTGGCATTCCAGAACCGACTAAACACATCATCTCGACGTTACTAAGTTCAAACAGACGTTTCTCAATCGGTACGGGCGAGACGAATTTCCCTTTAGCCGTTTTGAAGGTATCTTTTTTACGACCTTGGATGGTGAGGTAACCATCTTCATCAATAAAACCGATATCACCAGTATGTAACCAGCCTTCGCTATCAAAGCTTTCTTTGGTTGCAGCATCATTATTGTAATAACCGGCAAATAGGCCTTTACTACGTACTAATATCTCATCATCTGCGGCAATTTTCAGTTCAACGCCTGGGCCTGCATTACCAACACTACCGACTTTGTCACTACGGTATGGGTGGTTTAATGTGCTATAGGCAAAAGATTCTGTCATACCCCAAGCTTCGGTAATATTGAGGCCAATACTTTCATACCAACGTAATAAACCCGCAGAAACGGGAGCAGAACCACAGCCTAATACTCGCGCTTCGTTAAGCCCTAAACCATCAGCGAGCTTGCGCTTTATTAAGCCAGAAATAAATGGAATCTTAAGTAACAGATTCAGTTTGGCTGGTGGTAGTTTCTCTTGAATTCGTTGTTGGAAAAGCGTCCATAAACGCGGGACAGAAACAAAAATAGTAGGGCGGTGCATTTTTACATCATCGATAAAGGTATCAAGAGACTCAGGAAATGCCACTTGAAGACCAGACATGATGGATGAACCAAAAATGTAAACCCGCTCAGTTATGTGTGCGAGTGGGAGATAAGAAAATAACCGCTCTGTTTCACCTAATCCAATATGATTAATTATTTGATGTGATGCCCAAGCAAAAGCGCCATAGGTCAGCATCGCGCCTTTAGGAAGCCCTGATGTGCCCGATGTATAAACAATCGACATTAATTCATCATCAGTATGTGCTGGACGTTCCTTGCTTGGGGCATGTTGTTCAATCAGCGTAGAAAAATTATATTTCCCTTCAGGTGTTCCTGGGTAGCTAAAAGAGATCGTCGGTATATCGGATAGCTTTTGTGTCACGCTATTAATGGCATCAGGGCTATCAAGTTTACCGATAATCACTAATTTACTGTCACTATGAGTAATGCAATGCTCAATGGTATCAGCCCCAGCTGTTGGGAAAATAGGAACACTGATATAACTACCTAGCATCATGGCCAAATCACAAATAAACCATTCCGCACAGTTTTTAGAGACGAGAGCAATACGCTCGCCCGGTTGGATCCCCAGTGCACGAAAGGCGCTGACTAGGCGTAAAGCCTTATCTGCAACATCTGCATAGGTGTAGTCAACAAATTCACGGTTGATAATTTGGCGAAGATAGATATCAGTAGGACGTTCTTCTGCCCATTGTAGGATCATGTCATTGGGTAGCAGTTGAGCCATATTAGTTTCCCTTAAATGGTTTGCTACAAGGATGAAATCGTTCGATGACATCGTTTGTTATTATAATGTTAAATTTAAAGCGTATTTTAGGTGCTAGTCAAGGTGTTGCGTAAGGAAAATCAGTGAGCTAAACAGACAATATTTTAAGTTCTGGTGAGTGACTCGGGTATTTATTATTATAAAATCAATCAATTATTTAAAACGCTTGTATGAAAACAATTCTGATTATTTATAGAATAAATTAATGACTTTGTATCAGATTTGTTAACACGATCATGTTTGTTTTGTTGTTGATAAAGGCGACAATAAAAAAGTACTTTTATTGTCGCTTAAAAAGATGACAACTGAATGTAATTTTGCGCCTTTTGGTAGAGTGTTTGATAACGCGATGACGTGCGATCTTGTGATTCACAAATACTGAGTAAATCTTCAATGAAATAACCTAATGCTCGGTTTTCGATGGTTTTGATTTGTTGCTGTATTACTAGAGGTAAATCATCGTAAATGGAAGCGGCACCAAAATCGCCAACCAGAATATTGGCATGCTCATCAAAGAGGACGTTATGGGCATAAATATCACCATGAGCCACACCTTGGTTTTGCATATGTTCAATCACGTTTGTCATTTGTGACACTATTTTTGTGATTTGCTCAATGGTTAACGTAAAGCCGTTAGGAAAGGTATCGCGCGTGCAGGTTTCAAATGTTGGTGGTAAGCCTAAGTTTTTAAAGTGCGCAGGGATTAATGCCATAACCAGCGCTAAATGTTTAGGGTCTGTAACGTGTGCTAATGACTCTACAAGGTTTGGGTGACGGCCTGTTTTGAGACAAGCGTTTAATTCATCTTGCGGGTAACCGTCAGACGTCACCTCACCTTTAAAAACTTTAACTGCGATATCTGCTGCCAGTTGATGGGTATTATTTTTCCATTCGGCTAATGAAATAACGCCAGATGCGCCTTGCCCTAGCACTGATCGTAACGTGTAATCATTCGGTACCACTTCAGGCAATGTATTGTTTACCTGCTGATGGCGATTAAAATCATTACCAGAAAAGGCCAGCCACGCGAGTTTTGGCAAATTAAGCAGTTGAGTTGGAAATGTTTGTAAGCGGTTAGCAGATAAACGGATCAACTCTAAATTATGTAGTTGATCCATTGTGGTTGGCAATTCTGTGAGTTGATTACCTGCTAATGCAAGTTTCTGCAGGCGGGGGCGTAATCCTAAACTTTGTGGTAATTGAGCGATATTATTATCGGTTAAAATCAGCCACCGCAGTTTTTGAGGTAACGATGTTTCATCAACGGTAGTGATCTGGTTTGATTTAAACCCGATCATTTCTAAGTTTGGGCAAGCCCCTAAGACCTTCGGTAACTCGGTAAAGCAGTTATTTGACATAAACACAATGCGCAGCTTGGTTAGCTTGGCAAAGTCGTCAGGTAACTGGCTCAGTTTGTTATCCGTTAAATCTAGGATTTCCAAACTATTTGCTAGCGAAAGAATTTCGAGAGGAAATGTGGTTAATTGCTGCGAAATTTTTAGTCGGGAAATATGCGCCAGTTCACCAGAGCGTAGTTGTTCTAACGTATGCAAAATCTGTATACCTAATTATATGAAGAGTATTGTCTCTATTGTACCTTGTGTAGTGTGAATGCCAATTAACGAAATAGCGATAGGTATTTTAATGACTTATCTAGAAGTGTAAATAATGTGCAATATTTTGTTGTAAAAATGTCCACACTATCGGTTGCGCCACGGCAAAACGGCAGTACACTAGCGCCTACTTTTGATGATATCTGTTACTGATTTCGTTTATTTCCAAAGATGACACTGCAAGTACCGAGGGTTTTGTGTTTAAAATAGCGTTATTGCCATTATTGGTTATGTTCACTGCTGTTACTGATGTTCAAGCAGCTTATTCGTACTCAACTTACCCTCCTGCAGGTACACGAACCGTTGATGATGTAATGAAGCGTTACTCTCCTTTCGTTGAGCCAAGGATGAAACGTTATTTTGAACAAGCAGGTTTATCTTACCCTCCGAAAAATATTGCACTCTTTGCGATGAAAGAAGAGATGTCAGTAGAACTTTGGGCAGAAGAGAAAGGTAAGTGGTCTTACGTTAAGCGTTACAATATCGAGAAAATAAGCGGTAAAAAAGGACCTAAACTACGGGAAGGTGATAAACAAGTTCCTGAAGGTATTTATCGTGTTTCTTTATTGAATCCCAATAGTCGCTTTCATCTTTCGATGAAGCTAGATTACCCGAATGCTTTTGATCGTAAATACGCAAAATTAGAAGGCAGAACGTCTCCAGGTAGTAATATTTTCATTCATGGTAAACAAGCATCGACAGGCTGTTTAGCCATGGGCGATTATAGTATTGAAGAACTATTTTTACTCGCCCAAAGAACAGGGCTTGAGAATATTGAGGTGGTTATTAGCCCACACGACCCGAAAAAAGGGAAGTTGCTGGCGTCAGTGAATCAACCGTTTTGGACCCAGATCCTTTATCGTAATATTGAACAACAAGCGAAAAAGTTTGGTCGCTAATTGGTGGACTGTTCTATTTAGTAAATGGCTTGTAAAGTAAATAATTACATTTGATTTGGCGCTTTTTAACCAGATACAACATGATGTCGCTAAAAATGTGAGTTAGCGCTAGTTAAGGGAATCACATTTTGTAATACTAATACTAGCCACTGATTTCAATGAAGGATAATTATTGAAATCGTACTGTTGCATAAAATGATTACAATAGAGTCAACTCATTATGCCAAAGCGAAGTAAAGAAGATACAGAGATAACCATTCAAACGATTATGGATGCTGTAATTGATCAAATTCTTACCTTAGGTTACGACAAAATGTCATACACCACGTTAAGTAATCAAACAGGGATCTCTCGTACCGGTATTAGCCATCATTTCCCAAAGAAACAAGACTTTGCGCATGCACTTGATGGGCGTATCTATCAGCTGTTTGTAGATAAGCTTGATTTAACAGACGATTTAGCAGCATTTTCTGCAAGCTGGTCAGTTGCGCTTGATGATGAAAAATTCCGTGCAATTTTACGCTTACTCTTCCATCATATTTCTTCTGCAGAAACATCACATGAGTTTGCCCACCGTGGAATTGAACGCTTATTTACTCTTTGTGAGCAGCGTTATGGTCAGCAAAGTATTGATGAATTAGAACGCTTATTAGGGCGCTCGTTGATTCGTTTAGCTCGATAGATCATTATTTGGGTATTTGTTTAATCAATACTATGATGTGATCCCATATTAAACCCGCTTGACAGTGGGTTTTTTTATATCTTTAGTAATAACAATAACGCAATAAGAGTATGCTGTTATTATTCGCATTATCTGAATAATATTCATACAGTTTATCGATAAAGCAAGATGGCTCTATACATAAAAAATTGTTTTGTTTTAGAGTTATTGCTCTAGAATAAAAAAGCATTAAGAAAAACTGGTATCAAAGGGTTACCTTATGAGAATAAAACCATTTATGGTTAAACCACTGGCTATCGCTTTGCTAGCGATCACACCGAGTATTTATGCATCACCCATTGCGTTTAGTGATGCGTGGCATACTGTCGTGACGAAGAATGATGGTTTGGCGGCCGGACGTTCAAGTGTTGAGCAAGCAGAGTACATGCAAGATGCGGCAAGTGACTTATATTTGCCAACTGTGACGATTGGTGCAAATTACACCCGTTTGGATCAAGATGTAAAACTGTCACCTTCAGATTTATTTGGCAGTATGCCTGCATCATCCACAGCAGCGGGGCAAGAATTAACAAAAATTATTGCCGAGCTTACTAAAGTGACAGGCCTAGACCTTAATTCTGCACTAACGTCAACGATTGCAGATCGTGATGTGCTAACCAGTTCTGTTCGTGCTATTTGGCCTATTTTCACTGGTGGTCGTATTAGTGCGGCACAAGATATTGCTAAAGGACAAACAGAAGAAGCGAAATACATGCTTGCCATGATGCAACAGGCTAAATTTGAAGATTTATCCCGCTTTTACTTTGGTGTTGTTTTAGCAAAAAATGTTGTCGAAACACGTAAAGAGGTTGAAGCAGGGCTAAAACGTCATTACGAACATGCGCTTAAACTAGAGCAGCAAGGTCAAATTGCAAAAGTTGAACGTCTACAAGCAGAAGCGGCTTACGATAAAGCAAAAGTTGACGCACAAAAATCAGTGCGTGATTTAGAAATTGCGCAAGTTGCGCTAACAAGACTACTGCAGCAATCGAGTACCACTGTACCTACTACTAATTTGTTTATTAATAGTTCTTTACCGCCCATGTCGGCGTTTATAAATAAAACGTTAGCAAGTTACCCTGGTTTACATATTTTGGATGCTAAGCGTAAACAGGCTGATGGCTTAATTGATGTAGAGAAAGGCAAGTATTATCCAGAAGTCTATTTGTACGGTGATTATAACCTTTACGAAAGCGACTCTCTTGCCGCTAAAATGGCACCTGATTGGGCTGTAGGTATTGGTGTTAGTGTTCCGCTTCTCGACAGCTCTGGCCGTTCAGGTAAGGTAAAAGCGGCGCATTCGATGGTGACACAAGTGAATCATTTACGTGCGCAAGCAGAGCAAGATCTGACTGTGTTAGTTGAGAAAACCTATCGAGAAGCTAATCAAGCAGTCGAAGAATATAACGGTTTACAATCGAGTCTTGCATTAGCAAAAGAAAATATTCGTCTACGAGAAAAAGCGTTTAGCCAAGGGTTATCAACGTCACTGGATGTGGTTGACGCTGAACTGTATTTATCCGCCGTTAAAACCCAGCGACTTGCTGCGGCCTATCAATATGTTATGTGTTTAACTCGTTTACTTGCGGTAAGCGGTGAAATGAACACCTTTAATAATTATCAGAAATATCAAGGTATAGAGGTTTAATTGTTATGAGTAAGTTGAAGTCTATAGCAGTAGCGGTTCCTGTAATTGCTGTTGTGGGTTGGTTGGGTTACACCTTCTGGCATGCTTACCAGCCTCAACCTGAACGTATGCAAGGTCAGATTGAAGCGCAGCAATATAATATTTCCTCAAAAGTACCGGGGCGTATTGACCAAGTACTTGTTCGTAAAGGCGATGAAGTTAAACCGGGACAACTTATTTTTACCATTTTAAGTCCGGAAATTGATGCCAAGTTAGAACAAGCGAAAGCAGGTGAGCAAGCGGCTGGTGCGTTGGCAGAAGAAGCGGAAAAAGGCGCGCGACGTCAGCAAATTGCAGCTGCGGAAGATCAGTGGCGTAAAGCGACGGCGGCGGCGAAATTGATGAAAACGACTTATGTCCGTGTCAATAACCTTTATAAAGATGGCGTGATTGCAGAGCAAAAACGCGATGAAGCTTTCACACAATGGCAAGCGGCACAATATACCGAAAGTGCAGCATACCAGATGTATGAGATGGCCAAAGAAGGTGCACGCGTAGAAACGAAGCGTGCAGCACAAGAGAAAGTGAAAATGGCTGCAGGAGCAGTGGCCGAAGTAGAAGCGTATGTTGCTGATACCAAGATCTCTAGTTGGCACCAAGGGGAAGTTTCACAGGTGCTGCTGCATGATGGTGAACTAGCACCACAAGGTTTTCCTGTGGTGAATATTATTGATATTAACGATGCGTGGGCTGTCTTTAATGTGCGAGAAGATAAGCTAAAAGATTACCAAGAAGGTAAAGAGTTTAACGTAACCATTCCTGCATTAGGTGATAAAACCTATTCATTTAAAGTAACACACGTTGCGGTAATGGGGGATTTTGCTACGTGGCGTGCAACAGATACGGCGAAAGGTTTTGATATGCGTACGTTTGAAGTGGAAGCACGTCCAACACAACCAATTGATGGCTTGCGCGTAGGCATGAGCGTGATTGTAGAGCAGTAATATGAATAGCTTTCAGTATGTGAAGCAAGAATGGCGAAACATATGGAAAGATGGCTGGTTACGAGCATTAACACTGTGGTTACCTGCGGTGCTATTTCTCACTATGTGGGCTATTTTTTCTACGGGTATAGCGCATAACTTACCTGTTGGTGTTGTCGATCTTGATCATAGCCAGTTGTCTCGTCATTTTACTCGTTATGTGGATGCCAGCCCGACAATGGCTGTTACACGTCAATTCACGAGCCCAGATCAGGGCAGTGAAGCGATGCGAGCCAATGAAATCTATGCCATGGTGGTGATCCCAGATAATTTTGAAAAAGACACCAAGCTTGGTTTTTCGCCACAGATCACCACGTTTTATAATGGACAATTTATTTTAATAGGTAAATTGATCAACTCTGCAATGCTGCTGGCTGAAGGCACATTCAATGCAGGGGTTGAAACCGTTAAGAATATGGCGACAGGGGCACCAGTGCCGTTGCAAGCGATGGGGCAAGCGGTGCCTATTCGTGGGCAAATTACACCGTTATTTAACAGTAATAGCCATTATGGACAATTTTTGGTTTCTGCCATTATCCCGTCTATCTGGCAGATCTTGATTGTGGCCACAACGGTATTAGCTATTGCCTATGAAGCGAGAACACAAGGACTATGGAAGTGGTTACAAACGTCACCTGTTTCTAAGTTACTGGGTAAATTAGCTGCTTATACTGGGTTATTTTTGATCCAAGGCTTGCTGTTCTTGTGGTGGATGTACGTAGCATTGGATTGGCCGATGCATGGTGATTGGCATATCTTGATTGTCGCGCAATTGCTAATGGTGCTGGCGTGTCAAAGTATGGGGGCTTTTATCTATTTCCTTGCGATGGAAGTACCACGTGCCATGAGTTTTGCCGCGGCATTTACAGCCCCTGCCTTTGCCTTTATGGGGATCACTTTCCCTGCCACTGATATGCCTGTAATTGCCAAAATGTGGCGTAGCTTACTACCTGTAAGTCATTATATTGAAGTGCAATTACAGCAAGTTGATTATGGGACGGGGTGGTATCAGGCATCTCATCAATTGTTTGTTTTGTCGTGTTTTATGGTTGCAATGGTATTAGCAGTGATGTTGATGTTATTCCATCGCCGTAAAGCATTAAGTGGCGATGCTGTAAAAGGGGATGCCTAGATGAGCTGGTTAAATTTATTTAAGCATGAACTAAAAGCCATTTTTACGAATGTTTCTTTGGTGTTTACAGTATTTGGCGGCGTAGTTTTTTACTCGTTCTTATATCCGCTACCTTATAGCAATGAGATCCCTCGCGATCAGAAGGTTGCCGTGGTTGATCTTGATCAAACCCAGATGAGTCGTGAATTGATCCGTATGGCTGATGCCACACCCCAGGTTCATATTACTCAGCACTTAGGCAGTATTGATGCGGCAAAACAAGCGTTACTTGATCGTCAAGTAGAAGGGATTTTAGTGATCCCTCATGATTTCTACAAAGACGTGATGTTAGGGACTAGCCCAACACTGGCATATGCAGGTAATGCGGCATTGTTCTTGGTATACGGTACCATTGTGGAAGGATTAAGCGCTGCAGGCACTGATTTAGGTGTAAAGGCGAAGATAAACCATCTTGTTTTAAAGGGGGATAACTTCGTTCAAGCGACCGAACAGTACAGTGCAATGAAGTTAAACATGCGTCCGGTGTTTAATGTCACGATGGGCTACATTAACTATGTTGTTCCTGCTGTTTTTGTATTGATCTTACATCAGACATTGTTAATTGGTGTCGGTATGGTGGGCGCATCAGAAAATGAAGCGCGAGCGGCAGGTAAAAGTGGTTATTGGTCTGAATATCCAGTATGGATGATTATGGCGGTAAGGGCGTTTATCTTTGTCGTGATTTATTTGGTTTTAGCCGCGTACTATTTCGGTTTTACCTTCACCTATTATGGAGTAAATCGACTGGCGTCTATTCCTGATCTTCTTGCCATGACGATTGCCTTTTTGTTAGCGGTAATCATGTTGGGAATGGTATTAGGACAGTTGATTCCACGTTCTGAGTTAGTCACGCTGGTGGTGTTATTAAGCTCATTACCTTTAGTGTTTACCGCAGGCTTTATTTGGCCAACCTCTGAATTGCCAACATTACTACGAGAGTTAACCCAGTTAGCACCGTCAACGGCTGCTATTAATGGTTTTCTTGGTTTAAATCAGATGGGCGCAAGCTTTGCTCAAATGATTGGTTGGTGGCAGCAATTATGGTTACAAGCATTAGGTTTTGGTGCTTTAGCCTTTTGGTTAATGTCACGAGCACGAAAGGCAAGTCGTTAAGCCAATAATAATTCAGCAGAAACAAAAAAGGTCACCATTAGGTGACCTTTTTTATATCAACAGCAAACTAAATATTAGTCAGCCATTTCTGCATTGTGGTAAACGTTTTGTACGTCATCACAATCATTCAATGCATCAAGGAATTTCTCGAACATTGCGATGTCGTCGCCAGCCAATTCAGTCATTGTCTGTGGAACGAAAGAAATTTCTTCAACATCTAATGTTACTTCTGGCATTGTTGCTGCAAGTGCATTTTTAATTTTGAAGAATTCTGTGTGAGGAGCGTAAACAGTGATCACGCCATCTTCACATGTGATGTCAGTCACATCAGCATCTTCCATCATTAGATTCTCAAGAACAGCTTCTTCATCTGTGCCTTTGAATTCAAATACTGCTTGGTGTTCAAACATGTGGCCAACAGTACCTGGGCTACCAATTTTTGCATTGTTTTTAACGAATGCTTGGCGAACGTCCATGAAAGTACGGTTGTTGTTGTCAGTTAGACAGTCAACGATAACCATGCAGTTGCCAGGACCAAAACCTTCGTAACGTGCTGTTGAGTAATCTTCACCGCCGCCACCTTTAGCCTTATCAATTGCTTTTTCGATAACGTGGCTTGGCACCTGATCTTTCTTCGCTTTTTCAATAAGACGGCGAAGTGCTAGGTTAGCATCTGGATCAGGGCTACCGTTCTTAGCACAAACGTAGATCTCTTTACCGTACTTTGAGTAAACTTTGATCTTAGCGCCTTGGGTTTTTGCCATAGACAATTTGCGTACTTCGAACTTTCTTCCCATGAGGAATCACTCTCTTTTACTATGTGTGACGGTCAATTTTGCAAGGATTTTACCAGTAACCCTCCTATTATTACTAGCGTGATCTGCTATTTAGCATAGAAAAGCGTCTTTTTTCTCACTTGATTGACGGTGAGGATCTCGGAAAAGTTACATCTTTTTTATTACTGTGATAATGCGTTGATCTTTAATTAACAAATTGAAACGCTATTTAAATGTTTATTAGACAGATAAATCCCATAGGGTAAGAAAGTTTCTTGATAGTAATTCAGTAAATATAAAGTGTTTAATATTAGGTTTCTTATATTGCGGTAATTAATTGAGTATTATTTCATATAATTCTCATCATGTAAGAATTTAATTTGCAGTATGGTTTTTTATTGGTTAAAAGTAATTATCATACAAAAAGAAGAAGCCAACACCGTGACAAATTCACTCAGTGCTAATGAAAAGCTGTTGCAAGTATTAATTCACATTGCAGCTTCACCTTTCCCTCTGCAAGCTCAGCAGTTAAGTGTCGAAATGAATATGCCTATTAGTAGTTTATACCGCTACTTAGCATTACTAAGAGATTGGAATTTAATCGAAGAAAATCACGGTCAGAATACATACAGTGCTGGGCCTGCAGCATTGCAATTACAACGTAATTTTCAGATTAACTCACCATTACCAGATGGTGTTCGACCGATATTGAAACGTTTGCAGCAACAAACGGGTGAGATGTCGGCATACATGGTGCCTGTTGGCTTTAATGCTTTGTGTGTCGATAGCATTGATAGTCCATACACTTTACGTTGTAGCTATGAAAAAGGGCAGAGCCAACCTCTTATCCGTGGTGCTTCATCAAAAGTTATTTTGGCGCATTTACCCCTTTCTCGCCAATTACGTATTTTGAAGCATTACGAGATCACAGAGAAAGAGCAATTAGACGCATGGTTAACAGAGCTTGATCTGATTAAACAAGATGGTTTTGCTATTAGTACGTCTGAAATTGACCAAGGTGTTTCTGGTGTGAGTGCGCCCGTTTTTATCGGTAATAAAGTGGCTGGCGCAGTGAGTGTCATGGCACCAGCTGAACGTATCAATAGCCGTAAAAATAAAATTGTTATGTGTGTCTTACAGGCTGCTCGCGCTCTACCACCACAACATTAAATTACAACGTTTTTGATCAAAGGAAGATAAACGTATGTTTGTAGATCATTTAAAAAAATTATTTAAAACTGATGATGTTAAGTCTCGTATTCCACATCGATCACATACGTTAATTTCTCCTTATATTGATCAACGAGAACAAGGGATTGTTTTACTCGGTATTATTTCTGATCTTAGTATTGGCTGGAATCGAGGTCGACAAGGGGCGAAGGAAGGACCTGCAAGTATTCGACGTATTCTTCCCAGTACACATTCGCATTCAAAGCTGCCCTTTTATGATGCTGGTGATATAGAACTGGTTGATGACGATACAAATTTCTCATCATTAAGTGATAAGCAAGCGCAAGTTGTACATGGTTTACTCCATTCTGGGCATTTCCCTATAGTGTTAGGGGGCGGTCATGAAATATCTATTGCAAGTTATCAAGCGTTATCTGATTTTGCCGATGATAAAGCAAAAATACATACCGAATGGCAAGTAGCTAAATCGATACCTGATAATGTTGTTGCTTTATCGGCTACGCAAGAAGATCCAACGATGAGTTATCAGCCTTGCCAAGCGCGTGTTGGGATCATCAATTTTGATGCACATTTTGAGATGCGACCAACCTTGTCTGTTCGTTCTGGTTCGGCTTTTCATTCTGCATTATGTTATAGCAAGGAGCATCACCGAGATTTTCATTACCTTGGTTTAGGTATATGCGATCGTGCTAATTCACAAGCAATGTTTAAATTGGCTGAAGATTTGGGGTGTGAGTGGTTGCTTGATAACCAAATAACATCACGCAATAAAAAAGCAGTGCAAACCAAAATTGATAAATATATCGATAGTGTTGACGTTATACAGTTAAGTATTGGGCTTGATGTATTTTCTGCATCTATTGCACCTGGTGTGAATATGACCCAAATGCAGGGGGTTGGTTTACCTATGGTCGAATGGGCAATTAAACATATTATGGCAAGCGGAAAAGTAAAGTTAGTTGATATCGCTGAGCTCAATCCTGAATATGATTATGCTAACCAAACCGCGAAATTAGCGGCAAAGTTGATTCAACTTATATCTCGATGCTTATAGTATAATAAGCCACCATATATAACAGATGGTGGCTTATTATTAATGCTGTATGTCAACCATTAAACTCATCGTGATAGCTCATTACCATATTATTAATGTTATCCATTAAGGTATCGTATTTCTCATTATCTAAGTTGGCGAGAGATATACGAATAGACCATTTAGGAGCATCAAAACCAGCTCCTGGCATCACGATGATCGCATTTTCTTGAGCGAGTCGTACAACAAAATCTAGTGCGTTGTACGTTTTGGTTAACCACGTTAAGAATTTCTCACCATAAAGTTCATTAGCAATTCGTGCTATATCAATCTCAACATAATAAAACACGCCATTAGGATTATCTTCTGCAACCACTGGTGTACCTTTCATATGTTCCATTAAATGATGATAGCGGTCGCGAATGATATTTTTAGCGTCTTGTTTGTACTGCTGTTCATTGTCCATGAGTGAGAATACAGCAAAAAGTGACATTTGAATTTGCTGCGGTGTTGATAGCCCAGCAGTATGGTTTAAAGCTACTGCTCGACTATCTGAGACCAAGCGATCAATAAACTTCATACTATTTGGATCTAAATTAATATTTTTGTAGCGTTCAAACAGTGTATGTTTAACTTCATTTGATTGTTTTCTTAGTAACTCATCTAAAATATTATCAGGTTGGATACCGATAACACCTAAACGCCATCCTGTTGCACCAAAATATTTAGAGAATGAATAAACAAGTATCGTATTATGAGGAACGATCATTGCCAGTGAGGTAAAGTTATCGGCAAACGTGCCATAAACATCATCAGTGATAATAATAAGATCTGGACGTTGTTTAACAATATTTGCAATTTTAGTTAGCGTTTCATCACTCAATTTTACTGAGGGTGGATTGCTAGGGTTCGTTACAAAGAACGCTCTAATGTTTGGATCTAGTAATTTATTTAATTCAGTATCGGATATTTGCCAGATAAGATCCTCACTAGCTTCAATCTCAATACGGTTTAGCGCATAGTCTTCAAGATCCGGAATTTCTATATAAGGCGTAAATATCGGTGTTGCAATCGCAATACTATCACCAGCACATAATAAGCGATTACTTTTTAAGGTATTAAAGATATAAACAATCGCCGCAGTACCGCCCTCAACAGCAAATAAATCAAATGGGCTTTGTGGCAAAGTATTTTGATTATCGCAAAGCGCACTACTTAAATATTGTTGTATAATGCATTCTGCGTGTTTAAGCATTCTATCTGGAACAGGGTAATCATCACCTAGTACCCCATTGGTCCATTCAAATACAATCTCGTCAGGATTAATCGCTTGATTCGTCTTAAGATAATCAATAGCATTGAGTAAAAATGTTAACCCATGATTATTTTGATTTTCTGTTTTAAAACAAAATTGCTGTAAACGTTGGAAGATGCCAAGCTTATCTGCTGTTCCGCCAAAGTTATCATAATTTTTAAATTTTAAGTTAGCTTCACTCAGTGCAAATAACCCTAATTGAAAAAAAGCCTCACGAGGTAAGGTTGCTACCCAATTAGGATTGCCACGACCGGCGTCTATTAGGGCAATGTCGGATTGCGATGAAGCCAATGTTAGTAGTGTATTTTTAATTTCAAAAGGACTCAGTTGACTGAGTTTTTGTTCATCTAAGGCATTCATAATTTATATTATTGATCAGTTAGTTAAAGTTAGAAATAACTGGCTTATAAAGAGCCAGCAAAATATTTGTTATACACAGATGACTGTGAGTACGTGTATTGGAACACTATTACCTTTTTCTATCAAAGTGGAAAATCAGGGGTGGCTCTGCGACTACCAGCAATTAACGCTAAGGTTTTATTGGATTTTTCTTTTGTCAATTACAAGACCTAAAGATATTGATAAGGATAGTGAAATTAATGCGTAGGCTTTTTAATTACTCCGTAACTACGTTCATAAATTCATGTTGAATAAATAGCTTATTTAAATTACACCTAAGATTTAAAGTTATATAGCAACAAAAAAAAGAAGTTAAATATCATTAATATTGCGATAGATAATTTTTATACTGTATTCAGTGAATTATTGGCTAGTGATAACCAGTGAGTAACTTATGTCTTTTGCGAATTCTTGGTAGATAATTATGCTGAGATAATGATCTGAAAAACTCGGTCTTGTTATTTATAAAGTGTGAGATTGTTTCAATAAAATTCGTTATGAGTCGCATTTTTTTACTTTTACATGAAAAGATAAAATAAACCCTCTTTTAATGAACTTATCAATGATGAATTATCAATAAGTTTTATCGTGTTGATAAGAAACTTGGCTAGTTAAAGGAGTTAACATGAAATTGAAGCCACTCATTGTAGCAATGGGGTTTGCCACGGTTCCACTTTCAGGGTGTGGTAGTGATTCTGATGGAGAAATATCAAAAACAAAAGATCCAATACCAGAATCAGCTGTAACGTCAGATGTCTATTCTATTAAAGCTGTGGATGGATATTTAAGAAATGCTGAAGTGTGGCTTGATATTAATGGCAACTCTTTACACGATAAAAATGAACCATTCGCAATATCTAAAGATGGCGGTGTCGCTGATTTAGATGTTTCAGGTATAGATAACCCTGAACAATATTCTGTAATGGTTAAAGCAATTGCTGGCAAAACTGTCGATGAAGATACAGTAACCGAGACCAATAAAGCTGGCGTTCCTATTGCAAAACCTTTCGTATTATCAGCACCTGCTGGTGAATCTATTATCTCACCTTTGTCTACGCTTGTTCAGATCAATATGAATAATCAAATGACAAAGGAAGAAGCATTAGCAAAAGTTGCTCAAGATTTAAATATTGAAACAAGCACCATTCTTTCTGATTATGTAGAAAGTAACTTGGGTGACGTTGCATCTAAAGCAAATGCCATTGTTGAGTTAGGTATTGTTCCAGAGTCTGCTGAAGAACTAAAACAAGATATTCAAGAACTTGAGAATAAGCTATCTGAACATGTAGAAACGATAAAACAAGTTGTTGCTGGTCAATTAATTATAAAGGATGAGGACGGTAAAGCAGTTATTGTCCCTAATGCTGATAAAGATGACGATGGCATTATTGATGCTAAAGATGCTTTTCCTGATGATTCATCTGAGTGGTTAGACACTGATAGTGATGGTATTGGTAACAACAAAGATACCGATGATGACGGTGATGGTGTAGCTGATGCTGATGATGTGTTCCCGCTCGATAGCACAGAATCAGTAGATACCGATAGCGATGGTATTGGTAACAACAAAGATACCGATGATGACGGCGATGGTGTAGCTGATGTCGATGATGCTCTCCCTCTAGATAAAACAGAGTCCGTTGATACTGATGGCGATAGCATTGGTAACAACAAAGATACTGATGACGATAATGATGGTATCGCTGATGCTGATGATGTGTTCCCGCTCGATAGCACAGAATCAGTAGATACCGATAGCGATGGTATTGGTAACAACAAAGATACCGATGATGACGGCGATGGTGTAGCTGATGTCGATGATGCTCTCC
>NZ_PYNU01000008.1:0-134575 GCF_003026075.1 Photobacterium sp. GB-210 | reverse complement strand
ACTCACCCGTCCGCCGCTCGTCAGCATTGATAGCAAGCTATCAATCTGTTACCGCTCGACTTGCATGTGTTAGGCCTGCCGCCAGCGTTCAATCTGAGCCATGATCAAACTCTTCAATTAAAGTTTTTGTGGCCGCTCTTGTAAAAAGGCGACCGGCTCAATGAATACTGTTAATTCATCATAAAATGATGAATGAATTGACTGTGCTGATACTTACGTATCAATTGGTCACTAGTATCATTGATAAATCTTTCGACTTAACTTTTCAACGAGTGCCCACACAGATTGCATGGTCAAATTGTTAAAGAACAATACTGATTTGGTTGCTAGCCAGTGGCTTGCTCCGTGTCAGTGAGGTCGCATTATAGGAGTATTTTCTTTGCTGACAATATTTTTTTGATAAAAAAAAATCGTTTGAATATTTTTTATTCAAAACGACTTTTAAAAGTATTTATTGACAAAAATTTAGGCAGGTTAATCAAACTCACTGTAACGAGAAAATAATGTTTTTAACGCTACATTAGAAGTGTTACCCCATCGATCAACCCATTGGACGTCGACAGCAATAACTTTTGCATCAGCATTTGTTGATCCTGCCGGTTTCATTTTATCCTCTATCTCCCAACTTCTCTTAAATGTATATGAAGAGCCAGAGACAACAATGTTTTCTATCGGATAACTTCCATCAGCTAAAACAGGGTCATCAAAATATAAGGTATTTGTACCACCACTGATATTTGCTCTTGCTCTAAAAAACTCAAGCTTATCCTCTGCAAGTTGTAATGCCTCCAAAGAGTTCAATGCAAAATCAGCCTTTCTATCTATATATATTTGTAATTTCACAAGCCCTAGAACACCGACTGAAAGTACAACAAGAGCAATTAAACTTTCTAGAAGGCTAAATCCTTTTTGATTAGAAATCATGCCAAGATCCCTTTTCCCATTTTAACTGGGTGCTATGTTTTGTAACTTTTCCTTTATTATAAGAAGGAATAATTGAGCCATTAATCTTTATTGTCCTTCCTATCGCATCAATTCCAACGCCACCATCAATATATACGGAACCTTCAGCTAAAAAGGGCATCTGATCATAATCGGCTGTCAGATGACTTTGTAAAAAACTACCTGGAAGCACACCTATATCGGTACTTTCATTAAATAAATTTTCCCAAGCTGTAAGTACATCTAATGAAGTACTCACGTACTGATAGAGAATTCCATTAAAATAAGTAACTGCCTTTGTAAATAAAACACCATTAAATACAATCAACTGAACTGCTTCATCATTATTTGATTCAATAGCTGTTCCAAAAATAGCTCCTGTTAATGCACAGTTACCATCAATCCAAATACGTCTTTTTCCGTTTTTATAAGCATTATCAACCTTCGTATGACAATTTTTAATCCAGCCTCCTGATGTTTTATCTAAAGCATTATCACCGATAACAATACCGACAGTATCGTTTTTTATATCTTCCCTAACCGAGGCATGTTCTGATATATCTTTGTTAAATAGCGCCTTAAAAACATCAACTGTCTCATTCTCTAAAATATCCCCTCCTTTAACAGGAGTAATTGAAAAAGCACTTGGCGGTTTAGCAGGATCGAATAAATTAGAAAGATAGGCACTATTACATTCAAAAGAAGGAGCCCCTAATCCTCCACCTCCATGTGCGCTAGTTGTTGAATCGACTGTGAAAAAGTGTTCGTCAGTCCCTGATATTGATGCGACGTAATTTACCGTGCCACCAGATACAACAGACTTACACTTATATTTTCCATCAGAAGCTTTATCCTCTGTTTTATTTGGAACAAAGTGCTGAGAGCCTGTTAATTCAATAGAAGCGCTTGTTTCAATAGTACTAAGAACACCACCACCTCCATAACCAATACTTTTATTAATCTCTTGTATTGATCCATCAGAGCTATAACGACTTATCAATTGATATTCAGTATGCTCACCCACAGCTGGATAAGAGTTAATCATTAATGCAGGCGAAGGTGCCAAATCATTACATACATGACTAAATGCTGATTCCGTAGGTTTTATATTTTTTTGCTTTAATTCAGTAAAAGCACACTCTAAACCACCTTCAGCATTCCAGAATGCTTGACGTTCTAATATAGTATTTTGAGCACGCTTGATTTGATAATAAACTTGTTTTGATGAAGCTAATGAAAATAGCAAAGATGCTATTAATAAAACACTAACAATAGATAAACTCACCATTCCATGCTGCTTTGTAATCATTGTATATTCCTTAATACAACAGAAACTTTCCCTGCATGCGTATATGTTGTACCAATCAAGGTTGCATCTAAAAAAACATCCACTTTCATTGCTGTTGATTGAGCGGTAGATATAACAGAAGTCGACACATTAAAATTATTAATGTTGATATTTTTATAATCAATCAATGATGCTACTTCTGCACCACTACATAAATTACTAAATGTAAAATCTGTCATAGTTGAGAGTGCAGAAGAGGAAGATATTTTTTGGCATATTTGTATTGTTTTAGTTCCAGCTGATGTGTTTTTTTGTTGGAACTTTATTCCTCGCCATTTCCCATTTTCATCTTCATATACAAAACCAATATTAGTAGCAGATGAGTCGATCGTTGAAGATGAACCTGATAGCGTTACAGGCTCATCAAGCGTAGTGGTATATCCCGCTCTACGTATTTCAGTTGCAATATGCTTTAATGTGTCATTTACATCTTGTTTAATCAGTAACTGAGATGTTCTCGCTACAGCCATCTTATTCCCAGCTATATATATACTCCCAACAGTAGCAATAGCGATTAAACTAATTGATGATGCAACAATTAGCTCTATTAGAGAAATACCTTGTTGTTTATATTTATTAGCATGGTTTAAATTCATAAGCACCTCCGCTAGTAACAGAACAGCTTCGAATTCTACCTGTCAATCTATTTAAAATAACTTGTACTTCTTTAGAGCTATCAGTTATGTAGAAATAAAACTGTCCAGTAGTATTTGGCGTTCCTCTAGACGAGTCCATCGTTAAATAGGAAGACATAGATACTTTAAAATTTATACCTTTATATTTGTTACCTAAAATAATTTGAATAGCATCAGATTTTGCATTTGATATTGTTGATGCAACTGAAGAGGCTGGTAGTAATGCTAATACCCACTGTCCATCATTATGATATTCAGTTATATCTCCTGAATCTCTAATATATTTAACTTTGAGAGGCTCATTTCTCATTACAGATTCGGATTTTGCTTGTAATAAAAAACCCTCTATATCAGCGCTAATATTTTTAACTTTATTTTTTTCTAATAATTGCGTGAATGAAGGTGCAGCAGTCATTAATAGGATTGATAATATACTAAGAGTGATCATCAGTTCTAACAGAGTAAAGCCATTAAATCGAAATTCACTACAATGTATACTATGTAAATAAGAATCCTTTTCGCGAGCCATTCCTCAAATCCTTTTTAATGCTGTCCTTGATCCTTAAGAACACCTTGATTCATAGATTAACATCAACGCAAAATAGCAAGGACAAGATAAAAATCAGATATCGAGGGAACTCGTAAAATAAAGAGATTAAGGATGATGACTACACAAAAAGGCGTGACTCTGATCGAAATGTTAATTGTAGTGGCGATCATAGGTATAGTAACAGCTATCGCCTACCCTTCTTATCAAAGCCATGTTCTAAAGAGCCATCGCAATAAAGCAATGGCTGACTTAGTAATGATTCAACTCAATATTGAAGAAAATAAAACGAAAGGTATTGCGTATCCTTCATCAGGATCATTATCTGCAAGTATCTGCAGCCAGTGTGATAATTCTGGTGAGCGTTATAATTATACGATTACAAGCACATCAACTAACTACAGTTTAACTGCGTCAAAAACTAGTTTGCAATCTGCAGATATATGCTCAAATCTAATATTAAAAAGTAATGGCGAAACATCTACTACTACAGATCAAGCTGATTGCTGGAAATAAAAAAGCCGACATCACGTCGGCTTTTAAAATTCACTGTTTAACTACTTTTAGTGAGTTAAATCATCAAAAAACTTCTTCACACCTTTGAAGAAACCTTCTGATTTTGGTTTGTGCTTACTTGCAGCTTTACCACCAAACGTTTCTTCAAGTTCTTGAAGCAATTCTTTTTGGCGTGAGCTTAAGTTAACAGGCGTTTCCACCACTAACTTACAAATAAGATCGCCCGTCATACCGCCACGAACAGAATCAACACCTTTACCACGCATACGGAACATACGACCAGTTTGCATTTCAGCGGGTACTTTCAAGCTGACACGGCCATCAAGGGTTGGAACTTCAACTTCCCCACCTAATGCCGCCATTGTAAAGCTTACAGGTACTTCACAATGTAGGTTATTGCCATCACGTTGGAAAATGTTGTGTTCTTTTACATGTACTTGTACGTACAAGTCACCTGCTGGAGCGCCAAATTCACCCGCTTCCCCTTCGCCAGTAAGACGAATACGGTCGCCAGTATCAACACCTGCAGGAATTTTAACGGATAACGTTTTGGTTTCTTCTACACGGCCTTCGCCATGACACTTATTACATGGATCTTTGATAATTTGACCACGACCATGACAGTGTGGACAAGTTTGTTGAACCGCAAAGAAACCTTGACGCATTTGTACTTGGCCAGCACCGTGACAAGTACCACATGTTGTTGCTGATGAACCTTTTTTTGCACCAGAACCATCACAAGAGTCACAACCTACTAAGGTAGGTACACGGATTTCTTTTGAACAACCGCGAACAGCTTCTTCTAACGTCAGTTCCATGTTGTAACGAAGATCTGAGCCACGCTGTGCGCGTTGTTGACGACGACCACCGCCACCACCAAAGATATCGCCGAACACATCACCAAAGATGTCGCTAAAGTCTGCACCGCCGCCGAAGCCGCCGCCACCGCCGCCCATTCCACCTTGTTCAAAGGCTGCATGGCCGTACTGATCGTAAGCTGCGCGTTTTTGGCCATCAGTTAGAATTTCATAAGCATATTTAACTTCTTTGAATTTCTCTGCTGACTCGTCGTCACCCTGGTTACGGTCGGGGTGGAACTTCATTGCTAAGCGCTTATAAGCCTTTTTAATGTCACGCTCACCTGCGTCACGGGCTACGCCTAGCACTTCATATAAATCACGTTTAGACATAACTTGATTGTCACCTGGCTAGATATAGTTACGGGCGTTAGAGTAACCTCAAACGCCCGTAATTTAAATAAGATGTTAATTAATAGATATTAATAACGTTCTTATTTGTTGTCTTTAACTTCTTCAAACTCAGCATCAACAACATCGTCGTCTTGCTTAGCTTGTTGCTCACCAGCGCCATCAGCTTGTTGAGCTTGTGCTTTCTGTTGAGCGATTTCCATTAGCTTTTGAGAAGCAGCAACTACAGCTTGAACTTTCGCATCAATTGCTTCTTTATCTTCGCCTTTACGTGCTTCTTCTAGTTCAGCAACAGCAGCTTCGATTTTTGCTTTCTCATCAGCAGGAAGTGCGTCACCCGCTTCTTCGATTTGCTTACGAGTACCGTGAATTAGCTGGTCAGCTTGGTTACGAGCAGTTACTAACTCTTCAAACTTTTTGTCGTTTTCTTTGTTAGCTTCAGCTTCTTGAACCATTTTCTCGATATCAGCATCGCTTAGACCACCAGACGCTTGGATAGTGATCTTCTGCTCTTTACCCGTAGTCTTATCTTTTGCAGATACGTTTAGGATACCATCAGCATCAAGGTCGAATGTTACTTCGATTTGTGGCATACCACGAGGTGCAGGCTGAATACCTTCTAGGTTGAATTGACCTAGAGACTTGTTGAAGCTTGCTTGCTTACGCTCACCTTGAATTACGTGGATAGTTACCGCGCTTTGGTTATCTTCAGCAGTAGAGAACACTTGGTTCGCTTTTGTTGGGATAGTTGTGTTCTTCTCGATAAGCTTAGTCATCACGCCACCCATGGTTTCAATACCAAGAGATAGTGGAGTAACGTCTAGAAGTAGAACGTCTTTAACATCACCAGCAAGTACACCACCTTGAACAGCAGCACCTACAGCAACCGCTTCATCAGGGTTAACGTCTTTACGTGGCTCTTTACCAAAGAACTCAGTTACTTTAGCTTGAACCATAGGCATACGAGTTTGACCACCAACTAGGATAACATCAGTGATGTCACCAACAGTTAGGTCAGCATCAGCTAGCGCAACTTTTAGTGGGTCTAGAGAACGTTGAACTAGGTCTTCAACTAGAGATTCTAGTTTTGCACGAGTCACTTTGATGTTCATGTGCTTAGGACCAGTTGCATCTGCTGTAATGTAAGGTAGGTTTACATCAGTTTGTTGTGCAGATGATAGTTCGATTTTCGCTTTTTCTGCTGCTTCTTTTAGACGCTGCATCGCAAGAGGATCGTTCTTAAGGTCGATGCCTTGATCTTTCTTGAATTCTTCTACTAAGTAGTTGATTAGACGAGTATCGAAGTCTTCACCACCTAGGTGTGTATCACCGTTAGTTGCTAGAACTTCAAATGTTTTCTCACCTTCAACTTCATCGATCTCGATGATTGAAATATCAAATGTACCACCACCAAGGTCGTAAACAGCGATAGTGCGATCACCACCTTGCTTGTCTAAGCCGTAAGCTAGTGCAGCAGCTGTTGGTTCGTTAATGATACGTTTAACATCTAAACCTGCAATACGGCCAGCATCTTTTGTTGCTTGACGCTGTGCATCGTTGAAGTAAGCAGGAACTGTGATTACTGCGCCAGTAACTGGTTCGCCAAGGTAATCTTCAGCTGTTTTCTTCATTTTCTTAAGAATTTCAGCAGATACTTGAGGAGCAGCCATTTTTTGGCCTTTTGCTTCTACCCATGCATCACCGTTGTCAGCCTTAACAATTTTGTAAGGCATGATTTCGATATCGCGCTGAACTTCTTCGTCTTCAAAACGACGACCGATTAGACGCTTGATTGCGAATAGTGTGTTTTCAGGGTTTGTTACTGCCTGACGTTTTGCTGGTTGACCAACTAGCGTTTCACCATCTTGAGTGTAGGCAACAACTGATGCTGTTGTACGCTCGCCTTCTGCGTTTTCGATTACACGTGGTTTGTCGCCGTCAAGTACTGCTACACAAGAGTTTGTAGTACCTAAGTCAATACCAATGATTTTACCCATCAGACTATCTCCGAAATTCGTTATATTTATTTGCTACACCTAGAACGGATTCTAAGGTTAGCGGTTCGGGCTTTACCCGTGACAAATATGTTTAATGTCTTATGACTACTAAATAAGGCCGCCAGAATGCTTTTCAAGGGTAAAACAAAAATATTTTCAAAAAAAATAAAAAAACCCACCGAAGTGGGCTTTTATACGCTAAAAGATAACAGTTATTACGCTTGAGTATTTACGTTACCTGCCGCAGCTTTAGATACCATCACCATTGCAGGACGGATCACACGGCCATTTAGCTCATAACCTTTTTGCATCACCATCATTACAGTATTTGGTGCAAAATCAGTGCTTTCTTGAATAGCCATCGCTTGGTGGAATTCAGGGTTAAACGCTTCACCTTGTGGGTTAATTTGCGTTAAACCAAATTTAGCAACGGTATCTGTCATTGTTTTAAGCGTTAGCTCAACACCTTCCATCATCGCTTTTGATGATTCATCAGTCTTGTCTGCCATCTCAAGTGCACGCTCAAGGTTATCAATAACAGGTAATAATTCTTCTGCAAATTTGTTTAATGCGTACTTACGTGCTTTATCAATTTCTTGCTCTGAACGACGACGAATATTTTCGCCTTCTGCGCGTGCACGTAATGCTGCATCTTTCGCTTCATTAGCTTGTGCTTCACTTGACAGTAACGCCGCTTCTAGCTCAGCAATGCGAGATTCGTATAGTTCTTGTTCTGATTCAACAAACTCACCCTCTACAGCTTCTACTTCAACAGCGTCAACTGCATCATTTAGCTGCTCATCCTGTACATTGTGGTTTTTGTTAGTCATGCGTTGGTTCTCCGCCAAGATAATTGGGTATGTATAATCAGCAGTAGGCTATTCTACGCCACTACTTTTCAACAGTCTTGGGCATATTATGGGGATGAAGTTCAATGATTCAACCCAATATTGATAACAAACAGCGACAAGTTATTTTTTCTAAGGCTATACTGCCCTCACTATTAGATGTTGGAACAAAGAGATGACGCGAATTTTTGACACCATTGCGTTAATAGGTAAACCACGTAACCCTGATGCATTACAGACTCACATGAGCCTATATCAATGGTTAGTGGCACAAAACTACACCGTGTTACTCGATCATCGTCTATCAGATGATCTTGAGATCCCTGAACAGTGTTTTTGTGATTTGCTCACCTTAGGTGAAAAAGCCGATCTTGCCATTGTTGTTGGTGGTGACGGTAATATGCTGGGCGCAGCACGTGTTCTCTCTCGTTTTGATATTTCCGTCATTGGTGTGAACCGCGGTAACCTTGGTTTTCTTACCGATCTTGACCCAGATGACTTTGAAGAACCGCTTAGTCGAGTACTCAAAGGCGAATTTATAAAAGAAGATCGCTTCTTGCTTGAAGCAGAAGTGCATCGTCATGGACAAGTTAAAAGTCGAAATGCCGCATTAAATGAAGCCGTACTTCACCCAGATAAAATCGCTCATATGATCGAATTTGAAGTCTACATTGATGATTGCTTTGCTTTCTCACAGCGTTCTGATGGGTTGATTATTGCGACACCAACAGGCTCGACGGCTTATTCATTATCAGGCGGTGGTCCAATCTTGTCACCGAGTTTAAATGCGATAGCCCTGGTGCCAATGTTCCCACATACGCTTTCTTGCCGCCCCTTAGTGGTTGATGGCGATCGCTGTATTAAGCTGCTGGTTTCACCTAACAATGGTAGTACGCTTGAAGTCAGCTGTGATGGGCAAGTCTCTTTACCTGTTAGCCCTGGTGATGAAATCCACATTTACCAAAGTAAAGACAGGTTACAACTGATCCACCCCAAAGATTACAGCTACTACAACGTGCTAAGAGGAAAGCTAGGTTGGTCAAGCCGTCTTTTCTGATCCTGAATTATCCTTCAGTAGAATAAAAACTTTCATAAAGCCAGCCTCGCACTGGCTTTATTTCTATCTGCATTTCATAAACTTAACCTAAATCAAATTTTTCAGCATATTTTTTCACCCAACACTTTACTGGTTATAGATACAGTATATACTGTATGTAAAAACAGGTGTTGATTTAAACAGGTGAACACATGCTGGCACACATGACTATCTCTAACTTTGCCATTGTTAAAACGCTTCAATTTGAACTTAAACCCGGTATGACCACCATTACAGGTGAAACGGGGGCAGGTAAATCCATCGCGATCGATGCACTTGGCTTATGCCTTGGTGATCGTGCAGAAGCAACTATGGTTCGTCCTAATGAAGATAAAGCAGAAATATCTGCCGCTTTTTTACTGGCCAATAACCAAGCCGCTCGACGTTGGCTAGAAGATAACGATTTAATGGATGGCGAAGAATGTATCTTACGTCGTGTGATCACCAAAGAAGGTCGCTCTCGTGGCTTTATTAATGGCAGCCCAGTCCCTGCTTCACAGCAAAAAGCATTAGGGCAATTGCTGATCAACATTCACGGACAACATGCCCACCAGCAATTAATGCGTCCTGAATATCAGCAGCACATGCTAGATCAATATGCAGGCCACCATTCGTTACTTGATAAAACCCGTAAAACGTATCAACGCTGGCGTCAAGCGCATAATGAATTAAAACGCTTAACCCAAAGCCGCGAAGAAAACGAAGCACAAAAACAACTATTACAGTATCAAGTAAAAGAATTAGATGAGCTCGCACTCGGTGAAGAAGAATTCAACGAGATAGAAGAAGAGCACAAACGCTTATCAAATAGTGGTGAATTAGCGGTTGCAAGCCAAACGGCATTATCAATGCTTTATGACAATGACGATGGTAACGCGCTGCAACTGCTTCAAATGGCATCTCAACAAGTGTGCAATTTAGGTGAATATGACAATAACCTAAATGTGATCCCACAAATGCTTGAAGAGGCCATTATTCAAGTACAAGAAGCAAGCCAAGAACTCCGCAGCTATCTTGATAATTTGGATATGGATCCACATCGCTTGATCTATTTAGAAGAGCGCTTAGCTAAAATCATGTCGATGGCGCGTAAACACTACGTGATGCCAAACGAATTATACCAAAAGCATCAAGATCTACTTAAAGAGTTAGATAACCTTGATTGTAGTGATGAACGTTTAGAAGAAATGGCAGAAAACGTAGAAGCATTACGCCAAAAGTGCCTTCTGGCTGCCGAAAAGCTAAGCAAAAGTCGCCAACGTTATGCGAAAGAGCTAGATCAAAAGATCTCTGAAAGTATGCATACGCTTAGCATGGAACACGGTGAGTTCTCGATTAATATCACCAGCGATCCTGAACGTATGCTAAGCCCTATTGGTTATGACAGTATTAGCTTTTTAGTTTCAACCAACCCAGGTCAGCCTTTACAGCCGCTAGGTAAAGTCGCATCAGGGGGTGAGCTTTCACGTATATCACTTGCAATTCAAGTGATCACAGCGCAAAAAGTAGAAACACCAAGTCTAATTTTCGATGAAGTCGATGTGGGTATCAGTGGACCAACCGCTGCGATTGTCGGAAAAATGCTAAGAACCTTAGGTGAATCAACCCAAGTCATGTGTGTCACACACTTACCGCAAGTTGCAGGTTGTGGGCATCAACACATGTTTGTGGCGAAAAAAACAGCGGAAGGACAGACAGAAACGAATATGCGCCCACTAACAGAAGAAGATCGTATTGCTGAATTAGCGCGCCTGCTTGGTGGCAGCGAAATTACAGAACGAACATTAGCCAATGCAAAAGAGTTACTCATTGCAGCTTGATTAAGTTTCGCTTATTTTGCGGTTATGAAATAAACTAAGACACAGATGCAACTATTACGAGAAGTAATAGTCGAATATCAAAATTATTTACTTTTTTTCTTTACCGCTTTTTACTTCTGCATAGACCTTGTTTATCATCGCAGCAGTTAAAGCTAAAAAGCCAGGATGCTATGACTTGGAAAAACATTGCAGCCCTAACCCTAGCGTTGGGCTTACTTAGTGGCTGTTCAATCGCTGAACGTTTGGTCTATCGTATTGATATAGACCAAGGCAACTACGTAGAACAAAAAAGCGTTGATATGCTTCGTGTCGGTATGACAAAAGCACAAGTTCAATATGTTCTGGGCACACCTATGTTGGTAGACCCAAGTTACCCAGACAGATGGAACTATATCTTCTATGAAAAGAACGGCCATGATAAGCCGATCCAGAAGAATCTGATTTTAACTTTCAACCCACAAGCCCAGCTTGTTAGTATGAAAGGAGATTTCAAACAAGGTGCTAACTTCATGGATCCTATGAATCAATAGCCTTGTTATACGCATAACAAAAAAGCTCGCTGATGCGAGCTTTTTTATATCTAAAAAATGGCTATATTAAGGTTTATTTGTTTTTATCCGCTTCTAATTTAGCCTGCTCTGCGCGCTTACGGCGGATCTCACGGGGATCTGCAACTAATGGGCGATAAATTTCAATTCTATCCCCTTCCCTTGCTGTACTATCTAGCTTCACATTTCGGCTATAAATCCCAATTTTATTCTTCTTTAAGTCAATATCAGGATACATGGCTAAAATGCCAGATTGTTCGATTATTTCTTGAATGGGCGTATCAGCAACAACTGCTAGTTTTAACACGCGCTGCATATTGGGTAATGCGTAAACAACCTCAACATGGATTAATGGTTGATCAGAATGCATAAACTTCTTTTGCTCGCTGAGTAAAGGCCTGTACCATACTACCGGTTAGATCGCGGAAAATTTTACCAAAAGCCGCATCTATCAAACTGCTAGTAAATTCAAATTCAAGGTTAAGCTCAATTTTACATGCCGTTGAATCTAATTCTGTAAACGTCCACCCACCCACTAACTTACGGAAAGGGCCATCGACTAACTGCATATTAATTTGATTAAAATCGACCAATTTATTATGCGTAACAAATGTTTTTCGAATACCCGCCTTCGCAACATCAACCGATGCCATCATATGACTTGTCGAACTTTCAATAACTTTACTGCCAGCACACCCGGGTAAGAAAGCTGGATAAGATTCTACATCATTTACAAGTTCAAACATTTGCTGGGCACTAAACGGAACTAGTGCAGAGCGACTAATCTGCGGCATAGTTTCTCCTTCATCGAACAGACAGCTCTTTAGGCTCAAAGCCATTGCGCTTAAAGAGACGGCACTATAATACCATTACTCAGCGATCTGCCAAAATAGCTATTGTTACAAGCTTTAAATATGGTAACTTCAATAGCTTATTCGACCAGAAAAATCACCTATATTAGATTTTGTTCTGGGACAGCAACAATGACTCGATGAGGTCAACATGGCTAAAAAACCAAAAAAAAGTAGCAATACGATTGCCAAAAATAAAAGCGCTCGATTCGAATTTGCCATCGGTGATGAATACGAAGCCGGTATGGTTCTACAAGGATGGGAAGTAAAAGCTATCCGTGACGGTAAAGTAAACATGACAGAAAGTTATGTTTTCTTACGTAACGGTGAAGCCTTTATTTCTGGCTTAACCATTTCTCCATTAAATGCAGCATCGACCCACGTGGTTGCCGATCCAACACGCGTACGTAAGCTATTGCTTAACCGCCGCGAACTTCGAAAGTTAGCGGATTCAGTAAACCGTGAAGGTGATACTATCGTTGCCCTAAACATGTACTGGAGCACCTCTTTTGTAAAAATCAAAATTGGTACTGCTCGTGGTAAGAAATTGCATGACAAACGTGCTGATAGTAAAGCGAAAGATTGGCAGCGCGACAAAGCAAGAATCTTGAAGGGTAATAACCGTTAAGTTACTTAGTACAACATGATGTTAGCATTTGAATAGTAATCAATCACTTGGTCATTGAATTATAATATACCTGTTGACCTAGTTAATTATTCTGCTAACATCAAACGCATCTGGGGCTGATTCAGGATTCGACAGGATCACGAAGGCTTGTGGAGCATGTCGAGGTGCGGTTTGCCTCGTTAAACAGCCGCAAAAAAATAGTCGCAAACGACGAAAACTACGCACTAGCAGCTTAATACCCTGCTAAGAGCGCTCCTGCCCTAGCTTCCGCTTGTAAGACGGGGAATAACAGGGGTTCAAACCCAAACGAGATAGCGAGGGATTCTTTGACTAGAGAGATGAACCGCGAAATAGAATTCTGGTATGTATTAGCATAGCGTGTCAATTCGCAGTGTGGATACGAGAATAAAGATTGACTAAACATGTAGCGCCATCTGTTAGACTGATTTTGGACGCGGGTTCAAATCCCGCCAGCTCCACCAAATTCGTATACGAAGACGTCCAAGGACGTCCAGAGAGCCCACTAAGACATTGTTTTAGTGGGCTTTCTTGTATCTATGGCTTCCTAAGATGTCCAGTCGCATCTGTGATTTATAGGTACACTGAAAGGTACACTAAATTTAACGTAGTAATTTGGTGTACCCATTATGGCAAGAACAACAGCAAGGCTAACAGATAAGGAAATCAAAGCCGCTAAACCAAAAGAGATATAATATACGCTCTCTAATGGTGATGGACTTCGTTTTAGAGTTTAAACAAACGGCTCTAAACTGTGGTTACTCAACTACACTCATCCTATAAAGAAACGTCTTACCAACCTAAGTCTAGGTAAATACTCCGATCTCTCATTTGCTATCGCCCGTAAGGTATCGCCCCTCAAGAAGATAAAAAACGGAAACAACAAGAACACAAAATCATTCATCAATACACTTTACTTAATATCGCTAAAGAATGGTTTGAGATTAAACAAGGTGGCATTACACCTAACTATGCTGTTGATATACGGCGTTCACTTGAGCGACACATCTTCCCTAGCCTATCGTCGAATACGCCGATTGAAGCAAAAGGCAGTCTCGAAACAGTAAAACGATTAGCACAGCGTTTAAATGAGATAATGGATTTTGCGGCAAACCCACTAACAGGTATCAAAGCTGCATTCAAAAAGCCTAAGAAAGAAAACATGGCTTCCCTCAAGCCAAGCGAATTACCTGAACTCATTATTTACTAAATTCGTCGCTGTAACGACTTCCCTTTACCGTGGTTTAACTCATTATCGTTTGATTGCATTTTTATCATAAAAAGTGTCTATGGTGCTCAGGCCGAACCAGTCACTCACTTTACCTTCTGCATAATTGATAAAACTAGCTCACACCATTGCCTCTTCGTAGACTTTTTCGACCTCAGCAAACTTAGTGACGCTCTCTAGGCGAGTTAACGTGGTTAGTTTCATCGAGTTTTTCATTGGGCGATGTGGCACGTTGGTCACTGGCGTTTGCAGCGTTAGCGGTTTTCCGAGTTCAAATAAATAATACAAATCAGCAGAACCTGACTTCTTACCCGCTTGCTCTTCGGTAATGGTGTAGCGTGGTAACACTGTGACTCGTTTAACCGGCCAAAGTTTGTCAATTTGCTTGGTTGAACTTTGAGTGTCTGAAGTAGACGCCAACGCTAAATAACGAATTTCCTCGGCAATATGCTGCTTAAATTTCTGCAAAAACGTACTTTGAGGAAGGTGATACCACTGCGCTGTACCTTGCTCAAATTTTTCAAAGTAGCCATTATCACGGCCACGTTGCCCACTCAATGCCACGGTCATCGTCAAATCAGGGTACAGCACTTGGCGCATGCCGTAATAAGGTATGCGTGCTGCTTCTTGTACGTAAAGCCTTTCCGCCATGCCAGGCACAGGGTACATCACCTCATTGTCTTTCCCTGTTTGTGCATTCGGTGCTGTGCCAATTTGGGCTTGCAAGAACTCTAGCAACCACTGGTGACCGGAATACCCGCTCTCAGTCTGGCTAGGCAAGAGTGCAAACGCACCAATACCCACCTCTTCTATTGCGGCTGCGTAGGGGTTGGGTTTTGTGGCTTGATCAAAAAAGCCTGGGTATAAAGCAAACGCACCAAAAACAGGGCGACTTTTCTTGATAGGCTGACCTGTGATTGAACTGGATGAAAACTCAGATAAGCGCGGCTCTGATAAACGGATCAGAGCATCACGATAACGATGCATTTGGTTGATGGCATCGTCCGGTACGTAATCCGTACTTTCAATATTTTCATTGCTGTCATCAAAGCGGTTTTTATCGGTCTTAATACGGTACTTGGCATCAAACAGCCAAATAAACTGCTTTTCTTCTGATGAGCCCGAGTCTGCTTTTGTTAAATGGGCGCTTTTAGGCAATGTCACTTCCAACACAATATCCGGCTCTTGGTTAACCAAATACGAGCGTATTGATTTGCCCTTTTGGGTAAATTTAGGCTCGTGTGCCAGCCTAGCGGTCACGCCATCACTGCGCTTAAAGCGAAAGGCACCGGCAAAGCCATCTTTAAGTTGGTACTCAAAAAAGTCATTTGGGGCGAGCTTCGTCGCACTGTTTTTCACCAATTCAAAGCCAAGGTCCTGCTCTAAAATCTGTTTCAAACACAAAAAGCACCACACTTCGTAAATCTCAGCCACTGATTTCATTGAAATGCTCGACTGATTACCAAACACATCTAAATAAAATTTCAGCTCCTGCCAAACGCGATACACCGCGCTGTAACCGGTTTTTTGCTGAAGCACTAACGACTCGCGGCTTAACCCTGTGTATGCACCAACCTCTTTTAAAAAACTTTGACCTAACACTTTTTGCAGCGGTTGTTGCCAACTATGTAGTTCATTTAAAAATGAATCCGACAACCGTTGCCGTTCTGGTGCTTGGTTACTTTTCCTAAGCTTTTGTTCAAACTCCGCTAATTGCCGCTTGCTTTTACTCACCGCCATTTTGATAAAGCGGTTTTCTGGGGTATCCACACTCAGTTGCTTTTTTTCGACTGCATAGCGTTTATCGTACTGGCCATTAGCAAAGTCTTGCTTGACTTGCTCCGCTAACTTATGAGGCAAACGGGCTTTTAATTTGGCCGCTTTGATATTGGTAACCGTCGGTTGCAAACGGCTATGCGGTGCAGCACAAATTACTTTTAAGCCTTGCTCAAAACGCTCCTTTAACGCGGCAAAATTAGCCAACCACATCAGTGGAAAATGCCCACGATGCTGGCTAGTCGCTGCGTCTTGTTCCGTTTTTTCTACCAAACTAAAGCGCCAAAGAGGGTAAACTTTGTCGATGGTTTGATACATAGCGGGCAAGTCTTGGTGCAGTGCCATTTTGGTTGGCAGCACTTCAAAGGCTATGTGCTGAGTCTGTGTTTTGCCATTCAGCTCAAAAGTGAGTGGCAAGCGCAACCAACCTACATCATTGCTGGTATTGATGGTGCCGGTTAAACGTGCGGGCACCACGCCCCTTGCGGTTTTTACTTCGGGAGCAAAACGAAACGCCTCATTCACGCTTTGGCTGCGATGGGTTAACCGCGCATTAGTGACTTCACTAAAAAAGACCCATTCAAACTGGTACTGAGTATTCTCAAAAAACAGCGGAGAATTTAATGTCAACTCAGCGTGTTTCGCTAAGCCATTGGCAACAAGGCCACTATCATCTAACGCACTTGTATCTATACCGTCTGCAACTAGCCCTTGCGGTTCAATGACACTGCTCAGTTCAGGCGCAAAGCGCAATTCGTAGCTAGGTTGTACATCATTAGTGCTCGCCCTGTGCGCCATTGTATTCTGGTACACGCTCAACCGCTGGCTAATATCATTCGCCCAAACCGAAAACTCAAAGTCAGGGGTCTGTAATCGTATTAACTCTGGCATTCCTTACCACTCCTTACGCCATAGCTATGCTGGTTTTGATTATGAGTTACATTCATTGCAAAAGGCATAAAACAGCACCGACTCATTAAGGCCAGAAACTGGTGAAGGTGGCACTGGCTAATCGAGCGCTCATCCATTGTAATTTCGCTTTTGAACGGCAAGGTATACGTAGCACTTTTTGCTCATCTACATCATCCCCCTCTATCGCTTTCTCGCGATACAAGTCAGGGCGTTGGTTTGCTTCGTCTGTTTCAGACGCGAACCAAATGGGGGCTAACTGGTCTGCCAGCACAGTGCTAAGTTCTTCCAGCAAATCCTTGCGATTTGATGTAGTCAGTTTGTCGGTATCGCCTTCTATACGCGGCAGAACCTTACACATCATAAAGTCGTCCCATACGGCTTTTAGGGTCAGCTCATCTTGTGGTTGGCTGCTGGCCACAGCAAGAAGAAGTTCATTTAAAGCACGAAACGCTAATTCAAATGGCGTATTTTTTAGTACAGCATTAACGGCAGATAAAAACGCAACAGTTTTTGTACCATCAGCATCAAAGGTATTGGCTAAATCTGTTTTGCTGGCGTTTGACCAAATAGGATAGCTTAGGCGTTTATTGCTGCTGGTTGGAGTGAAAAAGTCGTTATAGTCGTTAGGGAAAAACGCACCAAAATCAAAGCTCAGCGCTCGGTCAATCACTTTGCGTGAAAAGCCGTGGGTGGTTTCATCCATATTCACCGTGCCCGCGACCAGCAGGTTAAACGGAATACCTAAACCATATTGGCAAATATGTGCCCACAGCTCATCGTATTGCACACCATCAAAGCCTAGTGCTTCACGCAGCTTTTCTTTATCCGCAACTTCTTTAATGGTGGCGGGTTTTAATAAGGCATCACTGCTGTAGGTAAAGCTGTCACCTGTCCAACGCCATTCGCGGGTTTCAAGCACCGACAAATAATCGGCAAAGTACTGCTCAACGGGGGCAAGGTTCATTTCATCCAAACACAACCAGTAAGGCAATACTTGCTCAAGTGCATCACGTTCACCTGTTACCACTAGACGCTCGCCTTGGTCTTCGTTTACTTGCACTTCAACGGTTAAGCCACTATCAGCAATTGCACGCCACGCTTTGGCGATAAACTGCAATACATCAGTGGTGATGTATTCAGCAGCGCCGTTTAAACGGGAGATATACCCCATCAAATCACTCGGCTCATGCCAGTCGGGGCGCACCGAGGTTAAACAATAGGTTTCAGCAAACTTCCCCGAGGTTTTGGCTTGTTCACGCACAAAACGGGTTTTACCTGTACCAGAGATGCCAGCTAAGAGAAGGAAGGGTTTGGATAAGCTCGTATATTGATTGGAATGCTCTTCAGCCAAGAACTCAGCTAGTTTTTTACAAGCAGCACTATACATAGAATTACCACTTTTATCGGCTTGCAACCATTCAGCTACTTGCTCAAGTTCACTTAACGCCTTTAATACTTGTTCAGAGTCTAATTGATACAAACTAAGTACATTGGCGGAGATATTACTTATGAACCTGTCACAATAAGTGATACCTGAACCTGAATAAGATGATGCGGTTTTTTCAGACAAACCTTTACTTAGCATCCATGACTTAAATTTTTCTTTAATCGATTTAACAACCAAATCAACATTAACTTTTGGACTTCCATCCGTAGAGGACAAATCGAATTTCTCTATAAAGTCAAAATCAAAAATTGATATTATCTTTTTTATTTCCGTAGCTGCATACAGTGTCTGCCCAAAAGGTGCACCACTTAAATCTCCTGCTTTTTTCTTTACAAAAGAACCATCAAATTTGATGGTTAATGCTTCTGGAGTTCCGCCAAAACTTAATAACAAATCAGCTTTTGTTACGTGACTGGTTTGATTGAAATCTGATTCATCCAGATCTGCTATGAATAGTAATTCGAAAATATCGCTTGAAATTAAACTAGCTTTTGATTCAAGCTCGGCAAAGCTGTCTAGCCAAAAAAGTGACTGCATAACTTTATTTGCAGAAACTTTATTTCCTTTGAGAAAGTAATATTTGACTTGATCGACCCAATCATTTGTGAGCAATGCAAACCAGTACTTATCTGAGTATGACGACTGAGCATCAGATAGGTAGAAAGCATTATCTGCAAGCTCTGAAAAACGTTTCATATCTGACTTTAGATAAGAACCATTTCTCTTTCTTTCTACAACACATATCAAAAACAACACTAATCCCATAAAGGTATCGGGCTTTTTTATGTTTTGTTCAACATAGGTTCTTGCTTCTCGGATTTTATCTAAAGACAAGTATGTCATACTAATCAGCCCTTAACTTTTATAATATTTTTAATAATTGCTTGAACGACATTTACTGTTACTGAGTTACCTAATTGCTTATAGGCTTGTGCTTTAGATACTCTGAAATGAAATTCACCTGGGAAGCCCTGAAGACGTAGCGATTCAGCTACAGATAGCTTTCTCTGGATATCCCATAATTTTGGGACACGATTAGCAATAATCGTGGGTGCATACGTTTCTAAGCTAGCGTAAAACGCTTCTTGTATCTGAGTTTTTGCAACGTCTCCGACATGAAACCTTAAAGAACCATCAGGTTTCAAGAAGGAAAATACTCCATGCCTTCCTTTCTTAGTATGAGGTTGATACATTGAGTTGTCATGCTGAACTCTTTCCTGTTTTTCATAATTATCAAAATGATATTTAATTCTATTTTTTTCAAAATCCGTGATTGATAAAGACTGGTCATCTTCGCTTAAGTTAATTATATCTTTAAGTTTAGTTTTCCTATCTTTAAAGTCTGGAAATGAAAAATCAGTAATACCGAGATCCTTTCGAATAGCAACGCAGTACCACCTTTCACGATATTGAGGAACGCCATAATCGTAGCTGTTCAGAATAGTCCAATGAGGATCATAACCTGCTTCTTCTAACGCTTTGAGCGCTATAAACATAGTCTCCCCTTTGTTATGGGATTTAAAACCTTTCACGTTCTCTAAAAGTGCAAACTTTGGTTTTTTTTGCTCCAATATTCTAAGAACATCGAAAAATAACGTGCCTCTTGTTTTATCCTCAAAACCTTCACAGCGACCTGAATAGCTGAATGGTTGGCATGGGAAGCCAGCCAAAAGAACGTCGTGATCAGGGATGTTTTTTTCCTGAACTTTTGTTATGTCACCAAATGGATACTCTCCATGATTACATGAATATGTATTCTGAGCGAAAGAATCGAATTCTGAAGAATATACACAAATCCCGCCATTGGCTTGAGCTCCTAACCTGATCCCACCGATTCCTGCAAATAAGTCGATAAAACGAAACTTACCGTCAAAATCAGGCTTTAGCTTTAAAGCACCAAATACCTCATTAAAGAACACGTATCTCGTTGTGTATAAACCATCTTTTTGTAGCTGACTTATTACATGTTCTTTGAGTTGTTCTGGTTTGCTAATTTCTGAATTACAGTAAAACTGGCTATCGGTCGCAATGGCGTGTAACCATTGGTCAATTACCGCTTCAACGTCACTGTCTTGTGGCACATGCTCAAGTGCCAAGGGTTTAATAATTTCTTCTGCTTGTAAAAGGACGTTGGTTTTATTGATCATTATTAACTACTACTAAAAATTCTTGATGAATGACTGTAGGACGAAGCATGGTTTTTGTGCTTTGCATTTCAACCAAGTTGTACTTGCCCAATGTTTTCAATGTTCTCGACACATTACTCACCGCCCGACCGGTAAGTGCTGCCAGCTCAGTTACCGATTGCGGCTGTTGCTCGGCAATCACTTTTAACAATTGCTGGTTTTCTTTCGACAGCACATTGGCCACCGATTTCAGCGAGTCGAACCAGATATCAACAGGGTAATCGGGGTCTGAGCTTTGCCCTTTGATCCCAATCACACAGCGAGATTGTTTTGCGTTTTTCATTTCTTTACTCGCTTTTTTACTTGAATTGTTTGCCCGCACTCACTACTTTCCCCTATCAACTATCAAAAAGACCAGCGCTAGAGAATGCGTAATACAGCTTTTGAACAAGCTAAAGACTGTACGTTTATACATAAACTACGCATCTTATCATCTACTGATAATAGCGCAAGACTATTTTCCATTTAGCACAATTACAAGCCCCGTCCCCAGTAAGCGCACAACCAGTACACTACAAACGATAAGCCCACACAGGGTTTATCGCCTATTTAGTCAGCCAAGATACTGCCTTTCACGCAGTACATGCGAGGGCGGGTGTTATCGGGCTGGCTGATTTTTCACTGTGGTCGGTTACACCATCAGGAACCAGGTAACCTGCGGCCATTAGTGCTTTAGCTGCACAATCTGGGTTTAAGTAGTTTAAGCCAACCTGTTGGATAAAATATATGCCCTACCTATGCCCATTCCCACCGACGATATAGCTTTTAATTTGAAGACGAACACATAACCAATACAAAAAAGTTACCCGTAATACAATTCCAATTCATAGCATTATATTTCCCTCCTCACGCAACATAAAATGCGGCCTCGCTGATTACCTCACACATAAAACTTATCTAAAACATATTTTCATTAAGGGATAAATATTGAAAGTATCAACTCTTGCTCTTGCGATATTATCAACGCTACTGCTATCTGCCTGTGGAGGAGGAGGCGGTGGCTCTGATTCAGATAACACAACCACAGCCCCAACTCGAAGTATTCAAGGTAAAGCCATTGATGGTTATGTCAAAGGTGCCACTGTCGGTTTAGATTTAAACTTTAACGGTAAATTGGATGCAGGAGAACCAACAACAATCACAGGCGACAATGGTGCGTATATTTTAGATATCAAATCAAATAGCGATGCTTCTTGTGCTGACTATGTACCCACAATTGTTGATGTTCCTGTTGGTGCTATCGATGAAGATCTTGGTGTTGTCGAAACGGCATATACCATGACAATCGCGCCCGCGATATTCATACCTAGTGATAAGGATATTCGTGATATCACGCCGCTAACAACAATACTTTGGGACAATATTCAACGAGATCTCGAAACCAGTAATCTAGGAATGCTTAGCTGCTCAACTATTCAAGAACAATCTGAAACTCGCGAGCGTATCAGTGGGATGTTGAAAGAGCAGGAGTACCGTTTACAGCTTCGCTTCAACGTACCTGTAAAAGAGCTATACAGTGATTTCATTGCATCCGGTAATACAGCGTTAGCTTCTAGCGCTGCTAACCTTGTAAAGGGAATGCAGTTATCTTATGAAGAAACACGTGTAATGTTACAAGATCCAAATGTGGTATATGCAGACGTTGAGTATATGCAAGGGCATTGGAACCACATGATGGAAGACGAAACTAACTCTACTCATTGGCATCGTGTAACAAGAGTCCAATACAAAGACAAATCAACCACCGCACGTATCGAACGCATGTCAGATGACTTAACCACTGTAGTTAAAACAATGGAAGATTCAATGAAGCGCGAACGGACTGAACGCGGCCTTACATTGCTTGAAAACTTTGCGATTGAACCTGACGGCTGTAACTCTGTGATTGAAGTGGTACAAGCATCGACTGATGGCTATGGTTTACGTAACCAACATCATGCTGCTGACATTACCTCTTTGCAGGACTGCCAAGATGTAACGAACTCGACGTCGTTAACCGCTCAAACTATTTTAACTTTCCGTACGAATGGCCTAGAGCACATAGGAAAAATAGACGAAGGTGGGCAATTTAGGTTCGATGAGAAAGATATATATACCAATCGCGATTTGGCGTTAGCTTTTGAAACAATGTCCCCTGAGGACTTAGATCAATACAACTACATTTCTCAAGACTTTACCGATTCATTTACACACAACTCAACATCGGCACTACGTAACCAAGCAACCAATCTAGAAGATCGTTACATCTGGATTGACCGCGATCTCACCCAAGGACTATGGAGTAAGATAATTCAATTTAAATCAGGAATTTACGAAAACTATTGTTCTGACGATGGTACTACGTGGACACCAACAGATGTTATAAGTAAATGCATGAATAGCTCTGTAGAATAAACAATAAAACAGATAATTATTTCATAAGATCAACGTGAACTAATTACAAACATTTAAAGGCGACTTCTTAGGAAGTGGCCTTTTTTGTATCTGATTTTGTCATTTCTTTTCTTATTTTCTTAACGCAAAGAGCATCGAAATATTGAACGCCTGAGTGTTAAAGATCCTGACTGCCATTACCCTTTTATTTCAATAACAGAGCCAGATCTCGTCCCTCCTAAACTAAAGCTATTCTTTATCTTCTCGCGTTAGCCTCGATCTAAACATCTGTTTAAAAATAATCGTTCAACCTAATAGGTTTAAGCTATTGAATGTATCGGCTATAACGATTTCCTAAATTTTGCTGTTTTAACAATAATGGCTTCAGAGATTTGATTTGCACTACAGCATAAAAACTTAAAATTATAGTTAAAAGGATTCCATCATGATCAACACAGAAATCAAGCCATTTAGCGCAACAGCTTACAAAGAAGGCAAATTCGTAGAAATCACTGAGAAAGACGTTTTAGGTAAGTGGGCGGTATTCTTCTTCTACCCTGCTGACTTTACTTTTGTATGTCCAACTGAGCTTGGCGATCTAGCTGACCATTACGCAGAGCTTCAAGAGCGCGGCGTTGAAGTATTCTCTGTATCTACAGATACTCACTTCACTCACAAAGCATGGCACGACAGCTCTGACACTATCGGTAAAATCAACTACTACATGGTAGGCGACCAAACGGGTAACATCACTAATAACTTCAATGTGATGCGTGAAGGTCAAGGTCTTGCAGACCGCGCTACTTTCCTCATCGATCCACAAGGTGTTATCCAAGCAATGGAAATCACTGCTGAAGGTATCGGTCGTGAAGCTGATGATCTAATGCGTAAAGTGAAAGCAGCACAATATGTTGCAGCACACCCAGGTGAAGTTTGCCCTGCAAAATGGAAAGAAGGCGAAGCAACACTAACTCCTTCTCTAGACCTAGTAGGTAAGATCTAATCTTCTTTACCTTTGATAATAATAAGTGATTTTATTCTCTATATAGATTCACTTATTACTTATCCTACTTTTAAATAATTCACTTATTTAAAAGTAATAAGGCATCAAGCATAAACGTCATGTTTGGTGCCTTATTCATTCAAATACCTTCAAACATATTTAAGCCTTTTTATATAGGCGATATGTCGTATAACAGTAGATCCGCATTCTTTATCTGCTGTTAAGCCGTAAATAAATTAAAAAGGCGAGATTATGTTAGAACAAAGCATGAAGCAGCAATTAAAAGCGTATTTAGAAAATTTAAAAACAGATATCCAACTGGTATTAAGTTTAGATGATAGTGACACTGCACAAAAACTGCATGAGCTTGCTCACGAGATCGCAGAACTAAACGATAAAGTGAGTGTTATTGAAGATAATAATGCCAGTGTACGTAAGCCTGTAATGCAAGTGGTTAACCCAACCAAACAGACCTCAATGAGCTTTGCCGGTCTTCCAATGGGACACGAATTTACTTCATTGGTATTGGCGCTACTACACAGCGGTGGTCACCCAATGAAACTAGAGCAAGCGGTTATCGACCAAATCGCAGCTTTAGATCAAGATATTGTTGTTGAAACCTTTATTTCATTATCTTGCCAGAACTGTCCTGATGTTGTGCAAGCGTTCAACATGATGGCAGCGATTAACCCACGTATTAAAGCAACCATGATTGATGGCGCAGCTTTCCAAGACGAAGTCACTGAACGTAATATCATGGCAGTACCGACTGTTTATGTGAACGGTGAAGTCTTTGGTCAAGGCCGTATGTCGCTTACTGAAATTTTAAATAAGTTAGACACGGGCGCAGCTAAAAAAGTAGCGGCAAGCCTAACCGAAAAAGCCCCATTTGATGTATTAGTTGTCGGTGGTGGCCCAGCGGGTGCATCTGCTGCAATCTACGCGGCACGTAAAGGCATCCGTACTGGTGTTGTTGCTGAGCGCTTCGGCGGTCAGGTAATGGATACCATGTCTATCGAGAACTTTATTTCTGTTAAAGAAACCCAAGGCCCTCGTTTAGCGGCAAGCCTTGAAGAGCACGTAAAACAATACAACGTTGATATTATGAGCGAGCAGCGTGTTAATAACATTGTTGAAGCTGCTGATACTGAAGATGGTTATACGCACGTTTATCTAGAAAGCGGCGCAATGTTAAAGGCACGTAGCGTGATCATCAGTACTGGCGCTCGCTGGCGTGAAATGAACGTTCCTGGTGAACAAGAGTATCGCAATAAAGGTGTGGCTTACTGTCCTCACTGTGACGGTCCATTATTCAAAGGCAAGCGCACAGCCGTTATCGGTGGTGGTAACTCAGGTATTGAAGCGGCGATTGATCTTGCGGGTATTGTTGAACATGTGACTGTGCTTGAATTTGCTGACACATTACGTGCTGACCAAGTGTTGATCAATAAAGCAGAAAGTATGCCTAACATCGACATTATTAAAATGGCACAAACGACAGAAGTGGTTGGCAATGGTACTCGCGTTACAGGTATCAGCTACAAAGATCGTAACACGGATGAAATCAAACACATCGAACTTGCCGGTATTTTTGTTCAGATTGGTTTAGTGCCAAACACTGAGTGGCTAAAAGAATCCGCCGTTGCATTAACACCACGTGGTGAGATTGAAATTGGTGCTCACGGTAATACTAACGTTAACGGTATTTTTGCAGCCGGTGATGTTACAACAGTTCCTTACAAACAAATTATTATTGCAATGGGTGAAGGTGCTAAAGCAAGTCTAGGGGCATTTGATTACTTAATTCGCACCCCTGCACCCAATAATAAATAGTATAACTATTAATTTTTAAGGCCGACTCGAAAGAGTCGGCCTTTTTATTATAAAAAATTAATTATTTAACTTAAGGGAATAGTGTTTATTAAACAATGCTTTTTCTATTTTACTTACATGCCAGAAGTTTTTGTTTTTAACTTTCCCAAAAAGTACATCATTTAATTCAGTTGTATGCCAATACTTTGGATCATTAAACTCTTTATCAAGATTAAGTTCCTGATATTCATCATTAGCTTTTAATGGTTCATCCGTAACACAAGCCAGACCTTGGTAGTTTAACAATTTCGTCATTCCATAATGTTTAGCTACCATTTCATCCATAGTGAGGTTAAGTTGCCAAATAACATAATCTCTGGGACCATCTGATGCCAAATATAGTTTTTTTGATAAAGATGCTAACTTATCAGCATCATATAAGTATTGCCATAATTCACTATACTCATCTTTCGTTGCTAAATGGTTATTTAAAGGGCAAAGGCTTCTAATTCCCCATCCATTTGCTTCTCTATCTAAAAGCCTATCACTGAGAATAGTAAACGTTTTATTTTTTATCTTATATTGCTTCGATGTTGTTAGTTCAAACTTACTTATTTTATTAGTGGCAATGAATTTTAAATCACTCGATATAGCTCTTAAAAATAGAGGACACTTAGGGGCATCATCATAATGGATAACAACAGAGTCATTTTCATAAGAGTCATAATATTCAAGAGAGTAGTTCCATTGACAAGACGTTAAAACATCAAATTTTACATTTTTTAATTCAGCGCCTGTATTAGATAAAAATTCGATGTTAATTTTATTATCATCTATAAATTCAGTTTCTAATAATAATTCAGGAATAGGATTTAAAGGTAATTGCGTTCTCTCAATATCAGTTAGATCATTTGAAACGAGGCTTGCTGAAAAATAATCAGCAAAACCATATGTCATACCACTCGAGTGCCCATAACCAAAGCCATGAGCAATTTCATGATACCAAGTCGTGTAAGCTGAATTAGTAAAATGCCTGTACTTACTATACTCAGGCTTAGTGTACTTGTAGTAAATCGAAGCCCACCCACCTGTCGTTGTTTCAAATAACGATAAGTTTGGCGTACTTCCCCCTCCAACGCCTTCTGCTTTATATTCATTTCTCATCACTTTTAATGTTAATCGGTGACCTTCTGCACCAAATCGCATTAAATTTCTTTGTGAAATAGGAAGTAAATCGTCACTATAATTATCACAGTTTTCATTATTTAAACTGCACCGTCGTTCAAAAAAAGCATCTTTTTCTTTTGTATAATTAAATGTATTCGCCAATAAGTGCATATTAGCTAAATAGACCTCAATAATTTTTCTTTCTACTTCATCAGGTAAAGAATAACACGTTGTACCGTCACCTTCTTTTTCAGAACATAAATCTTGATAAGGCCCCATAATCATTTGAGGATTAAACATTTTAGTTTGACTTTCAAGTTTAATATCTGCTGGAGATACAGAATAAAAATCGAGTACACCAGAACTATATGGTGGTAATTGTTGTGATAATTGTATTAGCACTATATTACCGTCAAACTTAACAGAAACCATTTTTAAAGGTAATGATGTTTTATTATCTATGTGCCAGTCGCCATCAATATAATTGAAATATATATCTGTGAAGTTAAATTTATTGCTCGGTTCATTGTTTTCTATATTAGTGATAACAGCATCAACTATCGGTGTTTTTTTTGGTGATACCAGCAAGTTTGTCTCAGTATATTTTACATTTTCATATTTAATCGATGTCAACGGTTCCTTTTCAAATAAAGCTTCTATTTTACAATCGTTATTAACACGATCAATGGTATAAAAATCACCATTTAATTCACCGTTACAACCTTTTATAGAGATCAGATTATTAAACTTACCAGGGGATATACTTACATTAATTTGTTTATCTTTTTCAATATGAAAATCTGATGGTAATAGCTCACCATCACCCTCAATGTTAGATGTTACGTGATATTTTTTCTTCTTAAATTCAGCATTAATGTTACAACTACTTATATCATTAATAATATAATATTCATTATCAAGGTAACCGTTACAGCCAGAAATTTTATGTAATATATATTGAGTATTATCTTTTATTATAAATCGATTTTCTTTATCAAATACTAATAAATCTGAATGAGAAACGGTTACACCATCAACTGAAACAAGTAGGTTAATATCTTGTTTTTTTTCATTTTGATCCGGTATCGGAAGCGTCTCATCTCCTTCTATATTCTCATCAACAACTGTTGAACCTTCAGGCTGAGGATTTTCTATGTCTTCATCAACAACCGTTGAACCTTCAGGATGAGGAGAAACATTATCATTTATAACGGAAGGGTTTTCTGGGGGTAATGCATCATTACTGTCAACAACGTCTTGCTCATTAGAGCGGGCAAAAGACTCTACATCAGATAAAGGTCCAATATCACTTTTTTCATTATCTTCCTTACAACCAAACATAGCCAAAAGCATAATTGAAACCACTATATATCTCACCAAGCATTCTCTTAATCAATACAATTCAACCAAGAGCATACAGGCTGCGCATCTAGATGCATAACAAGTAATAGTGTATTCGATGATTCCTTAGCTCAACCTCTCATCTACAACTTAAACATTGATTTTATTTAAATTATCATGGCAGTCTTTGTTGATATTCAAAATTCTTTCTATGATGATAACCGCACTTACACTTATTCCAAGAGAGAATAGTCAAGATCTTTAATATTAAATATCTATTGATAAACACAATACCGATTAAATACCTACAAACACTAACCAATACGGTTATTAATATCCATTTCAAATAAAATATGCACCAGAATACATATCAATCCTTAATGAGACATCATGAAAACCAATCGAATTTATTAATATAATTATTTTAATCAATACCTTATAATCACTAACCACTATTACAGTGACATTTCATACAGTATTAGCGATATTCTCTTCTAGTCACTTTTTTTTAATCGCGCATTTTGTCCCTTTTTTTACCCATATTTCCCTCAGGGTATATTTCTTTACCTAGATAAATCTCACTTTTGTTGCTTAAGGGATTCCTTTATTACAATAATAAGTAAACTCAATTATGACTTTTAAGAATGCCCTTTTGCATTCACCTTATTTTAAAGCAGGAAGCTAATGTTATGGAATATTTAGAGAGAATTAAGCGTTTAGCTAAGGTTCAAGGTATTAGCCAAAAACAACTTGGCGAAGCTCTAGATCTTCAACAAGGCACGATGAGCCGTAAACTATCCGGCAAGTACGGCATTGAAGTTCGTGAACTAGAAAAAATTGCAGATACATTAAATACCTCTATTGGTTATATTTTAACAGGTCAGGTCGATACAGGTACTCAAGCAACAACAACAATCAGTACTGAGTTAGATAGTGCCGCGACATGCACTTACATCCCTGTTATTCATCGTAAAGACTTTTCAGCATATAACGACGGTAGCTCTGTCGAGGTGATCAGCAAGCGCGCGATCCCCCAGCACCTAGAGCGTGAAGAGTGTTTAGGCCTGTTAATCGATAACGAAAATATTTCACAATGTGCGCCTGTTGGTAGCTATGCGCTAGCGACAAAAAAAGCCGATTACCGTCCTAAGCAACCTGTTTTTGCTTCTGTTCGTGGTAGTGAGCCTGATTTTTACCATATGACGCAACTCGCTGATGGTGTTGTATTCTCTACATCACAACCTGATTTTCCTAACTTATTCGTTAATAACGATGAGTTTCAAATTCACGGTTACATCATCCAATCTGATTGGGCTTACGATCGCCTGTAATTATCAGAAAACATCGAATATACGAAAGCCTGCGAGAAATCGCGGGCTTTTTTATTTTCCTTTTCCCGATATCATTTCAATAGTTTACCGACTCAATATCTTTCCAGTACACTGAGACGCATTCGATTTGATTTAGGTATTCACTCATGCAAACAGTTATGGTCGCTTCAACCAACCCAGCAAAAGTTGCTGCTGTACGCGATGCTTTCTCTCTCGCCTTTCCTCTGCTTTGTTTTAATGTTGAAGGTATTGCGGCCCAAAGTGGTGTTCGAGATCAGCCCCTTACCAGTGAAGAAACCTTGTTGGGCGCTCGAAATAGGGTAAAACACTGTCGTGAACAATGTCCTGATGCTAACTACATTGTGGGATTAGAAGCGGGGATTGACGACAAATTTACCTTTGCATGGATGGTGATAGAGCATGACGGGCAATATAGTGAATCACGCTCAGCATCATTACCGTTACCGCCATTAGCCCTTGAGAAAATACAACAAGGCATGGAATTAGGTGACATTATGGATGAAATGTTTAACCAACAAAATGTGAAACAAAAAGGCGGAGCGATTGCGATGCTCACCAATGATTTATTAACGCGAAGCTCGGTTTATCAGCAAGCGTTAATCTTGGCTTTGATCCCTTTCCTTAATCCGCAATTGTTCTAATAAAAAATAGGATATTGTTGAAATAACAATATCCTATTTTCAACATGATTATTGCTCTGGTTTATTCTGCGCAAGAAAATTCGCTAACCATGCTTTTGTTTCATCATCCTGATGTTTTAACTCATTAGAACCTCGGGTGATTGTAGCAACACCGACCCCTAATAATTCACTGATCTTACGCTGACTACGTTCACCATTGAGTAATTCATGGACGATATTCACACGTGAAATTAATGCTTCTCGCTCATCATGAGTTAATAATACTTGGAATAACAACGCATCTCGCTCCTCTGCAGAAGCATGGCGGATCAAATCAAGTACATTCTGCCACTCGGTGAAGTCAGGGCTATCAGAAGTTGTTGTCATAGTTACCTCATCAGGTATGTCATCTTGCTGCAGTGTACCTTGATAATCTATCGACACCAAGATATCAGCCAGTAATTCTCGATATTACAAATAAGAAAAAGCCGAGTGTCACAACACTCGGCTTTTATGGTTAATCACGATAGTAAGTCACTGTTATTAATAACGGGCTTTTAACTCTTTCTGCGTTAATAACGGTGCCTTTTTACCCATTAGTTCATTGTAGTACACATCGAACATAAGCACATTTTGCACATAACCTCGGGTTTCATTAAATGGAATTTGCTCAATAAAGCTATACACATCTAACTTACCGTCGGTCTGTTTTCTCCACTGTTTTACGCGACCAGGCCCTGCGTTATACGAAGCAAAAGAATAAATACGATTATCGTCATTGTTATCTAGCATCATTTTTAGGTAGCCACTGCCTAAGCGAATATTAACGCCAGGATCAAATAAGCTTTCTTTACCAGCATAATCTCGGCCTAATTTCTTCGCTGTATGCGCTGCTGTTGCTGGCATTAATTGCATTAAACCACGCGCACCAACGTGTGATTGCGCATGAATATTTAAGGCACTTTCTTGTCGAGCTAATGCCATCATGGTAGATGTCGGTATACCCCGTTTTTTACTAAAGAAGTCAAACCACCATTTATGCGCGAGTGGGAAACGAAGTGCCATATGATCCCATAATTTACCTGAAATCGTCGCCTGAACCGCTAAGTGATGCCACTTATGTTTTTCCGCATATACCGCTAACTCACGTTTAGTTTGTACCCCTTGTACTCTCGATAATAAGTAGCCCCATTCACGGTTTGCTGTTATTAGCCTATCAGTATCTATTAACTCACCAATACGTTTTAAGGTCTTAGTATAAGGTTGAATTAACTTAGTCGATGTTGGCCCTTTTTGATTAGGGTATACAATCGGCTTATGTAAGATTGTTGCAGCAGCAGCACTATAAAAATCACGCTCACCTAACAGTGATTGATAAATTTTATCGGCTTGCTTCTTTTGCCCTTTTTTCGCAAGTAGCTGCGCTTGCCAGAATGTCCAACGAGAGCTGTCTTTCGCCTCTTTTGGCAAGCGATTGATCCACGTTTGTACGCCGCTCCAATCCGCTTCACGGATCGAATTACGAATACGACGTTCTAAAATACTCACGTTTTGGCTCGTTTTCAGTTTGCTATCACGCCATTTCGCTAACGCAGGATCACTGGTTGACATGAGTCGTGATGCCACCGCATCAGCCAATGCTTGCTTGGTTGCTTTATCAAAATGCTGGCCCGCAACCACTTGATTATATGAAGCAACAGCTTGCTTAACATCAGCACGCGCTAAGCGATAATAGGCCGCTTCAGTTAACGCTTGGTTGAACTTGGTCACTTTGCTCTGTTTAGCAAAATCAGCCACGCCTTGAGGCTTATCTAATAGCGCAAGGATTTTGTCACCCGTGGCTTGTGAACTGCCTGTTAGTTGCTTATCAAGATAGGTAGCTAAACTCTTATTCCCTTTCTTAAACGCTAGCAACATACGATCAAGAATCAAGGTATTAGTACGTTTACCCGCAGCCGTCCATGCTTCTAATAATGGGTCACAAACCGCAGGTAATGTTCCCCCCGTCTCCCACAGTTTCTCTACTCCCGCCCATGCTTGGCTTGCATGACCGGTTTGGCTCTTAGCATAAAAGTAAGAACATTTTAGAGAAGTACTACTTGGCTCTGTTGGCTGCATCGATAGGAAGTCACGCCATTTCTCAGCCCCTGCAAGATCAGACAGGTAGTTACGCTGAATGGTTTGGCTAAAAGGCAATGCCTTATATTGGTTAACAAAGGTTTTTACTTGGCTAGGTGTTTTATTATCTAAGTCTTTATTAAAGAGACGGTATTCCAAGTAAGGGTATAGCGGATACCCACCTAATTTACTTTTGTTGGCATTAAATACCGCCATGTTATTGTTATCAAACGCTGTTTGCGCCTGATCATACCAAGTACGCTGTTGCTCTAACGAGGCTGCCTGCACGGTAAACGTGCTAATCATGCCCAGTGATAACAGTGCAATCGAAAAAATATTGGGGGAAGTTGGAATGCGTGGCACTAGAAGCTCCATATCAAATAGATGAAAGTAGAATCCCAGTTGCTTGGGCTAAACGGTACCAGCAACTACATCTGAGACAATCATATTAGCAAATAATTCATAAGCCTATTCAGATAATGGAATAGCCTTTTGTTACATTTATGCGAAATCAACCTGCTTTTTTGAGTCAGTTTTTTTATTGCTCTCGCCACCAAATATAAACAATTCTGTTAAACTTCAGTCCAGAACAGGTAAAATATTCCCTTTCATTTTTTAAGTAGAGATCACACACGGATATGGCTGATTACGTCTATACCATGTCGCGAGTGGGAAAAATCGTCCCACCTAAGCGTCAAATTCTAAAAGATATTTCACTGAGCTTTTTCCCTGGCGCTAAGATCGGTGTCCTCGGTCTAAACGGTGCAGGTAAATCAACATTACTACGTATCATGGCGGGTATCGATACTGATATCGAAGGTGAAGCACGTCCACAAGCAGGCCTAAAAATTGGTTACCTACCACAGGAACCAATCCTAGACGAAAGTAAAACGGTACGTGAGATCGTTGAAGAATCAGTGTCTGATGTAAAAGAAGCACTGATCCGTCTTGACCAAGTATACGCAGCTTACGCAGAGCCTGATGCAGATTTTGATGTACTTGCTAAAGAGCAAGGCGAGCTTGAAGCACTAATCGAGACCAAAGATGGTCACAACCTAGGTATGCAACTTGAGCGTGCAGCAGATGCACTTCGTCTTCCTGAATGGGATGCTGTGATTAAGAACCTATCCGGTGGTGAGCGTCGCCGTGTTGCTATCTGCCGTCTACTGCTTGATAAGCCTGACATGCTCCTACTTGACGAACCAACCAACCACTTAGATGCTGAATCTGTGGCATGGCTTGAGCACTTCCTCGTCGATTACAGCGGTACTGTTGTGGCTATCACGCACGACCGTTACTTCCTAGATAATGCTGCTGGCTGGATCTTAGAGCTTGACCGTGGTGAAGGTATTCCATGGCAAGGTAACTACTCTTCATGGCTAGAGCAAAAAGATGCACGTCTAAAACAAGAAGCATCTCAAGAGCGCGCGTTACAGAAGACTATCGAGAAAGAACTTGAGTGGGTACGTCAGAACCCTAAAGGTCGCCAAGCGAAATCGAAAGCACGTATGGCACGCTTTGAAGAGCTACAAAGCAACGATCACCAAAAGCGTAATGAAACTAACGAGCTATTCATTCCACCAGGTGAGCGTCTAGGTGACAAAGTTATCGAAGTGAACAACCTAACCAAATCGTTCGGTGATCGCGTACTTATCGATGACTTATCATTCAGCATGCCTAAGGGTGCTATCGTTGGTATCATCGGTGCCAACGGTGCGGGTAAATCGACCCTATTTAAGATGCTAAGTGGTACAGAGCAACCTGATTCAGGTACTATTGAGCTAGGTGATACTGTGAAACTGGCATCGGTTGAGCAGTTCCGCGATAGCATGAACGACAACAACACGGTTTACCAAGAGATTTCTGAAGGCGCTGATATCATCAAGATCAACAGCTTTGAAATCTCTGCGCGTGCATACGTGTCTCGCTTTAACTTCAAAGGTAGTGACCAACAAAAACGCATTGGTGATCTATCTGGTGGTGAGCGTAACCGTGTTCACCTTGCGAAACTACTTAAAGCAGGGGGTAACGTATTACTCCTCGATGAGCCAACCAACGACCTTGACGTTGAAACGCTACGTGCACTAGAAGAAGCGCTACTAGAGTTCCCAGGCTGTGCAATGGTGATCTCGCACGACCGTTGGTTCCTAGACCGTATCGCAACACACATCCTAGACTACCGTGACGAAGGTCAGGTGAACTTCTTTGAAGGTAACTTCACTGAATACGCTGATTGGCTGAAGAAAACGCTAGGCTCAGATGCGACAGAACCACACCGTATCAAGTACAAGCGTATTGCTAAATAAGCAATTCACTCGTGATAAATGAAAAAGAGCGGCTTCGGTCGCTCTTTTTGTTTATTAATAAAACAAGGGAGATAAGACCATTAAACTGCAAGGCTATTACACAAATGAGAGACAGGTAACTAGCAATAATTAATCTAAGCACATAGACTCTAGCTTCAGAAATTGCTCAATGTGTCTTCTTTCATGATGTTTAATATAAAATCGCTTGCTACCCAACTACATAAAAGTAATAAAAAAGCATTACTGATTAATAGTTTTCGTTATGGGGCCCTATTTCTGCTTTGTGGCGCGCTTACCTACAGTACACATGCCATATTTGAGCTTTATACCTCAGCCCAAAGCTCCCACCAGCAAGTCTCTAAACTACAAAAACAAGCCTTAGAGCTCAGTGCATCATTATCTGAAGAAACCGCATTAAATAGAACGTTGAACGCGACAATAGAGCAAAAAAAACAAGCCTTAACAATACTTAATCAACGTATTGATGATATGGAGAGTGTGCTGGGATTAGGTGAAAAAAATAAAGATCTTGATCTTCAAAAACGCGTTAATACCGCTGCGATCAATTCGGCGGTAAAAGCTACCCTGTTTCAGCTTATTCCTAATGGTGAACCCACTCCAAATGTACAATTAACATCAGGGTTTGGTACCCGTGTGCACCCTATAGCTAAACAACGAAAAAGGCATGATGGTTTAGACTTTGCGGCAAAAAGCGGGACGCCTATTTATGCCCCAGCCGATGCGGTAATAGAAAAAGCGAAGAGCAGCAAACATGGTTATGGTAATCAACTGATCTTAAATCACGCCATGGGATTTGTATCGACTTACTCCCATATGAGCAAATTTAATGTCAAAGCAGGGCAATTTGTGAATAAAGGGGAATTGATTGGCTGGACAGGAAATTCAGGTCTTTCCACAGGCCCTCATCTCCATTATGAGATCCACTTTTTAGGAAAACCGTTAAATCCACGTCCCTTCGTCAATTGGGATATTAAAAACTTCGACACGATCTTTAAAAAAGAACCCAATGTGCAATGGGCATCCTTACTCAACACGGTGGGTAGTATGGTTGAGATGCAGATACAGCTTGCTTCTAAAAATCATGAAGCAACATTTCAAACCGTTAGTCAGCCGAAATCAAATTCCAAACAAACCAACACACCTTAACGGTGAACGATAACGAAAAACGAGAGGCACGGTTCTTTATTCAAAAGAAACACCTCTCGCATTTCATTAATTGATCAGATCTAACAGCTCATGAATGGTTTTGACAGGCGTGATCTTCGCCCCTAAGCCTTCCATCGATTTATGGTAATTACGGTAAGGGATAAAAATTTCGGTAAAACCATGCTGCGCTGCTTCTTTTACCCGAGGTACACCGCTATCAATTGGGCGCACATCACCGTTAAGACTGAGCTCTCCCATAATGCACGTAGTACGCGGCACCACAAATTCATTCAGACTACTTAACAACGCCGCCACCAGCGCCAAATCAATACAGGTTTCCGACTCGTCAATTTTCAAGCCGCCAACAATATTGAAAAAAGTATCGTGATAAATCTTGGTCTTCGCATGTTTACGTAAGATCCCCGTTAGCATCTTTATCCGGTTCATATTCAACCCCACACAAACACGCTGTGGAAACTCACCTTCAGTTTCAGTGGTTAAACACTGAATCTCTAACAATAGGTTACGGTTACCTTTTCGAATACAGGTAATGGCAGAGCCTGAAGATTCTGTTGTTGAGCCAGATAAAAAGATCTCACTTGGATTATCAACACTGAGCATACCGCGCTCTGTCATACGGAAAATACCAACCGTATCAACATCACCAAAACGGTTTTTATTGGCACGCAATGTACGTACCTGCCCATCATTGGTATCAATGTGCAGCAGAGAATCGACAATGTGAACAAGGGTCTGAGGACCGGCAATTTCATTGTTTTTATTCACATGTGCGATCAAAAACATCGTCACATTATTTTGTTTACAGTACTGCGTTAATGCTTGCGCTGCCGCCTTTACTTGCGATGGCGAACCCGGACTACCATTGGCAAGCTCTGTTGATACCGCCTGAATGGAGTCAATCACCGCAAACTTGATTTGCTTAACTTCAAGCTCTGCGATGATCGCTTCAACACTGGTTTCCGCCATCAGATATAAATTATCTTCATTGCAATTTAACTTAAGTCGGTTTACACGGTTCTTAAACTGCGACAGAGATTCTTCTGCTGTACAGTAAAGTGATGGCATCAGCTGTGACATCCGAGAAACCAGATCTGACAATAGCGTTGTTTTACCCGCCCCTGGATCACCAGAAATAATATTCACTGATCCCGTCGTTAAACCACCGCATAACACACGATCAAGCTCGCCAATGCCCGTTAGCATTTTTTCAGCTTCAACGGTTTCAACTTCATTGAGTTTTTTAGAACCGCCCCCCACAACACCCGCATAGCCGCCAATACTTGAACGTGCCGAGCTACTGGTTAAGCCAGACTTGGTGTTAGGGATCGTAAATTCAGTGATCGTATTCCACGATTTACATCCAGAGCACTGACCTTGCCAACGAGCAAAGTCCATCCCACAATCACTACAAACATATGCTCGTTTTGCTGCTTTTGCCATTCTTTACCCTAAATGTCTAATCCATCGAATAAACCAATATTATTCAATGTAAACCTCAACTTAAATGTGAATTTTTGTTACTTTACATTAAACTTTTATCACCATTAGCAGATAATACTATCAGTGAATCTTTTAACAGAAAATAAAATGCAGTTGGACGATTACAAAGCACTCATAGAGCAACTACTACCTGCTTATGGAAGTGAAGATTTCCACCAAGTTTTTGATAGTTTAACCAGTAATGAATCAGGGCCGATCAAACTCCGTATCAAAATGGAAATTAATCGGTTAATGGCCCCGTGCAAAAAAATCATTGATTTACGTGGTCGTGTAAAAGGTCAATGCCGCTCTTATACTTTTAATGGTCAAACCCATTGGCTTGATGATGTTGCTATTAATATTCTTCACCGCCGTAGTAAGGTCTTCAATAATCAATATTGCGTTGGTCTCTATGAGGCCTTGGTGAACACGCATAATAATTTTAGAGAATTACATCAACAAGGTGAGCGTGCAACATCGACGGAGAAAAAAGTAACCACAGAGTTATTTACCGCTAATTTGATCCGTTTTGGTCATTATCTCCATCGAGAAGAAAACCGACTGCAAATTAGCACCCCCGTAACTATCAGCATTCCTTTTAATCAACAGATCTGGGGAATGACAACGGATCTTTCTTCATCAGGAGCGAAATTTAAAGTCCCTTCGGCCTTTAGCTATCGGTTAGGACAGACTATTGATGCTTACTTCCCACAATTGGCAGAAATACACAACGAGCCTCTTTTAGAGCAACCTCATCGCTATCGGGTATTAGGCATTGATGATAACCCTGAAGACGCTAGCTTTAAATGGCTACGTCTCATTGCGCTAAGTGAAAATGAAGCGTTAAAAAAGCTGATCATCGCTAGTCAAAATAAAGGCATACTCCGCCATCGAAATAATCATGAAGATAAAATTATTCAGGCGCGTACCCAAGGCTATGAACATTGCTTTCTTAAACATACCGTCGGGCTGCCTCTCTTTTTCTCTGATACTGAGCTTAAATACGCTTTACTGACCGATCACAACCGTTATTTATGGCAATACTGGCACGATGAACGTAATCAGCCCGTGATCAATCAATTATTATCAGAGCAGCGTATTGCTTCACTTGGACATAAAGGGCTAAAGCAATCTAGCACCTTAATTTATTGCTTCCATCACGATCATCAAGGCCACCGTTATTTTTATTCTGCCGCTTTACCTGAAATGGACCAAGAACAACGCCGTATTTTTTGGCAATTAGGCTCGCACCGTGATAGTTGGCGAGTGATGCGGTTGACGGTTTCCCCTTTACGTCAACAAGAGCTTGAGAAGCTCAATGATGTTGCCCCTGAAATGATTGAGAAATTCCAAGATCTCACCCATGTTGGGGTTCTGCAAGATATCACCCATAAAAATACCCAATCAGATTATCATTTAACGCAGAAATCAACGTTATCCAGCCAAGCGATCAACCCATTTAGACATCCTAAAAATCCGGTTTGTTTGGCTGAAGCGATCCATTTTGATCCAAAACCTCAACGCAGTGAATCTCGTTTTAGCTATAAAACAACGATCTCGTTATATCAACAAGGGCAATTAATTAGCCATGGCCACTCTATCGACTTTTCGAGCCGTGGACTCAATATTAATCTTGATACGCCATTTCGCTGTAAAAAAGATGATCACGTTACGATTAAATTTGAGCAACTACAGCGCTTGGCTAAACTCGACATCTTAACCCGTATGCCCTATCAAGTGATTCGGACTAGCCCTAACGGAAAAAATATCCAACTTACGATACGAGATAGTCAAGAATCACGCGTCGGTGAAAAGTTTTTACGTAAACTTATTCAAAATAATGAAGAAAGGTTCGCTCTTTGTGAGGAGCAACTTCCCTCGCCTGCTATGTTACTTGCTATGCACCAAATGCTATTAACCCGCTTAAATAGCATTCCTTATTTTGCCGAAAAGATAGATCACAAAATAAAAGTCAAAGCTGTTGGATCAAACTTTCCACTGTCGCCACTCGCTGATATTTTTTATCAGCTGGGCGAGCAAAAACATTTTGAACTTGGCTTACTGTTTAAGCGTCGAGTAAAAGAAATGTTAGCGTATCCAATGCGCCCTATCGAGAATATACGTGAACCTTATGTCCATGAACTCTATATCGCTTTTGAGCAAATTGATGGCAAGGTAAAAAAGATAGCAGTTAAAGCTAGCTATGAGTTTGAAAGCGTCGAAGAGCGTATTCGCTTTATCTCATTTGCACGAAAAAGCGGTAGCTTTATCGCTATTCGTGTCACCGCCTTACCTATTTTTAATCCTTTAACAGCATTAATTGGTGAAAAACTGAGTGAATTAGCGCGTTTAACTCTCCATCGAGCACGAGCTTTAGAAGCCGAATTTATTTCTTTGATCGGTTGCGGCGAAATCTTTGATATAACAGATGAAGTGTTAGTTCGATTAGAGATCAGCTAATAACGCTTTTCTTTAGCCATTAAAAAAGCCGTTGATCGTTTCTATAATAAATAGAGACAATCAACGGCTTTTTATCTATTTCTAAATGGCTTACCAGCTTAGTCGTTGCGGTACGAGCGATGCTGATAAGATACATAAAATACCACCGAGATCAGCGTGGCGGATCACGGCAGGTGCTTGTTGTTCAACTTTCGGTTTCGCGTGATAAGCAATCCCTAAACCTGCCGCTTTCATCATCACCAGATCATTTGCTCCATCACCTACAGCGACCGTATTGTGTGGTTCGATATCATATTGCTCAGCAAGACTTTGCAAGATATTCGCTTTTGCTTGCGCATCCACCACATCACCAAGAACATTCCCCGTTAATTTACCATCAACGATTTCTAATTGATTTGAGAACGCCCCAACTAAGTCTAACTCTTGCTGTAAATAATCAGAGAAATAAGTAAAGCCACCCGACGCAATCGCGACTTTCCAGCCATAGGCATGCAATGTTGCCACTACTTCACGCATCTCAGGCATAAAGGGTAAGTTTTCTTTTACTTGAGCCAATATCGCTTCATCGGCACCTTCGAGTGTACCAACACGTTGACGTAAACTCTGCTCAAAATCGAGTTCACCTTGCATCGCTCGCTCTGTCACTTCAGCGACTTGCTCTCCCACACCAGCTAACTTAGCGATTTCATCAATACATTCAATTTGAATCGCGGTAGAGTCCATATCAAAAACAACTAAACCTGGCTCCGCTAACTCAGGAAGATCGGAAAGCTGGAAGTAATCTAACTGTAATTCAGCCAGTGTTTGCTCTGCTTGCTCAGTAAGATCATTCGCGATCGTGAAAACATCATAAGATCCCACTTTCCAGCCGGCCAGCAATTGAAGATCACCGTGTACTGCACTATTTAATAATTCAACATCATAATGGCTAATATTTTTCCCATAAAATAACCATTGCGCTTGGCGTTTATCACCATTGGTTACCGTTAATAATTGTGGGAAACGTTTATACAGCGTGGGGTGTTTTTTTATTTTCAGCACGTACTCAATATCCATATTATTTATCCTAAAAGTAACTTATTGCTATATTACGATGATTTAAATGGCAATATCGTAATAATGGTGCAATTTGTCGCTACTTCTTTACAAACTACCGATACTGATAGTGAAGAGCAACCCAAAAATGTTACTAAACTGTAATGAAACATAGTTAATTTTCACTTATTTATCTTAAATAAATACAATAAAAAGAGTAATTATTTATGACTAAATATCAGAACGGACATTTAACCATCTGTTTTTATTACTAATAAATCAAATAAACAGGGATATTCTTAACGACTCTATTATCGTGTAAAATACCATCAGAACACAGCAAAGGTTAACTCGATGATAAAGTGGAAAAAGAAACGCTGGCAACATCTAGGACGGCTTTCTGTTCTCCTATTATGTGGCTTAGTATTAATTGGAATGCTGGAATACAGCGCGCTCTTAACCCAGCGTAACTACCAAATGCTAAGTGAGCAAACTCAAACATTATCACGTATGTTAGTACGACAAGCGGCAGAAAATGCAGCCAGTGATATTACGGATAATAACCAAGATAAATTACAAAAATTGGTGAATAACTTATCCGATGAGCCATTAATTTTGGACGCCACTATCTACAATATTGAAGGTGTGACCTTGGCGAAAACCGATAACTCAATGCCATTGACACAACTAACGGGGCTATCAACACCGCTTGCGATGGCCAGCATTGGTCGCCAGCAAATTGTTGAGCCTATTTTTGCTAATAAGCATGTGATTGGTTTTGTTCGTATTACGCTTGAGCACAATAAGTTGTTAGCTCATGCCAAAGACCAAATTCATTATATGACCCGTATTATTCGAGGCTTAACATTGGCTTCATTAATGATTGGATTGTTGCTTGCTTTTACCTTCGGTCGCAGAAAGGATATTTGGCACTTTCCGTTTTTTCTTACGGCAAACGCGAAAGATTAAATACGGTTGTTAATCGCAGACAAATTAACAAGATAAAAAAAACGGAAACAGCCGAGCTGTTTCCGTTTTTTTGTGCGTAATCAGTAAAGATTATGCTTCTGCATCACCTAGGATCACAGAATCTAACGCGATTTCAATCATCTCGTTGAATGTTAATTGACGCTCTTCCGATGTTGTTGCTTCGCCACGTAGGATGTGATCAGAAACAGTACAGATAGTTAGTGCTTTAGCACCAAACTCAGCTGCAACACCATAGATACCAGCCGCTTCCATCTCAACACCAACGATGCCGTACTTATCCATTGTTTTGAAGAATTCAAAATCAGGATTGTAGAACAGATCAGCAGAGAAGATATTACCCACTTTAACTGGGATACCTTTCGCTTTTGCTGCATCTACCGCATTTTGTACCATGCCGAAATCAGCAATCGCTGCAAAGTCATGACCGCCAAAACGAATACGGTTTACTTTAGAATCTGTTGATGCGCCCATACCGATAACAACATCACGTAACTTAACGTCATCACGTACAGCACCACAACTACCCACACGAATGATTTTCTTCACACCAAAATCTTTAATTAATTCTGTTGCGTAGATAGAACATGATGGAATACCCATACCATGGCCCATAACTGAGATCGTGCGACCTTTGTATGTGCCCGTGAAGCCTAACATACTACGTACGTTACATACTTCTTTTGCATCATCTAGGAAAGTTTCAGCGATGTATTTAGCACGTAGCGGATCGCCCGGCATTAAAACGACATCTGCAAAATCACCCATTTCAGCATTAATATGTGGAGTAGCCATAGTTGTATCCTTTTCCTAATTTTAGTTAGCTGTCAGTGTTGAAAATTAATCACTAACGTTTAGCTAAACATGCTGTGATTGCCGACATTATAAAGTGGAAAATGCTGAACAATCATGTCTTTTAAAGAATAAATAAGGGTAAATAAGATTTACCCTTATTTTAAATTTTAGTTATAGAAACGACTTACCGTATTCCATATCTGTTGTACCGAAGTACTCAGCTAGGCTCTGACCAATATCAGCAAAGCTTTCACGTAAACCTAATGAGCCCGGCTTAACTTTAGGACCCGATACCAATACTGGAATGTGTTCACGAGTATGATCTGTGCCCGGCCATGTTGGATCACAACCATGATCGGCGGTAATGATCAGTACATCGTCACCTTGAAGTAACGCTAAAATCTCAGGAAGACGGCGATCGAAATACTCAAGCGCAGCCGCATAACCCGCAACATTACGACGGTGACCGTAGGCTGAATCAAAATCAACAAAGTTGGTAAATATAATAGTGTTGTCACCCGCTTGTTTCATTTGTTCAAGTGTTGCATCAAATAAAGCAGGAATACCTGTCGCTTTTACTTTGCTTGAAATACCACAGCCGGCATAGATATCAGAAATTTTACCAATCGATACCACTTCACCTTGTTTTTCATCAACAAGCTTTTGCAAGATCGTTGCTGCTGGCGGCTCAAGCGACAAGTCACGGCGATTCCCTGTACGCTCAAATTGACCTTTACCCGCACCGATAAATGGACGCGCGATAACACGACCAATGTTGTAATCTTCTAGCTCTTCACGCGCAATTTGGCAAAGCTCTAATAAACGCTCTAAACCGAATGTTTCTTCATGACACGCAATTTGGAATACTGAGTCAGCAGACGTATAGAAGATAGGCATCCCTGTCTTCATGTGCTCTTCACCCAAATCATCAAGCACTTGTGTACCTGATGCATGACAGTTACCTAAGAAACTATCTAAACCTGCACGAGCAAGAATACGATCGGTCAGTTCTTTAGGAAAACTGTTTTCTTTATCGCTAAAGTAACCCCATTCAAACAATACGGGTACACCGGCAATTTCCCAGTGACCAGACGGTGTGTCCTTACCAGAAGAAAGTTCTTGCGCATGGCCATAAGCACCAGTGATCTCGGAATTTGGATCCATGCCTTCAGGGAAGCTACCGCATGATTCTTCACACGCTTTCGCTAAACCAAGTTTAGTTAAATTAGGTAAGTGTAATGGACCGTTGCGATCGCCATTATTGGCTTCGCCACGCGCACACGCCTGTGCTATATGGCCTAAGGTATTTGCACCTACATCACCAAATTTATCAGCGTCTGCAGAGGCACCAATACCAAAAGAATCTAGCACTAAAATAATTGAACGTTTCATCGTTACTCCATTACACATCTTGTTTGGTGATACGTCGGTAAACTTCAGGTGTCGCTTCAGGTTTGTTCTCATTCACCGTAATATTACTGCGAATCGCTTTCGCTGCTTCTTCCCATTGCGCTTCAGTACGAGCATGTACCATTGCAAGAGGGGTATCAGCGTAAACTTCATCACCTAAACGGATCATGTTGCTAAAACCAACCGCATAGTCAATATTATCGCTAGCAACACGACGACCACCGCCCATACCAACAACCGCCATACCTAAGCCACGCGTATCCATAGCATGAGCAAAACCTGTTGTTTCAGCAAATACTGGTTTTACAATCTCAGTTTTCTCTAAATAGTTGTCATAATTCTCGATAAAATCAGTAGGGCCACCTAAGCCTGCTACCATTTTACCAAACCGCTCAGCGGCTTGACCGTTGTCTAATACGGCCTGTAGTTTTACACGCGCTTGTTGGGTATCAGCTGCTAATTTACTGATCACTAACATTTCAGCACACAGTGCCATGGTGACTTCAAACAAACGAGAGTTACGGTATTCACCAGTTAGAAACTGGACCGCTTCACGCACTTCAACTGCGTTACCCGCACTTGATGCTAATACTTGGTTCATGTCGGTTAGCAATGCAGATGTACATGTACCCGCACCATTTGCCACTGCTACAATTGATTTCGCAAGCTCTTCAGAGGCTTGGTAAGTTGGCATGAAAGCACCAGAGCCTACTTTCACATCCATGACGAGGTAATCTAAGCCCGCCGCCAATTTCTTCGATAAAATAGAAGCGGTAATAAGTGAGATATTATCAACCGTCGCGGTTACATCACGAGTTGCGTACACACGTTTATCCGCAGGTGCTAAATCACCGGTCTGACCAATAATTGCCACACCGGCTTCTTTGGTTACTTTACCGAAAACGTCATTGGTTGGTGTGATGTTATAACCAGGGATAGCTTCTAACTTATCTAATGTCCCCCCTGTATGACCTAAGCCACGACCAGAGATCATCGGTACATAACCACCACATGCTGCCACCATTGCACCTAGCATCAGTGAAGTAACATCACCGACACCGCCAGTTGAGTGCTTATCAACAATGGGACCATCAAAGTGCATGTATCCCCAATCAATCACCATGCCTGAATCACGCATCGCACAAGTTAAGGCAACGCGCTCATCCATCGTCATATCATTAAAATAAATCGCCATTGCAAATGCGGCGATTTGGCCTTCAGAGACGGTGTCTTTCGCTACACCTTGAATGAAAAAGTTAATTTCATCGGCGCTTAATTCAATATTGTCACGCTTTTTACGAATGATTTCTTGAGGTAAGTACATGCTGTTCCTCTTATTTTTAATTCAGCGAAGTAGGGTCACCAATGCTTAAATTGTGTTTTATTTTGCTTTATTTCTAAATTTTAGGTGCAAAAAAGACAACAACCGCGAAAATGCAGTGCTGGAAAAAGCCAATTCAAGAATTAGTACGGCATTTATAATGCCGACAAAGAGTTAAAACAAGGTGGCACATCACCACCTTGTTTACAAAGGATTAGTAGCCGCCTTGCGCCGCTTCTTCACCTTCACCTAGTGTGTGTAACAAATTAGCAAGTAAGCTCGATGCACCAAAACGGTAGTGACGGCTATCAGCCCACTCTGCACCAAGAATATCATCAGCCATTGCTAAGTATTGCTGTGCATCTTCAGCAGTACGAACACCACCAGCAGGCTTAAAGCCAACAGTTTTAGCAACGCCCATATCTTTGATCACGTTAAGCATGATTTGTGCGTATTCTGGTGTTGCATTAACAGGCACTTTACCGGTTGAGGTTTTAATAAAATCAGCACCAGCTTTAATTGAGATTTCAGATGCTTGCTTAATTAGCGCTTCAGTTTTTAGCTCACCCGTTTCGATAATGACTTTAAGCAGTACGTTATCACCACATGCCGCTTTACATTGCTTCACAAGTTCAAAGCCAACCTCTGCATTACCCGCCATAAGTGCGCGGTATGGGAATACTACGTCTACTTCGTCAGCACCGTAAGCCACTGCCGCTTTGGTTTCTGCAACAGCAATCTCGATATCATCATTACCATGTGGGAAGTTCGTTACCGTTGCAATACGTACATCTGGCGTACCTTGCTCACGTAGTTGCTTTTTCGCTACTGGGATAAAGCGAGGGTAAATACACACTGCTGCAGTATTACCAACCACTGTTTTTGCATTCTTACAAAGCTCGATCACTTTTGCGTCAGTGTCGTCGTCATTCAGTGTTGTTAAATCCATTAATTTAAGTGCACGTAGTGCAGCAGTTTTTAAATCGCTCATGACTATCTCCAGTCGTAATATTACATTTAAAGCGCTTAGCTATAAGGCTCTAAATATCAGTATAAACGAAGGTAAAGCGCTAATGATTATTCATTAGGCTACCGAATGCAGTAAGAACTACTGCAACAAATGAGCGGACTTGATTCCTTGAAGTTTTAGTAAGTGAATACTTACCAAATGACTTATCCCTATTCCCGCGCAAGAGCCGAACAACTCGAACGCTCTTACAAATCGCTGTATTTGTTAGGCTCAATAATAGCAAGACCGCCGTCTTAAGCCTATCAAACTTATGTTTCCACCAGTGGATAATGTGTTTACTAAAATAGAGAATCAGAAACAGTTAATGAGCACTTCTGACGTCACTATTTACTGCTGAGTCTGATACTACCTATCTCAACACACTTATAATCTTTAGCATAAGAATAGCAGAGTGGAATATAAGAAAAGGGAACGCAATCGATTTTATGAAGTTAATTTAGAACAATAGCCATAATGTTTACTTTTTCTGTTGATAACCAAAAGTATCAGGCATAAAAAAACGCCCCAATTTTCATTGAGGCGTTCTTCTTTATTCAGTTATCTCTGCCATTACATTGCTAAAGAGATAAACAGACCAGCAATCGTTGCAGACATTAGGTTAGATAATGTACCTGCTGCTACTGCCTTCATACCAAAGCGAGCAATCTCTGCACGGCGACTTGGAGCAAGGCCACCTAGACCACCAAGTAGGATTGCAACCGATGATAGGTTTGCGAAACCACATAGTGCGAATGAGATGATAGCTTTCGTCTTCTCAGTCATTGCAACACCTGTTTGTGCTACAACCATACCGCCATCTGCCACGTCTTTTAAGTACGGTGCAAAGTTTAAGTAAGCCACGAATTCGTTAACAACAATCTTCTGACCAATGAATGAACCCGCCACTTGTGCTTCACCCCATGGCACACCAATTAGGTACGCAAGTGGTGCGAAAATGTAACCTAGGATAAGTTCTAGTGTCAGCTGAGGCATACCAAACCAACCACCAATGCCACCTAGCATACCGTTGATTAGTGCGATTAGACCGATGAATGCTAGTAGCATCGCACCTACGTTTAGCGCAAGCTGCATACCTGATGATGCACCGGCCGCTGCTGCGTCAATAACGTTAGCTGGTTTTTCAACGCCTTCTTCGTCGACACCGGCAATCTGCTCTACAGGCTGCTCTGTTTCTGGCTTGATGATTTTAGCAAACAATAAACCACCAGGGGCTGCCATGAATGATGCTGCAATTAGGTACTCTAGAGGAACACCCATTGATGCGTAACCTGCAAGTACACCACCAGCAACTGACGCCAAACCACCACACATTACTGCAAATAGCTCAGACTGAGTCATTTTAGGAATGAATGGACGAACAACTAGTGGCGCTTCTGTTTGACCAACAAAAATGTTTGCTGTCGCTGACATAGATTCAGCGTGAGAAGTACCCAATACTTTACGTAGACCACCACCAAGGATGTTGATAACAATTTGCATCACACCTAGGTAGTAAAGAACACTGATCAACGCGGAAAAGAAAACAATAACAGGAAGAACGCGTAGTGCGAATACGAAGCCGCCACCACCGAACACTTCAAACATTTTGTCCGATGTTAGACCGCCAAATAGGAAATTGATACCGTCATTACCATAAGCAATAACATTAGCAACTGCCTGAGACATGCCATATAGCACATCACGACCAACTGGTACATAAAGAACGAATGCACCTAATAAAAATTGGATAGCGAACGCGCCTCCAACAGTACGTAGATTAATTGCTTTACGGTTGTCTGATAGTAGTACCGCAATAAGTAGCAGTACAACCATCCCAACCAGGCTCATAAACATGCTCATGGTTTATGTATATCCTATTAAGTTAAGTTTGGCGTCTCGACAATTCGGCTCTATTAAGAGTCGGGCGCATTATACCCATCGATGCGCGGACAAAGTAATGCTAAGTTCACAATTTTGATGCCACAATCATGAAAGAGTTAATCGATACGTGAACACCATCACAAAAAGTTCACCCGTGAAACGCAAACGTTTTACGCAATCGTTTACCTTTTGCACCAAGATCACGATGGGATTTTGAAAAGTTCATGTGCCGTTAAGGTTGTCGCTTCAGTGACAGACTCGATACTTATCCCTTTAAGAGACGCAACAGTATTCATTACATAAGCGATTCTTTCCGGTCTGTTCGGCTGACCTTGGAAACCACAGACGGGCATATCTGGCGCATCGGTTTCTAACACAATCTCAGAGAGAGGTAATTTCGCGATAGTCTCTCGCGTTTTTTTCGCACGCTCATAGGTGATAGTACCGCCAACACCAATTTTTAAGCCTAGATCTATTAATTGAACCGCTTGCTGATAACTGCCACTAAACCCATGATAGACCCCACCTTGAGATGGCGTATCTGCTCTTATGGCTCGTACTAATTCAGGAAAGGCTTTGCGGCAATGCAAAATAATCGGCAGTCGATAGATATTCGCTAACTGTAATTGTGCTTGTAACCGTGTTTGTTGTAATTCTCTATCAAGGGTTTCAATGGCAAAATCTAATCCACATTCACCTACGGCAACACATTTTGAATATGGTTGTTGAAGTGCTTCCTTCAACTCAAAATGTAAACGCTGACAAACATCACTCGTATGCTCAGCACTAAAGAAAGGATGAATACCTAAACCGTAATAAAGTGCGGGATAGCGCTGACATAACAGCTGTACTTTAGCCCAATTCGATTGCCCTACCGTTGGGATCACTATCTGGTTAACCCCTCCCTCTTGCGCCAATGTCAATGCTCGCTTTGGGTCATCATTAAAGGGGGGGAAATCAAAATGGCAGTGGGTATCTATCATAAATATTCCTGTAGTAACTAATACGTAAATAGTGATGATTCAATATAATCTTAATATTATTTCTAACTACCCTTAATGATTCTTATACACCTAGATTGAGTCTCGCGCTAAAATCAGCGACAATAAGCAGTAACTCACTCCATTCATTCTGTTCTGTTGCTTTGCTTGATGTAATACGGCAGCAACGGAGTACTTTTATTAAAAAAGAACACGCTAATGTCGCAAACTCAGTTTCAGGGCGAAGTATCAAAACGTCGTACTTTCGCTATCATCTCTCACCCCGATGCGGGTAAGACCACCATTACTGAAAAAGTACTGTTATTCGGAAACGCTATCCAAAAAGCCGGTACAGTAAAAGGCCGTGGTTCAAACCAACACGCCAAGTCAGACTGGATGGAGATGGAAAAAGAACGTGGTATCTCGGTAACTACATCTGTAATGCAGTTCCCATATAACGAGTGCCTAGTAAACCTTCTTGATACTCCAGGACACGAAGACTTCTCTGAAGATACTTACCGTACCCTAACCGCTGTTGACTCATGTTTAATGGTTATCGATGCGGCAAAAGGTGTCGAGGATCGTACTCGTAAGTTAATGGAAGTGACGCGTCTACGTGATACACCGATTGTTACTTTCATGAACAAATTGGACCGTGATATTCGTGATCCAATGGAGCTTCTTGATGAAGTAGAAAATGAATTAGGTATGGCTTGTGCCCCTATTTCATGGCCTATCGGTTGTGGTAAAGAATTCAAAGGTGTTTACCATATCCACCGTGATGAAACGATCTTATACAGCACAGGTCAAGGCCACACAATTCAAGAGCAACGCATCATTAAAGGATTGGAAAATTCTGATCTTGATGAAGCTGTTGGTACAGAGCTTGCGGAACAACTTCGTGAAGAGCTTGAGCTTGTAATGGGCGCATCAAATGAATTTGATGAAGAGCTATTTTTAGCTGGTGAACTAACACCAGTATTTTTCGGTACCGCACTGGGTAACTTTGGTGTTGATCACATGCTTGATGGCTTAACGGCATGGGCACCAGCACCACTTTCTCGCCAAGCGAATGAGCGTGAAGTTGAAGCAACAGAAGAGAAGTTTTCTGGCTTCGTATTTAAGATCCAAGCAAACATGGATCCTAAACACCGTGACCGTATTGCCTTTATGCGTATTGTATCGGGTACTTACACCCAAGGTATGAAGATGAACCATGTTCGTACTGGCAAAAATGTAAGTATTTCTGATGCGGTAACATTTATGGCAGGTGATCGTTCTCGCGCAGAAACGGCTTATGCTGGTGATATTATCGGCCTACATAACCACGGTACGATTCAAATTGGTGATACCTTCACTCAAGGTGAAAGCCTGAAGTTCGCAGGTATTCCTAACTTCGCACCAGAATTATTCCGTCGTATTCGTCTTAAAGATCCACTAAAGCAAAAGCAGCTATTAAAAGGTCTGGTACAGCTTTCAGAAGAAGGTGCGGTACAGGTATTCCGCCCACTACAAAACAACGATTTGATCGTTGGTGCGGTTGGTGTACTTCAGTTTGATGTGGTTGTTGCCCGTCTTAAAGCGGAATATAACGTTGAAGCAATCTATGAAGGCGTTAATGTAGCAACTGCGCGTTGGGTTGAGTGTAATGACGTGAAAAAACTCGAAGAGTTTAAGCGTAAGAACCAATCTAACCTTGCTCTAGATGGTGGCGATAATCTCTCTTATATCGCCCCAACGATGGTTAACTTAAACCTTGCAAAAGAGCGTTTCCCTGAAGTTGATTTCCGTGCAACTCGTGAGCACTAATCACCTCAGCTAGCTAGAACAAAGCCGAGCATCACGCTCGGCTTTTTTATATCACTTTCTCACTGATTATTGGCCTAACCAAAAGGCATAAACATATACGCCATGATCAAGGCATCTTCACGCCCATTTTCCGTTGGGTAGTAATCAATACGGCGGTTAGTTTCATTAAAGCCAGTTGCTTCATAAAGTTTATACGCACCGGTATTACTCTCTCGGACTTCTAACCAAATCTCTTCCGCTTGCTTGGCTTCTAACGCATCAATAAAACCATTGAGTAACACTTTGCCATATCCCTTTCGTTGATGAGCAGGATCAATAGCAATATTTAACAGTGTTCCTTCACCCGCGACTAATTGACCAAAGCAGTACCCTACTACCTGATCATCAACGACTAACACATAGTTTGCTGCAATACGATTTGGCTCTTTACGGATCATCGACTCTGCCCATGGAAAAGCATGAGCCGCTTGTTCAATACGCCAAACATCATCAACATGCTGGGTGTCTAATGGAATAATTTTATACGTCATAACTACAGATCTGTTGCCATAATGCTTTCTTCGATGAAGGATCATTATGCATTAAGTGTAAAGATACGGAATTTAATACCTGACAGCCTGTCGGGTGAGCCCCTTGGCAACCAGCAAACCAACACCATGTTAAATAATGCTCACCGACTTGTTCAACGGCTTCAAGCGGTAAACATAATGCTTGTTCTGGCGTTAGTTTCATACTGCTCAGGATCCGTCCGAAGAGCCAAGCATCATGCTCATTAAGCTCATCATTGGTTATCAGTAGTAACTTGCAATGTTCAGGTAGATCGATAACAGGGATCTCTTGATTGGGAAATATTTCAGGCTTTCTAACCTGCCAATAAGTGAGTCCCATTTCTTGTAGAACCTGAATATCACGTTGTTTCATTCCACACCTGCTATCTTTTCTATCAATCACAGCATGTCTTGAGCACGCTATGAGGAGCAATGAGCGCAGATCCTACCAAATTACGTATCGGTTGTACTCATAAAGCTTACTCAAAACAGAGATAAAAAAATACCGGCTCTAGGCCGGTATTTCTCTCACATAAAATCAACTTAGTCGTGATAACGTTGTGCTAATTCATTGGCAGCAATCACCGCTTGGTACACTTGCTCTGCACTCACAGCAACAGGCATATTACTCATTGAGCCGCTTGGTGAACAGGCAAGATCAACAATCTGACGCCAATCATCTTCAACCCATTCATTAATACCAAAATCAGCCAATGTCAGTGGTAACCCTGCCATTTTTATCACGTAAATTACATTCTCTATTTCTTCAATATCGGCTTCCTCTAGTACTAATTGTACTAATAGACCAAATGCTACTTTTTCACCATGTTGAATATAATTAAACTTCTCAAGTGATGACATGCCATTACAAATCGCATGTGCACACGCAATGCCGCCTGATTCTGCCGCCACACCGCTTAAATACACAATGGCTTCTACCATTTCTTCTAAGGCCGGTGTAACTTCCTGACGGCGAACAGCTTCCATCGCCATTTCAACGTTATCGACAATCAACTCATAACACATAAGAGCCATACCGAGTCCGGTACGTGACACACGTTTTTGTACTAGATTAAGTCCAGCAGCGTAACAACAAGCACGCGTTTCAAAAAAGGTTGCTATCGCATCACCAATACCCGCGGCAAAATATTTTTCCGGCGCTTGAGCAATAATACGAGTATCTGCTAATACCACATCAGGGTTTTGCGGCAATAACAAATAACGATCAAATTCACCACTATCTTTATAAATAACAGACACCGCGGTACAAGGTGCATCACTTGAGGCTATTGTTGGGAAGATCACCACTGATGCATTGCTATAATGCGCAACGGCTTTCGCCACATCCATGGTTTTACCACCACCAATACCAACAACAACATTGGCATTTTGTGTTGTGGCTATCTTACGTAAACGTTCAATTTCATTATCAGTACATTCATACTGAAATTTCTCGCAATATGCCTTGATCCCCGCGAGTTCTAAACAAGGCAACGCTTCTTGTTGAACACGATCTAAAATGAAATCATCACAAATCAATAAGGCATTATTGCCAAAGTCTTTTATAAAAACATCAAGTTGAGAAAGTAAATCTTGACCAATAATGAATTTTTTTGGCGATGTGATGCTGCGAGGGATCATCGGTGACAGTCCTAATTATATTTATATAAATAACAAACTATCACGATGTAGTAATTAGCTATATGTAGAAATTAGATATCTTACTTCTCAATACTAATGATTTTTCAATATAAAAAGCACAGCGTAGTATCGCTGTGCTTTCATTGTCAGGCGTTAAAGCATTAATCAATAAATACGTACGATGTATTTATTGTGCGTTGAATTCGTTACAGTATTCAACTTTACCTTGATATTGTGCGACGGATTCAGGAAAAACTTCATAAACCATAAACGTATTTTCTGTATCAGGCAAAGTAGCAGTAAGTTGATGATCAACGGCTTTTGTAAAACCCGCTTTTTCATAATATTCAGAATTTCCCACCGCCACTATAACGGGATAATCAAAATCAGCGAGTACACTTTTTGCTTCTTCAAGCAACGTCAAACCAATTCCCTGATTTTGGTAATCATCACGAACCGCTAAAGGCGCGAGGCCTTGCCAATTGGTGTCAACACCATCAACCGTTACAGGGCTAAAAAAGGCATAACCCACCACTTCACCTTCATCATTACACGCCACCAGCGATAGGGTTCGATTTCCATTTTCGCGTAACGCCATAACAAGTTTAGCTTCAGCATCAGTGGGAAATACGGCTTTTAATAGCGTATCAATCGTTAAGATATCAGCGGGAGCTTCGGATCTAATGAGCATTTAAGGCCTCTTGGGCAGCACTGCGATCATGCATACCTTGATGAATGAAATCGGCAGATTGCTGCAAAATAAATTTCACAGGAGCAGGTAAAGAATCAAGATCGATACTATCCATCAAGTTTTTAACTTCTAGCCCTAACTCAGTATCCCCTTCAATTCGAAGACGACGTTGGAAGAACAGTGTATCAGGATCTTCTTTCCGTGCAGCAATAAGTACTAAATCATTACACTCACCACTGAAACTCACATCTTCTTGTTCACAAGATTCCGCTACAACTAACTTTTCATTTTCGTAACTTATAAACCACTGTAAGCCTAAATCACGCACTTCAACTTTAAGCCAACGATCTTCTAAAAACTCAAAATCACCATCCTCTAGTGCCTCTTTGAAAACCATAGCTAAGCCATCCAACATCACTTTTTTCTGAAGCGAAAAAGGTGTCAGTTTGGCCGGTACACGCAGTAATGAAGGACCATGTTGAACGAGTTGTTTTCGAAGTTGAGCAATCACTATGATTTATTCCTGTTTAAAATCGCACTTAGTCTTCGATTGTATGGCAAGAACGCTATTTCGTTTTATGCCTTGAGTCAAAAAAAATGCTTCTGTTTCAGCAAAGTTGATAATAATTTTCGCTATGTTGTACATATTCGAGTTAGAGTACATAGATAAATGAAAATACGATTGCCTACTATTCAGCAATGCACATATCCGCACAAATCATGGAGAATGGTGACGACATGCCAACAGAGCAACTAGATTATTGGTTTCCTTTGCTGACGGATAATAGCCCCTTCTTTTTTGCCATCCTTGATCGCCAACATAACTATCACTCGGTAAATAATCGCTTTAGTGAAGTTAGTGGTCTTGAGCGAGAAGAATTACTCGGCAATAACGACACCAATGTCTTCGGTCAACATTATTATCACTCCCTTAAACCTTACTATGAACGTGCATTTAATGGCGAAAGTATTGAGGCAGAAGTCGTGCTTAACGATAGCCGACATGAATCAAGTTTACACTTTAGTCTTGCTCCATTATTAGATAGCAACGGCACCGTACAACATATTATTCTACATTCCATTGATACCTCTGAACGCCAGATCCTGATCCATTCATTAGAAGAGACAGAACACCAGTTAACACAATTGAATAACTTGATCACTGAAGGCATTTGTTTAGTTGAAAATAACATTATTATTAATGCGAATGAACAAGCCGCGATCCAACTTGGTTGTCATTCAAAAAAAGAACTACTTGGTCGCCCACTGGATCAACTACTACACGATAATCAGAAACAACCTTGCACCAGTCATCGCTTAAAAAATAATGACAATAAAGAAACTATCACCTACTTCCCGATTATTCATAACGAACAGACTAAGCCTTTAAAGCTGACCATCTCTCCTGTGAAACAAATGGGGACTGAAGCGTTACTGGTGAAACTCGAAACCATTCAAGAAAAAGACAATAAGCGCCAACAAGGACAAATTGAACAACTAGTACAAATGGATCCATTAACTGGTTTGCTCAATCGTCACGGCTTTACTCGTCAATTAGACCAACTGATGAAAGCAGAAACGCCTGTCGTGATGCTCTATATTGATATTGATAACTTTAAAAATATCAATGATTCACTCGGTCACCACATTGGCGATAAAGTGCTGCAAGAAATTGCACAACGCTTACGTCGATTACTACCTGAAACCGCAATTTTGGGCTATTTAAGCGGTGATGAGTTTGCGATCCTATTACCAAACCCTGAGCATGAACGCACTGGCGAGATTATCTCAGAGCAAATCATAGCGCTGGTTAATCAACCGTTTGAGCTGCGTCACTTTAGAAAGCACTTAGCCTGCTCAATTGGAATGGTCACCTCCCCGGGGCATGGTAATGATGCACGCATGATGCTACAAAATGCCGATACCGCCATGTATGAAGCAAAACATCGAGGTCGAAATCGCTTAGTTGAATTCAATGATGCGATGAGCAAAGAAGCACGAATGCGTTTATGGCTGGAAATAGAGCTACAAAAAGCGCTGCAAAATAATGGCCTCGAAGTTTGGTATCAACCAAAAGTTAATGCCCGTGACTTTGCGATTGACGGCGCAGAAGCGTTAGTACGTTGGAAACACCCTGTCGAAGGCTATATTAGCCCTGCCCAATTTATTCCGGTCGCAGAAAGCTCTGGCTTAATTGAACAACTCGGCTGCGCAGTCATGCGTGAGGTCTTCACCACCGTCAGCCTGTGGAAAAAACGTAAATTGCTAACAGGACGAGTCGCGATTAACTTATCGCCGCAACAGTTTGGTAATTCAGGCTTAATAAACTTTGTTGATAAATTACGTTTATCAACAGATGTCAACCCTGCCGATATTACCTTTGAGCTGACAGAAAGTGCGGTAATGAGTGATGGTGAACATACCATCCAAATGCTCAATGCCATTAAGCAACTTGGCTTTGCACTGTCGATTGATGACTTTGGTACTGGGTATTCGTCACTCTCATATCTTGCGCGTTTTCCGTTAGATGAACTTAAAGTGGATCGCGCGTTTATTCAAGATATCGACACCATTCCTAAACAGGTAACCTTAATTGAAAACATCATCAACTTAGGTAAATCACTAAAAATGAGTGTGGTCGCCGAAGGGATTGAAACCCGTCAACAAGCCACACTGCTATCTAATTTAAATTGTGATTATATCCAAGGTTTCCACTTCTATCGTCCCATGCCAAAGCATGAATTAGAAGCCATTTTACTGCAAAACAAATGAGTCAAAAACACCACAAAAAAAAGGAGCAATAACGCTCCTTTTTATTAATAAAAACAACGAAAACCTGCCTAAAATCAAAGCGCCATAAGATAAAGAATTTTAGTATCAAAGGTCATAATTTTATTCAAAGACTGGATGATAAAAAATAATGGAGCTTCTCTGCCCCGCTGGTAACCTTCCAGCCTTAAAAACCGCAATTGATAATGGTGCAGATGCCGTTTATATCGGTTTCAAGGATGATACTAACGCCCGCCATTTTGCAGGTTTAAACTTTACAGGCCGTAAACTCGAAAAAGCCGTACAGTACGTAAAAGATCACGACCGTAAATTACATATTGCACTCAACACCTTTGCCCATCCCGATGGTTTCAACCGCTGGACAAAAGCGGTAGATAATGCAGCCGCTATGGGGGTTGATGCGCTGATTGTCGCGGATATTGCAGTGCTTGAATATGCCGCTACGACGTATCCAGATTTAGAACTTCACCTATCAGTACAAGCTTCAGCAACTAACACTGCCGCGATTGATTTTTATAAACAAAATTTCAATATAAAGCGTGTTGTACTGCCTCGGGTTTTATCGATTCATCAAGTAAAACAACTGGCACGTAATACAGATATGGAGCTAGAAGTCTTTGCTTTTGGTAGCCTATGTATTATGTCTGAAGGGCGTTGCTACTTATCGTCTTACATGACCGGTGAATCCCCTAATACTGTAGGCGCTTGTTCACCAGCCAAATTTGTCCGTTGGCAAGAAACGCCACAAGGCTTAGAGTCTCGCTTAAACGAAGTACTGATTGACCGCTATGGCCATGGTGAAAACGCTGGCTACCCTACACTGTGTAAAGGTCGCTTTGATATCAACATTGACGGTGAGAACAAACGCTATCACGCCCTTGAAGAGCCAACGAGCCTCAATACCCTGGAGATTCTTCCTGAGCTATTTAAGGCCAATATCGCCTCAGTAAAAATTGAAGGTCGTCAGCGTAGCCCTGCTTATGTTGAACAGGTCACCCGCACATGGCGTGCAGCGATTGATCACTATTTAGCTAATCCAGAAGGCTACCAAGTAAATCCTGCTTGGAATGCATGTCTTGGTAATGTATCAGAAGGTAAACAAACCACACTCGGTGCTTATCACCGTAAATGGCAATAGGAGCCAAACCATGAAATATTCTCTTGGCCCATTACTTTACTTCTGGCCTAAAAATGATGTTGAAGCGTTTTACCAACAAGCAAAAAACAGCAATGTTGATATCATTTATTTAGGCGAAAGTGTATGTTCAAAACGCCGCGAGCTAAAGCCTGCACAATGGTTAGAGATCGCGAAAGATATTGCCGATAGTGGAAAACAAGTCGTGCTATCGACAATGGCGCTACTCGAAGCGCCAAGCGAAGTGAATATCATGAAAAAGTACATCGATAATGGTGATTTTATCATTGAAGCTAACGACGTCTCTGCGATTCAATTAGCCTCTGAAGCAAAAATTCCTTTTGTCGTTGGTCCTGCGGTTAACTGTTATAACGCCCAAACATTAAACCTGTTTTTAAAACAAGGCATGACCCGTTGGTGTATGCCGGTTGAGTTATCACGTGAATGGTTAAATAACACCTTAATTGAATGTGAAAAACTGGGCATTCGCAATCAATTTGAAACGGAAGTGTTTAGCTATGGCTATCTACCGTTAGCGTATTCTGCCCGTTGCTTTACCGCTCGCGCAGAAAATCGCGCCAAAGATGACTGTGAAACCTGCTGTATCAAGTATCCACAAGGGATCACGGTCAATAGCCAAGAAAACCAAAAAGTCTTTACCCTAAATGGTATTCAGACTCAATCAGGCTACTGCTATAACCTAATAAACGATCTTAAAGGTATGGCTGATATCGTTGATGTCGTGCGTTTAAGCCCACTGGGTCTTGATACATTATCTTTGGTTGATGATTTCCGAGCTAATGAACAAAGTGCAACTCGTCATCAACTAGAGGATAGCCATCAATGTAATGGTTATTGGCATAGCTTAGCTGGATTGAACATCAGCGAGTAATTACTTAAATAAAAAAAGCCGCTAATGCGGCTTTTCTTTTTATCCCCCAGGGACGACAGGGACGGTTTCTTCATTTCGTGTATCAGGGGATTGATCTTGATACGCAGAGTATAACCGACTGAGCTCCAGGAGCGACAACCGGTGTTCAATAAACTCATACACATTCCCCGCTAACGCCAATTTATAGAGCATTACCGCAGTAGAATAATCCTGATTGTTCTGATGTAACTTACCGAGATAAAAATACGCTTCTGTTAAATGTTCAGCAAGTTGATCGTTATTTTCGCTCTGCTGTGCAATATCACTGAGTAATTCTCGCTCTGTAATTTGCCCTAAAAACAGACGTACCAACTGCCATCCCCACGCTTTTTTATCACTGGCATCATAGCGTTGTTTTAATTGAGCTTGCGCCTTCTCAGGGCTTAATTCAACATCATTAAGGTATAGCCAGATCACGCGATACGGATCATTATGATCCTGTTCGTAATGAGGCAAAAGATCTTGATTCGCTAATTCATAGCGCTCACCGTAGTACAGGGCAATACCGCGATTACGTTGAGCATAAAGATGGTTAGGCGCTAACTCTAAGGTAGAATCAAACGCTTCATAAGCCGCATCAAAATGTGCCATTTGGGTAAAATAGACCCCTAACACATTATATAAATCGGGTTGATTCGGCTCTAAATTGAGGGATTTATTAAAATCTAATCGCGCTAAATCACGTAACCCTAAGCTGTCATTAACTAGCCCACGCTCGTAATATATTTTCGCTAATGTTGCCTGTGGAATATCGTCTCGCTGCAAAATTTGATCAATGCGAGCTAATTGAATTTGCTGCTGTAAAGTTGGCTGAAATGGAATAGCCATCGGTGGATGAGTCCACTTGGTTGGCATCGCCGAACAGCCTGTTAGCATCATCGCTACAGTCATAACGGCAAATGTAAAGCGAGTTGCTATCAAAGCGCTTCTCCCTAAGGCTTAATAATCACGATCCTATTGTATTACTCTACACCATAGAACACGGCATGATGTTTTTTAGATAACAAAAAGGGGCTAGATAGCCCCTTTATATCATGCTTTTAGCAAAAAACTTAGCCTTGAGGCTGTTCGTTTTGAGCTGGCGCTTCAGCAGCAGGTGTTTCAACTGCTTCTTTCATGCTTAGACGGATACGGCCTTGACGGTCGATTTCTAGCACTTTAACTTGAACTTCTTGACCCATTTGTAGGTAGTCAGACACTTTCTCTACACGATCTTGTGAGATTTGAGAAATGTGTACTAGACCTTCTTTAGTACCAATCACAGATACAAACGCACCGAAATCAACGATACGCATTACTTTACCTGTGTAGATACGACCTACTTCAACGTCAGCTGTGATTTCTTCGATACGACGGATTGCTTCTTTCGCAGCAGTACCTTCAGTCGCAGCGATCTTCACTGTGCCATCATCTTCGATCTCGATTGTAGTACCCGTTTCTTCAGTAAGTGCACGAATAACAGCACCACCTTTACCGATAACATCTTTGATCTTCTCAGGGTTGATCTTCATCGTATGGATACGAGGAGCGAACTGAGAGATATCTTCACGTGGAGTATTGATTGCGTTATCCATTACGCTAAGGATGTGCTTACGCGCGCCTTTAGCTTGGTTAAGAGCAATCTGCATGATCTCTTTAGTGATACCTTCGATCTTGATATCCATTTGAAGTGCAGTAATACCGTCATCAGTACCTGCTACTTTAAAGTCCATATCACCTAGGTGATCTTCGTCACCAAGGATGTCAGAAAGAACAACGAAATCGTCGCCTTCTTTAACAAGACCCATTGCGATACCCGCAACAGACGCTTTAATTGGCACACCAGCGTCCATAAGAGCAAGAGACGTACCACATACAGAAGCCATTGAAGATGAACCGTTAGATTCAGTGATTTCTGATACTACACGTACTGTGTATGGGAATTCGTCTACAGATGGCATTACAGCAGCAATACCACGCTTAGCCAGTTTACCGTGACCAATTTCACGACGCTTAGGCGAACCTACAAAACCCGTCTCACCTACACAGTATGGAGGGAAGTTGTAGTGTAGTAGGAAGTGATCTTTCGTCTCACCAGTTAGACCATCAATGATCTGTGCGTCACGTTGTGTACCCAATGTTGCAGTAACAAGTGCCTGAGTTTCACCACGAGTAAATAGTGAAGAACCGTGAGTACGTGGAAGGACACCAGTACGTACGTCTAACGCACGAACCATGTCTTTTTCACGACCATCAATACGTGGGTTGCCCGCAATGATGCGACCACGTACAACTGTCTTCTCTAGATCGTGGAAGATAGTGTGGATTTCTTTTGTATTTGCTTCTGCATCTTCAGCAAGAATTGCATCGTTAACTTCACCAGCAATCTCATGAATGCGGTCGTAACGCGCCATTTTCTCAGTGATTTGGTAAGCATCAACAAGCTTAGCTTCAGCAAGCTCTGCGATCTTATTTTTAAGTGCTGTGTTCTCTTGAGGAGCAACCCAATCCCAAGCTGGTGTAGCCACTTCAGCAGCAAACTCGTTGATTGCATTGATAGCAACTTGTTGTTGGTCGTGACCAAATACAACCGCTTGTAGCATTTGCTCTTCAGATAGACGGTCAGCTTCTGACTCAACCATTAGTACAGCATCTTTTGTACCAGCTACAACAAGATCTAGACGGCTTTCTTCTAGCTCAACATTGCTTGGGTTAAGTACGAATTGATCGTTGATGTAACCAACACGTGCCGCACCGATAGGACCATTAAATGGAATACCAGAAATAGCAAGTGCTGCAGATGTACCGATCATAGTTACGATGTCAGGGCTTACTGCAGGGTTAACAGAAACCACAGTAGCGATAACTTGAACTTCGTTTTTGAAATCGTCAGGGAATAGTGGGCGGATTGGACGGTCAATTAGACGTGCAGTCAGAGTTTCGCCTTCAGAAGGGCGACCTTCGCGCTTGAAGAAACCACCAGGGATTTTACCTGCAGCGTAAGTACGCTCTTGGTAGTTCACTGTTAGTGGGAAGAAGTCTTGGCCTTCTACTGCTGTTTTCTTACCAACAACAGAAACGAACACAGAAGTGTCGTCCATGCTAACCATTACTGCAGCCGTCGCTTGACGTGCCATAACACCAGTCTCTAGAGTAACCGTGTGGTTACCGTACTGGAAAGTCTTTACGATAGGATTCACGTGAATTTCCTTAAATATATTCCGCTTTCTATTTGCTTGCTAATTATAACTAAGACAAACAACAGCGTCATGTGATGATATTCACTTTCATGTAATTTCACGTATCGCGACTAAGGAAATATCTCATCATGATGAGGTATTTTATTAGCCGCGACCTAAAGGTCGACGAAAACGACTCGTGATACATAAAAATGGGATTAACTACAGCTTCTCTTTTTATCTATCATATTCCTGCCTTAGCATGCATACAACAAACATAAGATTAACTTCGGTACAGATAGTAGACGAAATTGAGGAAAATAACAGAAGGAAAAATATAAACTGCGGTATGTATTATCTTTTAAAACAAAAAGAAAGGAGCCATAAGGCTCCTTTCTAAAAGCAATCTTAGCGACGTAGGCCTAGACGCTTGATTAGGTCTTGGTAACGATCTAGGTTCTTACCTTTTAGGTAATCTAGAAGCTTACGACGACGAGAAACCATACGTAGCAGACCGCGACGGCTGTGGTGGTCGTGTTTGTGGTTAGCAAAGTGACCTTGAAGGTGGTTGATTTGCGCTGTTAAAAGTGCAACCTGAACTTCAGGAGAACCAGTATCATTTTCACATTGTGCGTATTCTGCAACGATTGCTGCTTTAGTTTCTGCATTCAGAGACATAACTCATTCCTAATACAAAGATGTTTTAATTTGTGCCGCCAATCTCTGATTCAGCCGGCACCCAAGCCGCGGATTATACTGATCGATATAGATAACTACAAGCGAATAATTAGTAACCACGACAATAATAAACAATAAATAGAAGTCTTCATTGCATTCTTTAAAAGCAAAGCAGTGAGTGGTTCTACCGTTGTCAATTAATCTTGCTGATGTTCATTCGCCATGACACGTTTTGGCGCTAGCATACCTTTAAGATCGATAGTCCCCACACCAATAAACTCACGCTCAGAGCCGACAGAAATACGTACTAAGGTCCCTTTTGCAGGAACATTGTCAGCTTCTACCGGATTACCATTAAGCACATGCACCGCAACCTCAGCACTGATATTCACTTCAGGCAAATCTTGTACTGCGGTGTCGGTTGGTAGCAATAACGCATCCAGCACAGAGCCAGGTTCTATCTCATTGGCTTTTGCATCATCAAGCATCGCTTGTAACTGCTCAATAGTAACCATTCGCTCATACGGGAAGTTAGAAACCCCTGTACGACGCAACATGATAACGTGAGCACCACAACCTAACATTTCGCCCAGATCATCAACGATAGTACGAATATAAGTACCTTTTGATACATGAAGTTCCATTTCAACTTCATTATTATCAAAACGCAGTAAATCAACAGAATAAACAGTAATTTTTCGTGATTCACGAGGAACCTCGACGCCTTCACGTGCATATTCGTATAATTTACGCCCTTTGTACTTCAGCGCAGAATACATTGATGGGATCTGATCTGTTGTACCACGGAACTTATCAATACACGCTTCGAGTTGCTCACGATTAACGTTCACATCACGTGTTTCAACTACTTCGCCATCAGAATCAGAAGTATCAGTACGTTCGCCCAGTTTTGCGATCACACGATAGCGTTTATCTGAATCTAACAAGAACTGAGAGAACTTTGTTGCTTCACCAAAACAGATGGGCAGCATACCCGTCGCCAAAGGATCAAGCGCACCAGTATGGCCCGCCTTTTGAGCAAAAAAGATACGTTTTACTTTCTGTAAGGTATCGTTTGAACTAATTCCCGTAGGCTTATCAACTAAAATGACACCATTAATTGGGCGACCTTTACGACGACGTGCCATGCTTATTCCTCGCCTTTCTCTTCGTCTTCATCACCACGACGATCTTCATCGTCACGTACCGCTTTCGATACTAGGTTTGAAATACGCATACCTTCTGTTAGAGACTGATCAAAAATAAAGTTCAGCTCAGGTGTTACACGTAAACGGATCTCTTTACCTAAGAGTGAACGAATGTAAGGCGCCATTTCACGTAATGCTTCTAGGCTACCTTCAGCGGTTTGCTCACCGATTGGGAAAAACGTCACATAGATTTTGGCGTAATTCATATCACGTGATACATCAACGCTTGAAATCGTTGTCATTGCGATCGCTGGATCTTTGATTTCACGCTGTAGAATTACAGCTAATTCTTTTTGTAGCTGCTGTGCTACACGTTGGGTACGGCTAAATTCTTTTGCCATTTTGTTGCTCTCTCTAAGAATAGGGCTCTTGAAAGAATGGGGAGCCGAAGCTCCCCATAATCATGTTGTTGAATCAGTTAGCGACGTTGATAATTAATCAAGAGTACGCTGAATTTCAACAATTTCGTAAACTTCGATCTGATCACCAACGCGAACATCATTGTAGTTCTTAACGCCGATACCACATTCGTAGCCGTTCTTAACTTCGTTAACGTCATCTTTAAAGCGACGTAGTGACTCAAGCTCACCTTCGTAGATTACTACGTTATCACGTAGAACACGGATAGGGTTGTTACGCTTGATAGTACCTTCAGTTACCAAACAACCAGCGATTGCGCCAATCTTAGGTGACTTAAATACGTCACGAACTTCAGCAAGACCAATGATCTCTTGCTTGAATTCAGGAGCAAGCATACCGCCCATTGCCGCTTTAACTTCGTCAATTAGCTGGTAAATGATTGAGTAGTAACGTAAGTCTAGGTTTTCATTTTCGATAGTACGACGCGCAGACGCATCAGCACGAACGTTGAAACCAAGCACGATAGCGTTAGAAGCTGCTGCAAGTACTGCGTCAGTTTCAGTAATACCACCAACACCAGAACCTACGATATTCACTTTAACTTCATCAGTAGAAAGTTTACGTAGAGAATCTGCGATAGCTTCTACAGAACCTTGAACGTCAGCCTTAAGCACAACGTTAAGCTCTGCAACTTCACCAGCTGTCATGTTAGAGAACATGTTCTCTAGTTTCGCTTTCTGCTGGCGAGCTAGTTTAACATCACGGAATTTACCTTGACGGTAAAGTGCAACTTCACGTGCTTTACGCTCGTCACGTACAACAGTCGCTTCGTCACCAGATGCTGGTACGCCTGAAAGACCTAAGATCTCTACAGGGATAGATGGACCCGCTTCTTCGATTTCTTGACCTAGTTCGTTACGCATCGCACGAACACGACCGTACTCTAAGCCACAAAGAACGATATCGCCCTTATGAAGCGTACCTTCTTGAACAAGAACAGTCGCTACAGGACCACGGCCTTTATCAAGACGTGATTCTACAACCACACCTTTAGCCATGCCTTCAGAGGCTGCTGTTAGTTCAAGTACTTCAGACTGAAGTAGAATAGCTTCTAGTAAGCCTTCGATGTTTGTACCCTGTTTCGCAGAGATGTGAACAAACATGTTCTCACCGCCCCACTCCTCAGGAATAACGTCGTATTGAGCAAGCTCGTTTTTAACGTTATCTGGGTTAGCATCTTCTTTATCGATCTTGTTTACCGCAACGATCAAAGGAACACCTGCCGCTTTCGCGTGCTGGATTGCTTCGATTGTTTGAGGCATCACACCATCGTCAGCTGCAACCACTAATACAACGATATCTGTCGCTTGAGCACCACGAGCACGCATAGCTGTAAACGCTGCGTGTCCAGGAGTATCAAGGAAAGTGATCATACCGTTGTCAGTTTCAACGTGGTATGCACCGATGTGCTGAGTAATACCACCGGCTTCGCCAGAAGCAACGTGCGCTTTACGGATGTAATCAAGTGTTGATGTTTTACCGTGGTCAACGTGCCCCATGATAGTTACAACAGGCGCGCGAGAAACTTTTGCTAGGTCATCTGCGTTACGATCAGAAAGCACTGACTCTTCAAGCTCGTTTTCTTTACGTAGAATAACTTTGTGACCCATTTCTTCAGCAACAAGTGCTGCTGTTTCTTGGTCGATAACTTGGTTGATAGTCGCCATAGCGCCCATCTTCATCATCACCTTGATAACTTCAACGCCTTTTACAGACATCTTGTTAGCAAGTTCAGAAACAACTATTGTTTCGCCAATAACAACGTCTTGCTTAGCAACTTGCGCTGTTTTGTCGAAGCCATGTTGCATTGAGCTTGGCTTGTTCATTTGAGGTTTACCGCGACCACGTTGGTTACGGCCACCACGGCCACCGCGCTCATCTTGCTTAGCAGCTGGCTTTTTCTTCTTACGACGGCGAGAAGTTTCTTCTTTGCGGTCTTGTTCATCTTCCGCAGCACGTGCGTAAGTTGATGTCGTTGTATGGTAATCAGATTTTTCCATACTTACGTTTTGATCAGGTTTTACCCCGTTCTTTTCATTCTGTTCTGCCATCTTGCGAGCCTCTTCTAGCTGGCGCTGACTTTCTTCTTCGGCTTTTCGCTTGGCTTCCTCTTCCAGACGACGCTGTAGTGCCTCAGCATCTAGTTTAGCCTGTTTGTCAGCAACAGCGCGTAAAGCTTTCTCTTCAGCTTTACGCTTTTCCTGTTTGGTACGATTCGCCTTTTCCTCTGCGTCTCGCTTTGCTTTTTCTTCCGCTTCTCGTTTTGCAGATTCTTCTGCTTTACTCTGCTCTTCTTTGGCACGCTTAGCTGCTACTTCAGCTTCACGTTTTGCAGCTTCTTCCGCTGCTTTTTTGGCAATAGCTTCCGCTTCACGTTTTGCGGCTTCTTCGGCTTCACGCTTCACAGCTTCTTCCGCTGCGCGTTGTTCCTCTTCCAAAGCTGAACGTTTTACGTAAGTGCGCTTTTTACGCACTTCAACTTGAACATTTTTGTTCTTGCCGCCGCTACCAGACACGCTCAGCGTACTGCGTGTCTTACGTTGCAAAGTAAGACGATTTGGAGCGCCGTCAGTATTGCTGTTACCTCCATGCTCTTTTTGGAGATGGTTAAGTAACGCCTGCTTTTCGGTTTGGCTTACATTTTCATCAGCTTTCTTAGCAATACCTGCCTCTGAGAGCTGTTGAAGTAAACGGTCAATTGGCGTACCAATTTCTTCCGCCAATGTTTTAACGGTAACCTCTGACATAATGCTCCTCCCTTGCTTTATATTGATTACGCTTCGTCGCTGAACCAGCAAATATTACGTGCAGCCATAATTAGCTCACCCGCTTTTGCATCGTCCACGCCTTCGATATCGGTCAAGTCATCAGTTCCCTGATCAGCAAGATCCTCAAGCGTACAAATACCTTTTGCTGCTAGTTTAAATGCTAACTCGCGCTCAAGGCCTTCAAGACCTAATAGGTCTTCAGCTGGCTCAGCACCGTCAAGCGATTCTTCTTTAGCAAGCGCAAGTGTCGTTAATGCAGCTTTTGCACGACTACGTAGTTGATCGATAGTCTCTTCATCAAGACCATCAACATCCATTAGCTCACTTACTGGAACGTAAGCAATTTCTTCTAATGTAGTGAAACCTTCTTCAACCAATACCGTTGCGAATTCTTCATCAATATCTAGGTGCTTAGTAAACACTTCAATTGACTCTTTCGCTTCTTCTTGGTGCTTCTTCTGAAGATCTTCAACCGTCATTACGTTTAGTTCCCAACCAGTAAGTTGAGAAGCCAGACGCACGTTCTGACCACTACGACCAATCGCTTGTGCTAAATTATCTTTCTGCACTGCGATATCCATCGTATGGTTATCTTCATCAACAATGATTGAATCAACTTCAGCCGGAGCCATCGCATTGATCACGTATTGCGCTGGATTCTCATCCCAAAGCACGATATCAATACGCTCGCCGCCAAGCTCACCAGAAACCGCTTGAACACGTGCACCACGCATACCAACACACGCACCCACTGGGTCAATACGTTTATCGTTAGTTTTTACTGCAATTTTTGCACGTGAACCAGGATCGCGAGCAGCACCCATTAGTTCAATAAGCTCTTCGCCCATTTCTGGCACTTCAATACGGAATAGCTCAGAAAGCATTTCTGGCTTAGAACGTGTCATGAATAACTGGAAGCCACGCGCTTCTGGCGCAACTTTGTATAGCAGACCACGTACACGGTCACCCGGACGGAAGTTTTCACGTGGAAGCTGATCATCACGCTGGATAACAGCTTCAGCATTATTACCAAGATCGATAATAACCGCATCACGGTTTACTTTTTTAACGATACCAGTGATTAACTCACCTTCATTATCGATAAATTGCTCAACAATTTGAGCGCGCTCAGCTTCACGTACTTTTTGTACGATAACTTGTTTTGCAGTTTGTGTCGTAATACGGTCAAACGTTACCGATTCAATATCATCTTCAACGTAATCGCCAGCAACAATTGTTGGATCTTCAAACTGTGCCGCTTCAAGAGTAATCTCAAGCGTTGGCTGAGTCACTTCTTCTACCGCTTTCCAGCGACGGAAAGTTTCAAACTCACCAGTTTTACGATCAATTGCAACACGTACATCAATTTCTGCTTCATGTTTCTTTTTCGTTGCCGTTGCAAGTGCGATTTCTAATGCTTCAAAAATACGCTCACGAGGAACAGCTTTTTCGTTGGATACCGCTTCTACGACAGCCAAGATTTCTTTGTTCATTTCTAATGCCCCAATTTAGCGGTTAGAATTTTGGAACCAGGTTGGCCTTAGAGATATTGCTCAGTGCAAAGGACTCTTCATTGCCATCTACTTTAAGTGTGATCAATTCGCCTTCAACTGCGACAATGTCACCTTTCCACTTACGACGGTTACCCATCGCCATTTTTAACACTATGTTAGCTTCGTGGCCAACAAACTGTTGATAATGTGCTGCTTTGAATAGTGGTCTTTCCAATCCAGGGGAAGATACTTCCAAGTTATAAGCAACAGTAATTGGATCTTCAACATCAATTACGGCACTTATTTGGCGACTAACTTCTGCGCAATCATCAACATTGATACCATTTTCATGGTCAATAAATACGCGAAGTGTGGAGTGCTCACCAGCACGAATGAACTCTAAACCTACCAGTTCATAGCCTAAAGCTAATACTGATGGTTCAAGCATTTCGGTTAATTGTGTCTCTAAAGCTGTCAAAACAACCCCCCTGGAAACAAAAAAAGGGCATAAAGCCCAGTAGATACCTGAATGGTCATGTTTCAGATAATAAAAAACCCCGAATTACGGGGTTTTTTATTACTGGACCCTGATTACCGAGACTCTATAAATCTGCCTCAGTAAGAAAACAAACATTCGTATTTAAGAATAGTTTATTTTCAGGAAAGTGGTTGCGGGGGCTGGATTTGAACCAACGACCTTCGGGTTATGAGCCCGACGAGCTACCAAGCTGCTCCACCCCGCGTCCGAATTCTAACGATTATATCGTTCGGGCGTTACTTTTTCAAGTAACCAGTATAATGGTGCCGAGAAGGGGACTTGAACCCCTACACCTTGCGGCACTAGCACCTCATGCTAGCGTGTCTACCAATTTCACCATCTCGGCTAAATCTTTAATTACTGAGGGATCTCATCAGTTGATGGCGCCTTCTCAGTTTTTGTTTTTTCAACAACAGGTTGTGTTGTCGCTGGTGCAGTTAGGTTATCCCAACTACTTTCCTCTGTTGCTTGTTTTGCACTCATGTTGCCAAGAACAAGGCTGATAACAAAGAAAATTGCAGCCAAAACTGTTGTCATTCGGGTTAAAAAGTTACCGGAACCGCTAGAGCCAAACAATGTGCCTGATGCTCCAGCCCCAAATGAGGCTCCCATATCTGCGCCTTTACCTTGCTGAACCAAAACTAGGCCAATTACACCAAGCGCGGCGACAAGATAAATCACAAGTAGAATTTCGTACATGGCTTCCACCTATGGTTAAATTGCTATGCCAGCTTTGCTCTAGGCAGGGCCAGCGCACTCCATCTTCCAAGGAGCGACTGAATACTAGCGAAACCCTATCGTAGTGACAAGTAATATTTGATGAAAAATGCTTTACACCACACCACTTGCACAACATTTAGCCAAAACGAAGTCGACATAAAAATATAGGCAGAGTATCACGCTACCCTGCCTTCTTGTTTGTGCGATAAAATTCGTAATTGAAATTTATCGCAAAATGCAAATTAACAGTTTTCTTTTACTGCTTTTGCAATATCAAGAGCATATTGCTGAACATCAGCCGCATCTTGCCCTTCAACCATAACACGAATTAATGGCTCAGTGCCTGACTTACGTAACAATACGCGACCATTATCACCTAACTTTTCTTCAACTAATTTAGTTGCAGTAATAACTTCATCAGACTTTAATGGATCAGAAGTCCCTTTGAAACGTACATTCTCAAGTACTTGAGGGAACATAACCATACCATCACAAAGTTCTTTTAAGCTCATCTTACTTGCAACGATTGATGCCATTACTTGAAGACCTGCAACAATACCATCGCCGGTTGTCACTTTATCAAGCAAAATGACATGACCAGAGTTCTCTGCACCAATCAACCAATCTTGCTTCTGCAGCTCTTCCATTACATAACGATCGCCTACTTTGGCGCGAACAAATGGAATGCCTAAATTCTTAAGAGCAACTTCCATGCCCATATTTGTCATTAATGTACCAACAACGCCCCCTTTTAGTTCGCCACGACGTAATGCATCACGAGCAATAATGTAGGCTATTTGGTCACCATCAACTTTATTACCTAACTCATCAACCATGATCACACGATCGCCATCACCATCCAATGCGATACCAAAGTCCGCTTTTTCTTCAAGTACCTTAGCCTGAAGCGCAGCAACATCCGTTGCTCCTACTTTATCGTTAATGTTCACACCATTAGGCTCACAACCGATAGCAATCACTTCGGCCCCTAACTCTGAAAATACTTTGGGTGCAATGTGATAAGTTGCACCATGAGCACAATCAACAACAACCTTAAAACCTTCAAGGCTTAAATGTGTTGGAAAAGTCCCTTTACAAAATTCAATGTAGCGTCCAGCTGCATCATCGATACGATAAGCTTTACCAAGCAATGCTGATTCAACACAGGTTAATGGTTTTTCCATTTCAGCTTCAATTGCAAGTTCAATATCATCCGGTAATTTAGTACCTTGAGCTGAAAAGAATTTAATACCATTATCATAATAAGGATTGTGAGAAGCGGAAATAACAATACCAGCTTCTGCTCGGAACGTACGAGTGAGATAAGCAACTGCTGGTGTTGGCATTGGTCCAGTGAATGCGGCCTTTAAACCAGCTGCAGCTAAGCCTGCTTCTAAAGCTGACTCCAACATATAGCCAGAGATACGGGTATCTTTACCAATTAAGACTTTTTTTGTCCCCGTTTGTGATAATACGCGGCCAGCAGCCCACCCTAACTTCATTACAAAGTCTGGTGTAATGGGTGCTTCACCGACTAAACCACGAATACCATCAGTACCAAAGAACTTACGTTCAGACATGTTTTGCTCCTAGCTATATTGAATACTTCAGTGACGAACAAATTAATGACACATCACAATTCACTTTTATTTCGATTGTTGCAGTACCATATTATAAATTTTCATGACTTCAGCTGTTTCTCTAGCATCATGAACTCGAATAATATGCGCACCTTTCATTGCTGCAATGGTAGCACAAGCTAAACTTCCCGCGAGACATTCAGCAGGTGGCTTACCTAATAAATTGAATATCATTGATTTACGAGACATCCCCGCTAATACAGGTAATCCGAATTGGTGAAATTGTTCAAATTTCGCTAACATTTGATAATTATGTTCAAGCGTTTTACCAAACCCAAAACCAGGATCTAGGATCAACTGCTGACGTGAAATTCCAACATTTTCACACGCTGAAATTCGCTCACTCAGAAAATCAGAAACATCCTGAATAAGATGATTATAATTCGGTTGGTGCTGCATTGTACGAGGCTGGCCTTGCATATGCATCAAGCAAATCGGCACATTGGCTTTTGCGGCAACCTCTAATGCATTAGGCTCTTGCAACGCACGTACATCATTAATCAGATCTGCCCCTGCATTTACCGCCTCTTTCATGACCTGAGCTTTACTGGTATCAATTGAAATCCAACAATCAAAACGTTGACGAATAGCTTCAATGATCGGTACCACGCGATCTAACTCTTCACTAAGTGCCACCTCTTTAGCACCAGGTCGCGTTGATTCACCACCGATATCAATAATGGATGTGCCAGCTTGCAGCATGCTTTCCACATGATTGAGCGCATAATCAATACGATTAAACTTTCCACCATCAGAAAATGAATCTGGCGTAACATTTAAAATTCCCATGACCTGTGGGGTAGATAGTTCTAAATTTTTATTACGACTGGTTAACTGCATCTGCTATTCCATTTTATTAAGATAAAAAAAACCCTGACCAAGGCCAGGGTTTTTATTCAACGCTAAATTAAGCCTGAGGTTTTGTATCGGTATCGTCTTCTTTCGTCAACGCATCAATACCATCGCCAATTGGCTCATCAGGTGCTAATTCAGTTTCAGGTGCTTCTTTACCTGATGGTTTCATTGTATCGTCATTATCCGACCAACCTTTCGGTGCACGGATTTCTGCTTTACGTTCCATCAAGTCATCAATCTGACCTGCGTCAATAGTTTCATATTTCATCAATGCATCTTTCATTGCATGCATGATATCCATATTATCAACTAGAATTTGACGAGCACGTTGATAGTTACGATCAATTAAGGTGCGAACTTCAGTATCAATCAGTTTTGCAGTGTCATCAGACATATGCTTACTTTGTGTAACTGAACGACCAAGGAAGACTTCCCCTTCATCTTCAGCATAAAGTAATGGACCTAACTTCTCAGAGAAGCCCCACTGAGTCACCATCTTACGTGCAATATCAGTTGCGCGTTCAATGTCATTTGATGCACCTGTTGATACTTTATCTACGCCGTAAATCAATTCTTCAGCTAAACGACCACCGTAAAGACTTGAAATCATTGACTCCAAGAACTCACGAGAGTGACTTACACGATCTTGCTCGGGTAAGTACATCGTTACACCTAGCGCACGACCACGTGGAATAATCGATACTTTATATACAGGATCATGATCCGGTACTAAACGACCAATAATTGCGTGACCTGCTTCGTGATACGCAGTTGATTCTTTTTGATCTTCAGACATAACCATTGATTTACGCTCTGCGCCCATCATGATCTTATCTTTCGCTAATTCGAACTCAACCATCGAAACAGTACGCTTGTTACCACGGGCAGCAAATAATGCCGCTTCGTTAACAAGGTTTGCTAAATCAGCACCAGAGAAACCTGGTGTACCACGAGCAATCAATGATGGATTTACATCACCATCTAGTGGCACTTTACGCATGTGAACTTTAAGGATCTGCTCACGACCGCGTACATCAGGAAGACCTACCACTACTTGACGGTCAAAACGACCAGGACGCAGTAATGCAGGGTCTAGTACGTCAGGACGGTTCGTTGCAGCAATAACGATAATACCCTCATTGCCTTCGAAGCCATCCATCTCAACTAGCATCTGGTTCAGTGTTTGTTCACGCTCATCGTGACCACCACCTACACCAGCACCACGTTGACGACCTACCGCATCGATTTCATCGATAAAGATGATACAAGGCGCAGCCTTTTTTGCTTGTTCGAACATGTCACGCACACGAGATGCACCAACACCAACAAACATTTCAACAAAGTCAGAACCAGAAATAGTAAAGAACGGTACTTTCGCCTCACCTGCAATCGCTTTTGCAAGTAACGTTTTACCTGTACCAGGAGGACCAACCATCAACACACCTGTTGGGATTTTACCACCTAGCTTTTGGAAACGGCTTGGATCACGTAAGTAATCAACCAGTTCTTTAACGTCTTCTTTCGCTTCATCACAACCAGCCACATCGGCGAACGTTGTTTTGATTTGGTCTTCGCTCATCATACGCGCTTTAGATTTACCGAACGACATGGCACCTTTGCCACCACCGCCCTGCATCTGACGCATAAAGAATATCCAAACACCAATTAATAGAAGCATTGGGAACCACGAAATGAAGATTGAAGCCAATAGGCTAGGCTCTTCAGGTGGTGTACCAGAAACAGCTACGTTAGCGTTAATTAGATCGTCTAACAGCTTAGGATCATTAGCGACAGGTAAGTATGTTACATAGCTCGCATTATCACGTTTGGTTACAGTGATTTCACGATCATTGAATCGCACTTCCTTTATCTGATCCTGACCGATTTGACGGACAAATGTCGTATAGTCTACTTGACCACTTGCTTTACTACTGTTGGTTCCAAAGCTTTGGAATACAGACATAAGAACAACGGCAATGACTAACCATAAAATCAAGTTTTTTGCCATGTCACTCAAGGTGTTAACCTCGCGATAACTAAAAGATGAATGTAGATTACTACAGTTTGTAACCTGTAGCCACAATATAGACTTCACGCGAGCGATCTCGCGAGGAATCTGGTTTACGAATTTTAACCACTTTGAACATACTACGAATTTCAGCTAGATATTGGTCAAAGCCTTCGCCTTGGAAAACTTTTACCGTAAAACTGCCATTCGGCGCAAGTACTTGTCGACACATATCTAATGCAAGCTCAACAAGATACATCGCTCTCGGTTGGTCGGATGCAAGATTACCACTCATATTAGGTGCCATATCAGACATCACCACGTCAACCATATCTGGTTGAATGCGGTCCAATAGTGCATCTAACACAGCCTCTTCTCGGAAATCACCTTGCAGGAAACTAACACCTGGAAGGGAATCCATTGGCAAAATATCACAAGCAATGACTTGTCCTTCACTACCTACAATTTCTGCCGCATATTGTGACCAACCACCTGGTGCAGCACCAAGGTCAACCACTGTCATGCCCGGTTTTAATAACTTATCTTTGTTCTGAATTTCTTCAATTTTAAAGAAAGCACGTGAACGATAACCACGTTTTTGTGCTTCCTGAACATATTTATCGTCGAAATGCTCTTTTAGCCAGCGGCCAGAACTGCCGGATTGTTTTTTTCTACTCATGCCTAACCTAATGAGTTGAGATACTTGTTAAGTATACGTCTGCCAAAGGCTTTATCGCATCTAATTCATTAAAATGTACAATCAAAATGTGCAGTACAACTCAAACACTACAAATTTTCATGCTGTCATAATGCAAACAAATTAGTCTTCTAGTCTAGATGGCGGTAGAATGTCACGTTTTCAACCCTAATAACCAAAAAAATAGAGTCATCATGAATCTAAGCACCAAACAAAAGCAATTCCTAAAAGGTCTTGCTCACAATCTAAAACCAGTTGTACTTATGGGTGCAAACGGCCTAACAGAAGCTGTATTGGCTGAAATTGAAATTGCACTTAACCATCATGAATTGATCAAAGTTAAGGTTGCTACTGAAGATCGTGAAACTAAAGTTTTAATCGTCGACGCTATCGTTCGCGAAACTAAAGCTGAAAAAGTGCAGGTTATCGGTAAAACGTTAGTTCTTTACCGCCAGAGTGAAGATCGTAAAATCGAGCTTCCTCGTAAATAAAAAAGGCCGCCTAGCGGCCTTTTTTGTATCTATTATTAATACAAAAAAATGCATTAATTACTAATCGATATCACCTATTTTAGTGATTATATTTTCTGATGAATATAATCATCAGTAAAATTATTAGATGTATTTCACTTCTACAATTTCAAACTCTTTTTGACCGCCAGGCGTGGTAATCGCAACCTCATCACCTTCCATCTTACCGATCAAACCACGTGCAATTGGTGAATTCACTGAAATTAAGTTTTCCTTAATATTCGCTTCATCATCACCCACGATACAGTATGTCACTTCACTCTCGGTATCTAAATCTAGCAAAGTGATTGTAGTACCAAAAATCACTTTGCCTGTATTTGGCATAGTAGTTACATCAATAATTTGAGCAACAGATAGTTTGTATTCAATATCACGAATTTGCGCTTCACAAATACCTTGCTCTTCACGAGCCGCATGGTATTCCGCATTTTCTTTTAAGTCGCCAAGCTCACGTGCTTCTGCGATCGCCTGAGAAATAAGAGGGCGACGCTTCAACAATACTTCAAGTTCACTACGTAGCTTTTGTTCGCCACGTACAGTCATTGGCACTTTTTCCATAAATAAATTACCTCAATAACCTGATAGCGCACGCCAATTTCAGGAAATAAAAAAGCTAGCCCAATCGTGATTGAGCTAACAGTGTATATGTCACGATGTTTATCATATTAAACAAAGATGGACAAGAGATCATCCTCGTTACGTCATTAATCTGTTTTTCGTTTTAATAACAGTCAAAAACAATGAATATGCTAAAAATACTATATCAATAATTCATAGTAACAAATCAATAGTTAAAACATTCACCAAAGAAATAAGCCTCTCGCTACCACCTTTTTTTCATTGAGAAAAGTTATAATCTCACACTTCAACAATATTTATACAAATATTCACTCAGGCATTTTCCATTGATTACCTAAATACAACTAAAAAATAAAATTAATTTAGAACTTTTATCGATAGACATAACACACTGATTAAATTAACAATAAAAACTAAAAAAAACAAAAAAGACATACTAATGAGGTATTTTTCAGTTTTTTTTACTAACATAAATCAGTAGACACAAGTAAAAAGAACAGCATGCATTTGGCATAGAAATGCAACACATAAAAATTTAAAAAAGGATTCGGTAATGAACAAGCACCTTATTGCTTTAGCAGTAACAGCAGCAACTCTATCTGGCGCAGCATCAGCAGCACAAGTTTATTCAGATGATACATCTTCTCTTGCTATCGGCGGTCGTGTAGAAGCTCGTGCTCTTCTTTCTGAGCAAGCTGAAAATAATGCAGTAGCACCAACACTACAAAAAACACAAAATGAAGTAACTGATATTTCACGTGTACGTGTAAACATTGATGCGAAAACACAAATCGCAGATGGCGTTCAAGGTATTGGTTTCTACGAGCGTGAGTTCAAAGACGACAATTCTGATGACGAAAACCGTTACATGTATGCTGGTGTAAACAGCGACCAATACGGTCAAATTGTTTACGGTAAGGCTGACGGCTCTCTAGGTATGCTAACTGATTTCACTGATATCATGGCATACGCTGGCTCTGTTGTTGGTGGTACTAAGCTAGCAGTAGCTGACCGTACAACTAACAACCTAGCATACGCTGGTACATTTGGTGATCTAACGTTCAAAGCTAACTACGTTTTCGCTGGCGCTGATTATGATACAGCTGGTAACAAAACAGACGTACACGGTTTCTCAACAGGTGCTGTATACAAAGTAGCTGATACAGGTCTTGCACTAGGTGCTGGTTACGGCGAGCAACGTGACCAACTTGGTAACGCGAATACTCACAAAGCACGTTCAGAGCAAACTTTCGCAGTAGCATCTTACACAATGGGCGATCTATACTTCGGTGGTCTATACAAGTCCGGTCGTCGCGACGGTACTAACTTAGTAACTGGCGATGTAACAGATACTCAAGGCTACGAATTCGCAGCAGCGTACACTATGGGTAAAACTGTATTCACGACTACTTACGGCTTCATGAAAGATGAAAACGCTCACAATGTATACGATGAGCTAGCAAATGCAGCTGCAGTTGATGCTACTTACTACTTCAACAGCAACTTCCGTACTTACGCTTCTTACACATTCAACATGCTTAATAAGAACGAAGTAGGTAAAGTTGCAGCATCTGACCAATTCGTTCTAGGTGCTCGTTACGACTTCTAATCCTTGTGATTAAAAGCAACATATAGTGAAACGTCGGCTTCGGTCGGCGTTTTTTATTACTTTTGTGTCAGTTTTATTCTTTATTTCCTCTCTTTTTTTACCCTCTCTCATATAAACGTTATGATTAAGGCCTATCTCTTAACCAAAATTATGCCTTCACATGTTTAAAAAATTGCTTTGCTCCGCTTTAATGGCAACGACCTTTTCTTCTTTTGCTGCGTTCTTACCTCAGCAAGCTATCGAACACCTGCCCAAAGGGAGCGATGTCGCGCTTCTTATTGTAAACCCAGCCACCAACAAAGTTATATACGATAAACGCGCAGATGAATTACAAGCCCCTGCAAGTACCCAAAAAACGATCACCGCCCTTGCCGCAAAGCTATATCTCGGTAATAACTTCCGCTTTGATACTTACCTTGAAACGAAAGGTAATGATGTCATTTTGAAATTTAATGGCGATCCAACACTTAAACGCAGCGATATTGCCAATTTACTTCGCCAACTAAAACAGCAAGGCATAGCTACGATTAAAGGTAACCTGTACTTAAACGGTGGACATTTTACTGGCTATGAACGTGCTATTGGTTGGCCTTGGGATATTTTAGGCTCTTGCTATAGTGCGCCATCAAGTAGTATCAGCTTAGAGCACAACTGTGTTCAAGGTGCGCTATACAGCAATAAATCTTTGGGTGACGTTACACGCGTAAATGTGCCTAGCCACCAGCCAATTCAAGTAAAAACCTCTGCGATTGTGGTGTCAAAAGCACAGCAAAAAGAGCAGCACTGTCAGCTTTCAATGACATCGAATGATCGTAATATGTATCAAATTAGTGGCTGTATCCAACCTCGTAAACAGCCTCTACCGCTTAAATTTGCAGTACAAAACACAACCTTGTATTCAACTGCAGTTATTCAACAAGAGCTTAAGCGCGCAGGGATAAAGTTAAACGGTAAGGTACTTCGTAACGATAAAGTCAGCGGTAAAATCATTGCAACACATCGCTCAGCCCCATTATCAACGCTGCTTGATATTATGCTGAAGCGCTCTGATAACTTATTTGCCGATAACATTGCCAAAACCATTGGTGCCAAGTATTACCACCAAGCCGGTAGTTACACCAATGGCATTGAAGCAATTAAGGCGATACTAAAAGATAAAGCTGGTATCGATCTTTCTGATACCGTGATGGTGGATGGTTCAGGCTTATCGCGTAACAACCGTTTAACAGCAAGTGATTTAATGAAAGTAGTCACTTACATTTATAACCACCCTAAATTAGGTTTAATGAACGATTTACCCGTATCAGGTAAAAGTGGCACGTTACAGTACCGTCGCAGTCTTCGTGATGCTCCGTTAAAAGGTAAGGTTATTGCTAAAAGTGGCTCTTTATTCGGAACTTATAACCTTGCAGGTGTGATTAAGACCCACAACGGTAAACCACTACTCTTTGTACAGCTAGTGACGAATTACTATCCACATATGCATGACGGTAAAAAAGCAGCATTACCGCCTATTTACCAATTTGAAAAGCAACTTTATAGCTCACTGTATAAAAACGACTAAATAAGAGACCTGAGAGATAAAAGCCGCTATTAAATACTTTCAACTAGAAATATTCGAGCAATAGCGGCTTTTTTAATACAAACAATCTTACTAACCGAAGCCTAGCATCCAATTGACTGTCTTGAAGTAAATCACCATCCCCGTGATATCGACCATTGAAGCTAAGACAGGGCTGACTAATACCGCAGGATCGAGATTTAATGATCTCGCTAGCATCGGTAAAACCCCACCAACACTAGTCGAAATAATCACCTGAATAGCAATGGCTATCCCAATCGCAAATGCTATCGAGTCTAGTGTCATTCCTGCAGGTAACACAACATCCCCACTAAAAAAAATCACCCGTCCAATGATCACGACTGCAAGGCTCAGCGCGATAATAATCGCAACTCTAAATTCTTTCCAAAGCACCAATAACCAATCTTTTGAGCGTATTTCTTCCATTGCCAATGCTCGCACAACCAGTGTTGCCGCCTGCGAGCCAGCATTCCCCCCCGCAGCTGCAATCACCGGCATATAAATCGCAAGTAGGACTAATTGACTCAGGGTATCTTCATAGTGAGAGATAATTAAGCCCGAGACAATTCCCATTAAAGCCAGCCCTACAATCCAACCTATGCGTTCCTTAACATGGTTTAAGACACTATTTTCTAAATAATGCCCGCTCGGTTCAACCTCAGAGCAAATTAACCCTAAACCACTGGCTAGTTGGCGGGCTCGTATGTCCTCTTCTAATTCATCTAAACGATCTAATAAAATTTGCACATGCCGCAATGGGCATTCCTGTAACATAGCTAAAGCCTCTACGACTGGCATTTTTGCCAATAATTGCGCTTGTTCAACTAGATCATATTTTAAAAATGCATTACGTACTGCTAACGCCTCTTTTTGCGCAATATGGGTTGTTGCTGAAAAAGCTGCATAATTCATTACCGCCATGGCGAATCTCCCGATTAGCTGTCTCTCTAGAAAGAGAAGGTAACGACCACCACATTAACATTTGCAATAAACCCTAGCGCACCACATAACAATACAGTCGCGCTGTTGTGGTAAACATAGATTTAAAGCTCATATTATTGATAAGTAAATAAAGAGGAAAATTACAGGAGAGATGTCGAAAATGAATAATTTCAAAAAAGTGGGTTACGAGACATGACTCCGAGCCTAGCAGCACGGAATATACTATTTAATACCGTTACCTAAGCTAATTTTCCAGCTTCATACTCGGGGGATGGTCGGTATTGTTCATTAAAATCTCCAAGAAGAATGTATCGCTTGCTGCGACGCCAGTATCTTACGTTAATAAATCTGAACAGCAACTGATTAAACTAATGATATAAAATTTCAATGAGTTATATGTGATTATGTATTTAACAATAAAAAAAGCCGAACGTTAACGTTCGGCTTTTTATTTCGTAGTGAGTAATACTTATTTAATACGTGCGTGAAGCTCTTGAATTGAAGACACTGTATTGCGGTCATCCGCAGTATGCGCCATACATGTTGCAAATCCCGCATTTAGAGTTGTAGTGTAGTTAACTTTTTCAGCTAGCGCACCACGACGAAGTACTTTTGAATCTTCAATCGCTTGACGACCCGATGCAGTATTTACAATGTAGGTGTATTCATTATTCTTGATACGGTCAAGAATATGAGGACGACCTTCATGAACTTTGTTCACTAGACGTGGGTTAATACCCGCTTCACCAAGAATAACTGCTGTACCGTGTGTTGCATCTAATTGGTAGCCAAGCTTAATTAGCTTAGAAGCTAAATCAACCACACGTTGCTTATCACCTTCACGAACAGATAATAGCGCACGACCACCTTCAGGGTATTCTTTACCACAACCTAATTCAGCTTTAGCGAATGCTTCTGCAAACGTATTACCGATACCCATAACTTCACCTGTTGAGCGCATTTCAGGGCCTAACAGTGGATCAACACCTGGGAACTTGTTAAACGGTAGGACGACTTCTTTCACTGAATAATACGGTGGAATAATTTCCTTGGTAAAACCTTGTGATTCAAGTGATTGACCAGCCATTACACGCGCTGCAATTTTCGCCAGCGGTGCACCTGTCGCTTTAGATACGAACGGTACGGTACGTGCAGCACGAGGGTTAACCTCGATAAGGTACACTTCGTTATCTTTTACGGCGAACTGGGTATTCATTAATCCACGAACACCTAATTCAAACGCTAGGTTCTTCACCTGCTCACGCATCACATCTTGGATTTCTTGACTTAGGGTATAAGCAGGCAGTGAACATGCAGAATCACCTGAGTGAACACCCGCTTGCTCGATATGCTCCATGATACCGCCAATCACCACTTGCTCACCGTCGCAAATTGCATCAACGTCTACTTCCACCGCATCATCTAAGAAACGATCGAGTAGTACAGGTGATTCATTTGAAACACTTACCGCTTCATTGAAGTAGCGACGTAGATCTTGCTCGTCGTAAACAATTTCCATTGCTCGACCGCCAAGTACATACGATGGACGTACCACTAATGGGTAACCAATGTCACGCGACTTCTCAATCGCTTGCTCCATCGTTGTTACCGTTGCATTTTCTGGTTGCAGTAAACCTAAACGGTCAACGGCTTGTTGGAAACGCTCACGATCTTCTGCGCGGTCAATCGCATCTGGACTTGTACCGATAATTGGCACACCTGCCGCTTCTAGTGCACGAGCGAGTTTCAGTGGTGTTTGACCGCCATACTGAACAATCACACCTTTTGGCTTTTCAACACGTGCGATAGCCAGTACATCTTCAAGTGTTACAGGTTCGAAGTACAGACGATCTGATGTGTCATAGTCAGTTGATACAGTCTCTGGGTTACAGTTAACCATGATAGTTTCATAACCATCTTCACGTAGCGCCAGTGATGCATGAACACAACAGTAGTCAAACTCGATACCTTGACCGATACGGTTTGGACCACCGCCCAGTACCATGATTTTGTCTTTGTCCGTTGGATTTGCTTCACACTCTTCATCGTATGATGAGTACATGTAAGCAGTATCTGATGAGAATTCAGCGGCACACGTATCTACACGCTTGTAGACAGGATGAATGTCAAACTGATCACGTAGTTTACGAATTTCGCCTTCGCTAACACCCAATAATTTAGCAAGACGTGCATCTGCAAAACCTTTGCGCTTAAGCTTACGTAATACGTCAGCATTAAGACCTGCAAAACCGCCAGCTTTCACTTGCTCTTCAAGTTTGATGATTTCTTCAATTTGAACCAAGAACCAACGGTCAATGTTAGTTAGATTGAAGATACCGTCAACCGACATACCCGCACGGAAAGCATCACCGATGTACCAAATACGCTCAGCACCTGCTTCTTTCAGTTCATGTCGGATCTTGCTCATCGCATTTGGATCATCAAGATCAACCATTTCATCAAAGCCGTTCGCGCCAACTTCTAGGCCACGTAGTGCTTTATGTAATGATTCTTGTTGGTTACGGCCAATCGCCATAACCTCACCTACCGACTTCATTTGTGTCGTTAAGCGATCGTTAGCGCCAGCAAATTTCTCGAAGTTAAAGCGAGGAATTTTCGTTACTACGTAATCAATAGTTGGTTCAAATGATGCCGGTGTTGCGCCGCCTGTGATGTCATTCATCAGTTCATCAAGGGTGAAACCAATCGCCAGTTTTGCCGCGATTTTTGCAATCGGGAAACCTGTTGCTTTTGATGCTAATGCCGATGAACGAGATACACGTGGGTTCATCTCGATGATAACCATACGGCCATCTTTCGGGTTAATACCAAACTGGACGTTTGAACCACCGGTTTCAACACCAATTTCGCGCAGTACTGCAAGCGATGCATTACGCATTAATTGGTATTCTTTATCTGTTAGTGTTTGCGCAGGTGCGACTGTGATTGAGTCACCGGTGTGAATACCCATTGGGTCGAAGTTTTCAATTGCACACACAATGATACAGTTGTCGTTCTTATCACGAACCACTTCCATCTCATATTCTTTCCAACCAATCAGTGATTCATCAATCAATAATTCATTGGTTGGTGATAGGTCGATACCGCGCGAACAAATTTCTTCAAATTCTTCTTTGTTGTATGCAATACCGCCACCTGTACCACCCATAGTAAATGACGGGCGAATAATACAAGGGAAGCCAACCATTTCGAGAACTTTGTAAGCTTCTTCCATCGTTGTTGCAGTATCAGCACGAGGACACTCAAGGCCGATGGCTTTCATTGCTTTGTCAAAACGAGAACGGTTTTCAGCTTTATCAATTGCATCCGCTGTTGCACCGATCATTTCAACATTGAATTCTTCTAATACGCCATATTTTTCAAGATCTAACGCACAGTTAAGTGCGGTTTGACCACCCATGGTTGGTAGTACCGCATCAGGGCGCTCTTTAGCAATGATATTACGTACCACTTCCCAGTGAATTGGCTCTATGTAAGTTGCATCAGCCATTTCAGGATCAGTCATGATAGTCGCAGGGTTAGAGTTTACCAGAATAACGCGGTAACCCTCTTCACGAAGTGCTTTACAAGCTTGTGCACCAGAGTAATCGAACTCACAGGCCTGACCGATAACGATCGGTCCAGCACCTAGAATTAGTACACTTTTTATATCAGTACGTTTTGGCATTTCTTACTACTCCCGGCTTAGGCGCTGTGTTTCTTAATTAATTCGATAAAGTGATCAAATAATGGTGCTGCATCATGTGGACCAGGGCTCGCTTCTGGGTGGCCTTGGAAACTGAATGCAGGCTTGTCGGTACGATGAATACCTTGTAGCGAGCCATCAAACAGGGATTTGTGTGTCGCACGTAAATTTTCAGGTAACGTTGCTTCGTCAGCAGCAAAACCGTGGTTCTGGCTGGTGATCATCACAACATCACGATCTAAATCTTTAACAGGGTGGTTAGCACCATGGTGGCCAAACTTCATTTTTACTGTTTTTGCACCACTTGCTAAGGCAAGAATTTGGTGACCTAAACAAATACCAAAGATTGGAATATTTTTATCGAGGAATGTTTTGGTTGCTTCAATCGCGTAAGTACATGGCTCTGGGTCACCAGGACCATTTGATAAGAATACGCCATCTGGATTTAACGCAAGCACGTCTTCTGCTGACGTTTGTGCAGGCACAACTGTTAAGCGACAACCACGGTCAACCAACATACGTAAAATATTACGTTTAGCACCAAAATCATAAGCGACTACATGGTAAGGCAGTTCTTTATCTTCTTGTGCTTCTGGTAAACCATTCTCTAATGTCCAAGAACCTTGCTTCCAGCTGTAAGTTTCGCTTGTTGTCACTTCTTTCGCTAAATCCATGCCTTTCAGACCAGGAAACGCTTTCGCTTGTTCAAGTGCAAAACCTTCATCGATATTGTTACCTGCAACGATACAACCGTTCTGCGCACCTTTTTCACGAAGAATACGGGTTAGCTTGCGAGTATCGATATCAGCGATACCAACGATGTTTTGTGATTTTAGATAGTCAGAAAGAGATTGTTCAGAGCGGAAGTTTGAAGCGATAAGAGGAAGATCACGAATAACCAAACCTTGTGCATGAATTGCCGTGGATTCTTCGTCTTCGGTATTAGTACCGGTATTGCCAATGTGGGGATAAGTAAGGGTAACGATCTGTTGTGAGTAGGAAGGGTCAGTGAGAATTTCCTGATACCCCGTCATCGAAGTATTAAAAACGACTTCACCAACGGCCGAACCATCTGCTCCAATGGACACGCCGCGGAACACAGTCCCATCTTCAAGGACTAATAGCGCAGATTTGCTCAAGACAACCTCCAATTAAATAAAAATGCAATTAAAACAGATAAACTTGCAATTACCCATTCCTTTTCATATCAAAAACCACGTCTTACTGATTTTTGACAAATTGCGCAAATTCTATTGATCTGTTAGCAATCTGTCAACATAAGAGCAGAAATAAATTCAACAAATAACTATCTCAACACAATTAAGTATCCAAAATGCTAAAATAACATGTTTAGTCGTATTTTTTAGTATCAACATCAAATCAAATGAGAACGCAACCGTTTGCAATCAAAACCAAACCATTAACAAATACAAACACCCATCAAAAAAGCCAAAAATGATAACTAAGCAAACACAAATAACCATCTAACAAAAAAAACACGACCAACCATCTATTTTACACAGTAAATAAACCCAGCTCAGTGCGATATTTAACCACCTCAAAAATATACTGATATAACACGAATAAATTCATCTCTATTTGTATTTACAATATTTATTCTCACTTTATTCAGATATAAAAAAACCTGCTTATTAGCAGGTTTTTGTCTCGATTATAATGAATCAAGCCCTAAGACATCTTCCATAGTATAAAAACCAGGCGATTTATCATTGAGCCATACCGCCGCTCTCACCGCACCATTGGCAAATGTCATTCTGTCTGTCGCTTTATGAGTGATCTCCACACGCTCACCGATATCTGCAAACATGGCGGTGTGTTCACCTACTATGTCACCAGCACGAATCGTAGCAAAACCAATCTCATCACGAGTACGCTCACCCGTGATCCCCTCTCGAGCATAAACTGCAACATCACTTAATTTATTGCCCATCGCGCCCGCAATCGCTTCTCCCATCCCAATTGCTGTTCCTGATGGTGCATCCACTTTATGACGATGGTGCGCTTCGATAATTTCAATATCGCAGTAATCGCCCATCACTTTGGCAGCTTTTTCTAACAATTTGAAAACCAGATTAACCCCTACACTATAGTTAGGCGCCATCACGATAGAAATATCACGAGCAGCAAGATCAATTAACTCTCGCTCTTGCTCTGTAAAGCCGGTTGTACCAATTACAATTTTTTTATTATGTTGCTGACAAAACTCAATATTCGCCAATGTTGCGACAGGTGCAGTAAAGTCAATTAACACATCAAAATCATCAAGAGCCTGGTTAAGATCATCAACAATGATCACATTGGCAACACCCGTTCCTGCTAACTCACCAGCATCAGCACCTACTAATGTAGAACCTGCACGCTCAGTCGCGGCACCTAATTCTGCTTTTTCTGATAGTTGTGTTGCTTTTAATAGCTGACGCCCCATTCGGCCAGCAGCTCCGGCTATCGCAATTCTTACCATTGCGTGCTTCTCCCTTGATGAATATATAATTATCTCAATACTGTAGCGGTTTTACAGACGATAAAAAAGCCCCAGCTTTCACTGAGGCTTATTCTGTACAAATCAATATGCTATTAGATATTCTTTACTTGTAACTCTTTAGGTACTTCAAAGAACATGTTTTCTTCACGACCTGAAAGCTCTTCCACTTCAGAGCCTGTTAACTTTTTGATCTGCTCGATAATTTGATTAACGAGTTCTTCTGGCGCTGAAGCCCCCGCAGTCACTCCAACCTTGGTTTTATTTTCAAACCAGCTAGCTTGTATATCTTCAACACAATCGGTTAAATAACCCGGTGTTCCAAGCTTTTCAGCTAACTCACGTAAACGGTTAGAGTTGGAAGAATTTTTTGAGCCAACCACAATCATTACATCAACCATTTCAGCCATTTCACGCACAGCATCTTGGCGGTTCTGAGTCGCGTAACAAATATCATCTTTACGTGGCCCTTGGATTTTTGGAAACACTTGGCGCAAGCGATCAATGACATCTGCCGTTTCATCCACAGATAATGTCGTCTGGCTAACATAGTGAAGATTAGTTGGATCTTTAACGATGGAGGTCAGCTTATCGACATCCTCCGGTTTTTCAACAAGGTACATACCACCATCTTGATTAGCATATTGCCCCATTGTACCTTCGACTTCGGGATGTCCTGCGTGTCCAATCAGCACCACTTCCATCGCTTTTCGACTAGCACGAGCCACTTCCATATGTACCTTTGTCACCAATGGACACGTTGCATCAAACACGGTTAATTGACGTTGCTTAGATTCATTACGCACCGCTTGAGAGACACCGTGAGCTGAAAATATAACGATATTGTCATCAGGCACTTCGCTAAGCTCTTCAACAAAAATCGCCCCTCGCTGCTTTAGCCCTTCAACAACAAAACGGTTATGTACGACTTCGTGGCGAACATAAATAGGCGGTTGGTACATTTCCAACGCACGCTCGACAATGCTGATCGCACGATCAACACCAGCACAAAAACCTCGTGGATTTGCGAGTAAGATTTTCATCAACAATTGCTCTTAACTTTCAATGGAGACAACCTCCACCTCAAAGGTGACAGCTTGCCCTGCAAGTGGATGATTGAAATCAACAGTAACAGAGTCACCCACAACGGCTGTAATTATTCCGGGAATATCATGTCCATCGGGACCTGCAAAGGCGATAATGTTGCCCACTTCAGCAGGAGCATCAGCACCAAATTTAGCTAAATCAAGATGGTGGATATTATCGGGGTTAGGTAAACCAAATGCATCTTCTGGCGATAGTTCAAATGTACCTTTTTCACCAATAGTTAACCCTAATAAACACTTTTCAAAATTGTCAGTTAAACTGCCATCTCCCATGCGAAACATTGCAGGTTTACCTGCGGCATAAGTAGATTCAGCAACCGATCCATCATCAAGTTTAATGGCAAAATGCATCAGCACTTCGCTGTTATCTTTAATCACCGACATAGCACATCCTTTTGTATGATCGCTTATTGATCTAACAACAAGTCGCTCATTTTATTTTAATGTTCCCATTTAACAATAAACCATCGTGCGTATCAACGGACAGGCACTAAGGTTTTACATTTGTACCACTTGATTTGTTAAATCAAGAATAAGACGTCAATATGCACAGATAAAAAAACGCAGCTCATAAAATGAACTGCGTTTAATATTGACGTGTTATTAATACCAGTTAAAGGTAACTAATTACGACTTAGCTTGCTTGTCTGATTTAAAACCATCAAGTATCAACAAAGCCGCACCGACACATATTGCACTATCAGCAATATTAAATGCAGGCCAATGGTAGCTACCATAGTAAAGGTCTAGAAAATCAACCACAAAACCATGATAGATACGATCAAATAAGTTACCTAATGCGCCACCAATAATTAATGCATAAGCAATATTAGCGATTTTATTTGTCGCAGGTGTACGACGCATCCAGTACATTAATAAGCCACAAACACCAAAGGCAATAGCTGCAAATAACCAACGCTGCCAACCACTTGCGTCACTTAAAAAACTAAACGCTGCACCGGTATTGTGCACATAAAGTAAATTAAAAAACGGCAGTACTTCGATCCGGTTTGGCCAGCCATAGCCCATCGTGTCCATCACTAACAGTTTGGTACCATTATCGATGATAAATACCAGAACCGCTAACCATAGCCAACGGATGCCAGATTGTTTAACTGTTAGCGATTGCTTCAGTGCTGTACTTGTCATTATGCAAACTTTCTCTTTTCGCCTTCGCCATCGATGTTAGTTGCACAGCGACCACAAATTTCTTCATGACCTGCAATTGTGCCAACATCAGCAACATGGTGCCAACAACGCTCACACTTCGCTGCTTCAGATGCTTTAACCGTTACGAATAAACCTTCAATATCGGTTTCTTGCGCATTTTCAGGCTTACTATCAGCAACAACAACTTGAGCTTTAGATGTTAATAGAACAAAACGTAGTTCGTCTTCTAACTTATTCAGCTTCTCAGCCAATTTAGCATTAGCAGAAAGAATAACCTCAGCCTGTAGTGAGCCACCGATCACTTTTTCACTACGCGCCGTTTCAAGTAACTTGTTCACCGCGCCACGAACTTGTTGGATTTCAGCCCAGAATTCATTGCTTAGCTCTTCGTTATCAGCAAGACCAAATAGACCATCGAACCACTCACCAGTAAACACGAACTTGTCACGCTGACCTGGCATTTCGTTCCAAATTTCATCTGCTGTGAATGACATGATAGGTGCCATCCAACGAACTAATGCCTCTACAATGTAGTAAAGCGCAGTCTGACAGCTACGTTGAGCATGGCTTCCACGTTTTGCTGTGTATTGACGATCTTTGATTACATCTAAGTAGAATGAACCCATCTCAATAGAACAGAACTGCATTAAGCGTTGTGTTACTGCGTGTAGGTTGTAATCTTCGTAATCTTTGATAATTTCTTCTTGAGCTGCCATTGCACGGCCAACAGCCCAACGATCAAGAGCTACCATTTCTTCAGCTGGAACACAGTCAGTTTCAGGGTTGAAACCGCTTAAATTAGCTAAGAAGAAACGTGCCGTGTTACGAATACGACGGTAAGCATCGGCAGAGCGCTTTAAGATCTCATCAGATACAGCCACTTCGCCAGTGTAATCAGTCGAAGCAACCCATAGACGTAAAATATCAGCACCAAGCTTATTCGTGACATCTTTTGGTGCAACGACATTACCGATAGATTTAGACATCTTACGGCCTTGACCATCAACCACGAAGCCGTGAGTTAACACTTGCTTGTACGGTGCTTTATCTTTCATCGCTACCGATGAAATCAATGAAGACTGGAACCAACCGCGGTGTTGGTCTGAACCTTCAAGGTAAAGATCCGCTGAATGACCATTAAATTCTGGACGGCTATCAACCACTGAGAAATGCGTAACACCTGAGTCAAACCATACATCTAGTGTATCGAGTACTTTTTCGTAATTTGCGGCATCTTCTGCGCTCATTACATCAGTCAGTTCTAGATCCCACCAAGCTTGAATGCCTTTTTGCTCAACAAGCTGTGCTACTTTTTCAATTAGCTCAGAGGTTTGAGGGTGAAGTTCTTGCGTTTCTTTATGGATGAATAGTGCAATTGGCACGCCCCACGTACGCTGGCGCGAGATACACCACTCAGGACGACCTTCGATCATACCTTCAATACGGCTTTGACCCCACTCAGGCATCCATTGAACATTTTTGATTTCGCCCAATGCTTTCGTTCGTAGACCTGCTTTGTCCATAGAAATGAACCATTGCGGCGTAGCACGGAAGATAATTGGCGTTTTATGACGCCAGCAGTGTGGGTAGCTGTGTGTGATTTTTGAGAAATTCAATAGTGAGCCGTGCTCACGTAGTACTTCAACAACAGCTTCATTTGCTTTAAATACGTGTTGACCAGCAAAGATCTCAGTATCTGGTAGGTAAACACCATTACTGCCCACAGGGTTTGCAATTTCAAGATTGTATTTTTGACCTACCACGAAGTCTTCTTGACCGTGACCAGGAGCGGTATGTACACAACCTGTACCTGATTCAGTCGTTACGTGATCACCTAAAATTACTGGCACATCAAAGCTGTAGAATGGGTGGTTAAAGCGAAGTAGCTCAAGCTCTTCACCTTTACAGAAACCCAGGATTTCTGATTCTTCAAAACCAACACGACCCATTACATCTTTTACAAGCTCTGCCGCTACGATTAAACGTTGCGGCTGAGGATGTGCTTCTGTAACTGGTGTTTGTACTAATGCGTACTCAAGATCAGCACTTACAGCTACTGCGCGGTTAGCAGGCATTGTCCAAGGCGTTGTTGTCCAAATAACAATCGATACATCGCCTTGACCTTGATCAGCCACACAACCAAATTTAGCTAATACAGCCGCTTCATCTACCGCTTTAAATTTCACATCGATAGATAGCGATACTTTATCTTGGTATTCAACTTCAGCTTCAGCCAGTGCTGAACCACAGTCAGTACACCAGTGAACAGGTTTAAAACCCTTCAACAAGTGATCGTTATCTGCAATTTTACCTAATGCACGAATAATGTTGGCTTCGGTATCGAAGTCCATTGTGCGGTAAGGCTTGTCCCATTCACCTAGTACACCTAAACGAATGAAACTTTCTTTTTGACCATTAACTTGACCTGCAGCATATTCACGACACTTTTCACGGAATTCAGCTGCTGTCACTTTTTGACCCGGCTTACCCACTTTTTTCTCTACCATCAATTCGATAGGTAGACCGTGACAGTCCCAACCAGGGATATACGGTGAGTCAAAACCAGACAGAGTCTTTGACTTAATAATAATGTCTTTAAGAATCTTGTTTAGTGCGTGACCAATGTGAATATCACCGTTAGCGTATGGAGGGCCATCGTGTAATACGAAAGATTTTTTACCTTTCTTTGCTTTACGGATTTCACCGTAAAGATCTTCATCATACCAACGCTTAAGCATTGCAGGCTCACGCTGAGCTAGGTTGCCTCGCATCGGAAACCCTGTTTCAGGCAGGTTCAGGGTATCTTTATAGTCGCTCATTGATTCTAGATTCCGTTACTTGGGCGAAGTTGGACATTATTACGCTCAGACAGCCACACCCGTGCTGTTTGAGCATCTCGCTCGATTTGGCGTTTAAGCGCATCGAAGGATTCAAATTTCTTTTCGTCACGCAATTTATGGCGTAACACGACTTCTAGCTGATGTCCGTAGAGATCAGCATTAAAATCAAATAAGTGTACTTCAAGTTGTTGGCGTACACCTTTTACGGTTGGTCGATGACCAACATTAGCCACCCCCATCACAGGGCGACTATCTGCACCATACACTTCAACAGCATAAACACCAGCTACCGGCGCTACACGTCGCTTTAAAGGTATATTGGCGGTAGGGAAATTAATAGTTCGACCGAGCTTGCGTCCGTGTGAGACACGTCCGCGAATACTGTAAGGCCGACCAAGCATCATCTCCGCTTGTTCAAGTTCGTTATTTGCCAGTGCTTGACGAATGGCAGTGCTGCTTACACGCTGCTCCGAAACACAAAAGCTTTGGGTACTTACCACCTCAAAGCCATGTTTTAGACCAGCGGCAACTAACATATCAAAACTGCCACTACGACCTTGTCCAAAGCGAAAATCATCGCCAATAACAAGAAACTTAACACCCAATTGCTTAACCAACAAGCACTCAACGAAATCTTCAGCACTCATGGTAGCAAAATGATGATTAAAATTTACGCACAATAAACGATCGATACCGACCTTTTTTAGCTGTAAATATTTATCTCTAAAACGGGTTAAGCGTGCTGGCGCTTTATCTCCTGCGAACAATTCTAACGGCTGAGGCTCAAATGTCATTACCGTTGCGGAAAGTTGCATCGCATGGGCTTTAGCTACCACTTGACGTAGCAATGCTTGATGCCCTAAATGAACACCATCAAAGTTGCCGATAGTCAACACACAGCCATGATGCTGGGGTTGAATATTATGTATACCTCGAATTAATTCCATGTGCTCTGTTACTTACCACTCATCAATGTTTACACGCAAAAAGATGCAACCAATTAAAATCCGCCTTTAAGCTAATAACTCCGCCGCTATTGCTGCGAAAAATGTTCTCTTTCTACAATAAAGCTGGCGGATTATATACTACTCAACGCTTTCAATCAGCTATCTGTACGCAGATGTCGTGGGCGAATGCCTAAAATCATCGCAATTATTAGATAAACACCAATGCCTATTGCAATTAAACCAAACAACCAGCCGACACGTTCGAGCAAATGAAAACCCAACCACTGTTCAATTGTAGGGCTTAACCATAACAAGCTTGCCACCATTAAAACACCAGCCACAGCAAGTCGCAGAACAAAAAATAACGTTTGACGGCTAATGCGATAAATATTGCCAACATGCAGCCCACGGTATAGTAATGCAGCATTTAAAAATGCCGATAATACACTAGCGATAGATAAACCAACATAACCATAAAATGGTGCAAATATACCGTTAAACACCATATTGCTCACCATCGCAATAATGCCAATTTTCACCGGTGTTTTTGTATCTTGTCGTGCGTAATAACCTGGCGCGAAGATTTTTATTAGCATGTAATTTAATAAACCGGCAGATACAACCCATAGCGATGCTGCGGTTTGGTTTACATCATAAACGCTAAATTCCCCACGCATAAACATTACCATCAACATTGGTTTAGCCAGTGTGACCATCCCCAGCATGGCTGGAATACCAAGCAGTAGCACCATTCTTACGCCCCAGTCCATTGTCTGAGCAAATTGTTCTGGCGATTTATCAACGTGTTTACGTGAAAGCGCGGGTAATATTACCGTCGCTATTGCAATACCAAATAAACCCAGAGGAAATTCTAATAAACGATCAGAGTAATACAACCAACTGATTGAGCCCGTCATTAAGAAACTAGCAATGAAGGTATCAAGCAATAAGTTAATTTGGGTAACAGAAACACCAAACAGCGCTGGCAACATCAGTTTGCGAATTTTTGTCACACCCGGATCATTCCAACCCCATTTAGGGCGAACTAAATATCCTTCGCGATACAAAAATGGCAATTGGAAGCTAAACTGCACTAAGCCACCAACGAAAACACCGATAGCTAAACCAATCTCTGGTTGAGCCAGATGTGGAGAAACAAACCACGCACAACCAATAATAGAGATGTTTAAAAAAACAGGGGTAAATGACGATATCGCAAATTTACCTAACGTATTTAATATCGCGCCAGATAATGCAACAAAAGTAATAAACCACAAATACGGGAAAGTAATTTTTAGCAGTAAACTCGCTAGTTCAAATTTTTCCGCATCAGCCCCGCCATGTAGCCAATCCCAGAACCAACCAAATCCGAATAACGCCGTCACAGCGCCGGAGCCTAACACCCCAAACAATGTCACTATCGTTACAATGCCGCCTAGCGTTCCTGCCGCTTTTGCAATCAACTCTCGTGTTCGATCAACATCGCCTGCCGCATGATATTCAGTCAATACAGGTACAAATGCTTGCGAAAAAGCCCCTTCGGCAAAAAGGCGACGTAAAAAGTTGGGAATTTTATTTGCAAAGAAAAAAACATCGGCCGCAGCCCCTGCTCCCATAAGGTTAGCAACCACCACATCTCGGACTAAACCGAGTACGCGAGAGACCAAAGTCATGGCGCTAACTATCATTCCAGAGCGTAAAAGACGCTTACTCACAAAAAAACCTCATAAAAGATGACTCAGAAAGGTGACTTCTGATTCCAAATACTGGTAAAATCTGCCGCCATATTAACCGTGTTAATCCGCAAGTGCCAACTTGATTGGTCTGGCGGTTATTCGCACAAATCATTTGACAATTACAAAGAACCAAGGCATAGTCCTCGGCCTTAAATTGTCACCGTACCAAGATTTGGGAGTTACACCCTTGGCAAATATCAAATCTGCTAAGAAACGTGCACTAACTTCAGAAAAACGTCGCCAGCACAACGCTAGCCGTCGTTCTATGATGCGCACTTTCTTCAAGAAAGTAATTATCGCTATTGAAGCTGGTAATAAAGAAGCTGCAACACAAGCTTTCGCTGAAATGCAACCTGTTATGGATCGCATGGCTACTAAAGGCCTGATCCACAAAAACAAAGCTGCACGTCATAAAGCTCGTCTAGCTGCTAAAATCAAAGCTCTTTAATTTTTAATTTTTGAGTTTAGATTTAAAAAAACCGACCTCGAGTCGGTTTTTTTATACCTGAAATTTATATTCCTCTGACTCTCAGCTGCTATTTTTGTGGCACACTGTCTTCTCATTCTTATCTTCATTAAGAGCAAAACATGAAAAAAACGTTGTTACGAGGTTTGCTCAACGTCCTACCTTTAGTCTTGAGCATATGGCTATTTTGGTCATTATTTGAGTCATTAGACAAAGTCGGTAACTTTTTATTTGGTTTATTCCATATAACTGAGTTATTCAAAGGCGCAGGATTTTTATTGATCCTGACTTTATTATTTATTGCTGGTCTTCTTTTCTCTGTTAGCCCTATTGCTTGGCTGTATGATTTCATTATTCGACAATTAATGCGTTTTCCGTTCTTTAAAACGGTATACAGCAGCATCAATGACATTGCCTCACTCATCAGCAGCGATAATAAAAATAAAGGGCAGCAGACGGTTTTAGTGCATCAAGCCAATGATAGTTATGTAATCGGCTTTATTATGTCTGACGACATGCCAGAACCGCTCGCTAATGCGCTCCCTGAGGGGGATTGGGTTCCTGTATTATTCCCACTAAGCTATCAAATTGCTGGAGTGACAACCTTGGTTAAGCGTGAAGACTTGACACTTGTTGATTGGTCCTTCGAAGAAGCGATGCGCTACAATCTAACAGCGGGGATCTCTACACCCAAAGGAAAAAATGATAAAAACACCAAAGAAGAAACAGACACGCTTTCTGATAGCTGATAAATAAGCCCCTCATAAGCGCGCTATCCATCAGCCTGCAACTTTAGTAGCCTCATCAATGGGTATGAGGCTACTTAAACAAATAACCGACTAAAATCCGCCTCACAGATACGCGTGACCGATGGATGCATAATCATCCGTTCCGCAAAAATCACATAATACTCTTCTGAAATATCACTCACTCGTTTAACCTCATGCACTTGGCACGATTCCTTTAACTCATCAGCATAATTAGAGGGAGCAATAAACATAGATTGTTGATAAGATGAAAACGCTTTCATCAGAGCTGAATCATCAAATTCACCTAAAATATTAGGTGTGATCCCTTGTTGATCAAACCATTGGTGCAGTTTTCTCCCCATCGCAGAGCGGCGGCTTGGCACTAACAATTTATAATCTTCAATACATGCGGGAAACGTCGATTCTGATAGTTTATCTGAGCAGAAAAAGCTCATTCCAGACTCCCCTAATTTCTTGCTGTATAAACCAGGACTTTGGGTTGAATCTACGGGGCAATCAGAAAGGATCATATCGAGCTTATGCTGGGATAATTGTTCTAACAACATCTCATGGGTTGATTCAAAACAGCTAAAATGAATTCGCTGATCATCAGGCATGCCTTCTAATAACACTTGGCTAACTAACCGTTTAGACAACGCATCAGCAACACCCACTTCAAAAAGCTGATTATCTCGCTGGGTATAGTTGATCCGATCCAGCATTTGATAACTTAAATCAAACATTTTATCGGCATACTTAAACACCATTTGTCCTAATTCAGTTGGTTCAATCTGGCGTCCTACACGTTTAGTTAATCGCCCTTTTAAACGATCTTCTAAAGCACGGATCTGCCCTGTTACCGTTTGTGGCGCTAGAAATAAAGCATCCGCAGCTTTGGTCACTGAGCCCTGTTTACACACCATCCAAAAATAATATAAGTGATTATAATTTAAGTGAGACATACCCTTACCAACTCATAAAAAAACCCCAACGACAAAGCTTACGCAGTGCCACTGGGGTCTTCAATCTTTATCTTATTATTTCTAATAAACGCGTAATAGAAACCTATTAACTCGCAGGTTGACGATTAAATCGTTCAAGATTGCGATATAGCTCACCGCTTCGCTGCTCAAGTGCTCGATCTTGGAAAGATGATTTAGAGGTGATTACTTTTTTTACCTCTTCTTTCCCATCATTTAAACCTTGCAAATAAGCCTGACAAACCTCAGTTCTATCAGCCGTTGTACATTGTTGATAGTTCATAGCTGCAACACTTGAGGTTGCGAAAGTTGAAAACAGTATAGCTAATAGGTATTTATACATATTACGCCTCTACTTTTTGTGCTTCCTTTGGAAGAGAGCGACTCAGTAACACGTAACCCACAACTGCCGCTACTGTTGAGCCTAACAATATTCCTAATCGTGAGTAAGTTGCAAAACTTTCACCTGCCCCAACAAATGCTAATGATGAGATGAAAATCGACATCGTAAAGCCGATACCACACAGTACCGATACCGCAAAAATATGCTTAAAGTTAATATCATCAGGTAATTTCGCAAAACCACATTTCACAGCGATAATACATGCAGTAAAGATACCTAATGGTTTACCAATAAACAGACCTGCTGCGATACCTGCAGGTAACATTGCTGACAAACTTTCTAAAGACACGCCATCTAATGAGATCCCTGCATTAGCGAAAGCAAAGATAGGCAGAATCAAGAAAGCAACATACGGGTGTAGTACATGCTCTAAATGCTTCAATGGTGAGTGTTTATCTGAACGACCATCTTTGCCCGTTAGTGGAATAGTAAAACCAAGGATAACACCAGCTAACGTAGCGTGAACGCCTGATTGCAATACACTGAACCACAAAATAGCACCGACAATTAAGTACCAAGAAAGCTTAGTAACATTCTTCGCATTCATGATGAACAAGGTCGCAGTAGCAACAAAAGCAACCGCAAGAGCAACCGTTGATAGATCAGAGCTATAGAACAGCGCGATAATGATAATCACCCCTAAATCATCAATAATCGCAAGTGCAAGCAAGAATACTTTCAAGCTTACCGGTACACGATTACCCAGTAGTGCCATCACACCTAATGCAAATGCGATATCTGTCGCAGCAGGGATTGCCCAACCTTTAATAGCCATTGGATCATTATAGTTAAACGCAACATAAATTAATGCAGGTGCAACCATACCGCCCACTGCCGCAATAGCAGGGAAAATCGCTTTCTCTTTAGTATTTAGTGCTCCTTCAATTAGCTCACGCTTTACTTCTAAGCCAATAAGCAAAAAGAAAACAGCCATTAAACCATCATTGATCCAATGAGAAACAGATAAGCCAGCAACATAACTGTGCAATGTATCGGTATACACTGATGCTAGCGGTGAATTAGCAATGATCATCGCAATAAGCGCAGCAATAATCAGCACAATTCCACCAGCTGATTCTAATTTAAGAAACTTACGAATAGCATCGGTCATCGACCGTCACTCCTATAAAACAATATGAATTAATCAATTAAATGCAGTGTAAACGTCATTATCAGCACTTGTGAAATCGTTTGTTTAGATACAATAACTCGGAAATACCGAATAATTAGAGCTATAACAATATAATAACCGTGCTGTATTAACGAACCTTTGACATTAGCGCGCATTTCCCTGTCATGTGCTTCCCTATTAAATATAGGCAAACTGTCATAATTGACCGATTTTTACGACTTATCGTAAAAAAAGACAACCTTTCGATATACCATATAAAAAAAAAACTTAAATTTCCTTTTTCACCAAAAGCCTCTTAATAATCTATATATAACAGATAGTTAATTATATAAAAACAAAAATAAAATAGTGCCAGTTAATCGCTTGCCATCACAAAAAAGCGACAAATTATGTTTGTGACAATCAGTGTAATATTTCTGAAATAAAAGCCATCTACTATCCACACAGATTTCAACCAAATGACACCAAAACGACATACTATTGTCATGGAGAAATGATTATGACAACCCAAGCCACTACTGCTGTATCTAAGTTCAGCTCTATGCGTTGGGTCCGCTGGGCCAACCTAGCGTTCATGCTTTATCTTTTACTTGTTGCTGTATCCATGATCAGCAGCGGTTTTAAATGGTCTGTTGGCGAACAAGCTAAAACCTTATTCGAATTTGCCTCTCACCCTGTAGCAGGACTCATGATTGGCTTAATCGCAACAGCATTAATTCAGTCATCAAGTACGGTAACGTCAATCATTGTTGGTCTTGTTGCCGGTGGTTTGCCTGTTGAAACAGCAATCCCAATGGTAATGGGTGCAAATATTGGTACTACACTAACTAATACGTTAGTGAGCTTAGGACATGCGCGTTGTAAGGATGAATTCCGTCGTGCTTTTGCCAGTGCAACCGTCCATGATTTCTTCAACCTACTAGCTGTAGCAATTTTCTTGCCACTAGAGATGATGTTTGGTCTGCTAGATAAAATGTCTAGTTGGTTAGTGTCTCCATTCTTAAATGCTGGCGATATGAGCATGAAGGGAATGGACTTTATGAAGCCATTAACTAAACCTGCAGTAGAGCTAGTAAAAGGTCCTCTAGAAGCATTTGGTTCTATGGGTGGTGTCGCGCTTAGTTTCATTGGTATCGCATTAATCTTCTTCGCGATTACGGTTATGGGTAAGCTAATGCGTAGCCTAATGGTTGGTCGTGCTCGTGATATTCTAAAAAGTGCAATTGGTCGAGGCCCACTGCATGGTATTGCGTCAGGTACAGCAGTAACGATTTTAGTGCAATCGTCATCAACAACAACAAGTTTGATGGTACCGCTAGTAGGTACAGGTGTACTAAAAGTACGTGATGTATACCCATTCACGCTTGGTGCAAACATCGGTACATGTATTACTGCACTATTAGCAGCAACAGCAGTATCAGGTGATAACGCAGTATTTGCATTACAGATTGCACTGGTACACTTATGTTTCAATGTAATGGCAACAGTACTGATTTACGGTGTTCCATTCTTACGTGAAATTCCGTTAAAGTGCGCATTCTTCTTAAGTGACTTAGCAACCAAAAACAAAGTAGCTGTCGCAGGTTACCTTGTCTTAATATTCATTGCTATCCCAGGTACAATTTTAGCATTAACCGCTTAATTAATACTGCGCAACAAAAAAGCCCAGCTTATGCTGGGCTTTTTATTTATTTCTTATCACTTTGATTATATTTACTTTTTCATATATGTTTTTATGAGTTCAAACAGAGAATGGGTATTGAATCGGATCGTGATGCTCATAACCCACCACGTCAAAATCATCTAGCGTTACCCATGTTTCTAAATCTTCTAATGATTTGATCTTCGGGTTGATTTTAAGTTGTGGTGAAGAAAATGGAGTACGCTTTAATTGCACATCACGCATAAGCTCTAGTTGATCTTCGTAGATATGTGCGTTGATAATTTTGTGGTAAGCCTGACCCGCTTTATTACCTGTTATTTGCGCCATTAACGCTAGCAAGGTAAACACTTGTACTTGGTTGAAGTTTAACCCTAGCGGTACATCACATGAGCGTTGATAGCTCGTTAAATATAACGTATCACCCAGTAGTGAAAATGTATGTGTATGCATACAAGGACGCAGACACCCCATATCAAACTCACCTGGGTTATAAAACGTTAATATTTCACCGCGATTATCAATACCTTTGGTTAAATCATCGACAATCATCTTTAATTGATCAATTGGCGTACCGTCTGATTTTTGCCAACGACGACCTTGAACACCATAAACACGCCCCATGTCATCTTCACCTTTACGATGAGGATTGTTCAGCCATGCTTGGTTATCATTGGCATTAGCATTCCAAGTGTTACAACCAATCGCACGAAATTGCGCGGCATTATCATAGCCACGTAAGTAGCCGAGAAGCTCTGCAATTGCTGCTTTCCAGAAACTTTTACGAGTAGTGATCAACGGAAACTGATTATTAGCAACATCATAAGTCAGATCAGCATTGATAACCGTTAAACAACGCTTACCTGTACGTTCATTTTCAATCCATACACCGTCATCAACAATGCGTTGGCATAAGGCTAAATATTGTTTCATAGTCCTACTCGTAAATTGAATACGCCCAGCAAAAGCTAGGCGCGAAAATTAGTAATCGTTATTCTATCAGAAGCCTGTTGGCCTTACTGTTAACTTAAAAACATTTTTATACTGATCAATAACAATAACACCGCAAATAGCTTTTTCAGTGTCGGGGTCGGTAGTCGACTCACTAACGCCGCGCCGTAACGAGTTGCGATCATCGATGTTGCAGCAATACCGAATAGAGCTGGTAGATATACATAACCTGCACTAAACGCTGGTAACGCTTCACTGCCAACACCTGCGTAAATAAAGCCAATCATTCCAGAAACAGCAATTAAGAAACCAACGAGCGAAGAGGTACCGATGGCACGTCGCATCTCAATACCATAATAACTTAAATACGGTACTGTTAATGATCCTCCACCAATGCCAGCAAGACTTGAGATCAAACCAATGATGCCACCACTTGCTATACATGCGAGTGAGTTTGGCAGAGGCTTCTTGTTTATCACTTTCATTGAGAGCAACATCTGAATTGCTAAGCATAATACGATGACAGCAAAAATTTTAGGTAAGTAATGTGAAGGGATGATCTCAGCAACAACACTCCCTCCCAATCCACCAACAATGATCCCTGGCGCTAATATTTTCACCACTGAAAAATCAATATTTCCAAGCTTAAAGTGATTACGGGCTGAGGCCATTGACGTCATAACAATACTGGCAAGTGAGGTCGCTAACGCAATATGCATCACAAGATGCGATGCAATGCCGGCTTTCGGTAATAACCAAACTAGAGCAGGTACAACCAATAAGCCTCCGCCAATGCCTAATAAACCAGCCAATAATCCGACGACAGATCCCAATAGCAAACACATGCTAAATAGCCAAAGTGTTGTTTCATACATAATACGTAACCAATATAAAAGAGTGTTCTACTTACCTGCGCGGATAAACCCACCTAAACCATGCTGCTCGACAAATAACGTTGTTCTCTCTCTTACTTCACAAGATAAATGTACCGCGAGAACATCATCCGCCAATTGCGTCATATCAAGTGCTGACACATGACGTAATATATATTTTATTTTGGCTACATTACGGGTATTCATACTCAATGATCGATACCCCATTCCGACTAATAAAATTGCACCTATCGGATCTCCTGCTAATTCACCACAAACGCAAACTGGAATTTGGTACCGCTCTGCACTATCGATAATATGTTTTAACGCATTTAAAACAGCAGGATGAAGCGCATCATAAACACTGGCGACCCGAGAGTTATTACGATCCACGGCAAGCAAATATTGAGTTAAATCATTACTACCCACTGAAATAAAATCAACTTTATCGGCTAACGCATGGAGTTGATAAAGCATTGACGGTACTTCAATCATGATACCTAAGCGAGGTTTTCTTAATTCACCATCATATTGCGCTGACACTTCCTGATAGGCGCGCTCAATTAATATTTTGGCTTCATCAAGCTCAGCTATCCCTGAGATCATAGGGAGCAAAATGTCCATATTATTCAAGCCAATACTGGCACGTAACATCGCTCTAACTTGAATTAAAAAAATCTCGGGATGATCTAAGGTAAAACGGATCCCACGCCAACCCAAAAAGGGATTGTCTTCTTCTATCGTTAAATACGGTAACGGCTTATCGCCTCCAATATCGAGCGTTCGCATCACAACGGTTTGCTCGGGATAAGTCTGCAAAATAGAACGATATTGATTAATTTGTTCATCCTCTGAAGGGAAGCTACGTTGCAGTAAAAAAGGCACTTCAGTGCGATATAAGCCGACCCCGTCGACCCCTTTATTAATCGCAATACTGGTATCGGCACTTAAACCCGCATTTAAGTGCACCATGATCCGTTGATTATCTTTGGTATAGGCTTCTTTATCCTGATCACCTTCAACGGTTTTGGCTAGTTCATGCTCTTCCCGCAATAAACGACGATACTCAATTAATACATGACGATTAGGGTTAACAAGAAAGTCACCACGATAACCATCAACAATAACTAAATTGTTATGTACCATATGAGGAACAAAGTCGACCCCCATAATAGCAGGGATACCGAGTGCTCTAGACAAAATAGCAGCATGTGAGTTAGCGGCACCTTCTTGAGCAACAACCGCAGCTAACTTTCCTAAAGGGACTGTTGCAAGCATTGCTGCGGTTAACTCTCGAGTTAATAGCACCACAGGTTCATCCCACTGCAACTCATCGACTTCTTCATCACGTAAAAAGAACAATAAGCGCTGGCCTAACTCGCGAATATCTTGTGCACGCTCTTTAAGGTATTGATCTTTCATATTCGCAAAACGAGCGGAATAAGATTCGACCACTTGACGCACAGCCCATTCAGCCTGATCACCACAAGCAACCCGGGCTTTCAGATCTTTGCGCAGCATAGGATCATTGAGTAAATGACTGAATAAATCAAAAATGGCGAGGGTTTCTTTTTGCAGTTCACTATCAAAACGTTTGCGTAAACGTCGAAACTCTGTACTGGCCGCTTCTATCGCAATAGCTAAACGTTCTTGCTCAAAATTCACATCAAGGCAAGACGTGGGAGCAACATGCTCTAATAGCGGTTGGGTATCGTCCCACCATGCTTTAGCAACAGCAACACCAGCAGAAGCCGCAGATCCAGTAAGGTGTAATTTATTCCCTTGCTCAAACCACATTCCTTGTGCTTTCGCGTGAGCCAAAATACCTGATAATTGAGCGGCAAGGGTAACTAAGAAAGATTCTTCACTTTCATTAAATTCCCGCTTTTCTCGTTGTTGTATAACAAGAACACCAAGAACTTGGCGCTGATGAATGATAGGAGTCCCAAAAAAAGATCGAAAAGATTCTTCTCCGATCCCCGGGAGATGTTTGAAATGGGGGTGTACACGAGCATCAGCAACATTAACAAGCTCAGCACTACGCCCTACAAGGCCTACTAGACCTTGATTAAAGCGTAAACTTACACGCCGCTGCGATTTATGCAGCCCTTGCGTTGCCATCAATGTATAAAGCTGACGCTCATGATTAGCAATATAGACCGAACAACAGTCTGTTTTCATGACCTGACAAGTGCTCATCACTAATTGATCTAGCGCTTCAATCAAGGTCTGGGCGCTGACAACCTTGTCAACTATATCTCTAAGCTGTGTCAGCATAACGAGCCTTATTATCCTTCTATATTGCCAAGAACCTCTATATTACTGTATTACCTTATTTACTTTTTATTATTACGCTTGAATTTTCGCTCTTTCCATTCTTTAAAAGGCATGGCTACAGGTGCAAATTCTTTCAGTGCGCGACGGTAAACATCACGCTTAAACGAAACGACCTGTCGGACTGGATACCAATAACTTACCCATCGCCACCCATCAAATTCAGGAGTAGCACCTCGCTGCATATTGACCTTGGACTCATCGCACTCCAAGCTCAACAAAAACCATTTCTGTTTCTGCCCGATACAAACAGGTTTCGAATCCCACCGCACTAAACGTTTAGGTAATTTATAACGTAGCCAATGACGGCTTGACGCAATTATCCTGACATCTTTTTTGGTTAATCCTACTTCTTCGTACAATTCACGGAACATGGCTTGCTCTGGTGTTTCACCATCATCAATACCACCTTGCGGAAACTGCCAAGAATGTTGTCCATATCGTCGAGCCCAAAATACCTGGCCATGGCTATTGCAGATAACGATCCCTACATTAGGGCGGTATCCATCGCCATCAATCACTGGACGACCTCAAGTATAAATATCTATTAATAGTGATTTTTTCATAGTAGACGTGATCGGTAAACAAAGATTCGATCAGATCGTGATATTTTCCTAACTAAACCTCAAATTAGGGATAACTCCTCTCTCTACTAGAGGTTATAAACATCTAAATGAGACATTCCCCACATTTATTCACTCTTTCTGTGGATAGATTTGTGCAGAAGATAAAAAAACCTCGGTTTTATATGTAATTATCATTTGATAAATAGCAATAAAACGTCAAAAGATAAAACGAAAAACACATAAAAATCAAAATATTAAAATCAATAAAGATACATAATAAATTTTAAAAAATAGAATATTCACATCTCAAAAAAACGATCGGTTAAAGATCAATCAATTCTGACTTTATCCACACCATACAATAAAAATGATCGAACACAAGATAATCAAGATGAATAAAACACCAACTTAAGCCTGTCTATTTAAACAGTTAGCATCAAAATAAATATTTAATAAAAATAATCTGTGGATATCTTTTAAAATGATCCTTTTCTCTAGATTTATCCATTCAAACAGGAAAAAGCTATGTTATGATCTTGACTCTTCTTATTTTAGATCATGATCATCGCGTAGCACTATGCCAAAGCCTGAGCAACCATCCCCCCCTCTCACTGAACACGAACTCCTCTATCGAGCCCAACAACTAGCAGGGTTAACGCTTGGAGAATTAGCCGATCTTGCTGGCATTATTCCACCTGCAGATCTAAAAAGAGATAAAGGATGGGTTGGGCAGCTGTTGGAATGGCATTTAGGTGCAACAGCGGGAAGTAAGCCCGTTCCTGACTTTATCGATCTTGGGATTGAACTTAAAACGATCCCTATTGGCTATAATGGCAAACCATTAGAAACCACATTTGTCTGTGTCGCCCCTTTAATTGGGGTACAAGGATTACGATGGGAAACCAGTCATATTCGTCATAAGCTCTCACGGGTATTATGGATCCCTGTCGAAGGTGAACGTGATATTCCCTTAGCAGAACGCCATGTTGGATCACCGTTAATATGGAGTCCATCGATAGACGAAGATGCGCAGTTAAAACAAGACTGGGAAGAGTTAATGGATATGATCGTACTCGGCCAAGTCGAGCACATCACAGCACGCCATGGCGAGGTACTGCAATTACGACCCAAAGCGGCAAATAGCAAAGTACTCACAGAAGCTTACGGCGCAAATGGACAGCCTATCAAAACCTTACCTCGTGGTTTTTATTTAAAAACACACTTCACGGCAGAAATTTTAGCTCGATACTTTATTTAAGCTATGTGCTGCGTTAAACCGCGGGACTAAAAATGCAACACCATATCTTCTTCACAAGCAGCCGTGAGCCCTTCCGGTAAGAATTCATCATAGGGATCAGTTAAACGTAACGTCATATTACTGATCCCAATAGATTTCAATAATACCTGCGCCTGCTCAATCGTCTTAAAATGCAGTAAGTTATCTTGCTCATCTTTAAGTGGCTGTAACTGATGCTTATATTCAATTTCCATCAGATAATCAGAATATCCCGCATAACAGGTTAATACACAATGTGGGATCTTATTCGGTGATGCTTTAAGCCACGGCTTTAATTGAGATAGCTTCATTGTTTATCTACACTAAAAAAATAAAAGATCTAACATTAACTATGTGTCAGTTTTCTCCTCCTATCAAGTTCGTAATATAATATTCATTTCATATTTAATGCACTTCTCAGTCCAAACACTTCAAGCTATAGTCAAATAAAAGACATTAATGGCAAGGACAGCGAATGAAATACCATACAATCCCGCATTCTAGTTTAGAGATCAGTAAGATCTGCCTCGGTACCATGACCTTTGGTGAACAAAATAATCAGGATGAAGCCCATAGCCAATTAGATTTCGCCTTTGAGCATGGCGTCAACTTCATTGATACTGCGGAAATGTATCCCGTCCCGCCGAATGCTAATACCCAAGGTTTAACAGAAAGTTATATTGGTAATTGGCTAGAAAAAACACAATTACGAGATAGAGTTGTGATTGCAACAAAAGTGGCAGGCCCCCGTAATGTGCCTTATATTCGTGACAATATGTCGCTTAATCGACGTCATATTCATGATGCGGTGAATGATAGTTTAATACGCTTAAAAACCGATTATATCGATCTCTACCAGCTGCACTGGCCTCAACGGCAAACCAATTGTTTTGGTAAGTTAAACTACCATTATGAAGAAGATCATTGTGGTGTTACGTTAATTGAAACACTAGAGGCATTAAGTGAGTTAGTCACAGCAGGAAAAATCAGATATATCGGCGTCTCCAATGAAACCCCTTGGGGAGTCATGTCTTATCTGCAGCTCGCAGAAAAACACAATTTACCAAGAATCGTATCCATTCAAAATCCCTACAATTTACTTAACCGTAGTTTTGAAGTCGGACTTTCTGAAATTAGCCATCATGAAGGTGTAGAGCTACTCGCCTATTCCCCGTTAGCTTTTGGCGCATTAAGCGGTAAATATTTAAATAATGCCAAGCCTAAAGGGGCGCGATGCACTGAGTTTCCTCGCTTTTCACGCTATTTTAATCAGCAAGGTATTCAAGCCACACAAGCTTATATTGATGTCGCTAATAAGCACGGACTTGATCCCGTCCAAATGGCACTCGCGTTTGTTAACCAACGTCCTTTTGTTGCGGCAAATATCATCGGTGCCACTACACTAGAGCAGTTAGAAAACAATATAAACAGTATTGATCTCATGCTTTCTGAAGAAGTTATGACAGATTTAGAGCGAGTTGGTATTCAATACTCAAACCCTTGCCCTTAGTGTTTGAGTATTACGTAACGGTTGGCCAGCAAGTAAAAATACTTGCTGGCCTTACTCCTTACGTGTTGTGTCTAAATCTTAATGTTCGTCTGAGATGACGAACTTTACGCTCGGCATGAACAAGATGACTCAATGCAATACGTCCATCACTTTCAACCCCCACATCGCGCATTAAGTGAGGGGAAAGAACAGGTAAATAGACACTGACTCGACGTTGCTGATGTCGCCATAACGCCTCTTCTCGTTTCACATCTTGTTGGATTAAAAAAATAGCAAATCGGATATACACAGACTGGCGCATAATGACATTCTCCTTGGCTTTAAATTAAGATTCACACTCTAACCATGTCGCTGTTCTTTGCTAAAGGATCGGACATTTTCAAATTGGAAAGATATGCTTAAAACCAATACTAACGAATCATTAACATATAACAAGTAAATTTATGCCATCAATGTAACTGCATGTTTTTATGCTATAAGACTCTACTTTTATTCGCTATAGACTAATTTAAAACCAATATTTTCATGAAATATCAGCAGAAACATTTATGTAGTATTGGTAGAGAGAATGATATTTAGATCTAAAAAAACAGCCACCTTGCAGTCGCTGTTGTATTAATCAATCAACGTTAAATGATATTAACCTTGGCGGAAACAACGAGGAGGTGGGATCAAGTCATGTTTATTCAGCAATCGATACATAGTGGCGCGAGATACACCTAATTCTCTCGCTGCTGCAGAGATTTGACCTTTGTTATTTTCTAATACTGTTAATAATGCCGTTCGTTCCGATTCTTCACGAATTTTCTTTAAACTTTGCTTATCTTCAGTCACTCGGGGAATGTCTAAATGCTCCGCTTCTATACACTTAGTTTCAACCAGTAATACAGAACGCTTGATTTGACTAATTAATTCACGGACATTGCCAGGCCATTGATATTGAAGCAACATCGCTTTGGCTTGTTCAGAAAACGTCTTAACAACACTATTATATTGCCTAGCATATTTTAAGAGTAAAAACTCTGCTAGTAATACAATATCCCCGCCTCTTTCACGTAAAGCAGGTACCGTTAGTGACACCACATTTAATCTAAAATACAGATCACGGGTTAATGTATCTAACTCTGATAGATCTTCAAAATTGTGACTACTGGTGGCTATAAAACGGATATCTAACGTTAAAATACTGCCATCAGGATGATAATAGACACCATCACTGAGTATTTTCAGTACTTCTTTTTTTCGATCATCTGCAAGTAAAGTAAACTCATTAAGTACTAACACACCGTTATTGGCATAATCGAGATAAGAATTTTGTCCAACCTCATTTATCCACCCGGCTTGTAAATTTTCACAATTAACACGTACTAGCGGCTTTTTGGCTCGAACCGAAGCTTGATGTAAGGCTTCTGCTACTACTAATTTTCCAGTACCAATTTCACCACTGATTAAAACAGGTACATCACTTAATGCAACACGCTTAACTTGATCACGAAGTTTCTTCATCACTGGCGTATTGCCTTGCAAGCCTTGTTGCCCAAACTGGCCTAACTGAGGCCAAACTTGACGTTCTAATGCTAGCATTCCACTTTGGTGACCAATGGTTTGCTTTAGTCGCTCACAAGGAACAGGAGTAGAAAAATAATCTAAGCAAAAATTCACAATTAATTGACTTATTGCTTCATTATTTAATTGTTCATCACGCACAATCGCTATCCAGCGTACTTGCTTATTACGATTCACAAGTGCGGCTAAGCTATGCAAACTGAAATCATCATTACTTAGATCTACAACACCTACACAGGGGCCCATTTCTAACAATAAAGATTCTGCTGCGCGTAAATCATAACAACGGTGACATGACCACCCAGCCGCCTCCATTGATGGAAGCCACTTTTGATTTACTCCGCCAAAGACAACAATTGAATTCGCTGCCCCGATCTTATTTCGTTTATCCATCCCTAATCGCCCTTGATAACGTTATTACGTAGCACGACTGTTGTTTTAATGTGTATTAATAGTAACCGCACCAAATACTTAACAATACTATATGTACGCCACACCAGTGAGCAACATGTTTACTATTAAATTCAAAGTATGCATCTATTTTTTATCTTAAAAGTTACATTTTATCGAAATACATCACAATCTTAATGAATTATTCTAAAAATCACATTCATTTTTAATGCAACAAATTAAAAAATAGCACCATTAAATATAAGGAAATGGTTATTCAGTTTTGTTTTTAGCAAAAAAAACCACCGCTTAGCGGTGGTTTTTTATATCAGAGCTTAGAACTAGTTGCTTTGAGGACGCATTGCTGGGAATAGGATCACGTCACGGATTGTGTGTGTATTGGTAAATAACATCACTAGGCGATCGATACCAATACCTTGACCCGCTGTCGGTGGTAAGCCGTGCTCTAGCGCAGTAATGTAATCTGCATCGTAGTACATTGCTTCATCATCACCCGCATCTTTAGCATCAACCTGCGCTTTGAAGCGTTGATCTTGATCTTGTGCATCGTTAAGCTCAGAGAAACCATTCGCTACTTCACGACCACCGATAAAGAATTCAAAACGATCTGTAATGAATGGATTTTCATCGTTACGACGAGCAAGTGGAGAAATATCTGCTGGGTACTCAGTAATGAAGGTCGGTTGCATCAGTTGAGGTTCAGCGGTTTCACCGAAGATCTCTTCTAGCAACTGACCACAAGTCCAGAAATCTTCAACATCAACGTGTACAGACTTAGCAATCTTCACCATTAGCTCACGATCAGCAACGCCTTCGTAAGTTAATGCTTGGATCTCTGCGTGCTCTGGGTTGTACTGCTTGATAGCATCTAGCATGCTCATACGTGTGTATGGACCTGCAAATTCAACTTCAAACTCACCGTATGGCATTTTAGAAGAACCAAGAACGTCAATCGCAATGCTGCTTAGCATTTCTTCTGTCAGATCCATCAGATCGTTGTAATCTGCGTACGCCATGTAGAATTCCATCATGGTGAATTCAGGGTTATGACGAGGAGATAGACCTTCGTTACGGAAGTTACGGTTGATTTCGAATACACGCTCAAAACCACCAACCACTAGACGCTTAAGGTAAAGCTCTGGTGCAACGCGTAAGTACATATCGATATCGAGTGCGTTATGGTGTGTGATAAATGGGCGTGCTGTTGCACCACCTGGGATCACATGCATCATTGGTGTTTCAACTTCCATGAAGCCTTTCGTTACCATGAAGCTACGGATCGCAGATACCACTTTTGAACGAACCACAAAGGCATGACGTGAATCGTCGTTAACGATAAGATCAACGTAACGCTGACGGTAACGCATTTCTTGGTCAGTTAAGCCATGGAATTTTTCAGGTAAAGGACGCAGTGCTTTTGTTAGCAGCTCGTACTCATCCATATTCACGTAAAGATCACCTTTACCTGACTTATGAAGAGCACCTTTAATACCGATAATGTCACCGATATCTAAGCCTGAATACTTCTCTTTTAGCTCTTTCTGCACATCTTTTGATGCGTAAGCTTGAATACGACCAGATACATCTTGAATAGCTAAGAAAGGACCACGCTTAGCCATAATACGACCCGCGATTGCAAATACATGACCCGCTTCTTCAAGCTCTTCTTTGGTCATTTCACCGTATTTTGCATTGAGATCTGCCGCTAAGCTATCGCGACGGAAATCATTGGGGTGGCCATTTGCTTTGCAGTTTTCGCGGATCATATCTAATTTAGCGCGACGCTCAGCAATCAGCTTATTCTCATCTTGTAATTGATCAGTCATGGGGTAACCCTTAAATTTTTACCGGAATTCGGTTAAAGACCTGATTTCAGGCTTGCTTCTATAAAACGGTCTAAATCACCGTCCAGTACTGCTTGGGTGTTACGATTTTCCACCCCAGTACGTAAATCTTTAATGCGGGAGTCATCTAATACGTATGAACGAATTTGACTACCCCAACCAATGTCGGATTTGGTATCTTCACTGGCTTGCTTTTCAGCATTTTGCTTCTGCATTTCATATTCAAACAATTTCGCTTTTAACTGCTTCATTGCCTGATCTTTGTTTTTATGCTGAGAGCGATCGTTCTGACACTGCACCACAATGTTAGTTGGAAGGTGGGTAATACGTACCGCAGATTCCGTGGTGTTAACGTGCTGACCACCCGCGCCTGATGCACGGTATACGTCAATACGTAGATCTGATGGGTTAATATCAATCACGATATTGTCATCAATTTCAGGATAAACGAATGCTGAAGCAAAAGAAGTATGACGACGACCACCTGAATCAAACGGTGACTTACGCACTAAACGGTGAACACCTGTTTCAGTACGTAACCAGCCATAAGCATACTCGCCACTGATTCGAACGGTAACCGATTTCAGACCGGCAACATCACCATCAGAGATTTCAATGATTTCGGTTTTAAAACCTTTGGCATCAGCCCAACGCAAATACATGCGTAGCATCATTGAAGTCCAATCTTGTGCTTCTGTACCACCTGAACCTGCTTGAAGGTCAAGGTAACAATCAGACGCATCGTGATCGCCTGCAAACATACGACGAAATTCCAACTTAGCTAACTTAGCTTCAAGCTCAGCTAACTCAGGTTCAATCTCATCAAATGTTTCTTGATCGTTTTCTTCCACCGCCAGCTCTAATAAACCTTCAACGTCTTCAACGCCTTGATCTAGTAAGTCAATGGTTTCAACTACCGCTTCCAGTGATGCACGCTCTTTACCTAACGCTTGTGCGCGATCAGGTTCATTCCATACATCTGGTTGCTCTAATTCTGCGTTTACCTCTTCTAGACGCTCTTTCTTAGCATCGTAGTCAAAGGTACCCCCTAAGGGTATCAGTACGTGCTGACACATCCTCAAGTCGGTTTTTAATAGGATTAATCTCGAACATTGCCACTCTTCATTGTCGAAATGGACATAACCGAAAGATTCTATCGAATTGTAGATAGAATATACAGAGGGAGAGAAAGGTTATAAGAAAATTAATAATAAAATGGCGAGATTCTAGGCTTAATCAGCCTTGAAAACCTCGCCACTAAGATATTCGTTATCAAAAAATGAAAATAATACTTATTTCGCGTTCAAATGTTCAATCATCAATTGCACACTGCGATTGCCTCGGTATTCATTAACATCTAAACGGTAAACCAATTCAACTTGTTGAACCGATGCATCAGGCCAACGTTTCACATCAACATTAAAAGCAATCGCATCAATTACGCTACCGCCACTTAGCGGCTCTACCATCATCTTAAGGTGTTTCCCGCCCACTAACTTTTGATGCAATAATCGGAAAGTACCATCAAAGGCTGGCTCAGGAAATTGTTGTCCCCAAGGACCACCAGCACGAAGAATTTCAGCCACATCTAGGTTTAATTCATGACTGCCTAACTCACCATCTGTCATCAATACCCCTTTTAGCGCTTCTTCATCAAGTACATTACGAACCACCGCATCAAAAGCTTTACTAAAAGTATCTAATTTATCTTCAGGGATAGTAAGTCCTGCCGCCATCGCGTGACCACCAAATTTCAAAATCATCCCAGGATTTTGGGTATCGACCAGATCTAGCGCATCACGCATATGTAATCCAGGAATTGAGCGACATGAGCCTTTAATTTCACCGTTCCCCGCATCGGCAAAAGCAATCACAGGACGATGATATTTATCTTTAATACGTGAGGCTAAAATACCAATCACACCTTGGTGCCAATCGCGCTGGAAGAGCACTAAACCATAAGGCATATCTTGCTGATTAAACTTCAAACGCTCACAAATCGCTAAGGCCTCATCTTTCATGCCCAGCTCTATTTCTTTTCGAGTCTGATTTAAGCCATCTAGCTCTGATGCCATACGACGCGCTGATTGAATGTTGTCACACAACAGGAGTTCAACCCCAAACGACATATCATCTAATCGTCCTGCGGCATTAATGCGAGGCCCTAAGGCAAACCCTAAATCACTGGTCACTAAACGCGCCGGATCGCGATTGGCAACCTCAATTAGCGCTTGAATACCAGGTCGACACTTACCCGCACGAATACGTTGTAAGCCTTGATGCACTAAAATACGATTATTGCCATCAAGTGCAACGACATCAGCAACAGTTCCCAGTGCGACTAAATCCAGTAATTCAGCCAGATTAGGCATGGCGATACCTTGCTGTTCAAACCAACCTCTCTGACGTAATTCAGCGCGCAGTGCCAGCATGAGGTAGAAAGCTACCCCGACACCACACAGCGCTTTAGATGGAAACCCACACTCATTAAGATTTGGGTTAACAATCGCATCAGCGATCGGTAAACAATCGCCTGGCAAATGGTGATCGGTAACTAATACGGTCAAGCCTTTTTCTTTCGCTACCGCAACGCCAGCAATCGAAGAAACTCCGTTATCCACGGTCATAATCAGCTCTGCGCCACGTTCAATGGCTTGTTCAACCACTTCAGGGCTCAGGCCATATCCATCGTCGAAACGGTTAGGTACTAAATAATCAACATTTTTACAGCCGAGCATACGAAGCGCTAGCACAGATAATGCTGAACTTGTTGCGCCATCAGCATCAAAATCACCAACAATGATAATTCGTGTGTTTTGCAAAAGCGCATCCACTAACAACTGAACTGCGCTAGTCATACCATGAAGCTGATTGTAATTAAGTAGCCCCTTGGCACTACGCTCTAACTCAGCATCATTTTTGATCCCACGGCTAGCATAAATACGTTGTAAGATCGGAGGGATTTGATCTGAGAACCCCTCAGTATCTGCTAAAGGGCGACGTTTAATTTCAATCATAATCAGGCTTCTTATCAGTATTATTATCTTTTCATAGTAACGAAATAGCCTATAACAAAAAAGCCTGAACATAATGCTCAGGCTTTCTATTATTCCATCATCTACGACGCTAAATTAGCTTTTTGGTTGGCTATCAAGTAGCTGACGTAATGCTGCAGGCGGCTGATAACCAGGGATCATCGTACCATCAGCGAGAATAATAGCAGGCGTACCGTTCACACCCATTGCAACACCAAGCTCGTATTGTGCACGCACTAAATCTGGACGAGGTGTGATCTTACTTGTATCAAAATTGCCGCTCTTCGCATCATCCATCGCTTTTGCACGATCTTTAGCACCCCAGATCGCACTCATTTGATTAAAGTTGCCAGAACGCTCACCACCACGAGGGAAGGCTAAATAACGAACAGTAATGCCTTCATCATTATAACCTTTGATATCATTATGTAATTTACGACAATAGCCACAGCTTGTATCGGTGAACACGGTAACGACATATTTTTCGTTCTTTGCAGGATAGACAATCATGTCTTTTTCCATCGCTGCAATTTTATCCTTGTTCATTTTTGCCATTTTTTGCTCTGTTAAGTTAACAGGCTGCGCACCATTATTTTCGTATAAGTGACCAACGACAAAATACTTACCATCATCAGAAGCATAAACAATGCCACGCTCTGTCATAATTTCATTTAATCCTGAAATCGGAGACGCTTCAATCGATGAAGGGGTTAAGCCGACTTTCGCAAGTTGCTGACTAATCGCCGCTTCATCTGGCTTCGCTGCCGCTGAAAAAGCCGTTAAAGCAACCGCTGTTGCCACAATTGTTCGGCTGATAAAGTGCATTTAATTTATCCTTAATTAATGATGATACTCTCAATCTTTATGAGACCTAATTCATCGTAAAATAGTTTCAAATTTTCTACTCTCATTTGCTAGGCAAGAATAAGTCAACTCTAACGGAACGCAAACAGTATTCACGAATTTACCTAACACTCTCTCACAATTATGCGCGAGGATGGTGAGTTTGGTGTAATTGTTTTAACCTTTCCGTTGCAACATGGGTATAAATTTGTGTGGTTGATAGGTCACTATGTCCAAGCAACATTTGTACCACACGAAGATCAGCACCGTAATTTAATAAGTGCGTTGCAAAGGCGTGACGCATCACGTGAGGTGATAATGTTTCTGCATCAATTCCCGCTAAAACAGCATAGTGTTTAATCCGATGCCAAAACGTTTGACGGGTCATTTGTCTTGCTCGACGACTCGGAAATAACACATCAGAGCTTTTTTCTCCCAGCAGTTGCGGACGCCCCGTATCAATAAATTGTTCAATCCAATCGACAGCATTTTCTCCCATCGGGACTAATCGCTCTTTATCACCTTTACCAGTAATGCGAACGACACCTTGGCGCAAGCTAATATTTTCCATAGTTAATGTCACAAGCTCGGTTACACGCAAGCCTGTTGCATACAACAATTCAAGCATCGCTTTATCGCGCAGTTCAATCGGATCATTAACATCGGGCGCTTCTAATAACGCATCCACTTGTGCTTCACTTAAATCTTTGGGTAAGCGTTTGGGTAATTTAGGTGTCACTAGCATCGCACTCGGATCGTCATCACGCATCTTTTCACGATGTAAATATTGAAATAAACGGCGAATAGCAGAAACCATACGTGCACGTGAGGTTTGCTTATAATCTTTATCAAATAACCATTGTTGATAACGCTGTAAATCATCAACTGAAACACTGATGACATTACGTGATTCTTGTTTTAACCAGCGTAATAGCTTGGTTAAATCATTGCGGTAAGACGACAAGGTATTTTCAGATAATCCTCGCTCCATCCACATCGCATCCAGAAAACGTTCGATAATAACGTCATCGTTTTCCATTTTTCACTCCAAAATCTGTGTTAGCAAAGCTTTAACACATGGATAGAAACACAGTACTTTCATTCATCATAGAATATTTTAAAGCAAAAGTAACGAGGCTTATTACAACAGACAATAAGTGAAAAAATATCGGATGCTTTTATTCACTTTATTGAGCTTGTAAGGTCATTACAGGTACACTCAAACAATAAATAAAAATACTAGGATACTCAGCATGAAAATCGGTTTGTTTTATGGCTCAACCACCTGCTATACCGAAATGGCAGCAGAAAAGATCCGTGATTGTATTGGTCCCGAGCTGATTGAACTGCGTAATATTAAAGAAGCAGACATCAATGAGATGAACCAGTTTGATATGCTTATTTTAGGTATTTCAACCTGGGACTTTGGTGAACTGCAAGAAGATTGGGAAGCCGTGTGGCAGCAGCTTGATGGATTACGTTTAACCAATAAAACCATTGCATTGTTTGGCTTAGGCGATCAAGAAGGTTACACCGAGTGGTTTCTTGATGCGATGGGAATGCTGCATGACAAGCTATTAGAAGCAGGCGTTCAATTTATTGGCTACTGGCCCAATGATGATAGCTACCAATTTGAAGCATCAAAAGCCCTTACTGACGATAAACAATTCTTTGTCGGTCTTGCGCTGGATGAAGACTCACAATACGAACATTCCGATCAACGTATCACCCAGTGGTGTGAGCAAATTATGCTTGAGTACGCCGAAACCTTGTGAGCAATCACATTGCATATATCAACAAAAAGGGATGCACATGGCATCCCTTTTCTATGTCTATCTCAACAGTGAATTTACGCTAACTTATCTTGTGGCCCCATCGCTTTGCCACCGACAAAGCGCGTGATCGCAAGCGCAATCAAAGTCGGTAATACCCAAGCCATACCATAATTAAATAGTGGTAAATCACTGAACATTGATACATCAAACTTCAAGTATTTCGCCACATCAATCATGCTAAAGATAAAAGAAACCAACAACACAACACGGTATGCTAAACGTGGATTCGGTAACCATTTACGTACTAAGGTTAATGCGACCAGTGCAATCGCGACTGGATACAAAGCAAATAACACAGGTACAGATAACGCAATCAACTGGTTCAAACCCACATTGGCTACCACCGCACAAATTACCGCCAAAATCACCGCCCACTTTTTGTAAGACAGTGACGTTAAAGAGCTGAAGTAATCTGCACATGCACTGATCAAACCGATCGCTGTCGTTAAACAGGCAAGTAATACAATTGCAGATAGGATCACCTGACCCGGCGCACCAAATAACGCCATCACATAGCCAGTTAAGATAACGCCACCATTAGCCGCATTAGGTGCAATCGCTGTACTGGTCGCGCCTAAGTAAAATAATGAGATATATACAAAGGCTAAGCCTGCTGCTGCAATAAGACCGGCGTAGATCAGGTAGGTACAGGTTGTTTTTTCATCACTAACACCTTTACTGCGGATCACATCCACAATCAGCATACCAAACATCAAGGCCGCGAAAGTATCCATGGTGTTATAGCCTTCAAGGAAACCTTTCGTAAACGCCTGTGTTACATACTCACCTTGCGCTGCAACAATCGAACCTTGTGGATTTACAAATACTGCAATAGCCAGTATAGCCAATACGATAAACAGTGCAGGTGTTAAGAACTTACCAATCATGTCGATCAGCTGGCCACGAGACCAAGCAAAAAAGAGGGCGACTGCAAAAAAGATCACAGAAAAAGTCGTTAAGCTTGCTTGACCAGCATCTGCCGCCATAAATGGTTTTACTGCCATTTCATAAGCGACTAAACCTGTTCGCGGCGCAGCAAAAGCAGGACCAATAATAATAAAAATCAGCACCGCCATTAACGTTGCTATTTTTGAGGGTAAATCACGGGTTAACCCCTGCCAGCCACCACCTGCCATTGCAACGGCAATAATGCCAATTAAAGGTAGACCAACGGCTGTAACTAAAAAGCCAAACATGGCCGAAAGCATATTTTCACCGGCAAGTTGACCTGCTAATGGTGGAAAAATAATATTCCCAGCACCAAGAAAGAAAGCGAAAGTCATAAAACCTAACGCTATAATGTCTGTTACTTTGAGTGTCTTTTTCAAACTGCACCTTCCACTCTTCTTATGGGTTACGTGTTGTGTTTTTATAATTATCCACGTTGATTACAAAATTAAACATATATAACCAACGAAAACATAATGGATAAAAACAGCATTCTTGGCAATAGTGTAGAAATAAACACCACATAATACATAAACAAAGCATTAAAACCAAAATATACAACCAATAAAGACAATAAAAATAGAATATAAAACCAACTAAATACAAAAGATTAAAATATAAACAAAAAGCAAACATAGTAGTTAACTATGTCAAAACAATAAAAGCGCACTAACCAAGCCGTTGTGATGATTAGTGTTATAACCATTACGGTTAATCGTTTATTCCATATTTAGCTCAAACTACTTAGCTCAAAACACAAGAAAAGGGAAAATAGCCATGTCACGCGGCTTTAGCTTTAAACAATTTCACGTCAATGATTTAGGCTGCGGAATGCCTATCAGCACCGATGGTGTATTGCTAGGAGCATGGGCAGCTATGCCTCGACAAGGTAGAGTGGTGGATATTGGTACAGGCAGTGGTTTATTAGCACTCATGGCTGCACAGCGGACAAGCACGTTAGCTTTACCTATTACTATCGAAGCTATCGAAATCGATCCACAAGCCGCAGCGGTAGCACGCCAAAATTTCACAAATTCACCTTGGCATCTACGCTTACAGTGTATTGAACAAGATGTCACTGAATGGCGACATACACAGCCCCCTAATAGTATTAATGCGATTGTGTGTAACCCCCCTTATTTCAATTTTGGTCAGCAAGCAGAGCAATCACACCGTGCTACTGCTCGACATACCGATACATTTAGCCATCAACAGCTACTTAAAACGCTTCAATGGCTTCTTACAGAAGAAGGGATCGCCAGTATTATCTTGCCAAGTTACGAAGGACAGCGCTTAATTGAAGCCGCTGCTGAATATCATTTACATTGTATTGAACGTTGCGATGTCCAAAGTACCGAGAAAAAAGCACCGATTCGATTACTTCTACAATTAAGTAAAAAGAAACAAACCTGTTATTCATCTCACCTTTGCATTCATAATAATGGTGATTATTCAATTGAATTCAAAGCATTAACGAAAGATTTCTATCTGAAAATGTAACCGAATACGACATTTATAGCCCCTGTAAACGTTGTAATAATCATCAATGATTAAAGTTTTTATGTTTTAATCGGTGTCACTTACGCCAAGAGTGGCTATAATGCCGCCCCTTAAATATTAATACCCTTGTTGTTATTCTTTGTAATTGGCATACGATAATGACACATAGCATTTGTCTTGGGAGAGATAACTGGTGAGAGACTTTTCCGAATTAGAGTTAGATAGCGAGCTGTTACGAGCGATTGAAGAAATCGGCTATAGCCGCCCAACAGTGGTTCAAGCGCAGGCTATCCCTCATGCCCTTGACGGTAAAGATGTAATGGCTTCTGCGCCAACAGGGACCGGAAAAACAGCAGCCTTTCTTCTACCGATGATCCAACACTTGCAAGATTTCCCACGCAAAAGACCGGGACCTGCACGTATTCTGATCTTAACGCCAACGCGTGAACTTGCCATTCAAGTTGCCGATCAAGCAAGAGCATTAGCAAAATATACAACACTAAAAGTATTTACCATCACAGGTGGTATCTCATATGACGAACATGCCGAAATGCTGGGTAAAACTCAGGATATCGTGGTAGCAACACCAGGTCGTCTTATGGAGTACATTGAAGCTGAGAAATTTGACTGTCGTGCTATCGAGTGTTTGATCCTTGATGAAGCCGATCGCATGTTAGACATGGGCTTTGGTAAAATTGTTGAGCGTCTTAACCATGAGTGTCGCTGGCGTCGTCAAAGCTTATTGTTCTCCGCTACCTTAGAAGGTAAAGGTGTACGTGAGTTTTCAGAAACAATTTTGAATGAGCCTGTTGAAGTAAATGCAGATCCTTCTCGCCGCGAACGTAAAAAGATCCACCAAATGTACCTTCGTTGTGACAATATGGATCACAAGCTTGCTCTGTTAGAAAACATCATTAAAGAGCAAGCTGAACGCACGATCATCTTTGTCAAAACACGTGAGCGCCTAGCTGTACTTCGTGGTCAACTAGAAGCCATGGGCATCCCTTGTAACTGGATCCAAGGTGAAATGGCACAGGCTGCACGTACAAACATGATCACTCGTTTTCGTGATGGTGTTGTGAACGTATTAATTGCGACAGACGTTGCTGCACGTGGTATTGATTTACCTGATGTTAGCCATGTGATCAACTTTGATCTACCTCGTACAGCTGAAGTTTATGTACACCGTATTGGTCGTACTGCACGAGCGGGTAAGAAAGGAACGGCAATCTCCTTGGTTGAAGCACATGATCAAAGCATGATCGAACGTATCAGCCGCTACATGAAAGAAGAAGTGCCAGAACGCTTTATTCATGGCCTACGTCCACAGACCAAAAAAGCAAGCACTGCCAAGAAAAAGAAAAAAGTGAGTAAAAAAGTAAAAGAAGCGAAAGCGAAAAAGAAAATCAAACAAGCGGCAAAAAAAGGCCAAGCTAAATCGTAATTTCTCTTTTACCACATAGATAAAACAACAAGGCCAACTTTCACGAGTTGGCCTTTTTCATTTAAAAACAATTATTTATTACTATTGTTCTTCACGCTTAAATACGAATTCTTTCGCTGTTGATTCTGCTTCAACAAAATAATAACCCGCGGTATCAAATTCTTTTAAAGCTTCAATCGATGTGATTTGATTATCAAGAATGTAACGCGCCATCATGCCACGGGCTTTTTTGGCGTAAAAGCTGATCACTTTATAATTACCGTTCTTACAATCTTTAAAAACAGGTGTGATAAGTTGAGCATTCAACTTCTTCGGTTTCACCGATTTAAAATATTCGTTAGATGCAAGGTTGATCAGAATATCATCGCCCTGCTCTACTAATGCTTGGTTCAATTTATCGGTAATGATATCACCCCAAAATTGATACAGATTAGTACCGCGAGGGTTCGCTAATTTCGTCCCCATCTCTAAGCGGTAAGGTTGCATCAAATCTAATGGACGCAATAAACCATATAAACCCGAAAGCATACGTAAATGCTGTTGAGCATAAGCAAACTGTTGTTCCGTCATGGTTTCAGCCGCAAGACCAGTATAAACATCACCTTTAAAAGCCAATATTGCCTGACGAGCATTGTCTTGCGTAAATTGTGGCTGCCACTCAGCAAAACGAGCTGCATTCAAACCTGCAATTTTATCGCTCACTTTCATTAAGCTCGCAATATCCATTGGCGTTAACTCACGACATACATCAATCAGTTCAGCAGAGTGATCCGTTAGCTCTGGCAAAGTATAGGTTGATGTTACCAATGGCGATTCATAATCAAGGGTTTTAGCGGGGGAGACCACAATTAACATAAGGCTTTTTCCTTTAAAGTCTGACTTGAAAAGATTATCACTAAACAACAAAAAAGCCACTTAGAAACTAAGTGGCTTTGGTTATTTCAGTAATAGGCGTTCACTATGATTTACTCTTATCCCAAATGCCTTCTTCTAACTGGGCATGAAGCTCTGGGTAATCATTACTATCAAACGTCGGCACCTTACCCAGCGATAACTGTTTATTGTAATCAGTAGCCAACTTCACCACAGTGCCTGACAGTAAAACAATCGCGACTAAGTTAATCAGTGCCATCATTCCCATTGAGACATCGGCCATTGCCCATACCGTTGGCAGATCAGCTAACGCCCCAAACATCACCATAAAGAGCACCACAACACGAAAAATATTCAAGCCAATTTTATGGTTATGCTCAAGAAAAATAAGGTTGGTTTCAGCATAGGAATAATTAGCAACGAGCGATGTAAACGCAAAGAAGAAAATTGCAACGGCAATAAACACAGAGCCCCAATCGCCGACTTGCGAGCTCAAGGCACGCTGAGTTAACTCAATCCCTGTCACTTCACTATGGGGAACATATTCGCCAGACATCAAAATAATCGCGACAGTGGATGAACAGATCACCATTGTATCCATAAATACCCCCAGCATTTGCACATATCCCTGCGAGGCAGGATGGGGCGGATAAGGTGTTGCAGAGGCTGCCGCATTCGGTGCCGATCCCATGCCGGCTTCATTTGAAAATAAGCCACGCTTTAATCCATTAATCATTCCTTGCGCAATGGTATACCCCAGTGCTCCCGATGCCGCTTCTTCTAGACCGAAAGCACTGCGAAAAATCATCATGATAATATCAGGCAGTTTTTCTATGTTGATCGCCATAATATAAAGGGCAAGCACCAGATAACATAATGCCATTGCAGGAACTAAAATTTCCGCGGTTCTTGCAATCGTACGCAAACCACCAAAGATGATCACTCCAGTCATGATCACAAGCCCAATACCAACATATATCGGTGACCAGCCAAAAGCGACATGAGCCGCCTGACTTATCGAGTTAGCTTGAACCGAGTTAAACACTAAGCCAAAAGCAATGATCAAAAAGACCGAGAACATAACGCCCATCCAGCGCATGCCTAATCCTTTTTCCATATAATACGCAGGACCACCACGATAATTACCATCATTATCGCGGGTTTTATAAAGCTGAGCTAATGCACTTTCTGCAAAAGCAGTCGCCATACCAAGCATAGCAATCAGCCACATCCAAAAGATCGCGCCGGGGCCACCCAAAGTTAAGGCCACGGCGACTCCCGCCATATTACCTGTGCCGACTCTAGCTGCTAAGCTCGTACATAATGCTTGGAAGGAAGAAATTCCGGCACTGTCTGATTTGCGACTGTTTTTCATCACCTTAAACATATGTCCAAAATGACGGAACTGGATAAAGCTCAAACGGTAGGTAAAGTAAATACCGACTCCTATCAGTAAATAAATTAATACCGAGCCCCAGAGTAAGTCATTTAAAAAGGTAATTTGGCTAGACAAGTGGGTTCCTTCTACAACACCGTACGTATCGAATAAATAATGGCAATGGATGTGGTATCCACCCAAGCAGCGCAAACTAAATCATTACAATTTAGTAACCAAACAGAGTGATTACACATGGATATTCCCTCTCTTATTTTTGTAAGTCTATTATGAGGGGATATATCAAAAAAATTTCATTCATTATCACATGAAATACACTAAGGGTATATTTTTTAAGTAAATATCTAAAAACTTCCCACTAAATCCAAACATAAATAAAGCCTAATCGCGAGTTGTTTTCTTACATTTTCGGTCATAAAAAGGATATATTTGACTTTTAGCACATAAAAATTTCATCTTTAAGCAACAAATGAGAAACAGTTCAATTTTACTCTACCCCATAGTGTGATAATTAATGACCTTGTAGCTTATATTTAGCTAGATCATAGGAAGAGGTGCTTTATGGATAGCTTTGCATTTGATGATATGTTCACCACAGAAACCGTCTCTCGTCGCTCTCGAGCAAAACCTGAAAAACGTAAATGGCGTGAAATCGAAGCCTTAAAAGATCGTCAACGACTTCGTCGTGAACTTCAAGATATGGATATGTGCGGTAGTTACAATGCCGATGAATTCGACTTTTAACAGACAGTTCCAGACTAAAAAAATAAAACGCCAGCATTTTGCTGGCGTTTTGTTTTTAGAAATAAATTCACTTATAGCTGCCAATTAATCACTGATTTCCCCATTTCAGCGAGTAACTGATTGGTTTTAGAAAAATGCTGACAACCAAAGAACCCCCGGTATGCAGATAACGGTGAAGGATGCGCTGAATGTAAAACATGATGACGCTCGGTATCTATCTTTTTACCTTTTTTCTGAGCATGGGCGCCCCACAGTAAAAAGATCACTCCCTCTGTATTATCATTAATGTACTCAATCGCACGATCGGTAAATGTTTCCCAACCAATCTTAGCGTGAGAATGCGCGCTCCCTTGCTCTACTGTTAGGACGGTATTAAGCAATAAAACACCTTGCTCTGCCCACGGCTGTAAATAACCATGTTCAGGTACTACAAAGCCTTCAATGTCAGTGGCTAATTCTTTATACATATTCGCCAATGACGGTGGCGTTTTAACTCCTGGAAGTACAGAGAAACTTAATCCATGAGCTTGCTTTGGCCCATGGTAAGGATCTTGTCCTAAAATCACGACCTTGGTGTTCTCTAATGGCGTAGAGGTGAATGCATTAAAGATATCTTGTTGAGGAGGAAATACCACTTTTCCTGATGCACGAGCAGCGTCAACCGCCTGTTCAATCCCAGAAAAATACGCTTGTGCTCGTTGTTGCTCGATAAATGTAGACCAGCTAGCGGTCATAAATACTTCCTCATCAATAGAATTTACTCAGTAAGAATATCAAAATCAGATCACAAGCGAGATAAATAATCGACGCCTTCATTTAAAGCCACTTATTTTTGAGCGGCAAAATCTCGCAATGTCGCAATCTCTTGATGCCAAATATCAGGATTAATCGTTTCTAAAATAAGAGGCATATGATTAAAACGATCATCTTGCATGATATAACGAAAACAATCCCAACCGATCGCTCCTTCACCTAGACTATGGTGGCGATCTAAATGACTCCCTAAATCACCTTTGGAATCATTTAAGTGCATACCTCGGAGATATTGCATTCCAACAACGTCATCAAATTCAGCAAAAGTTCGATCAGTTGCAGTTTCAGTGCGTAAATCATATCCCGCCGCAAAGGTATGACAGGTATCAATACAGACACCTACCCGTGTTTTATCTTCAACTTGATCAATAATTTCTGCCAAATGTTCAAACCGCCAACCTAAATTTGAACCTTGTCCCGCGGTATTTTCGATCACTGCAACCACATCACTGACTTCTTTATGCGCAAGATTTATGGACTCAGCAATCAATTTTAAACACTCTTTTTCAGAAATTTTTTTTAAATGACTCCCCGGATGGAAGTTCAAAAGGTGCAATCCAAGCTGTTTACAACGCGACATTTCATCAATAAAAGCAGCACGCGATTTTTCCAACTTTTCAGCCTCTGGTGCACCTAAATTAATCAAATAAGAGTCATGTGGCAAAATAGCATTGGCATTAAATTCTAATTGAGAACAACGCGCTTTAAATGCCGCTATCACATCGGCCTCTAACGGCTTAGCCACCCACTGACGCTGGTTTTTAGTAAACAGGGCAAAAGCATTCGCACCAATTTTGTCAGCATTTACTGGCGCATTAAATACACCACCAGCAGCAGAAACATGAGCACCAATCAGTTTCATAACAATTTTCACCTTATTCATGTCATTTGGCATTTCAAGCCAAAGAGAAACATTTAACAAACATTATAATTACAATCACACTTCAATAATGTTGTAAAAATACAACATTATTGAACTAAACTATTTTTTATCGCTTAAAATTTGTTGTTGATTAACCCTTAAAATGGCGTTAGATTGACTTAGCTCAATAAAACAGCCCTACTTTATTTAAGGTTTTTTGTTGTAATTTGATCTAGATCAATACACAAGTAGCCGTGCTGAGTTATAGCATTAAAGACTCAGCAAAAAGATTAAATTAACACCACTTTCTCGGAGATAAGTTATGATTACTGGTATTCAAATTACTAAAGCTGCAAACGACGATCTACTAAACACTATTTGGATCCTAGACAGCGAAACAAACGAAGCTCGTTGTGTATGTGCACTATCTGGTTTTGAAGCTGACCAAGTTATTGCTCAATCAGATCTAGGTGACATCGAATACCGTGAGCTAGCTATCGAAGCACCAGCAAAAATCGAAGGCGGTCAGCACCTAAACGTAAACGTTCTTAAGCGTGAAACATTAGAAGATGCTGCTAAGCACCCAGAAAAATACCCACAGCTAACAATCCGTGTTTCTGGTTACGCTGTACGTTTCAACTCACTAACTCGTGAGCAGCAACAAGACGTTATCGCACGTACTTTCACTAGCAGCCTATAATTTCCTGCTAGCTTGCCTTATTAAGTACGTAACAATAAAAAAACGGCACGATCAATGTGCCGTTTTTTATTATCTGTAATAACAGAGTAATAAAAAAAGGAGCCTCGGCTCCTTTTTAGCGCTAAATACTATTCGTTATTACTGTACTGAACGTAATACCGCCTTCACGGCTTCAAAATCATTATCACGTTCTAAAGATAATAATTCCATCGCATTATGCTTCGCTAAAGGTGCAGGTAATGGAATATCTTTATCTAAGATCTCATCCACCACTTCTTTAAATTTCGCTGGATGCGCAGTACAGAGGAACAAACCTGTTTCGCCATCATTTAATTGCTCGTTAAGAATACGATAAGCAATCGCGCCATGAGGCTCACATAAATAGCCTTCTTCATTCATTTGCTTTAAGGTTTCAGCTGTTTGCTCATCCGTAACAGCACCATAACCTAATTCATTTAATCCCCAACCTTTTAGCTGACAAAGCTCTTCAATACGTGGCCAGTTATTCGGTTGGCTAACATCCATCGCATTTGAAATAGTTGGAACAGTGACTTTTGGAGACCACTCACCCGTTTGTAAATAACGTGGAACAGTGTCATTTTCATTCGTTGCCGCAATAAAGCGTTTAACAGGTAAACCTAACGATTTAGCTAATAAGCCTGCCGTTAAATTACCAAAATTACCACTTGGTACTGAAATAACTAATTGCTCACGTTCCGCTTTAGGCAGTTGAGCAACAGCTTCAAAGTAGTAACAGATCTGCGCCATTAATCGGCTAATATTGATGGAATTAGCAGAGTTTAAACCCACTTCTTTGCGCAACTCAGCGTCATCAAATGCTTGTTTCACTAATGCTTGGCAATCATCAAATGTGCCATTTACCGCAACTGTTGTAATGTTCTTACCTAAAGTACAGAACATCTTTTCTTGTAATGGGCTAATCTTGCCCTTCGGATACAAAATCACAACCTTGATGTTATCCATGCCATAAAAAGCATGCGCAACAGCGGCACCTGTATCGCCTGATGTCGCGGTTAAAATCGTGATATCACTTTCACTATCAGCCGTTACTGCTGCGAGTGATTGCGCCATAAAACGACCACCAAAATCTTTGAATGCTAATGTTGGGCCATGGAACAACTCTAGCGCATACACGCCGTCTTTTACTTTATTGATAGGTGCTGGGAACTGAAATGCACTATCAACCATTTGGCTAACAGTTTCTTCACTTAGCTCATCACCGATAAACGCGGAAAGGATCTTGCTACTACGTGTGACAAAATCCATCTCTAGCAATGCATCAATATCGCTAAATTGAGGGAGTTCTGATGGAAAGAATAGACCTTGGTTACGTCCTAATCCTTGACGTACAGCCTGACCAAATGAAACCTGCTCTTGATGTTCTTTTAGATTATACAATTTCATTGTTATAGCTCACTTCCTGTTACTTTTGCGCCCAAGCTGTCTAATCGACAAACATGAACAAATCCTTCATCATTTTGAACATAATGTTCTTCGAGCCAACGTGCAAGTCGTTTAGCGACCTCTAAATCGGTGCAAACACTAAACATGGTTGGTCCAGAGCCTGAAATACCACTCGCAATCGCCCCTGCATCTAACGCATGCTGACGTGCTTGCGCAAAGCCAGGTAACAGCTTTTCACGGTAAGGTTCAGCCACGACATCTTTGATCATCTTCGCAGCTAACAGCGGTTGGTTTGAGTGACAGGCATGAATAAAACCACCTAAATGACGACCATGAGTGATCACATCTTGGCGACGATATTGTGCCGGTAAAATTGCACGCGCTTCAGCCGTTGGAACTTTAATCCCAGGGTAAGCCATCACCCAATACCAATCATCAAAACAAGGGACCTTCTGGCTTATGATCCCAAGCTCTTCCACCATGAACTGCAATCCACCAAGAAAACACGGTGCGACGTTATCATAGTGAAGACTCCCTGAAATCTCGCCTTCCATTTCCCCCATGAGCGCTAATAGCTCTGTTTCATTAAGCGGTTGATCATGGAAACGGTTAAGTGCATCTAATGCGGCAACAATCGAACAAGCACTTGAACCTAAGCCAGATCCAATCGGCATGTTTTTTTCTAATGTCACATCAACTGGGAGTAACGTGACCCCTTTTTTATCCAGCTCTCGTGCAAATACTTGCCAGCAACGATAGACAATATTCTCTTCTGCCTGCTGCGGCAGTTTATCAACAAAGGCACCAACGCATTGCAAACTAAAAGGTGTTTGACCCGCAGCCACTTTTACTCGATCGCCCAATAAGGTGCCATCAATTGGCGATACTGCCGCGCCTAAAACATCAAAACCAACACTCACATTACCAATCGATGCCGGAGCATAAACAACAACACTCATCTTATACTCCTCGCTTCCAGCCTAATGTACGCATTAAATCGGCAAAGACACCCGCTGCAGTTACTTCCGTACCCGCACCGTAACCACGTAATACCAGTGGGATCGGTTGGTAGTAACGGCTGTAGAAAGCTAAGGCATTCTCACCATCTTTAATTTTAAACATTGGATCATCAGGGTTCACCGCAACAATTTTCACCGAGCAATGGCCGTTATCGATTTCACCAACATAACGCAGTACTTTGTCCTCTTTTGCCGCTTCTTGAGCTAATTGAGTAAAATATGCATCCGCTTGTGATAAACGCGCCATGAAATCATCTACAGAGCCAGAAGCATCAAAACCTGGTGGTAGTGCTTGTTCAACATCCACGTCTGAAAGCTCTAGCTCCAAACCAGACTCACGAGCAAGGATCAACAGCTTACGTGCCACATCCATACCTGATAAATCATCACGAGGATCGGGCTCAGTAAAGCCATTATTACGCGCAACGGTTGTTGCTTCGCTAAAGCTCATGCCTTCATCCAATTTACCGAAGATATATGACATTGAGCCAGATAAAATGCCAGAGAAGCGCTGTAGTTCATCACCTGCGGCTAATAGGTTCTGCAAGTTTTCAATAACAGGTAAACCTGCACCCACCGTAGTGTCATACATAAACTTACGACGGCTTAAACGTGCCGCTTGGCGTAATTGTTGGTAATAAGCCATGCTAGCCGTGTTTGCTTTCTTATTCGGTGTAATAACATGGAAGCCAGCAGCAAGGTAATCAGTATATTGCTCAGCAATGGTTTGATCTGACGTACAATCAATGATCACAGGGTTGATAATGTGATTACGCTGAACTAGCTGGATCATACGAGCAAGATTGAGTGGCTCATTCACCGCTCCCATTTGATCACGCCAGTTATCTAGGTCAAAGCCATCACGGCTCAGGAGTAACCCTTTGCTGTTCGCCATTCCGCAGACGCGAATCACGATACCGTCATCGGCAAGTTTACTTTGTTGACGCTGGATCTGATCGATCAACTCACCACCAACACCGCCAACACCAATCACAAAAACATCTAGGAAATGCTGGCTATTAAACAAATTCTCATGACACGCTTTAACAGCTTCTGGGACTTTATTTTGTGGAATAACCGCTGAAATAGCACGCTCAGATGATCCTTGCGCAATCGCAACAATATTGACATCCACTTCCGCTAAAGAAGTAAAGAAACGCGATGCTACGCCGTGAGATGTACGCATACCATCGCCAACTAAAGTTACGATCGATACGTTATCTGAAAATTCAACAGGCTCAAGCAGACCTTCTTTTAATTCCAGTTCAAAACTTTCGTTTAACGCTTTTTCAGCTTGAACATGATCTGCCGTTTCAATACAGAAACTAATACTGTATTCAGATGATGATTGAGTGATCAATACAATCGATACGCCAGCAGATGACATCGCACCAAATACGCGGGCAGCCATACCGACCATCCCTTTCATACCTGGGCCAGACACGTTCACCATCGTAAGATCTTTTAGAGTTGTGATCCCTTTTATGGCTAATTGATCTTCACCAGTATCTTGACCAATTAGTGTCCCTGGCGCTTGTGGGCTAAAGCTATTTTTAATCAAGCATGGAATTTGAAATTGGGCGATAGGGGCGATAGTTTTAGGGTGAAGAACAGAAGCACCGAAATAAGATAATTCCATCGCTTCTTGATAACTTAAAGATTTCAGTAGGCGTGCATCAGGGACTAAACGAGGATCACAGCTATAGACACCATCAACATCTGTCCAAATTTCACAACAATCCGCACGTAGACATGCAGCAAGCACTGCAGCAGAATAATCAGAACCATTACGACCCAGTGTTACTAGCTCACCTTTGCTGTTACCTGCGGTAAAGCCAGGCATAATACAAACATGCCCGGCAGGTAATGGATCACGACGGAAATTCTGCGTTGAAATTTCAATATCGACATGCGCCTCAAGGTAATCACCTTCAGCATAGAGATATTTAACCGGATCGATAAGGCTTGCAGGCTGACCTTTCGCTTCAAGTAAAGCTTTCATCGCTGCAATAGAAAGACGTTCACCTTTACTGATGATCGTCGCATACACATTATCAGGACATAAACCTAATAGTTTAATACCATGAACATACTCTTTTAGTTGTCCTAGAGAGCTCGCCAGTTTTGCATCTAAAGCGGCTTTATCAAACTGAGGCTCTAAGGCTTTTAAGCCACTAAACAATTCAGTAAATACCTGTTCGAGATCGGCCAACTGTAGCGATGATTCACCCGTTTTCACGGTGTTATCAATCACTGAAACTAATTTATTTGTTACCTTCCCTGGTGCTGATAGCACAACAGAAACGTCACCTTGCTGAGCATTACTCGCAATAATATCTGCTGCTCTTAAAAATCGCTCTGCATCGGCTAATGATGAACCGCCAAATTTAAATACTCGCATTCCCTACTCCCGAGTGACTATCCTGATCTATCTAGTTATCGCATCTAGATATACTCAAATATGTGAATTTAAAATCGTTAAAAAAAAACCCGCAGCTCAATATGAGTTGCGGGCTTATTGTTAATCCTTGCGTATATCAGCCCGCACCAACACCGAAGATGTTAATGGTAATAATAATGCGTGTAATGGCGTGAGAGCTGAATACATTCTTCATTGGTCTACAAATTCTTTTTTGCTAATAGCTTACGTTTACAGCAATCATACATTAGAGTCAATAATATCTTTACAATTGCACAACACAATAGATGGCGAAATTAATCAATTATCAGTCACTTTAATTAACAAAAATGGCTATTCTATTTGCAGTCATGCGGACTACGTTGCATAGTTAGGCGTGAATATATTGCATCGGGAGGAGTACCAAATGAGCGCTGCCATGGAATCATTAATTGCCCATACCATCTTACAAGGCTTTGATGCCATGTACGGTCGCTTTCTCGATGTAACAGCTGAAGCACAAGAACGTTTTGAAAAACAGCATTGGGGGCTTGTACATAATGCTTTAAAGAAGCGCATCAGCTTTTATGATCATCATGTTGAATTAGTCACAAACCAAATTCAAATTATGCTAGGTGAACGATACGCCAATCATGATTTTTTAATGGCTGTGAAAATGGCCTACCAAGATTTACTCTTAGACTATCCTCGTTACGATATTGCTGAGAGCTTCTTCAATTCAGTATATTGCCGTATATTCAAACATCGAAATATTAATCGCGATAAATTGTTTGTTCATACTTCACAAGAAGATCGTGTTCCCCCTTACCCAACATCACTAACGCGCCACTATCGTGTTAAAACAACACTGAGTGCGATGTTTGAAAGAATACTTGATGACACGCCCTTTACGTTAACTTGGCAAGATAAATCGAGAGATATCCAACTATTACTTAAACACTTACAACGGGATCTGGGTAATAAGTTCGATCAAGATACAACGCTTGAGCTTATTCGTGAGCCTTTTTATCGAAATAAAGCCGCCTATTTAATCGGAAAACTCACATTCTCTAATGGCGATTTCTGTCCCTTTGTCGTTCCGATTTTAAACGATAGTAGTCATGAAATTTATCTTGATGCGTGTATTTGTGACGCTAACGATGTCAGTATTATTTTTGGTTTTGCACGCTCATATTTTATGGTTTATGCCCCTGCGCCAGCTGCATTAGTTCGTTTCCTTTCACAGTTAATTCCCAATAAAACCCTTGCTGAACTTTATACTGCGATTGGCTGCCAAAAACATGGAAAAACAGAGCTTTACCGTGAATTCTTAGCCCATTTGGCGACAACTGATGACAAATTTGTCGTAGCGCCCGGCATAAAAGGCATGGTGATGTCGGTATTTACTCTGCCATCTTATGATTTTGTCTTTAAGATCATTAAAGACAAATTTGCACCTCAAAAAGATATAAGCCACAACACTGTCAAAGAAAAGTATCAGCTAGTAAAAGGACATGATCGTGTTGGTCGAATGGCGGATACCCAGGAGTATCGTAATTTCTGTTTTCCTCGAGAGCGTTTTAGCGAAGCATTAATCCAAGAGCTACAGTCTATCGCTCCCTCTATCATTACGCTAACTGATGATACGATTATGATTGAACATTTATATATGGAGCGACGCATGGTGCCGTTTAACCTCTATATAGAAAAAGCAGACGATGGTGATCTACGCTTTGCTATTAATGAATACGGCAACGCTATAAAGCAGTTAGCCGCAGCCAACATTTTTCCAGGTGATATGCTATTTAAAAACTTTGGTGTGACTCGACATAAGCGTGTAGTGTTTTACGATTATGACGAAATCACCTACATGACAGAGATGAATTTTCGTAAAATTCCACCACCTCGATACCCAGAAGATGAACTGGCGGCAGAGCCTTGGTATAGCGTAGGAATCAATGATGTCTTTCCTGAAGAGTTTCGTACCTTTTTATTAATAAACCCCAAAGTACGCGCATTATTTGACGAGCTACATAGTGATTTGTTTGAAGCGAGCTATTGGCAAAAGCTACAACAGAATATTACGGAGGAAAATTATCCCGATGTGTTCCCTTATCCATCTGAATATCGATTTCATCAGCATTAACAATCAACAAAAAACATCATCACATTGTAATAATTAAAACACTAGTTACATAAAATAAGCGCACTGGCTCATATAATGTAAAACAGGGTGTCTATTTCTTAAATCTGAAATGCATTTTATCTACCAATACCCTAAAGTTAGTAACATAAAATAATAATTAGAGATAATGGTATGACGAGATTATTATTAGGGATGATTGTATTATTAGGGATTCAGCCTGTATTTGCCTCTGAATTCGATGACTTCGAACCCACTTATAATCGCAATAAAGAACAATCATCAGGGTGGTTTCTCTCGTCACAATCACGTCATCAACAAGCATTTGATGTTTGGCAAATTGACAGCGGATACGCTTATACCATTACCAAAAATACTCAACTTTATTTAAGTACCCAATTAACATCAGGTACAGTAACCCAGCGAGGGTCTAGAGGTATTGCATCAGGTGTTAAATATAATCTCACGCCCAAAGTCAGCCTACAAAGTGAAATAAATACGGCAACGACTAAAGAGAATATAAAGTTAGGGATAGAGGTCAGTAGTCAATATGATGTATCAGATCAACTAAACCTTAGAGCGACTGTTGATTATGAAGAACTCGAACAAGTCATTGAGTTTGGATTAGGATTTAGCTTCTAAGTAAAAGTTAGCTATTAGTCACTTAAGACAGATAAATCCAACGCGTGCTTAGACAAGATAATTCCATTTAAATCGGCATAAATATAATCACCAGGGTAAACTAGGTTTTCACTGAGATTTAATGTCACATTGAGCTCTCCCATTTGACGCTTCACTGTCTTAATCGGACATCCCCCTAATGCTTTTACACCTAAATTTAATGTCGCTAATGTTGCTATATCACGAACCGCACCATTAACAATGATCCCTTGCCAATGATTCTTAATCGCCAACAATGCTAATTGATCACCAAGTAACGCTCGTCGACAACTACCATGACCGTCAATAAATAACACTTTACCAGTGCCGTCTTGAGATAATATGTCACGTACTAAGCTATTATCTTCAAAACATCGGAGCGTGACACATTGGCCGTAAAAAATGTTTTTCCCACCATAATCATGACATCCTATTGGCAAAAAATGGATATCTTGTTCATAGTGATCGCATAAATCCGGTAGTAAATCTTTCATCATTCACTCTTCTTAGTATCAGTTAACGTCATCAATACTCATCTTGTCTAACATCAAAAAGTAAATTAACAATGTTACCTACCCCTTAATGGTTAAACGCAGAAATCAACACGACTTGAAACAAGGTAACGTTATAAACAAAATAGCTATGTAGAAGACGTATTAACAACTTTTAGCGTCAATCTAATATAGAATCAGGTTTAGATTCATCACATATAAAACATGCAACATAACGACGTCAATGTTACAATTAAAAACATAACGTAAATAACATGTTGTAGTTAATGTAAGTTATAGCCTGAAAAACACACAATCGGTATGTTTTTCATGAATATTTAACTTGGAAGTAATCAACCCACTATAGCTTCGACGATATTGTTAAAACTAAGAGTGAATAATCTATCTTTGCTCATTCTGTTTGATATAAATCAACATTAGTTCCATTCCATTACACATACTATTTACTGCCATATTATCTGAAATGTATCGGGTTTGATTTGGTGGTTATTCAAACTTGCAAGCATAAGAACCGTCAACTATATACTAATAAGTATATTAAG
>NZ_PYNU01000077.1:0-501 GCF_003026075.1 Photobacterium sp. GB-210 | reverse complement strand
ATTCATCAAGATCTCTTGAACCATTGATAAAACGGCCAATGGGAACCCCATGTTTATAACCATTATAACGATGAACAAGAAACAGTTGATAATTAATAAAACCTTGTGGGGTTGGCGATGTTGTCAGATAGCAATCAAACTCAACAAAAGGGTGACTAAATCGCACCTTATTACCGAAGCCATGCAATGTGACCATGCCCGTTTCTCGGCTTAATGAAAATAACGTTTTAATGGGTAATTTTCCATTAAAAAAAGAGAAAGACCACCAAATGAGTAAGGATGGGATCAATATGTATAAAAGAAAAGTCAAAATATCGATTGATGATTGCGGTGAAATGTTGGTTACGAGATATATTATCCCCAGAAGAACAAATGCTAACGGCATCATAATTATTGCGGTACCTTTCGCAAAAGTCACTGCGTAAAAATAGACCAAGCCCCACCATGGGAAAGTGATGTCGTGAATTTCACGCTCACTGTATATATCACTCTCAAATGTCT
>NZ_PYNU01000076.1:0-509 GCF_003026075.1 Photobacterium sp. GB-210 | reverse complement strand
TGGGTGAAGTTATACCGATCCCTACCACTGATTCTATAGCAACCACACCAAACACGGCTTCTGCCTAACGCATAATAAGCACGCCCATCTCGGCGTGCTTTTTTGTGGAGGTCATATCTCATAATCAGGCCAATTATTGCCCAGTCTATTTAGCGTGTATTCTCACTCTGGAAATCGTTAACGCCGAAGAAAGATTGAAAATAACCATGAAAAATACCCCGTACAACTCACAGCACATTCCAGCGCAAGCGCCGGGGAATCGGCAAGGCTTTTGGTCTAAAATGGCCAGAACAGGCGGCACTTTCCTTTTACTCGTAACAATTATCATGTGCCAATTAAAGAGCTGGTATCACGAAAATCCTATGAGCTTAAAATATTTAGTCCGACAGAGCAAAGATACAATGAGCGTCAAATATTCGAATGTAAACAAGGACAGTAAATGAAAAAGATCATATCAACAGGAGTATTCTGCCTATTACTGGCTGGTTGTAGCATGATAAATAGAGAAC
>NZ_PYNU01000075.1:0-531 GCF_003026075.1 Photobacterium sp. GB-210 | reverse complement strand
ATGGAAGGCGTAAAACTTGTTACCAAACGACATTTGATTTTGGCTTCCTACCAAATGGACAAGTGAAAGTGTGGCTAGAAGGGTGTGGCAAGTATACGTACGTTACTGAGCTGTCACCAACGAGCACCCCCGAAACGGACTATAACGGAAATTCATCAACTGCCTACAAGCATGATTATGAAGACGAGTTAAATATTAGAGCTAAAAATGCTAACGCAACCTTAACGCCTATCCCTTGGGACAAGGTAAATAAGGTTTATACATCAAAGGGCTATATTGTAGATCAGCTTCATTAATATTGACTTATCGCCTCACAAAAACCTGTGAGGCGCTCAATGAAAGAGCTAGATTCAGCATTCATTACACAAGGACAGTAAATGAAAAAGATCATATCAACCGGAGTACTCTGCCTATTACTGGCTGGTTGTAGCATGATAAATAGAGAACGCGTACCTGATGAAGTTCCTGATTGGACTGTGGCTTATGCTATGCCATCATTTTACCCTGTCAGAGTCACTAAAGCATATGGTA
>NZ_PYNU01000074.1:0-534 GCF_003026075.1 Photobacterium sp. GB-210 | reverse complement strand
TCAGAGTCACTAAAGCATATGGTATTAACACGCAAGAAGATTGGACCTCTATTTTACACACTCATAGTCAATTTATGACGGTTAGTGACTTCAACCGTATTAAGGGCTTTTTACCTGATTATAATGGTTATGGCTTACCCCTCGCTACTACTACGATGGGCTGGTATAGACAAATTCAACCTACCAATCATTTACCCGACAAAATCGTGCTCTATTGGACATCCCTTTTTGATGCGAAGTTCTACATTACTGAATTAGATGTCACCCCAAAAATGAAAGCGCTGATGTATAAACAACAAAACCATGTTGAGGCTGATGGAATAAGGCAAACCTGCTACCAATCGATATTTGATTTTGGTTTCCTACCAAATGGGCAAGTGAAAGTATGGCTTAAGGGTTGTGGCAAATATACGTACGTTACTGAGTTGTCGCCAACTAGCATGCCTGATACTGACTATAATTCAATCACATCGAAACAATATTTCCAAGCAACAGAATATGTAAAAAAAAGAGCTAAAAAGGCTAACGCAACCT
>NZ_PYNU01000073.1:0-546 GCF_003026075.1 Photobacterium sp. GB-210 | reverse complement strand
CTGAAGCAAAACACGAAATCACTCGATATATTATTGGTTATTACAGCCAATTACGACCACATCAATATAATGGCGGATTAACACCGAATGAATCAGAACGATTATATTGGTTAACCTCTAAAACCGTAGCTAGTATTTGTTGACCACTACACAATTCCCTAGTACATACATATTGGCTTAATCTTGAGGAGGAGCAGGAAGCAGCAATTTATGTGTTATTAAGCGGTACTATTCGCTCTTGGCGCAAGTTTGTTGAAGTGTTAGCCCACATGAATGTCGAGGGTAAAAAACATAGTTCAGATAATGCGCTTGTGAAAAACCTACAGCGCATAAACTACATCTTAGATGGCGATCAACAAAAAGAATTTAATCAATGGATTGCTCAGTTAGCGAGTGTAAATTATTTAGATAATATGGGTATGATCCCTTCAACTCCATTCACCATTTATGATTTCCAACATAGAAAACAAAAGAAAAGAGTATTAGAAATTTAATTTGGAGCTGCCGACAATAGCCAAGTGGTATTGTCGGCACTAACTGAATACT
>NZ_PYNU01000072.1:0-543 GCF_003026075.1 Photobacterium sp. GB-210 | reverse complement strand
ACCAAATTTGCTTGGCGACCATAGCGTTATGGACCCACCTGATCCCATGCCGAACTCAGTAGTGAAACGTAATAGCGCCGATGGTAGTGTGGGGTCTCCCCATGTGAGAGTAGGACATCGCCAGGCTCAACTTTTGAGAGCCCGTTCCCTGAACGGGCTTTTATTTCGCTCCGACTGATTGCAATGTGAGCGACGTCAAAAGAAGGTTTTCACTTTTTAACCAAACGATTAAAAAGATGAGAATTTTGTCTTGACTGAATATCAGAAAAGCGTATTATACGCCACCTGACTTGCTGAAGCGGTTAACGCTAAGGCATTGAAAGTCAACGTTCTTTAACAATTTGACCATGCAATCTGTGTGGGCACTCGTTGAAAAGTTAAGTCGAAAGATTTATCAATGATACTAGTGACCAATACAAATAACTTCGGTTATTTGGCACAGTCAATTCAAATATCCTAACTAGCTTCTAGTTAGCGGTATTTTAACAGTATTCATTGAGCCGGTCGAAAGACCACAAAAACTTTAATTGAAGAGTTTGATCA
>NZ_PYNU01000071.1:0-559 GCF_003026075.1 Photobacterium sp. GB-210 | reverse complement strand
CAGGGGTTCGACTCCCCTACGGGACGCCACTTCTCTTTGAAGTGCAAATTGGGTCGTTAGCTCAGTTGGTAGAGCAGTTGACTTTTAATCAATTGGTCGCAGGTTCGAATCCTGCACGACCCACCATCTTCTCCTCAAAGATGTAAAACATCGGAGGGCGATTAGCTCAGTTGGGAGAGCACCTCCCTTACAAGGAGGGGGTCACTGGTTCGAGCCCGGTATCGCCCACCACTTCTTTCTCAAGAAGTAAAATATGGGGCTATAGCTCAGCTGGGAGAGCGCTTCGCTGGCAGCGAAGAGGTCAGCGGTTCGATCCCGCTTAGCTCCACCACTTTCTAAAGACATTCCTATGAGTGTGATTAAAAAGTGGATCTTTAAATAGAAACACAATGCTCTTTAACAATCTGGAAAGCTGACTAGTAAATTCAATCGATAGATTGATTTTAAAAATGTTCTTCGAAAGAAGAACGAGTTCTCAAAACATACACATTCAAGTGTCTGTGTTTATTTTCACTTTTTAAAAGTGAAAACAAAACAATGAGTCCGGCGAAAAACCAAC
>NZ_PYNU01000070.1:0-562 GCF_003026075.1 Photobacterium sp. GB-210 | reverse complement strand
ATTTTACACAACTGATCAAAACACATTCATGGAGTACCGTGAAAATTGATCGCAATGGCTTACAGTTTTTCTTTAAGCATGTCCTTCAACGTGATTGGGAGTGGCTGAACATTGTAAAGCCGCCACACGTGAAAACCTTACCTGACATTTTGACGCCAACCGAAGTGAGCCTATTGATCAATGCCACTTCGCAACTGCGTTACCAAGTGTTTTTTCTGACCTTATATAGCCTCGGGTTACGGCTAGGTGAAGGGTTAAATCTCACAGTGGGTGATATTGATAGCCATCGTATGTTTGTCCATATTCGACAAGGCAAAGGGGGTAAAGACAGGTTCATCCCACTACCAAGGCGAACCCTGTATGCCCTGCGATATTATTGGCAAACCCACAAAAATAGTCGTTATCTTTTTCCTTCACCGTTCAATGTTAACCATACCGTGATGGATCGCGGTGGCGTTCAAAAAGCAATGAAAGCCGTCATTAAAAGCTGTGGGATCACGAAATCTATCAGTCCTCATAATTTACGTCATAGCTATGCCACTCACCTGTTAGAACGAGGCTT
>NZ_PYNU01000007.1:0-137405 GCF_003026075.1 Photobacterium sp. GB-210 | reverse complement strand
ACAATAAATCAATAAATAAATAAATAAATAAATAAATAAATAAATAAATAAATAAATAAATAAATAAATCAAAAATCATAAATCAAAAGGAAGTGAATATGAAACATAGGATCGGCTTATTATCTTTAGTCCTACTGGCGGGTTGTGGTGGCGGCGGTGGTAATGACAACGAAAAAAAAAGCATTGAGCAACCAAAAGAAGTAGAACCCATATGTGGAGGTATGGTTGAAATGTCTTGTACTTATAATGTGGAAGATCTAACACCACATTTTGGTTTAAGTATTGAAGATAACTTTGAAGGAAGTCAAAAACCACTTCGGGCCCACGGTTCTGCTGTTTTAGAAAATACAATGTCAAAACACGTTTATTTTAGTGAAATAGATAAAATGAAAATCGTTTCTGAAGGTGTTGAGTTTGAGCCAGACTTTATAACTTCATTTCCTCGGGAAATTTTTTCTGATTTACCGTTAAACTCTGCATTTGAGCTGTATTGGTATAGAAATGGCGATATTGTTTCTCACGCTTATGTGGATACTTTCCCGGCCGGGATGATGTTATTTGGAATTGAAACAGAGTATGAATCGGATCAAATTACATTTAGTTGGCAAAATTTATCTGATAGTGCTAGCAATGCTGGTGAAATTCTCTACTTAAAATGTATTAAAAATGATGGTTTGAGTAATAAAATGTTATTTCCAGAGGACTTGACATACCAATTCAGTCTATCATCACCTTATACGCCGAATTTGACTTTGAAAGAGTTGTTTGATTATTCACTCTATGAGCTAGAAGATAACTTTAAATCCTGTGAGATAACAGTAAAAATACATACTAAAGATAATAATATTAAACCTGTTAACTATACTAATAAAAAGATAAAAATCAATCTTGAACGTGTGCAATTGAAGACAGCGAGCATATTCTAAACTTTATTTAATTAAAGGGCTGGGGAATGTTAAGTTGTCATTCCCAATATTCGTACTCGTACTTAATTTATAGGTTACACCATTAAAAATTTAATGAGTTAAACCACAGCTATTTTAATGGGAAATTAGATACACACCATATCAAGATTTATGAAATATAAGTACCTATCGGATCAATAGATAATGTGTTAATGCGAAATCGAGTCAGACTAACAGCTACTATTAATTAAAGTACTTATTTCGCTGGAAAACAATATCGCTTGTAAGAGAATGTTACTTTAGATAAAGCAAAAGAAACTCCGATTAAAAAGGTGAGGCTAGAAAAATGGATTGATAACAGTGAGTAAATTGGGTAGGAAATACATCTATTTATCTTATTGGTATTATAGTATTTATCGAGTATTGAACTTCTACACATAACATGGCGTGATGTTATACATAACATATCATTTATATATGATTACAATTGATTCCAATAAAATACATGTCAACATCATAAACTTTATCTTTATATGAGTTTGTCAGGCCAAATAAAAATTAATAATAATTTTCTAATGGGTGGTTGAAGTGGTGATATTTTTTTTAATATTCTTAATTATATTGTTAACTGTATATTGACTATGAGAGTAATTATATGAGCGTTATAAATTTTATTATCAAAGGGGTTATGTATCTAACCCCAATGTTATTATAAATCGCGCATAATAATTTCATAATATTCATCGGCTTCATTCATCATTTTACTTACGGTTTCTGCATCCTGTTGAGTAAGGATAATATCCCAAGAACTTTTTTTTGAACGTGTTTTATATATCAAATCAACTCCTGTATTTATTATCTTGAATGAAAGATGATGAAAATCGCCTTTTAGAACTTGTTGATTACCTTCTATCATTACTTCAATATCGCCTGTTGGACTAATGAAAACGTCAACCTCTGAGGTATTATTAGGTAGTTTAAAATGCTTATGTTCAATATACATATTCACTCCTTATATATCTGCCACAAAATTAAATCCAAAATCTATACCAATATTTAATCCTTTTATAACAATAAGTTATTTGTCACATATGTATGGATCCTATGATCTTGCACTTAAAGGGTGAGCTTTTGAACTATTCTGGTGCAGAATTTAACTTTTTATTGGACTGCTTTAGGGCTTTTCCACAACCAGGTTTATAGTTAGCGTAAGTTATAATTAAGCCTGATATTACAATGAAAATTGCACCAATGATGGTATATGTTGTTGGAATTTCATTGAAAAGCCAGTAGCCAAAAATACATGAAAACAATATCTGAAAATAGAAAAATGGCGCTACGTGAGAGGCTTCAGCCACGTTCATGGCTTTGATTAAACACAATTGTGACACGATAGTCACAATTGGAATTGTGAGAAAATAGGGTAATGCTGTTAATGTCGGTGTTTTCCAAATATCAGGCTGAGCAATGAGTAGTATTGTTGCAACTGAACCTAAAACAAAAAACGAGTTAATTAAAACAGAAATAAGAGATATTTTTGAGTCGATAGTCTTGGTTATCAGGTTATAGCCAGAGGTCGTTGCTGCAATAAGTAACGGCAATAAATAGACCCAATGCAAGCCATCGACATTAGTGGGATTGATAACAACAACTACGCCAATAAAGCCTAAGATTGTTGCGATAATTTTTGGTAAGGTTAGGGTTTCTTTAAAAAAAATGGCACCACCGAGCATATACGCTACACTGCTCATTTGTACAATAACGATATAGATTTCTAAAGGGATATATTTTAAAGAGATCACCGAAACTACAGCACAGGTTAGGAACATCGCAGCACGGATCAATAATTTACCGTTGGTGGCCAGTATTGCGGTTTTCGTCTGTTTTGGCATAAAAAGCAGCATAAATACAAACGGGATCGCAAAGCGGAAAAATACCATTTGAACGGGATGGTAACCATGCTGTATCAAATACTTATCAGCGCTGTCTTTAATAGTAAGTGATAGTGTCGCAATAATGATTAAGAGTGCGCCAAGCATATTATTGTATTGAGGTTTCATGATGTTCTAGCCATTTTGCTAAACGTTCTGTATACATATCAAAAAGTAATTATAAAGAGGTATGCTGAACCAGAAAGAAACCAGATGTGAAAATACTTGGATAAAAGCGAGATTTTAACTATTAGGTTACGCCATTGAAAAAAATTGATCAGTTAAAGCTATTACTATCTGTTGTCTATATCAGTATAGCGCCTAAGAATTTAACTCATTCTAATAGGAGAATGAAATCTTGGGAGACGGTTCTCGCTCTCACTATACCCTTTCAGATGGTACTTTTAACCATTAACATCATCCTAGAGAGTTTTTTTAGCGTTCATATTCCTATTGAATTGATGTTTGTTTTGATAGGGGCTGCTACTATTGGACCTGCATTGATGATTAATCATATTGTCAGTAAAATCGATAATGTAAAAAAAGCATGGAACTACATCGAAATAGATAAAGCAGACCGCAAAGAGACAGTCTTTTTTATCGGTGCGTTTTACTTTATTACTCCAATCATTTCGTTATTGCTTATCGTAGGGCTGGTAATTTGGCTTAAATGATCAATCCATAAACGTGCCTTTTACTTTTATAAAAAGATAAAGTGTCAGCGATATTTTCACTACTCCCTAATATGCCTATAATTATACAGAACATGGTAATGATTTTACTTATGGTGTAACACTTGTTGGTACACTAGTACCAAATTCTCACATGATAAATAAAACAGTCATTTATCAAACATTCAGTAAAAATGCGATTGATGTAATAACCCAATAAATTAATGGTTGGAACGCGCCAACTGTTGTTGAAGTAAATGATATTGGAAAAGATTATAATATTACGGTTAAGAATTTAACGGTAAATAATATTACCTTAAACTCTGATTCGGACTGTAATCGATTAATAAAACCATTTAATGTTTGTCAATTAAGCTTTAGCGTTAATAATGAAAAAGGTGCTTTTATTGAGTTAGGCTCTTTAGGTAATTCACTAAAAGTGAATGTTGTTAATAAGACCAAATCTGATGACTTAATTCCATATCATCATGACAATAACGATAATTATAATGGTGGCGGTGGCGGCAGTCTTAATTTTATAGTTCTTTTTCTGCTATTTGGTACAGCTTTTAGTGCGTAAACGTAGAGTTAGTAGGCAACTAAAAATAATTTAAAGGTCACTTAGGTGGCCTTTTTTAATGGCTACATAATACAAAATTAATTCTCACCAAGATATTGCATGTAACACACTCAGTAAAACCTTGTATGAAAAATAGCCAGTGGTGTTTTTTGTTGCTCGCAAGATAATATCCTTTCTTGGAGGTGAAACAGGTGATTTACACATTATCTCTCAATGTGTTATGCGATAAATGGATGTAAATTTAGTTGTTTACTCTAAATGATCGATGTTGCACTTTTGTAAATAAATGCTTTGAATTGTTATTTTGTTGTGTATTATGCACTGGCTCGACAGCAAAATAGTGTTATTAGTCACTATCAAATTATAAAAATACAACATAACAATCGGAGATGAGCAATGGATAAATCGCTCTCAAAAAAGATCTTTGTCGGTCTTTTTGCAGGTCTAATAATCGGCACAGCAATCCAATATATTTTTAATGATATCGCACTCTTTGATACTTACTTATTAGGGGCAGCAGAAGGGGCTGGGGGGATGTTTGTATCCCTAATCAAATTGCTTGTTGTACCTTTAGTTTTTGTGTCTATTGTCTGCGGTATCGTGGAGCTAAAAGATGTTAAAGCTTTTGGTCGTCTTGGTGGTAAAACTTTTGCGCTTTACATTATTAATACCATTATTGCGATCAGTGCTGCGTTAGCTGTAGGTATGATTTTCCAACCGGGTAAAGGCGCGAATTTAGCAGGAAGCGTGTCTGAATCCGTTAAACTTACAACAACAGAAACGCCTAATATCTTTGATTTAGTGGTGAATATCGTACCAAGTAACCCAGTTCAAGCTTTTGCTAATGGTGACATGTTACAAATCATCTTTATGGCAATTTTAACGGGGCTTGCGATTCAAGCATTAGATTCACGTGGTGGTCCAGCTATTCGTACTTTTAAAGTAGCTAACGAAATTATGATGAAGCTGGTTGGCTTAGTGATGAGTCTTGCGCCATACGGTGTATTCGCGCTAATGATCCAATTAGGGGCAACACTGGATTCACATACGCTGTTATCTGTTGCAGGTTACGTAGCGTTAGTTGTTAGCATGTTGGTGTTCTGGATTTTCATTTTCTATCCAATGGCAGTAAGCATTGCAACGGGTACATCACCTAAGACATTTTTGCGTGCAACACGTGAGCAGGTTTTATTCTCGCTATCAACAGCAAGTTCAAATGCAACCATCCCAGTTACTATGCGAACCCTAACGGAAAAGTTAAACGTTTCGAAATCTGTTGCAGGTTTTGGTGTACCACTAGGCGCCACAATGAACATGTCAGGCGTATCTATTTATATTGCACTAGCAACCATCTTTGTGGCTAACGCATTTGGTCAACCTATTAACTCTTCAGATATTGTGACATTAGGTTTAACTATCTTGCTACTGTCTGTGGGCGCGGGTGGTGTACCGGGTGGCGGTATCGTGATGGTAGGTGTATTGCTTAACCAATTAGGACTACCTGCAGAAGGTTTAGCTATTGTTGCAGCTGTTGACCGTATTAACGATATGTTCTGTACGTCATCTAATGTAGTTGGGGATACGGCAGTAAATACCATTGTTGCTAAAACCGAAGGTGCTATTGAAGAGCCAGTAAATGCAGAAGTAAATCCTGCTTAAACGAAATTAACGCAATGATAAAGCGGAGCTTAGGCTCCGCTTTTTTATAGTTGATGATTGATAATTCGGATTTTATAACTACTTACTGTTTATCTTTCCGTTCCCGTAAATCAATTTTTTCAACTTATTACATCGATTATTCAACTAAAATCAATCTAAGCGGCTCTGAATAAAGCTGTAAAACAACTTGGTAATAAAATAGGCTACTGTGTTGAATTCGTTATAGTGAAAGTGCGTTTTTAACAGTGGTTTCAAATTCTTCTTGGGTTTGCTTATTCAATGTATCACTGAAGTAAACAGAGTCTTCACCAACAGGAACTCGTGCATCTGTAATTTTACCTTCGGCGACTGACAGTATGGCATCAGCGACTAAATCTGGTGAAGGTCCATTGTTGATCATATCTACAAGTTGAGGGAGAAGGGCGCTCGCTTGAGTGGCATAAGGCGTATCTTCACTTGTTGTTTTAGTGTTCGCTTTAAGCCCATTTTTTACAAATCCAGTTTTGAATAGACCTGGCGCGACCGTATGAACCTTAATACCAAATGGATTTAGTTCATAGCGTAACGAATCAGTAATACCCTCAACCGCATACTTGCTTGAGTTGTAATGAGTTAACAGTGGAAGACCCATCTTACCTAAGAACGAGCCAACGTTAATGATCATACCGCTTTCGGCTTCACGCATGAATGGAATTACTGCACGACAAGTTCTGAACACACCAAATACGTTTACATTGTATTGGAGTATGAGTTCTTCATCAGTCCCTTCTTCAACACTAGAAACGAGGCCATAACCCGCATTATTAACGAGAATATCAATTTTACCGCTATCTTTGACAATAGATTCAATAGCCGAATTGACGCTATCAGTATTTGTTACATCACAGATAACCGGCGTAATAGTTAGGTCATTAACAGTAAAATCATTTTTTAATGTCTCTCCAGTTTTAGCATTACGAACTCCTCCGTAAACTTTATATCCTTTTGCCGCAAAAAGTTTTGCTGTAGATAAGCCCATACCTGAATTTGAACCTGTAATAAATACCGTTTTCTTATTCATTTTAATATTTCCTTAATCTAGGTCAATAAAGTTGCATTTAAAATACACCTTTAAATTTACAGGTGTCAACAGTTTTGAGGTTTGCAGTGATATGGAATGCTGAATAGCGTTGAAAATCATGGTTTAGCCAAAGTCGAGTGAAGCTTTGTTGAATGTATACGGGGGAATAAATTTTACTGTCGTTGCAAAGTCTCTGTGGATTACAAATAAAATATATAACCCATAACTCCCAATAGTTAATTTAATAAATGTCCTTAAATTGATACTTATAGTCTAAATGTCGTTATTGGGTGCTCATTAAACCCATGTAAGATGTTGCTATCACATCGATATGGGGATAACAAAATGTTAAATACTAAAGACATTCGTAATATTGCGATTGTTGCTCATGTTGATCACGGCAAAACGTCACTTGTCGATCAACTATTAAGACAAGCTGATGCATTAACACGTAGAGAAAGCACACAACGATTGGTGATGGACTGTAATGCTCAAGAACAAGAAAGAGGCATCACTATTTTATCTAAAGTCACGGCAATCGACTGGAAAGGGGTAAGAATAAATATTATCGATACGCCGGGACATGCTGATTTCGGTGGCGAAGTTGAACGTGTTATAGATATGGCAAATGCGGTACTTGTTATTGTTGACGCAGTTGAAGGACCGATGCCACAAACACGATTTGTTGCTCAAAAAGCGATAAATAAAGGTTTGAAACTATTGGTTGCAGTGAATAAAGTCGATCGTCCAGAGGCACAGCCAGAAAAGGCAATTGATCAACTTTATGATTTATTTGTAACGCTAGGTGCTGATTGCGAGCAGCTCGATTTTCCTGCAGTATCATGTTCTGCGAAAGAAGCATTTGCCTATGACACCTTTGGTGAGGCTGATACTGAAAATGGCATGGCGCCATTGTTAGATATGTTAGTTGAAAACGTCGCTTCACCAACGGTAACCGTTGAACAAGAACCTGTTATTCAAATTCATCAACTTGATTACTCAGAATATCTTGGTTTGATTGGGATAGGGCGTGTTATTTCAGGATCCTTTCATCGAGGCCAAAAAGTAGCAGTTAATGCGCCTGGTGAAGATGCACGTTTCTGTCAGATCAAAGAAGTCTATCATCAACAAGGATTAAGTCGTGTTGCCGTTGATTACGGTGTGGCTGGCGATATTATAGCCTTAACAGGGATATCTGATATTGCGATTTCAGATATTGTTACTTCACGTGGCAATGATGTTGAGCTTGAAGCACTAGAAATTGATACGCCAACTGTTTCTGTGAAATTTAGCGTGAATGATTCTCCTTTTTCAGGTCAAGAAGGTAAGGTATTACAATCTCGAGAATTAGCAGAACGCTTGTATCTCGAAGCTTCACACAATGTATCTCTGCATGTTACTGAGGCAGAAGAGGCAGGCGTCTATGAAGTTTCAGGTCGTGGTGAATTACACCTTGGGGTCTTAATTGAGAGTATGCGTCGAGAAGGGTACGAGTTCTCTGTATCTCGCCCGACGATCTTGTTGAAATCCGATGCAGGTAAGACGCAAGAGCCTTACGAGAAATGTTACGTTGATTGCGCCAATGAATTTATGGGCAAGGTTATTGAAGAGATGGCTTACCGTAAAGCACAATTCGAGCATAGTCAGCCATTGGATAATAGTCATCAACGATTATTATTCTTAGGGCCAAAACGTGGATTGTTAGGTATTAGACATACTTTACTAAGTTTGACCGAAGGTTCTGCAAGTATTCATAAGGAAGATGTTGGCTACGGTAAAAAAATCGTTGGTGATATTGGTTGTAGGCGTGAAGGCGTACTGGTTTCAAATGGTATTGGCAAAGCTTTAATTTACTCTTTATCTTCGTTACAAGAGCGAGGAAGGTTGATGATTAACCATGGTGAACAGGTTTATCAGGGGCAAATTATTGGAGCAGCATCTAATGACACCGATTTATGGGTGAACTGCCGCCAAGGTAAGAACCTCGTTCGGATGTGGAGAACAGTGGCAGATAAAAATTATGCCATGAAAGCCATTATGAATTTCAGTGTAGAGCAAGCACTAACGTGGATTAATAGTGATGAACTGATTGAGGTAACGCCAAAAGCTATTCGTCTTAGAAAAGCGATGTACAGCTATTAGTTTATAACAAAACAGGCTTAACCATTATTGTGCATAAGCGCATGTTTTAAAATAATTACACTTTAAGCCCAGCGAGTTTTGCTGGGCTTTTTTGTGTCTAACATTTATAGCAATAAATCTATTTAATTGTAGAGTTAATCCATTGCTTGTTAGGCTATTAATCTGTTATTTCTCATTGACTAAGTATTGTTCGAATGTTTCTAACTGCACTGGATTATCAATACCAAAGTGCTGTTTTAATATTTGATGAAAAGACGAGACATCATTGATAAAAGTTTCTGTAACGGCATCGGCGTGAGCTAACTTCAAACGGTTATTTAAAAGAATATTATTACCATACTCTGTTCTTGCCACGACAACTACCTGAGTTGTAAATCGTGAGTTGCTATGGGTGGATGCATAATGATTTGCATATTCAATGTCGCCATCACAGACATAACTCATATCTAAGCTATATTGGTTTATCCATTGCTCTTGAACTTTACATTGCAACATCATTCCAAAGAACGCATCTTCGATAAATCGAAAGGTTTGTTTCTCTTCTTTAAGCTCTTGATTAAACGTAATTGGTAGTGGTGCTCTGGGGGTATTTGAGCCAAAACCAGTATCAACAAGCCATTGTTGTTCATTGAAAGTCACAATATTGACTAAATGCCCGCGACCGGATGGATTTTCAGATAAGTGGACTCGAGCTAACTTTTTCTCCACATTAAATTGAAGCGTTTTAAGTACGCGATTCATTAAGCTATTTAATTCAAAGCAATATCCGCCTCGATTAGAATAAACGAGCTTATTAAAGATTTTATCTTCTTCAAGTTCGATCGTATAACCATTGACGATATCAAGATTTTCAAAAGGGATACTGCTATGTTGGCTTTGATGCAGAGCGAATAGAGTCGTTAAATCAGGGGATGTGTTTCCTTGAAAACCGATTTTTTCTAAATAAGCTGATAGCATTTCTTTATTCATATTGGATCTCTAAACTTGTTCTTGCTGAGGGAATGCTTCAATACATTCATTTGTTAAAGCGACTTTGCACCCTCAAGTTAAGTTGAGGTCAAGGGGGAGCTGAATATTATTTACACTTAAGCCATATATTTCATCATTAAGGAAACGGAGCCAAATGTGATGCAGCAAACAATAGAAAGCCAACGCTTAATTTTGAGACCATTTACGCTAACAGATGCTGAACGAGTAGCTAACTTGCTAAGTGATCAAAGAATTTCTGACATGACAGCAAATATACCTTATCCATACTCTGTATCGGATGCACACACTTGGATTCAGGGACATAGCAACATGTTCTTAAGCGGTACAGGTATTGTTTACGCCATCGTTTTAAAACAAACAATGGAAGTCATTGGTACGGTTAGTTTCCCGAAAATAGAAAATGGCGTAGGTGTGCTTGGGTACTGGCTGGGTGTTCCTTTTTGGGGAAATGGTTATGCGACTGAAGCGTCAAGCTTATTAATTTCGTACATGAAAGAGCACTGTGGCTTAACGCAGTTACAAGTAACCCATTTAGCTGATAACGCACGTTCAAGATCGGTTATCAACAAGCTTGGCGTAACCTATAAAGGTAATCAGATAAACCACATGCAAGGAAAAGAGCGTGAGGTTTGTGTTTACCTTTCTACATTATAAGCTCACTTTAATGACACGGTCTGACATTAAAATACATTTGCAAATGTTGTATTGGTAATTATTAAGCTAAATTCTATCAATGACTGATGATATATCACTTAAAAGTAGTTTTGCATCATCGCTTTTCAGCTGTAATAAGGCCATAAAAAGGAGATCAGTGATAACATTCTGTGCGGTTCGCGAAGAAATTGAAGAGCTTCGAAATTGTTTTTCATCGGCAATAGTGTCAATCGTATAGTGGGCTAATTGCCGTAAGGGGCTCTTTTTTATATTTGTTAACGCAATGACTGTCGCGCCTTTGTCGTAAGCTGATTGTGCTGCCATTATTATCTCACGCCGTTTTCCTGAAAATGAAATAGCGATGAGTATGTCGTTTTTCGTTAATGTATTCGCTGTTGCGATTTGCACATGTGTATCTTGTTCAGTGAGTGCAGTAATACCTAATTTTAACAGCTTAAAAGTGAGATCTTTGGCGGTTAATGCTGAACCCCCAATGCCTACAATTTGTATGCGATGCGCTTGATTTAGCCGTTTTACGATAGCTTCAAATTCTGAAAAGTTGATAGCGTTGGTTGTCGCAATCATAGCGTGTGTTTTCTCTTGTATTAACTTTTGTGCAATCGTTATTGAAGAATCATCGCTATGGATCTTGTTATGAATAGGTCTTTTGGGTTCTAGAATGGCATTTTGTTGAGCAAGATCTTCAATTATGGCAAGTTTTAGTGCTGTAAACCCCTTAAAACCAAGCCGTTGAGCAAATTTGATCACACCAGATTGTGAAACACCTACCTTTTTCGCTATATCTTGGCTGACATAGGCACTTAACGAAGCTGGGTCTTCAAGAATAAAGTCTAATATCTTTACTCCATTACTCGATAAGCTACTTCTTTGGTTTTGCATTCGCTCTAAAATACTCATATTTCCCTAATTTTATTGAATTAATTATTCAACGAGACCTAAACATTATTCATTTAACCTGAATGGAATTAACTATCTGAATAAATAAGTTATTTTTATATTCTTTAGAATGTTTAAAAGAGTTGTGACTCGTATTTATTCTCTAATTTTGGCACAAAATGAATAATTTTAGTTGTGATAACTATCACTTAAATGAATTTTTTATTCTATATGATGCCTCTCAACAAAACCTCCAAGTGAAGAGAGCAGATAATGAAAATTGATCTAACAACCTTAGTGACAGAAAGCCGAAATAAAGATAGTGAAAACATCGATATGCTATCAACGGTTGAGATGTTGAAAGTTATCAATCAAGAAGACAAGAAAGTGGCACTTGCAGTAGAAGCCATTATTCCTGAAATTGCCAAGGTTGTTGATCTTATCGCTAATGCTTTCCAATCTGGTGGACGTTTGATTTATACCGGTGCGGGTACATCAGGTCGATTAGGTATTTTGGATGCCAGTGAATGTCCTCCTACATACGGTTCTAATCCCGATTTGGTGGTTGGCTTAATTGCTGGTGGTCATACAGCGATTTTAAAGGCGGTTGAAAATGCAGAAGATAATGTTGAATTAGGTGCAAGTGACTTACAACAGATTGGTTTTAATGAAAAAGATGTGCTTGTTGGCATTGCTGCAAGCGGACGTACGCCGTATGTCTTAGGTGCAATGAATTACGCAAAAAGTATCGGTGCAACCGTTGCTACCTTAAGTTGCAATGCGAATAGTCCAATGACGCAGATAGCAGATATTTCATTAACCCCCATTGTTGGGCCTGAAGTGGTAACGGGCTCTTCAAGAATGAAGGCCGGTACTGCACAGAAATTAGTACTAAATATGTTAACCACAGGGGCAATGATCCGTACTGGGAAAGTCTTTGGAAACTTAATGGTTGATGTTGAAGCAACCAACGCCAAACTTATCCAACGTCAAAAAAATATTGTAGTTGAAGCGACAGGGTGCAGTGAATTACAAGCAGCGGAGGCACTTGCGCAGTGTAATAACCATTGTAAAACCGCAATCCTTATGATTTTACTTGATATTGATGCTGAGTTGGCGACTGCAAAACTCGGTAAGCATCATGGCTTTATTCGTCATGCACTTTTAGACCAAAAATAATAAAACAATCGGTTATATCGAGGATCATAAGATGGCCAAAGTAACTGCTTCAATGATGCAAGAGATACTCACTGCAATCGGCGGTAACGAAAACGTTATTAAATGCGGTAATTGCATGACGCGATTACGTCTTACACTACGAGATGACAGCTTAGCTGATCGTGACTCAATCAAACGTATTGCAGGCGTGATGGGGTTAGTTGAAAGTGACGATCAATTTCAGATTGTGTTAGGACCGGGCAAAGCACAAACTGCAGCTGAAATGATGAATAGTATGCTTGAGAACGAGCAAGGTGAGGAGAAAACTTCTCCAAAAACACATTCCGACCTAAAAGATGTGGCTTCTGCACATAAACAGCAATTAAAGAAAAAACAAACCAGTGCAGCACAACGCTTTCTAAGCAAGTTTGCAACTATATTTACGCCTTTAATCCCCGGTTTCATTGCTGCAGGTTTATTACTCGGTATCGCGACCTTGCTGGAACAACTTTTTGTTATAGGGCAGGCCTCGCCTAATGCGCATTTACTTGATTTAATTGCGTATATGAAAGTTTTCAGTAAAGGTTTATTTAGCTTCTTAAGTATCCTTATTGGCTACAATGCGCAGCAAGCGTTTGGTGGTTCAGGGGTAAACGGTGCGATTTTAGCGTCACTGTTTGTACTTGGTTATAACCCAGATGCAACGTCTGGCATTTTCTCTGGAATGAACGACTTTTTCGGCAATGGTATCGATCCACGAGGCAATATTATTGGGGTTCTGATTGCTGCCATTATTGGTGCAGGCGTTGAGAAAAAAGTCCGCCAATATATTCCAGATAATTTAGATATGATCTTAACTTCTATGATCACCTTGTTGATTATGGGCGCTGTTACCTTTGTGATTATCATGCCAATTGGTGGTGAGCTATTTAAGGGGATGTCATGGTTATTTATCAACTTAAATGGTAATCCATTCGGTAGTGCGATCTTAGCCGGTTTATTCTTAATCTCAGTGATGTTTGGTATTCACCAAGGTTTTGTTCCGGTTTACTTTGCTCTTATGGACGCACAAGGATTTAACTCACTTTTCCCGATTTTAGCCATGGCAGGAGCAGGGCAAGTAGGTGCAGCACTGGCTTTATATGCTAAAGCGAAAAAAGAATCTTTGTTACGTCTGCAGGTAAAAGGGGCGATCATTCCGGGATTATTAGGTATCGGCGAGCCGCTTATCTATGGTGTGACATTACCGCGGGTTAAACCTTTTGTTACTGCATGTGTGGGGGGCTCTGCGGGTGGTTTCTTTATTGGGTTAGTATCGTATCTGGGATTACCGATTGGTTTAAATACAGTATTTGGTCCATCTGGTATTGTTGCTTTACCGTTAATGACCTCAAGTTCTGGTATCTTTGCAGGTATGGCCATTTTTACCATTGGTTTGCTGATTGCTTATATCGTAGGTTTTGTCGCAACATGGTTCTTTGGTACGAAAAATGTCGATTTAAGTTAAAATGATAAGGAAGGCTTCTTAGTATAAAAGATGAAGTAAATAAAAAACGGTGCAAAGTGCACCGTTTTCAGGGTAAGTTGAGTTTTTAAAAGTGATATATTTATGGTTTAACTTACCGCTCATAAAAATTAAATTTTTTATATAATAAAGAATCATTAGCTAGATAATGAATTACAAACTTCTTTTGTTACAGTGTCAGTTGTAAAGCCACCAGATCCTGAAAACCAATAACGTATACCAAGTCCATTGTGTATCTCATAGCCGTATTTTTCACATAAGTAAGGAAAGGAGTCTTTTTCTACATCTGATTTATATATTGTCCATTGCCAGTGTGGGTTTCGTAACATGTATGCAATAGTCATTAGTGATTTTTCACTATCAAAATATACTTTAGCTGTAGCGCCTCTCATACCCTCAATTTCAGTATCATTAACACTTTTTGCTATTTCATTCTTAATTTGCGGAGGTAGATTTCCTTGATATTCAGATTCTGGAAGAGATATACTTAATGTTTGACATCCTGTCAATGTAATCATCAAAAAAATAGAGCTAAGAATTATTTTAGACATGATACTTCCTGTTTGACTTACTAATTAAGAATAAAATAGTAGTATTTAACATTAAGCATTATCAAGTAAAAATTTACTTTTATGTATGGGAAATATTCTGAATGTGATAAGTGTAATAATTTGTTAAATTAACGATATAAAATTTTTGGAGCTTTAAGACTTATTATTACGATCTGAAAAGTTAATTATAAAAAAGTTTACCAACACTTGTGCAATAAAGCGGAGCAAAAGGCTCCGCTTTGTCGTTTGTTACTCCAGAGAACGATATAGTTTGAAATAATAATATTATTGAGATATTTCTTTTAACTTATCGATAATGGGTTTTGACGTAATCATCATTGGCTGTGAATTCTCGAATCCCATTTTATTTTCTTTAACTGTGATTCTGGCTTTTGCCGCGATGAAGGCCATTATAAATGAAGCATTTTGTGCAAGCTGTTCTTTAAAGAAAGCTTCACCAAAATAGGTAAATTCAGAGGTGTTGGTACAACCAAATGATGGTTGGCTTGGATTGCTCGCGGTAATAACTAAAGTATGTAAACCTGCAATTTCATTAGCGAATTGTCCTGAGAAACACGATGAAACCACGACAACTTTCCACTTTATTTTTGACTCAACGAGGGATTTTTTAAGATCTTTAGGTGTTACTAACTCTTTATGGTGCGGCCAAAATTTAGAGTGTAAGCCTTTTTCAAAAGAACCATGTCCAGTAAGAAATAGAAAAACAATATCTTCATTTTTGTCGATAGTATTACCAATATCTTTTAATACATTATCAAGATTCGATAGTGTAGCCATCGGAGCTTCATTGATAGTTGATGAGTGATTAATCAATGTGACAGAGCGTCCTTTGGTATCAAATTTGTTATCAAATAACTGTTGTGCATATTTAACTTCTTTACTAAATACGTTCTGACTAGAGTCTGCAGCAAAACCTACAAAATATAAGTCTGTTTTATTTGGGCGTTGTGGTAACAATTTTGAAGTTTGCTGTTCAACTAAAGATGGTTGAGCTAGCAGAAGTTCCTTCGACGCACAGCCTGAAAGAATTGCGAAAGAAAGTGCGATAAGTATTAATTTAGGAACAGAAGTAATGGGCTGAATGGTTGCATTTAACATGTTCTTTATTGATCTTTTTAGTCATTGATAATTCTTTATACAAAACTGAAGACTTAAATTAGAGCAATAAATACAGTTTATCGAGTGGCTTCACAACCTCATTTGTAATTTATTTACATTGTAAGTATAAAAACTTTGTTAATTAAGAAGCTGAAAGAGTAGGTTTCACGATTATATTTTCTGTAAATAATGAATAAAAAAGCCGCCATAGTTAGGTAGGGAACTATGGCGACAAAATGGTAATACCTAGGTAGTTAGTCGGATATTACCAATGTAGTAGCTATTTATTAAATCTTATTAGTAAAGGTACGGCTAATTACATCTTGTTGTTGTTCACGAGTCAGTGAGTTGAAACGCACTGCGTAACCAGAAACACGAATTGTTAGCTGTGGGTATTTCTCTGGGTGCTCAACAGCATCAAGTAACATGTCACGGTTTAATACGTTCACGTTTAGGTGTTGACCACCTTCAATGCCATCTGTTGTGCCTGCTGCTTCGTGGTGGAAGTAACCATCCATTAGTGCTGCAAGGTTTTGTTTCTGTGTTTCTTCATCTTTACCTAATGCATTTGGCACGATAGAGAAGGTGTATGAGATACCGTCTTTCGCGTAAGCAAATGGGAGTTTAGATACAGATGTTAGTGATGCAACCGCACCGTTTTCATCACGACCGTGCATTGGGTTTGCACCTGGGCCAAATGGCATACCAGCACGACGACCACAAGGGGTATTACCTGTTTTCTTACCGTACACAACGTTTGATGTGATGGTTAAGATTGACTGTGTTGGAATTGCTTCACGGTACATGTGCATTTTCTGAATTTTCTTCATGAAGCGCTCAACAAGGTCGCAAGCGATATCATCAACACGTGGATCGTTGTTACCGAATTTAGGGTAGTCACCTTCGATGTTAAAATCGATTGCTACGCCATCTTCGTCACGTACTGGTGTTACTTTCGCAAATTTAATTGCTGATAATGAATCAGCAACAACAGAAAGACCTGCAATACCACATGCCATAGTACGGCGTACATCGCGATCCATTAATGCCATTAGTGATGCTTCGTAGCTGTAACGGTCGTGAGAGTAGTGGATGATGTTCAGTGCTGTCACGTATTGTGTTGCTAACCAATCTAACATTGAATCAAAGCGTGGCATTAGTGAATCAAAGTCTAATACTTCATCTTCAATTTTTGCTACTTGTGGGCCAACTTGGGCTTTAGATTTTTCATCAATACCGCCGTTAATAGTGTATAGCAGACCTTTTGCAAGGTTAGCGCGTGCACCAAAGAACTGCATGTGTTTACCAACAACTTGTGGGCTTACACAACATGCGATTGCGTAGTCATCGTTGTTGAAATCAGGACGCATTAGATCATCGTTTTCGTATTGAACAGATGATGTTTCAATCGATACTTTCGCTGCGTACTTTTTAAAGGCAATAGGGAGTTGCTCAGACCAAAGAATAGTCATGTTTGGCTCTGGTGCAGGACCCATTGTGTGTAGTGTGTGTAGGTAACGGAATGTGCTCTTCGTTACTAAAGTACGACCGTCAACACCCATACCAGCCATTGCTTCTGTTGCCCAGATTGGGTCGCCAGAGAACAGTGAATCGTACTCAGGTGTACGTAAGAAACGAACCATACGTAGCTTCATGATGAAGTGGTCGATCATCTCTTGCGCTTCTTGCTCGTTGATCAAGCCGTTTTGAATATCACGCTCGATAAATACATCAAGGAATGTTGATGTACGACCTAGTGACATTGCTGCGCCGTTTTGAGATTTAACCGCTGCTAGGTAGCCAAAGTAAGTGAACTGAATCGCTTCTTGTGCTGTGCGAGCAGGTGCAGACATATCGATGCCGTATTTCAAGCCCATTTGACGGATGTCTTCTAGTGCTTGAACTTGATCTGCTAACTCCTCACGTAGGCGAAGTGTTTTTTCTAGATCATGGCCTTGCTCTAGGAATGCTTGAGTTGACTTGTATTGTTCTTGCTTGTCAGCTTTTAGAAAATCAATACCGTATAGCGCTAGACGACGGTAGTCACCAATGATACGACCACGACCGTAAGCATCTGGAAGACCTGTGATAATACCAGATTTACGACATGCTAGGATTTCTTTAGTGTATAGGTCGAAACATGCTTTGTTGTGTGTTTTACGGTAGTCAGTGAAGATCTTCTCTACACTTTCATCCAGTTTGCGACCGTATACTTCACACGAGTTTTTCACCATGCGAATACCACCGTTAGCGATGATTGAACGCTTAAGTGGTTTATCAGTTTGTAGACCTACGATTTTTTCGAGATCTTTATTGATGTAGCCTGCATCGTGAGAAGTAATTGTTGATGGTAAATCAGTATCGAAATCAACCGGCGCGTGAGTGCGGCTTTCTTCTTTAATACCTTCTAGAACGGTATTCCATAGTGATGTTGTTGTTTCTGTAACATCGGCTAGGAAAGACTCATCCCCTTCATAAGGCGTGTAGTTAGTCTGGATGAAGTCACGAGTGTTAACTTCTTGCTGCCAGTTACCTGCGCTAAAACCTTTCCACGCTTCTAACATTTCTGTAGTAGGGATTGTCATAATGTTTACCTCAATAGGTGATATATGCGAATGCGTTATGATGAAACTGACTCACCATAAACTTAAAATCTGATGTGTGTTGAGCACGATCGGCTGATTTAATTCACTGCTTTGGAAGCCTATTTTTTATTATTCAACAGTCGTCATTTCGCTGTCTTAACTGCTTCTTGGCTTGAGATAAATACTATGATTTATAAGGCTATGAGTAAAATGAATGGTTTTCATTTTTTAAATGCATTGAATGCATACATGTGAATAATACATGATGTATAGATAGATATATGTATTAATAAACAATGTGTTATACGTTTATTTGTATCAATATGATGTTAGAAGCATTTTGTTGTGTTTAAGAACTTTAATTCAAAAAAAGTTTAGACTTATTACATTTTTCTATAATTAGGCCCTGATCCGCTTTCTGGTGGCGTCCAAGAAATGTTCTGAGAAGGATCTTTTATATCGCAGGCTTTGCATTGCAAACAGTTACTTGCATTGATTTGAAATTTCACTTGGTTATTTTCTTCAATAACTTCATAAACACCTGCAGGGCAGTAACGTTGGCTAGGTTCATCAAACGCTTTTAGATGTTGGCTTATTGGTATTTGAGCATCTTGTAATTGAAGGTGACAAGGTTGATCGTCAGGATGGCTAATAGAAGCAAGATAGAGTGAAGAGGTTTTATCAAAGCTTAATTGGTTATCAGGTTTGGGGTAACTTATCTTGTTTGTTTTTGATATAGGCAGTAGGCAAGTATGATCTGGCACATTGTTATTAAGCTGCCATTTTGCACGACCACTAAATAGACTTTGCTCTAAATAGGTTGCAATAGCGCCACTCAGTTGACCGAATTTATGGATATTTGCAGTGGTATTTCTCGCTTGATGAAGTTCATCATACAGCCAGCTACTTTCAAAAAGAGCGTTATAGCAAGGCTCGGTATGGGAATGATCACGAATTAACTCACTGTATACCGCGCTTGCCGCTAACATCCCGGATTTCATCGCGGTGTGGCAGCCTTTTAATTTGTTCATATTCAGGGTACCAGCATCACAGCCTATTAATACACCGCCTTGGAATGACTGTTTGGGTAGGGAGGCTAACCCCCCTTTGGTAATCGCTCTTGCACCGTATTCAATTCGTTTTCCGTTTTGAAGAACTTGCGCAAATAGAGGGTGATGCTTTAGCCGTTGAAATTCATCAAACGGGCTAAGGTAAGGGTTACGGTAGTTTAAGTCGGTAATAAGCCCTACTGCGATATGGTTATCACCAAGGTGGTACATAAAAGCGCCACCCGTTGAACTTGATTCGCTTAGTGGCCAGCCCAAACTATGGATCACTCTGCCTTGTTGATGCTGTTGCTTGGGAACCTGCCAAATTTCTTTTATCCCTAATGCGTAATGTTGCGGTTGTTTGTGCTTATCGAGCTTAAGTTGTTTTATTAGCGCTTTTCCTAAATGTCCTCGACTACCTTCGGCAAAAATAGTGTAACGCGCATTAATCAGCATACTGGGTTGATAGTTTTCTTTTTTGTGACCTTGTTTGTCTAATCCCATTGCTTTGGTTGTAATCCCCTTTACGGTGCTCATGTAAATGGGTAAATCGGCATTATCACTTGTTACGCTGTCACTCCTTTGGTGTTCAAACTGTATTTTGTCAGCGCAAAAGCCAGGGTAGATTTCGACACCCAATAGCTCGGCTTGTTTTGCTAGCCAACGGCATAACTCACTTAAGCTAACAATATAATGGTCGTGATTTTCAAACACTTTTGGACGTAATAAAGGTGGGATTGAAAATACTGATTGTGAGTTGGTTAACCAATAAAACTCATCATGTTTTACTTTGGTGCGGACTGGGCAATCAGTATCTTGCCAGTTTGGTAATAATTCGTTGAGTGCGTGGGGATCAAATAAGGCGCCAGATAAAATATGTCCGCCGATTTCGGCACTTTTTTCTATTACAGCAATAGAGAATGGTCGCTGATGCTCTTTGGCTAATTGCGCAAGTTGGATAGCACTAGCAAGACCGGCAGGTCCTGCGCCGACGATTAAAACATCAAAAGAGATACTGTCTTGAGCACTTTCTTCCTCTGCCATAGATGACTCCTTTATTGCTTCATTTAACTATAGTCCAGTTGACGTAAACGTAAATTCAACTAGTCTCAAAGAAACAAAGGCATTCCTGTATTAGCCGTTAAATCAACGACTTCTTATTAGAGGTATGTGATATGGCAGAATCTACTATCCGTATATTAGTGGCGATTAAGCGCGTGATTGATCCTTATGTAGCGATCCGTGTAAAAGATGATAATAGTGGTATTGACGATCATAATGTGAAGAAAACCATTAATCCTTTTTGTGCAATCGCACTTGAACAAGCCGTACAGTTTAAAGAACAAGGGATAGCGTCAGAGGTCGTTGTTGTTTGTATTGGGGATGATAGTTGCAATGAATCATTAAGGACGGCACTCGCACTAGGGGCCGATAGCGCTATTCATATCAATACTAATCAAACTGAAAGTGACGATGTAACAAATATCACCCCGCTAAAAATAGCAATGCTGTTATCTGTATTAACTATACAGAACAAGAGTGATGTGGTGTTAATGGGGAAACAGTCTATTGATGGCGATAACAATCAAACACCTCAAATGCTGGCGGGAATATTAGACTGCCCACAAGCGACTTATGCTTCAGAGATTAACTATGACAACCCTTCGATATTAGATGAGCTTATTGTGACTCGTGAAGTCGATGGTGGTCTTGAAACTTTGGCGGTTAAAGTTCCTTGTGTGATTAGCTGCGATTTACGACTTAATACACCCAGATTTGCATCACTTCCAAATATTATGAAAGCGAAAGCTAAACCATTAACGAGCATTTCGTTGCAAGAGTTTATTGAAAAAAATAGCGTGCAGTACCCATCGCTTGAAAATCTGATAAAGACAACGTCTCAAACAATACTTCACTATAACGCGCCAAAACCACGGACAGCTGGGGTTATGGTCGACAATGTTGATGCACTTATTGATAAGTTAAGTCATGAAGTAAAGGTGATCTAATGAAGACAGCAAACATTTTGATTATCGCAGAGCATGATCATCAGAATATCTCGTTAGCTACACGTAAAGTTGTTACTGCGGCAGCTTCATTACAGCGTTTTAGCAAGGGGTTAAGTATCCATATTGTCGTGGTTGGTTTTCAATGTGAATGTGTTGCACAGCAGGCAGCCGAGTTAGCCGATATTGATAAAGTGTTATTGGTGGATGATGTTTGTTATCAGCATGGTTTGGCAGAAAACGTCTCTAAGGTTATTAAGGATATTGCATCGAACTATAGTCATATTTTTATGAGCAGCAGCACATCAGGTAAAGATCTGTTACCGCGTCTATCCGCGATGTTGTGTGTGGATCAACTATCCGATGTGATGGCATTTACTGGCTTAGATACAGCGGTTCGTCCTATATATGCAGGTAACGCAACGGTTGAGGTTAAGTCTTGTGAGGCTGTTATGGTGGCAACAATTCGCGGTGCCAGTTTCGAGCCGTGTGGTTTATCGAAACAACACGCTGAACCAGAAATGCTAAAGATCAGTCATTCATTAACTCGAACACGTTTTGTTGACATGCAAACGAGTAACCATGAGCGACCAGATCTTACTACAGCACGTGTTGTGGTCGCAGGTGGGCGAGGTGTTGCAAGTAAAGATGGATTTTTATTGATTGAGCAATTAGCAGATACCTTAGACGGTGCGGTTGGTGCTTCTCGCGCAGCCGTGGATGCTGGATTCGTACCTAACGATTACCAAGTAGGGCAAACCGGGAAAATTATTGCTCCAGAACTTTATATTGCCGTTGGGATCTCGGGTGCAGTTCAACATATTGCTGGGATAAAAGATGCAAAAGTGATTGTGGCTATTAATAATGATCCTGATGCAAGTATATTTTCTTATGCCGATTACGGTTTAGTGGGAGATTTATTCGATTTAGTCCCTGAGCTTTCATCCAAATGTAAATAGGGTGCGTTGAGAATAATTTTTCACATTTTATCTTAAAATGGATGAGTATGTTTCTTAACCAATACAAGTTATAGAAACTGTTCCTTGTTTAAAAAGTACTCTAAATGATGGAATTTTTGTTATATTTGTAACTTAAATGAAATATTTATAGGTATTCACTAATTATTTATTCCTTTTTAGGTTAAAAGACTAGTGATTTATGGTTGAGTGGTTTATTAATCTACTGTTAAAGTTAAATATTATTTTTCATTATCGTTGTTGTATTTTTATTCTATTTTAAAATCATAGGCTTATTAAAAAACAAATCTTATAGCAATTTAGTGCTAATTTGATATGTGAATAGTTATTCCTTATAAGTAATGCCAGTATTCATTTACTGAATGAAAAACGAATTAAAAGGAATAATTATGAGAAGAGACTCTAGCACATTACTAGGACACCCTAAGGGGCTGTTCTTATTGTTTGGTACTGAACTATGGGAGCGATTTTGCTTTTATGGCATGCGCGCCATTCTTGTCCTTTATTTAACTTCAAAAACAATGGACGGTGGTTTTGGCTGGACAGCAAAAGATGCGCTAAGTCTTTACGCGACTTATACCGGACTTGTCTATCTTACTCCTCTCATCGGTGGCTGGATTGCCGATAACTTTTTAGGACAACGCCGTTGCGTCATGATAGGTGGTGTGGCAATGGCTGCTGCACAATTTGTTCTTGCATTACCTAACTCGGTTGTTGGGGATTCTGCATTGCATGTTTTTTATGCTGGCCTAACGTTGATGATCATCGGTAATGGTTTATTTAAAGCCAATATCTCAACTATGGTTGGTGATCTTTATGATGAAGGTGATAACCGTCGTGATGGTGCATTTACCATTTTCTATATGGGTATCAATTTAGGTTCGCTACTTGCTGGTATTATTGCAGGTACAGCTGTAACAATCTGGGGTTATAAAGCAGGCTTTGCAACTGCTGGTATCGGTATCTGTATTGGTTTAACGCTTCAAATGTTATTTGCACGTCGTTATTTGGGTGATATTGGTATTGAGGCTGCCGCTAAACGTGATGCAGCTAAAAACAAATCAGGTAAAAAAGAGCCATTAACAAAAGTTGAACGTGATCGCTTAAAAGTTATTATGGTCATGGGTCTGTTCGTTATTGTCTTTTGGGCTGGCTTTGAACAAGCCGGTGGATTGATGAACATTTACACCCAACAGTATACAGATCGTATTATTGGCAGCTTTACTGTACCAACAGAGTGGTTCCAATCACTTAACCCGTTCTTCATTATTACGTTAGCGCCTGTTATTGCTTCATTATGGGTAAAAATGGGCTCGAAGGAGCCAAGCTCACCAATTAAATTTGCGGCAGCATTGTTCTTCCTTGCAATTGGCTTTTTATTCATGGTGGGAGCAGCGTTAGAACAAGGTGGCGATTTAACGGTTAAAACATCAATGCTATGGCTTGTAGGTGCGTATTTCTTCCATACACTGGGTGAGCTATGCCTATCACCAATCGGTTTATCGATGGTAACGAAACTTGCACCATTACGCTTATGTTCACTGCTAATGGGGGTGTGGTTCTCGTTTAACGCATTAGCAAACTATGCGGCGGGTATTATTGGCTCACATATTGGCGATGCCGGTGCACTATCTATCTTTGGTGGTATCGCAATTGCTGCAACGCTATCAGGTCTTATTCTTATCATGTTCTCTGGTAAGTTAGTTGACTGGATGCACGGTGCAGAAGGTCAACCAACAACGGCAATGAAAGAAGCGGAAGCTAAACTTGCAGAAGCAAATTAAAATTTAAACGATTCATCTCTTCGTTTAGCCCATAGTTAGGAATAGCTATGGGCTTTTTTGTTATAATTTGAAAAGTAACTGTTAGATATTTGAAAATTAATATGGCAGGTGTTAGATAAATGATATCGACAAAGGCTGTAATCTTATAGATGCTAAATAATTATAGAAGTAAAAATGTAACTTTTTGCTTTAACCGTGCCGTTTAAGTAATGGGGAAAACAACAAGAGCTGAACTTTACAGTCTCTAAGCCTGCTGAACCACTATCGTCTTTAAAAGACAGTTCTTCATGAGTGTAACCTAAGGTTAAGCGATGATGATCATTAAGTGTTACACCACCATGAATACCTTAAATCGCGCTATTGTCTAAATCTAACTCATCATTTGTACTCGCTGACTTTGCTACCATTGCGCCTGAAAGTCGTAAACCAAGATCAGCGCCGATAAGGTAATCTTGTTTAACTTCTGCATGTGCTGAAGTAACTGCGAATGCTGAAAAATAAGTGCTAATGGAGTAATAATTTTTTCATGTTTCATTCTATTGTAGATAAATATAAATCCTATTAAAACAGTTGGTTAACTGTTTTCTTGGAAGTCTTTATAATTATCCCTCAAGGAATACACTAATAATTCATTGTTCTTATGTTAATTGGATAGTGTTTTAAATAGACCGGTAGCAATGTTTAACAATCACTACCGATCTTTGTCGACATTAAAGGCTTTTGAGTTTATATATCATCCATGATGTCAGAAGTAAGCTACAAAAAGGTAATGCGACCCATACACCGTCAACGCCAAAAATATGCGCGAACGTAAAGATAAAAATAGAGATCAAAATTAACTTTCCACCAGTTAATATCGACGCTTCTTTTGCCATGTTAATTGATTGGAAATAGGTCGCACCAATAAGTAATAATCCTTCGAAAGGTAATCCCCAGAAATAAAGGTGCATACCGTTTATAGCAACAGGTTGAAGCAGTTGATTATCACCTGCGAATAAATACACGACATAATCGGGTAAACTATAAAGTATTGTGACGCCAATAAGCGCGACAACAAGGGTAACGGCAAAAGCAAGGTTTCGTGCTTTGATCACACGATCTTTTAAACCTGCACCTGTATTAAAACTGGTGATCGGTTGTGTGCCTAATGCAATGCCTTCGAAAATTAAATAGAAGAAAGCCTCTGTATAACTCACGATGCTGTAGGCAGCAACATGAATCGGTTTACCGACCATCAAGAAAGCTTTGTTGTGTAAAATTAGTACGACAGATAGGTACATGTACATGAGTAAACTTGATGTTCCGAGTTGTAAAATTTGTAAGCAGGTATCAAGTTTAAGTTTTAGGCTGTCCCAATGAATTCGTAGTGCTGATTTGTTGCTAAAGAAATGCTGTAAACACAAGATGCTGGTGGCGGCTTGAGATAGCATTGTGGCAATAGCTGCGCCTGTTAATCCCCAAGGGATCACCACAATAAATAGCCAGTCTAAGAAGATATTCAGCAGACCACCGAAAATCATGATGTAAGTCACGCGTTTGGGTTGTCCATCATTACGTAATAGTGATGAAAATGCCATTGAGATGATGGCAAAGAAACCCATACTGAAGTACCAGAAGAGGTAATCTTCTGCCATTGATAGGATCTCTCCCTTTGCGCCAACCCATTGCAGTATGTCTGTGCCAAATGTGATCCCTAATCCACAAATAATCATTGCTGCTATTAGGCATAAGCTGAATGCGTTACCAACAATATTTCTCGCTTCCTCTGTTTTATCTTCCCCCAGCTTTATCGAAACTAATGCCGATGCACCCATACCAATAAGAGCACCTATGGCGTAAAGAATGGAGACAATCGGATAGCCAAGTATGATTGCTGCAAGTCCGTTTTCACCAATAAAGTGGCCAACAAACATGCCATCGACAGCAACATAAATGCCGGTGATCAACATGGAAGCGATAGTGGGGAGCGTATAACGCCAAAATAAACGAAAAATAGAATCGTCACGTAATGATAAAGGTTGAGACGATGAGACAGACATAAGAACATTCCGTGTATGGTGATAGGAGATATCACACTAAAACCGTTTAAGTTAAATTACACTTATTCGGTTAGACTAAAAATTTGGCGCATTTTAATCGGAATGGGGAGTTAGTCAATCTTATAAATTGCAGTTAAGAATAGATAACGTAAAACAGGGGATTGATTATCATGACGTACAAAAGGATGTTTAAGAGACATGCTGCCATTTGTTAAATGAAAGCGTTGTTTTACCGACTCAGCAAAACTGCTCTCACTGGGTTGAAGCTTGATTCCTGTTGCAGCATATTCAAGATGATTATCAGGTAATTCACCAAGCCACCAAGCGGGAATTTCCTTACTCGCTTTACTGCGATCGAACCAATGATCAGCAATCACCATAAGGTAATGTTCACCATGAGTAGAAAACTTGTTTTTCACTTGCTCAATAGTATTAAGTAATGCATCTCTACGGGCTTTATTGGCACTAATGAAGTGATGGGCAATCACCCAGATATATGAATGTTCGTGCTGTAAGCAATAGATAGCTTGCGATGCATGTTGGCTTTGATCTGTGTGGGTAATTTTGACAGGTGTGTTTTGTTGGGCACAATTAGCTGCAATACGGCGGCAAAGTGTTTTCGCTAAATGATCTTCTTGCATGCCTCGGCTATGAATCGTTGGGTAGTGTTGCTCACATAGCAACATGCAATCGTGAGCAAATTCCTCAAGGCTCGTTGCTAAAATATCACTGAACAAAATGAATGACCTTCATGAAATAACATACACAACAACTAAAGATGCAAGGAGTTTATCGTAGCATAAAATTTTGCAATGTCATGTAATTCATGAGGTTTTAATAATAAATGACAAGTAGATAAAAAAAGACCTGTACCAATTGGGATTTAGGTACAGGTTACTAGACAGTGAAAAGCATTCACTAAAATTAATAGGTGTTGTGTGGATTAATTTGATGTCGTCGTTTTCTGATCTCTGTTGATACCAAGGTTAGTTAATCCACGTTTAAATTTGTCTCTGCGATTTAATAAAAGCAAGCTTGCAATAACGATATAGATGGCTGGTTCAATAATACCAGATTTGACAGACCATAAATAATGAATTGGACTCAATAATAAAGCAAGGTATACCCAGTTATGAAGTTTTTGCCAGTTTGCTCCTAATATACGTTGTAACTTCTGAGTAGAAGTCAAAGTCAATAATAATAAAATTAGCCAGCTAATTGCGCCAATAGCTAAATACGGACGTTGAGTGATTTCCTCACCGACTAAAGCCCAATCAAAACCTAGGTCAAGCGAGACATAAACACTCAAGTGTAGCAATGCCCAAAAAAAGCTATATAAGCCCAATACTCTCCGTGTTTTTACCAAAGCCCCTTGTTTTAAATACATGGCAATTGGACTAATAAGCATTGTAATAAATAATGTATTCAATGCCGCTTTTCCTGTGAAGTGCTCAATGTCCTTAACTGGATCAGCACCAAAACCACCATTGAATGTTTGGAGAACTAATACAGTAAGAAAGAATAAGCTAACGGCATGAATTATTACTTTCAGACAAGTAATATGTTGAGGGTTTAGCTTTAAAAAACGCTTCTTTCTTTGAGATTTCATTATTAGTAGTTCCTTTTTAGATCCATGCCTTTATACAAGCTTGCAACAGCATCCGCATAACCGTTAAACATGGTGGTAGGCTGACGTCGACTACTGAATATATTCCCTTCTCCTATAAAACGTTCACTTGCTTGACTCCAACGAGGATGATCGACTGTTGGGTTTACATTGGCATAAAAGCCATATTCATCAGATGCTAAGATGTTCCATGTTGTTGGTGGCTGTTTGTCCGTTAACGTAATACGTACAATCGATTTAATGCTTTTGAAGCCATATTTCCAAGGTACGACTAAACGAAGTGGAGCGCCATTCTGTGGCGGGAGAGTTTTACCATATAACCCAACAGACAAGAGTGTAAGAGGGTGTAGCGCTTCATCAAGGCGTAATCCTTCCACATACGGATAATCAATACCGCCACCTAATGAGCGAGATGCTTGTCCTGGCATTTGCTTTGGATCATAGAGGGTCTGAAACGCGACATATTTCGCGCGACTAGTAGGATCGGCACGTGTAATAATATCGCTTAAGCTAAAACCAATCCACGGAACATTCATAGACCATGCTTCAACACAACGTAGCCTGTAAATGCGCTCTTCTAATGGAAACAAAGAAAATAAGTCATCATAGTTAAGCGTTAAGGGTTTATTAACAAGGCCGTCAATCTTTACTTGCCATGGATCGGTAACAAAATTTTCAGCCCGAATAGCAGGTGATGATTTATCCGTACCAAACTCATAAAAGTTATTATATTGAGTGATCTTATTTTCCGGTGTGAGTGAAAGCTTTGGATCAGATAACGGTGATTTTATTGTAGAAAGTGGACGACGGTTATCGATCGTTTTCTGATCGTCATTTGAGAACACATCAAAAATACCCGCCGTTGCATTAGAAGCTAACGGAAGACTTGCTGCTGCAATACCTAACTTTTTTAAAATATCGCGGCGTTGATGATAAATGGACTCTGGCGTGACATCATTTTCACTTAAATCCCATTTGTTTGTTCTCTTAATTAGCATAACGTTCCCTACAAAAATGGCTTAAATTAGTAGACCTGATAAAAGCTGTAAAAATTTCATACGATACAAATTATTTGAAATTTCAATAAACAGTACGTAAGAAGTCTGAGTAGTAGATGCTATATAATGAATTTTTATTTTGGAGGAATGAAGGTGGTAAGACATTCATATGACGCTGATCTTGAACTACAGCATATCTATATTGAAGTGCATGCGGAGCGGTATCATCACCTTAAAGCATTTATAGAAGCGTATTACTGTTTTACCCATGGTGCCGTCACCAAACAAGATAAGCCTGATTGGCAAGCAATTTTTGATGTAGGTATTCGAACAACAAATGCTGCGAAGATCATGGATCGTAAATTGCTTATAAGAGATATGTTAGTGCCGTTATCTGTATTAATTGGTTATATGAAAGCCATGGTAAGAGATGATATTTTGACGATTGAAGCTTTGCGCAATCTATTAAATGAGCAATTGAAGTATGTAGTAATGACTCGTGAAGAATATGCTTATTTATCCAAGCAAGGGCTACGCGATGCAATGCCAATAAGCTTTTACCTACGTGAGCATAAACACTATAAGCAGATTTCAGCACGTTATGATGTGGCAGGTATCACATTAGTCAAGTAGGTCGTATGAAAATACTGCGTATCTATTGATAGTCGTAAATAGCGCATATATTCTTGGCTTACATGTGTACGCTGAATGTAGAGTGATTATAGGATGACAACTCAACAGCAAAAACCCCCTGTACTTTGGTTAAATGTCGCCGTGTTTAGTGTGACGTTACTTGTTGCGATAATTGGTGTTCCGCTTTATGCGTACCAATATGGTTTCGATTGGACACAAATATTAATGTTAGTTGTAGCATTTAGCTTTTGTGGTATGTCTATTACGGCGGGATATCACCGTTTATGGTCACATAAAACTTATCAAGCTAATGCAATGCTCCGTTTCATTTTTGCAATTGGCGGTGCATTTGCTTTGCAAAATAGTATCTTGCATTGGTCTTCAGATCATCGTATTCATCACCGCCATGTTGATAACAATGATAAAGATCCTTATTCAGCGAAAAAAGGTTTCTTTTATAGCCATATTGGCTGGATGTTACGTGATTACCAAGGGAGCCGATACCATGACTACGACAATTGCCGTGATTTACAAAAAGATAAAATAGTAATGTGGCAGCATAAATATTATTTATGGCTGGCGATGGGTACCAATTTTGGTATTCCATTAGCTTTCGGGTTTATTCATGGTGATATTTGGGGGGCACTATTGCTTGTTGGCTTTCTCCGATTAGTACTCAGCCATCATACGACTTTTTTCATCAATTCATTGGCGCATATTTGGGGGGCTCAGCCTTATACTGATAGAAATACCGCACGTGATAACGGATTATTGGCTTTTTTAACTTTTGGTGAAGGTTATCATAACTATCACCATATTTTTGAAAATGACTATCGAAATGGTATTTGCTGGTGGCAGTTTGACCCAACTAAATGGTTGATTAAGGCCTGTTCATGGATAGGTTGGACAAGAAATTTAAAAGTTACGCCTGCTGACCGAATTGAAAAAACCAAAGCAAAAATGCAATTTAAACGAATCCAACAACAATTGAGTAAGATGCCGAACAATGTCGCAAGGCTAACGCAGCTTCAGCAAGAGTATGAAGCTTTGATTGCTAAAATTTCAGATTATTATCAAGCAAAAAAGCGTTTACTGGATCTTGAGAAGCAAAAAATTGCCAGTAGCTATGATGATTTTGAGTTTATGCAGCAGTATAAATCTATGCAAGCCCGACTAGAACAACAACGGCGTGCATGGAAAGGTTTGATGCAACAATATACGACGTAGCTTGCTAAACCCCATAGTATTGAAACAGTAATTAAAGAGTTGTTAAGTTTACCGTAACTTAACAGCTCTTTTTTTGTATAAACGGTATAGTAGTATAGATATAATTAATTTTACTATTATTCGCATAGTTAAGTTATGTAACTGATTGATTAAAATGATCTGCTTAATCTAAAACATAACCCTCGCTAGTAGAAATTGCTTATATAAAGTACTATGGATTGTAGAGATTTGTTTATAGTTTGTATTAGAGAGTAATACTGACTATGCAACAAAATGTTTGGGTTTGTTGCAAATAGACTCAGGAATTTTTTAACGGAGACATCGTTTTGTACCGCGCATTGCTTCTTTCACTTACTTGTTTGGTATCTTCTGCTGTAAATGCAATTGAATATCAATTACCAACCGATGGTAGTAATATCGTTGGTACACCTAACTATTACGAAGTACAAAAAGGGGATAGTCTTGCTGATATCGCCAATAAGTATAATGTTGGTTTTTTAGGTATGATGGCTGCGAATAAAGGTATTGATCCTTTTCTTCCTGCTCCTGGACGTTTACTTGAGGTACCAACCAAGGTTGTATTACCAGATGTTGCTCACAAGGGGATTGTAGTCAATCTTGCGGAACTTCGTTTGTATTACTTTCCAAAAGACGATGCATCAAAAGTTTATATCTTCCCTATTGGTATCGGTCGAGTTGGACGTGAAACCCCAAGTATGACAACAAGTATCAATGAAAAAGTGAAGAATCCAACATGGACACCGCCTGCTTCTATTCGTAAAGAACATGCTGCAAGAGGTGATATTCTTCCCGCAGTTGTACCGGCAGGGCCTGATAATCCGTTAGGCGACTATAAAATGCGTTTAGCTTATGGTCATGGAGAATATCTAATTCACGGCACTAATAAAGATTTTGGTATTGGTATGCGTGTTAGTGGTGGCTGTATTCGTATGAACCCATGGGATGTTGAGTGGTTATTTCCACACGTTGCGTTAGGCACACAAGTGCGCATTATTAATCAACCTGTAAAGTATTCAGTTGAACCTAACGGACAGATCGTTGTTGAAGTACATGCGCCATTATCGAAAGATGAATCACAAATGGGTGAAAAGAAAGTTGTAACGGCACCTGCGAAATTGATTGATGACTTGAATTACGATAATGATGCTTATCAGGTACTTATTAAGGCATTAGATAACCAAAGTGGTATTCCTGTTGTTTTGAATTAATTATATTTGAAATGATATCAAACGAGAGCCTATGCTCTCGTTTTTTTTATCTAAATATTGTGTGTAATAACGATGGTGGTGGATTTGGTGAAGCATATGAATAATTGTATTAATAGATGATGTAATATGTGACAGAAGCTTTGAGCCCTCATTGTTATTAGGTGAGAGTATATAAGTATACGAATTAAGAGAGTTTAAATTTAACTTATCAACCGTAAGATCGTTTCTTCTACTTAGGTTAAGTTACAAATTAAAACGGGTTAAAGGGAAGTTTTGCTGCTTAGAATAGGGAGCTGAATACTTGATAGAGGCAATTAATGTTAAGTATTAAACAGAGGAATGATTGATACCATGAATGTATTTATTGGTCTTTCTTATGACAAAAAAAGAGATGGCTTATAAAAAGCCATCTCCTTAAAGTACTTAAGCTAAGACAAATTACTTAGTGTAAGAACCAGCAATGTTGTCGATACGCTTGTTAGCACGCATAGCTTCTTGGTAAGCCGCGTCTGATGCTGCACGAGAGTCGTTTACAGCGCTAACGATTTGGTCTTGTTGACCTTGTAGTGCACTTACTTGCTCAGCTAAAGTGTCTACTTTGTTAGTAAGAGTTTGCATTTTGTCTGCTTCAGTGCTTGAACAACCTACTAAAGATGCAGATAGTAGAAGACCAGCTAAGATAGTTACAGTACGTTTCATTTTTTATAAATCTCCATATTGATTGTGCCACTACAACTGAGTGTGAAAGATTGAGTTGGCAAATTCATTATGGCATAACTTCTTAAAATTGCTCATTAATTTTTTTCGGTTAGATCAAAAAATTCACGTAAACACTGAATTTTTGGTTAAAAAATAAACAATTATGACATTAAATTTTCATACCGTTTTAGTGACTAACTATGCGTAATGCCGCTTGTAATAAGGGCTGGCGCTATATTTATGACTTCAAATAAATTAAAACGTCAGGTTTATGTAAAAAAAATATATTAACAAAAAAAGAAATATAACAGGCGAATTAATGAACGAAAATGCAAATAGAAAATGAGAGTAAGTTCACATGATTTTGATTATCAATTTCGTATCTAAATATCGCTCAATGTTAACTTAGTTGTATATATTGTGTGTCGTTCATGATTATGATGCATTGGGTACACTATTAATGATGTTAGGAATTACGGAAATAAGTGGTGCAGGGCTAAGAAGGTGTGGCACTTTATCAATAAGTTCACCGTTAGGTAATAAGAAGTAAAAATAGGAATTGTGATCAATCGTATATTCAAGCGCTGAATCTTTTAAATCTGTCCGTATGTAAAGTACACCGTATTTCTCAGCGAGTTCCTTCGTTTGTTCTTGCGTTCCTGCCATACCTGAAATAGATGAATGGAAATGTTTTGCATAGTTAGCCGTTTTTACTGCAGTATCTCGCTCTGGATCTAATGTTATAAATATTGGCCAGATGTTTTGGCGTTGCTCTTCAGGAATTTGTTTTAAGGCTGCAGACATAACTGCTAATGATGTTGGACATACATCTGGACATTGTGTGTAGCCAAAATAAACTAAACGTATTCTTTGATCTTCGGGATTATAGAGGTCAACGGCCTCGTTGCCTGATTCTAGAAAATTTAGAGGGTAATGAGGCTCTATAGCGAGTGATGGGTCGCGGCTATCAAGTATATAGCTTGTTGTTAATCCTGCGATTAATGCGATGGCTAGAATAACCCATTGGTATTTCATTTGTTTATCCTTAAACAAGTTTAATCGTACAACTGTGATTATGCTTTTAGCTATCTTATAAGTGTAGGTATGTTTAATACTTTTGTGAGGTATATTTATCCTTGCTCTAAAATATAGAAATGATAAAAAAAGCAGCCAGATGGCTGCCTTCTTCAATGAGCGTTATAGGTAAATTATTTTTGCTCAGTTGCTGCAAATTTTTCTAATCCCCAAACAACCAGAATACCTAAAACCATTGCACAAATAGCGTATCCGATCAGTGCGGGTTGTCCAGTGACTTGCTCGAAGTTAAACGGTGATAAGTTATGTTCAAGTAATGGTACTTGTTCACCATGTGAATTTACACGCCAACTCACCACTTCTTTCCAAGGCCAGATCTTACTTAATGTACCGATCATTAAACCAGTTAAGAACGTTAGTGCAATATCACGGTAGCTACGAAGAATCCATGATAAGAAGTGAGAAAACGTTAATAGCCCTGCAGCACAACCTATTGCGAAAAGACCAAGCGTAACAACATCAATAGATTTAGCTGCCGCAAGAATCGGTGCATACATACCTAGCAGGAGTAATATAAAGCTTCCAGATATTCCAGGTAAAATCATGGCACAAATTGCAATAGCACCTGCAATAAGTACATTGATAGGTGTTGGCTCCATTGCGACAGGGTGAAGGACGGTAATTCCATAAGCAAATACTGCACCGATAACAATGGCAATGAATCGATTAATCGACCATTTTTCCACTTGTTTGAACATATGAATAACAGAGATAATGATCAAACCAAAGAAAAATGACCATAATGGAATTGGATGTGTTTCTAGCATCCAAGTAATGAGTTTAGCGAAGGTAAAAATACTGGTTAGAATACCGGCGAATAAACAGATCAAAAATGTACCGTTGATATGTTCAAATGCGCCTTTAAGCCCTTCTTTTCGAATGATGCCAATAAGCGATGGGTTAATACGACGGATGCTCTCAAGTAAGGTGTCGTAAATACCAGTGATAAAGGCGATAGTACCACCAGAAACCCCAGGGACAACATCTGCAGCCCCCATAGCCATGCCTTTTAGAAAGGTGAAAAGTTTAGTCATTAGATTATGTATCTCTATGATAGCCAAAAACATTTGGTGCATTATATAAGTAATGAGAAAGATACTACCATAAATCTTGCTTTTAATATCTTGGGTTATTTGTAACAAAAGCATGACTGATAGTAATAAATGAAGTGACGATAAATTCTTTGACTAGTTGTTATAAAGCGGCAAGTTTGCCTTTTATTGCACTTTTAGCGAAATCAGCAAAGCGTTCACATGGTTGCTGATGAAAAGTGAAATTTGCTTGATCATTGCCAATAATATCAAGCAGTAATAGTTCTGCTTGATATTTAGCTTCTAATAATTGGTCATTATTAAAATAGCTAAGTACAGGTGAAATCAGCTTTTTATCTACTTTTTGTAAAGAATAATAGCATTGGTTAATTGCGATATTATCATTGAATAACTCTAAGGCTTGAAAACGAGTTTTGATTTGCTCTTGTGAGTGTAATAATCGTAGGAGTTTATCCCAGCGCTCTGCTGCTAATATTCCCATAGCGACATACTCTGAACGTTGGTAACTTTTTAATAGCATACGCTCATAGTCATCTCGAATACCATTATCATTAAGATCTGAACCAAATAATTTAGTATGGTCGGTGGTGTCTGGCATTGTATAAGGACGAGGCACTTGATGGCTGCTGATATTCTTATCAGCCAAGATTTCAAGTGCTCTAAATTGGTTAAGAGGAAGATCTACATTATGCTGTGTGATTTTTTCAGGAGATAATTTTATTACGCGAGGTATATCTTCGTCTGCTTTTGCAGTTAAGGCTGGAAAATATGAAAAAAATAATAAAGCTATAGTGAATACTTTTTTCATATGATGCGTTCTTTGCTCCCATTGATTGTATTTTTATTTAATCATTACGCCATTTTATATAAAGAGCAAATTTATCTTAATGAAAATGAGATCGTAAGATAATAAAAGAATGGTAGTTGTAATAATGAGTATTAAAATTCACGTTTTCGGTCACATTCTTCTACAAATTACTTTAAAAACATGAGTCTATGATGAAATGAAAAGACAGCTGTTATGTTCAGCTTCGATTTAGTTTAGAACTCTATACTGTATGTGTAAATTAAGAGTAGAAAACATCAAATTATCTAATAAAAGATATTTACTCATATTATATTGTAATATAGGAATGATATGCCAGAGCACATATTCGAAGTGTTATTAATTATAGCTGCAATAGTTATTGCGTTAAGTGTATTTTTAATAGCTGTTACAAATTATGCTTAGCTCTCTATCAAAGAGTTATAACACAAGATAATGTGTTAAAAAGTTTGATAGAGAGCCTAAATAATTACGGGTTTTGCTCTGCTAGTTTTTCCATCATTCGGTTATGTACAACTTCAACAATCAGATCTGGTTGGAACTTAGAAATAAATTTATTGCATCCTACTTTCACTGTCATTGCTTCATTGAAACTTCCACTCAATGAGGTATTAAGAGTAATGTATAAGTTTGACATGCGAGGATCATGACGAATTTTATGAGTAAGTCGATAGCCATCCATTTCAGGCATTTCTGCATCAGTAAACATCATCAATATTTCATCGGTTACCGTTTTACCTTCATTACACCATTGATCTAATAGGTTATAGGCTTGCTGGCCATTGTTTGCTTCAAATACTTCGATGCCAATTTGAGCGAGTGTTGACTTAATTTGATTACGTGCAGTAGGGGAGTCATCAACAATAAGAATTTTATGTCCTTGTAGATGCTGACTGATATCTCTGCTCAATAATTCATCAGAAATTTTAATATTGTAATTAATAATATTCGCGAGCACCTTTTCAACATCAATTATACCGACAAGATGTTTTTGGTTATCACGATGTATTTCACAAATAGCTGTAAGGAAATTATTCTTGCCTACTTGATCGGGTGGTGGCTGAATATCTTTCCATGTCATGTTAACGATATTCATTACTTGTCCGACTAAAAATGCCTGCACCGAACCATTATATTCAGTCACTATTAGGTTACTCAGTTCATTAATATCGGTTTCTTTCATACCTATTGAGGTTCGAAGATCGATAACAGGGATAGATACGCCACGAATAGATGCCACCCCTTTAACATTTATATGAGATCCTGGAAGAGAATTAAGGTGGGGTACTTTAACGACTTCACGGACTTTGAACACATTGATAGCAAATAGTTGCTGGCTGTTAAGCCTGAAGATAAGTAGCTCTAGTCTGTTTTCTCCTACTAATTGGGTTCGTTGATTAACACTGTCAAGAATTGTTGCCATGTTTAACCGTCCTTAGTTAGAGTGATTGGCCTTATAGAGTAATTAAGCTCTATCGACAGATAAAAAGATTTATTGAATGAAATAGAAAGTAAAAAAGAAGGTTTAATGTTAAACAGTGAGCTAACTCTTAATTCTATGATTGTTATTTGAGGATGTAGCAGTATGACTTTAGCTATGATGATCATACAGCTCGTTGCTTCAATGTGACGTAGATTAAATAGACAACAAAAACAGTAGAAAAAAGGGTTAAAATTAACCATTTATTTATATCGCTAAAAAATAACCTCTAATTTTAAAACTTTGGATAAATTAACTCATAATCTGTGATTTTAGTCTTATTGTGATAGTGTTTTCATCTACCTTTCTTCGGGTTTACTGGTAAATCTTCTAAATGTAGCGTTAAAACAAGAATGTTACTTATTTATCAATAGATTAACAATTGGCAGTTATATTAATATAGTCGCCTTTATTTTCAAAGTGTTAAGTGCTTATTGCTTGTTATTTAACAATTAATACATAATTCTTTCAAAAATGAAATCTTTCAATTCATATATACATAATGCGTTCAAAATGAGAAAATATACCTAGTAGCAATATTATTGATTTTTCGCTTCACAATTGGAGAGGCAAATATGAAACTAGCATTGATTTTTTTACTGTCATCGATCGGTGGTGTTTTATCTGGTGACCATTTTCATTCATTTGCTGCCGGCTTTGGTATTGCAGCCATTTCTGTAGGAACAGCATATTGGTTAGCATTTCGTTCAACTCGCTACCCGCAATTAGCATTATTATTACTGTTAATGGGAATGATGGCTAAACTTTCCGTAACGATTGTAGGCGTTATGTGGGGATTAAAAGCTGAAGTGATTAATTCACCGTTTGTATTCTCGTTATCTTACTTATTCTTCTCTATTGTTGTTACATATGGCTACTTTAAATTAAGAGAGTTTCAAATGTCTATGGCTGGTAAGCGTGTTGTTATCAATACACAGCAAGAAGAAAGAGATGAAAGTAACAATAAAACGCCAAGACACTTATCTCAACTCTCTACTAATTAACTATAAAGTTTAGATAGGGCAATAATTAATCAAATTTTAAGGCCAAGTCAGAGATTGACTTGGCCTTTTTATTTTTAACCTGCTTATAAATAGTCTTTAATCAATAGCTACAGGCTATCGCTAGATAGAAGCAATAAAAAAATCCAACGGTAAGATCACTGTTGGATTTTAATCAGATACCAAGTTAACTATTTTACGTGGCTAACTTAGAAAACGTGTTTACCCATTTGGAAGACGTGCTTAACTTGATTGTCGTCAGAAAGCAACGTGATGTTTGCTTTGTAGCCTTCTTTTAACATACCGTACTCGTTTTCGATCTTAATCGCTTTTGCTGGGTATAGTGTAGCCATACGTAATGCTTCTTCACGAGATAGGCCAACGTGATTAATCAAGTTGTTTAAGCCTTGAATCATCGTAACTGCAGCACCAGCAATAGTACCATCAGCGTAGAAACACTTACCATCTTTAACGTAAGCTTTAAGACCTGCCATATCGAACTCAGTCATGTCTGTACCAGCAGGTGCAACAGCATCAGTTACCATGAATAGTTGTTCACCCATGATATCATGTGCAATTCGAACAGAAGGGTATGAAGCGTGAATACCATCAACGATAATACCTGCATGTGGCTTTTTATCGAAAATGTAGCCAACAACGCCAGGTTCACGAGAACCAAGTGGTGTCATTGCGTTATATAGATGAGTTGCCATTTCTAGGCCTGATTTCTCATTTACTTGATCGTAAGTAGCGTTAGTGTGACCAAGAGAAACGGTAATGCCTGCTTCACGAACAATATCGATTACTTTTTGTGACGTATTTTCAGGAGCAACGGTTAAAACACAAATTTTATCTGCGTTATCAGCAAGGTAGTGGGCTGTTTTTTCGTCAAGCTCACGAATGAATTCTTCACGGTGTGCGCCTTTTTTCTCTACGCTGATAAAAGGACCTTCAATGTGAAGACCTAAAATACCTTGTTGTTCAGGCTGCTCTGTAGCTTCAACCATTTCAAGTACTTCAACTAATGAAGCACCGTCACTTGTAATAAAAGTTGGTAAGAACTGAGTTGTACCACTTTTTAAGTTGGTCTCGTTCATGATCTCAAGTGTTTTACTACTTATTGCAGTATTAAGTAGTACGCCACCACAGCCATTAATCTGAAGATCAATAAAGCCAGCAGAAGCTAAGAAGCCTTTACCATCAACCACTGTTTCAGGAAGTTCTGATTGGTTTACGTCAGCCATTGGAATGATACGTTGAATAACATCATCTTTAACAAAAATAGCTTGATTGTTAAGAGTCGTTTGTCCATCAAATACATTAACGTTGATAATTGCGATCATGGGTATCTCACTTGTAAATTGGTACTGCTAACAACAAGTGTCACAGTAAATACATCATCTTTTATACAATGTCTCGTCAATTGAACTTAAATGGCAACGACACATCGATTGAAAGCATTAAAATAATCTTATTTTTCTATGTGAATTAAGATACCTGTTTAGTTAATGATTCGTCAAATCCTTTCATTAAATAAACAGCAAAAGTACCCATAATTGGCCTTTAAATATTCACTGAAAGCATGGTGGGGAATGATTTTTTTAATTAGACAATAAGTGGGTTATTCTTATTTGTACCGTAATTGTATAGTAATTGATATATATATAATCACTTTATTCCAGGTATATCAGTATGCGCTATCTGTAGGGGGAGATGATTATATGACATTCCCTAAGGCAGTTTAGTAATTGGTTATTGCACTAGGAACATTAGAAGAAAGCATATATTACCACCTAAGATTGTGGTATTGGGTGTCAATGTTTAGTTTTGGGCGGTAACTCGCCGCTGCTTTTTTTGGGGCTGTTTTTTCTGCTGTCTTTTGTCACTAAGTGGCTGCTCGGATATTACAGATTTCGTTGCTCCACAGAGCTTATAACATGGTTTTAGTTTAACTTATTTAGCCATGCCAGTTATTGCCACTATGTTGACGTTATTGATGTTATTGATGTTAAAAATACGACCGCTTGATTAATAAACAACGCTTTTTACTGATAAACAAAAAGGCATGACGCGAGAAGTTATCCTTTTTCTTTTTGCACTCAAGTGGGCATTTGGGCAAAATAGCGCCTTCTCATTATTAGTACTGTTAAAGCGCTTATTTAAGCGTTCGTTACTATCCATACTGTATAGGAGTTGTCATGCTGTGGATTGACTGGCCATTTTTATTGTCTCAGGTGTTATCTCAATTTTCTATTGGCGCGTTTATTGTCATTGGCGTGATTATGCTATCGGGGAAACTATGTTTTGGACAATCTGATAGGGTACTTAAAAACTTTCCCCTGATCTGGTTGTTGTTAATTACTGCAATGTTATTGCGAGAAGGCATGTTAATGCTATCGCAAATCCATAGTCAATCAAGTTTTGGTCTTGATACCTTTTTCTGCTTAACAATTTTGATTTTTACCATGGCTTATTGGTTATGCGAAAAACATTTAATTGGCAGTGATAAATGGCGTAAGTCTTTTTTATTCTTGATCGTGGTTTGGAGTGGACTGTACTTTATTGAAGGGGTGATTAATCATGGTATTAGTTACTCGCTAGCCATTCAATTTATCGCCAATGTTCTTATAGGTGGAAGCTTAGTCGCACATTGTATGTTAGTAAAATCTGAGCATAAGTTAACAAAACTTAATACCTTTTTACCTGTATGTGGTTTAGTGCTTGGTGTTGTGACGATACTATCGAATATGCAGGGTATGAGCTTATTGGTACATCAGGCTGAACTCGGCAACTTAACGGGCTTTGTCGTACGAATTTCAAGTATTGGCTTGCTGGTTTTAGCATTAAGCTTATGGTTAATGCCAATTATTACAAAGAGTAAACCCGTTACGGTGATGCTCGTTATCAGTAGTGTTATTATGTCTGCAGCGAGTTTCCTTATGGCTCTATCAATCTAGTAACAGTGTCAATAACAGCTCTACTAATATCAATGCATTAAAGGCATAGCGTTATTCTATAATGCAATGCCTTTTTATTACACTTTCAGCTAAAAAGGTAAGCGCTGCTTACTTAGACAACGTTCACTTAATTAAATTGAGTAAGGCTTTGAATCTACCGCCATTGGCGACCCGCTGTAATTCGAACAATACCATTTCTGTTGTACTGATTTGTGCACCTGCACGTTGCATTTTATTCACTGCAATCTGTTTGTTTTCTTCTGTCCGTGAACTAATCGCATCACTTACTACAGTGACTTGGTAGCCTTCAGAAATCAGATCAATAACAGTTTGATAAACACAAATATGTGCTTCAATGCCAATAATGATGATCGACTTACGTTGTTTTAATTGTAGTTGCTCTACAAAACTAATATTTTGAACGGCACTAAAGCTTTCTTTAGAAATGGGCGTTAATCCTTGCTGAGTAAGAGGTTGTGCTATTTGAGGAATCGTTGCGCCAAGTTTATCGGGTAACTGTTCAAGCCATAATGTTGGTAAGTCAAAGAGTTCGGCGCCTTTTACCATAATTTCAGCTTGTCGAAAAAAGTGGTCCTTTTGGTGCATTAGTTGCGCGAGGTTGCCTTGTATGTCAACCACAACCAATATTGAATGGTGAATATCAAGCATTGCGCGATTCCTTATGTCTATTGAAAAAGTAATGGTTTGTAACCATATTGCTCTTTACAGTGTTGTTTAGAAACGGAACAATGCAAAGTGACTAACGTAAAATAATTGTAAACAAAGGAAGTATTGTCAGATTATGGCTGAGAGAAAATCAAACCCGTTAAGTGAAATTGTTTTTAACGTTATTATACCGTCAGTGATTCTGATGAAGTTTAGTGGCGGTGATCAACTCGGTGCGGTAGGCGGATTACTAGCAGCATTGGCATTCCCTGTTATTTTTGGCGGTTATGAGCTTATTCGTTATAAGAAATATAACTTTATAGCTTTGCTAGGTATTGTCAGCGTTCTTCTAACAGGCGGTATAGGTTTACTTGAACTTGATACTAAGTGGTTAGCGATTAAAGAAGCTTTGATCCCTGGACTTATCGGAATTGTTGTTTTTGGCTCAACATTTACCAAGTTTCCAGTTGTACGCAAATTAGTATTAAATGACAGCGTGCTTAATTTAGGGCTCATAAATGAGCGTTTAAAAGAAAAGAACAACGAGCATTTATTTGATCGCTGTCTAACGCAGTCTAATTACATGTTTGCTAGCACGTTTCTTTTTTCATCTGTGATGAACTATATTCTGGCGACAGTGATTGTAACCAGCAAATCAGGAACTGAAGCATTTAATGAAGAGTTGGGACGTTTAACATTGTTAAGTTACCCGATGATAGCAATTCCATCTATGTTGATGATGATGGGTATATTCTATTTTGTATGGCGTCAAATTCGCCGTATGACACAGCTAGAAACGGCCGAGATATTTAAGTCGCAGTAATGTCGTTTTTCATCAAAATGTAAGCAGTGAATCACTCACTGCTTTTTTTGTATCAAAGTAAGGTGTGTTACCGTTTTATTTTTAAGATAATGCTTACAGGGAAAACATAATTCAAACTTTTGAGTAATAATTTAGACATGTAGTTTAAAAACGGACATGTCATGAAGCTAACCTCAATAATATTCACATCACTAGTAATAACGGCTTGCTCAACGATTGAAGTGGCTAACTCTTCAGATAAAGAAGGAATGAAGTTTGTTGATAAACATTGCGCTAACCACCCGTCCCAACGAGGTTCTCATTTCTTTAGCTCATTTCTAGATACCCAATATCAAAAAATTACAGAGCTTAAAGGTTTTATTAGTGATCAAAATTACAAGCAACTCCATATTGCCTTGTCACAATTTAACGAGCACTGGGAAATACTCAACCAGCAAAGTTACGAAGCATGTGAAAAGCTAGCACGTTGTGAATTTATAAAAGAGCAGTACATAGCATCATTCAATAGACAACAAAGAAACAGAATAAAACTTGATGCAGATAAGCAAAATATGTGTGATAAAAGTAGCTTTGAATTTGATTTAAGCCGAGTAAAAATGGTGTCATTTTATAGTGATGTTGAACGTTTAGAGCTTGTTCGTGAAGAGCAATAATCAATATGTGTCACACACGAAGTTCTGTTTAACCTAATATATACAGTGAAATTATATTCTTATAAGTTAATAACTTATTGTACTTTTTTGTGTTTATAGCTCTAAACCTGCATGGCATAGGCTATCTGTTTTACGCCTGTTTAATACTGAAAAATATCAAAAATTCCCCTAAAAGCACTTTTAATGATATTGTATTTGACACTATATTGTTAAATATAGAGATATTTTAAATTGAAGTTTTATTGTCGTAGCGGGTAGTTACGTTATTTTATCATTAATTCTAGGGGGATATTATGGCTTCAAGCCGTAAAATTAGTAAAGAGAGAATGGCGCTGAAGATATCATTAGTAGGAACAATTTTTGTTGCTACGCTAGGTATTGGTTACGGTCTGTATGTTGGTTCTAATGCTATTTTATTAGACGGTATGTTCTCTTTTTTAAGTATGGGGATGACAGGACTTAGTCTTTATACGGCGTACTTAGTTTCAAAACCGGATGATGAACAGTTTCAATTTGGTTATGCCCATTTTGAACCTCTTATCAACGTGGTAAATGGTCTATTAATTTTAGTAACATGTTTATTTGCCTTTGTGACGGGCATACAAACAATAATGCAAGGTGGTCACGACATTATTTTGGGAGACGCGATTGTCTATGCTGTTCTTTCAACCGTCAGTTGTTTTTCGATTTACTTTTTTGAAACCTCTATCGCACGCAGTGTTGATTCCGAATTAGTCCGAGTTGACTCGCAAGAATGGTTAGTTGACGCGATCTTAAGTGCTGCAATATTGGTTGGTTTTATCTTAGTTATTATATTTGATGCAATGGGTTATTCTAAGTGGAATGCCTATGTCGATCCCATTCTTGTTACAACATTATCTATCGCAGCATCAGTATTACCGATAAAGGTATTAAGACGAAATCTAAAGGAAGTATTGCTTGTCGCACCACAAGACAGTGTTCAAGAGCACGTCGATCAAGTTATTGCAGAGCTTTCTGAAAAGTATGACTTCGATGATTATACTCATCATTTTGCTAAAATCGGTCGTCAGTATGATTTAGAAATTAACATCTTGGTAAAAGATGAAAAAAGATGGACGACAAAACAACAAGATAATATTCGTCAAATCATATGGGATAAGTTGGAGGCCGATCTTGGTGAAACATGGCTTTCTGTTAGTTTTACCGGTCAAGAACGTTGGCTATAACATAGTCTAAATAGAACTTAGGTTTAATGTTAGGATAATTGACTGCGAATCAGGGCTTATCCTAACTAACATTTTGTAATTATACTTTTTCGAATCATTTATATTGAATTTTACAAAATGATAACCTCTGTGGTGAAATAGATATAGGAATCTTGTATTATTTCTTCGCTCTAAAAATTATCTTTGTTTAATTAAACACGAAATAAGAGTTAATTTTTAGCCAATGTTGAAAATTATTTTTATCACAGGTGAATCATGGACACTGCTTTAGTTATAGCATTCATTGTGGGTGCATTTTATATCATTCTTAAAGAAAAAAAATGCACTAAGAATATTGATTATAGCAAGGATAGTTTATAATCCTTATTACGAAGAACAGAAATTAAAAAAAAGCGCTATGATTAGCGCTTTTTTTATTGCCAAAAAATTAAATTATTATTGTGATTTAAATCTTATTTTAATGAAATGGAGATAAATTAAAGTTTAAGTTTAACAAACATTATTATTTCATTGATAGGTTTCTTAAGTATATTCTATTCTAATTTGGTATTTAATTTGTGAAAGTTTGACTGTGTTGATTTGTTTTTATAAATTAGAGTGTAAGTCTTAAGTTGAAATGAATATTTTATAACATGTGATCTCTGCTGGTATTTAATCTTCTCTATGGCTTGTCTAATAATGCTTTAGGTTTTAACTTTATTATAAGTAATGATTTTTATAGAGATCTACATGGATGGTAGATTATGAATAATAACAATGATGGTTTATTCAATGTTTAAGAAAGAGAGATTAACCAAAACGATTGATGATATTTTTTTGATGCGATTTTCAGGCCATATTGGTATTGGTTTAATGTTTTTTGTTATATTAGTCGGTTTTGGTTTTACGACTCTTGCACCATATTTTGCAACTAAGCATTTATCAACAAAAATTCAAACAGATACTGATGAATTGGTTAAAACTCATATTCAAAATATAGGCGATTATCAAGAATTTATTACGAATCTTAGCCGCAATTTTGATTTTACGTGTAGTGAGAAAGAGCAGGAGCAATTAAGACGTATTGCCTATAGTAATTATCTTATCCGTAAGATTTCTTTAACCCCCTCAGGCAAAAGTACTTGTTCGAGTTTTTATGAAAAAAATCATGGTCAGCATGTTGAATCTCGGAAAATTAAAACTTACGGCAATATGATGTCGTTATGGTTATCTTCTGAAAAAAATAGTCTGCAACGTATTTTTGAAGTTCGGTGGCAAGGTAGCAAGGGGAGTTTGGTTCTGTCCTTAGAACCCATCGTTGAAGAAATCTTACGAAATAAATACTGTGAAGGTTGTGTTTTAACATCTATATCAGCAGATAATGAATTGGATCGATTAGGTTGGCAAGGTGATAATAAATCATACACGGCTGAACCTATATATGAAGTTTTAATGCCTAATGGTTTGAAATTTTCTAATTACATTAAGTTGGAATTATTAGATAAAGAGTCACAATTATTAAGGATGCCTCTCTTTTTAGCTGGTGCATTTATTGCTGGATTTTTAATTTTGTTGCGGCGTTTATTCATTAGACGACGTTTATCGTTACATGCATTAGTACAACGAGGGATAGTTAAACGTGAGTTCGTACCCTATTACCAACCTATTATTAATTTAAAGGCCAAAGAACTTTATGGTTGTGAAGTACTTGCTAGATGGAAGAAAAAAGGGGCTGGATTAATATCACCAATGGAATTTATTCCTTACGTTGAGAAAAGTGGACAAATTATCCCTATTACTAATTTATTAATTGAGAAAGCGATTAAAGATTTGAGTACTATCAACTGGCAGTTAACCGATAGAGTGATCAGTATTAATCTTGTACCGCAACAATTAGAAAATATACAGATAATGAATGAGTCATTAGCATTATTCAGCAATTCAAAGATCCCTATTAAACAGGTTGCTTTTGAAATTACAGAACGAAAACAATTTGAAGATCTTACTATTGCCTCTGAGGTTATCCAATATCTTAAAGCTCAGGGTATTGATATTAAATTAGATGATGCAGGCACAGGGTATGGTGGGTTCAGTTATATTCAAGAATTGAACTTGCGGAGTTTAAAAATCGATAAGATGTTCGTTGAAAATATCGGTACTACGGATATAAAACTTTCTCTGCTTGATTCTATTATAGCCTTCGGCAAACAGGCTGGAATGGAAATGATAGCAGAAGGCGTCGAGACGAAAGAGCAATCCGATTACCTTGTTGAGCGTGATGTTTATCTTCAGCAGGGGTATTATTTTGGTATGCCAATGAATGCTGAAGAGTTTTCGATTTATAATATTGAGATTAAAAATAAGAATAAGCTTTTGGCTATTTAGATAAGATAACGAGTTATGGATAAAGAAAAGCCGACATAATGTCGGCTTTTTTGTTGGTAATGATTACAGTAACCACGTGTTAAACGTTTTTCTCTTTCCACTCTTGTGCAAGACGAGAAACGGCATCTTGGCTTTCTTTCCACATACGAGTATTGATCAAATCACTATACTCAGCGGTTGGTTTTTTTAACAATGTTTCTAAAATAGGGACTGGAATCTGTGGTAATCCATCAAGAGCCTGTACAGCACCTTCACGGTTATTACATAACATCACCATGTTACAACCAGCTTCTTGAGCTGCGATAGCTCGTTCGCTATAGCTGCCTAATACGTCAGCTCCTTTCATATTAAGATCATCAGAGAAGATCACGCCTTTAAAACCTAGCTCTTTACGTAATACCTGTTTTAACCAATATTCTGAACCACTTGCAGGTTTTTCGTCATAAGCATCAAATACAACGTGTGCTGGCATGATGCCTTGCAGCAGATTGTTTTCAATGAGATGTGTAAATACGGTCATATCATGGTTTTTAATATTATCCCGTGAATCGTAAGGCGTTTCTAAGTGAGAGTCGGCTATCACACCACCATGACCAGGGAAGTGTTTACCTGTTGCAGCCATGCCAGCCTGCGCCATACCACTTACAAATTGGCTTGCATAACGGATAATGTCTTGTGGGGAATTTGAGAAAGCGCGATCACCGATCGCTTTACAGTCGTAACCAAGATCAAGTACAGGCGCAAAACTAATATCAATATTCATCGCGAGTAGTTCAGCAGCCATTAGCCAGCCACCTTGCTTAGCAAGCACTTCTCCATTTTTAGACGCTGCAAAAGCGCGAGCAGGTGGTAGTTGGGTAAATTCTTCGCGGAAACGTTGAACACGTCCGCCTTCTTGATCGACACCAATCAGTAAAGGGCGTTTAGCCGTTTTTCGAATCTCTTTAACTAACGCTCGAAGTTGCTCACGATTGTCATAATTTCGGGCGAAAAAGATGATACCGCCTACTGTAGGATGTTGAATAATTTCGCGTTCTTCTGCATCAAGTTCATAACTTGATACATCAAGCATTAAAGGTCCCATGACGGCACTCCGAGTAACATTATATTAGGCGATAAATTACCATAGTCAGTTTTATCCGCAATTTTTAATGTGAATTTAGGCATGATGATAATGGAATTTTTTAGGGGATGAACACGGTTTAATCATTTCCAATATCAGTATTAAATTAAAGTAATTATGGTGATCTTTGTTGATTATTTTATGAAATGGGATGTAGTATTACTTTCTTTGTGTGATCTTTGTGTGATCTTTGTGTGATCTTGGTTGATTAATTTGAACAGGTCTTAGGTTACACTCAATACAATTCTGTCATCGCAAAAGAGTGAGTCATGTCGGTACTTATAGCAATCGCTTTAACAACAGGAATTTTATCTGGGATTTGGGGCTGGGTAGCTGTATCTCTGGGCTTATTAAGCTGGGGAGGATTTCTTGGCTGCACGACATATTTTGCTCTTCAGCGCGATGGTATAAAAGGCGTTGGGTTAAGCATTGCAACAAACTTAAGCGGTGTTTTTTGGGCGATGGTGATCATTAAGTTATCATCTTTAGTTCATTTTGAGATTATTGGTTACGTTGTCACTGCTCTAGTTGCATTTATGATGTGCGCACAAGCAAAAAAATCGTGGTTATCTTTTATCCCTGGTACCTTTATAGGCTCATGCGCAACGTTTGCTGCAAATGGTAATTGGCAATTGGTTATACCATCATTGGTTGTGGGTGTAGTATTTGGCTATTTAATGAAAAGTTCTGGTTTATGGCTACACGCGAAACTCGCAGAAAAAAAACGGCTCGCGCTGAAATAGAGTTACCCATCACCCAGGATTAAGTAAACAATCTTACATATTGCTCATTAACCAGCGTTATAAAAATGCCGCTAGATTTATGCTTAAAAAAGCGATTAATCAGCGGCATTGTTATATGTAATGATAAATTTATATTTGTCTATTTACGATGTATTAGCTATGACTAGGCACAAAAATACCATTACGCTCGATACACAGCTTTTTCAATGCTGGTCGGTGTTGGTCTTTAGACGCTAATATACAAACTCGCATTCCCTCATTCAGTAATTGTTTCGCACGAGCGATGACGTTCTCGTGTTCGTAACTTTCACGATCAGCATCTCGACGGCAAAGGTCGACAAAAATATCATTCTTCCCTTCAGGGTAGAGAACAAACTCTGATTGCTGCATCAAACGTAATGCTTTCAGTGTTAATAATTCAGGGTCGTTACCTGTTTCGATTAAATACAAGTTAGCGCCTGTATCTTGGTATGATGCTAATAATTCACTAAAAGCCTGTTCTAATTCTTGCTCTGTTGTTGCTGTTTCGACTGCTGGTAGACGAAAGAATGTCTCCCAGAACTTTCGACGTTCATCAACGGTTTTGTAATGCTGTTTTATTCGAGTACGCTGCTGTCCTGAATAATGAGCTAATAAGCTTAAGTTTTGTGGTAATTGTGTTTCGAAACGTTCTCGTAAGTAACGGACCAAAACAGGTGATGCGCCACCACTTGAAATGGCAACTTGCATTGGTGAACGATCAATCATGGATGGCGTTATAAAATCACAATATGCAGGATCATCAACAACATTTGTCCATATCTTTAATGCATTCGCATCATGATAAACTTGATGGTTGAGTTCACGAGAATCGGTTGTCGCCCAAACTTGGTCAAATTGTGTAAGAAGTGACTTTTCATAACGGGCTTTTAGATATTCAAATTTACCTTCATCGAGTAGTGATACAAGATGAGGGTGAAGCTCTGGCGAGACAAGCGTAATGTTAGCTTGGGCTTTAAGTAATAGATCTACTTTGCGGCAGGCCACTTCACCACCACCCACGACTAATACTTTTTTATGGGTTAACTTTAGAAAAACAGGGAAAAAATCCATTTCGTATATCCGTCAAATCGCTCATTTTTATTTTGAGTTGTGCAACAAGCTAATGTTTACTAAGAAATCAATCACTTCATAAAGGTTACTAATTTAGTACCATGAAAAGATTATTAAGAGCAAGTTTAACATTGTAATCATTTCGCTGTGTTTAGTTACCTTGGTTTCGGCGATAGTAAAGTATGAGAAGAGTAAGCAGGAGGCTATAAAAGGTTACTGTACCGCCACTTTCTGTTTGTTCTGCAGCCGAAGTTACGACAGTTTGCGTATTGTCTCTATTATTTGAAGGATCTTTTATTACGGCAAAAGGATCGATATTCAGCGTTGGTTGTAATGAGGAATCATTAAGTGTGAATGTTGAATTATCATAATCTTGTATTTGTTGTTCTATCCAATCTCGATGGGTAGAAACCTGGGTATATTGCCCTGTAAGCTGATTATATTGGTTTTCTGGGTTGTCATTTCGATTTGAACATTTTGCCCCATTACTGGTTAACCCGATTAACCGAATGCCTTTATCACTATCAGATACTGCTTGATGATTTTGCCAGATAAGCGGGCCGCCAGAATCACCGCTACATACATCTTTAATTAAGCCATTAATGTTTGAATCTGCGCAGACAATATGTTCATTACCGATATTGAGCCCAACGCATTGGTTATCAGGAACACCGGCTAAACTAATTACTTGTAATGTAGTTGGATAACCTTTTCTAAGAGTGTCTCCCCAACCAGAAGCAATAGCAGTGACAGGAGAATCCATATTGGTCGCCCAAGTGTTGCTGAATATATTATCAGCTATGATTTGTTCATTAGGAGTAGCTAGCTTAACTGACTGGGCAATACCATACATTGAACGATTAACGCGAAAGAGCGCTATGTCATTGATAAAATTGTCTTCATTATAATTAGGATGACTGATCTTCTTTACGATATTAAAAAAATGCTTTTTATCAAGATTTGCAAAATTACCATCTTGAATCATGCTTGTACCAACGATGGCAATATCACTAATGTTTGATGAGTTGCAGTGTGCTGCTGTTAGTAACCAATACTCACTTATCACAACAGCGCCACAGCTGACACTGTCGAAACCTTTTTGTTTGAGTGCCGCTTGCCAAGGTATCAGTTGTGAATCATAAAGGGTAGCATCGGTACCATTAATGGCCTTGGCTGTTGCTTGTGCATTAACTGGTGTATTCGCTAACGCAGATGATTGGTAGCTAAAAGCAGCAAAAATACCGACTAAGTACGTTAATTTTTTTAGCCATAAATGCAATGTCATGTGCAGCTCCATCTTGAACTGTTGTTTATTAAAGCGTAGCTACAACTGTTTAAAAAATTACTAGTAGTGTGTCATTTATCGCAAAAAAATGAATTTGTATTATTTTCGATACATAATAGTGATAACTGAACTCCAGAAAAATTTTGCTGATGAATTTAGAATCTACGATATATTTTCATTATCTGGATTGAGTTATGTTTAAATCATGTATTGGTTTTGGTATTGCAGGTAACTTTGCTGGGCATTTAGAACAAGCGGGTGAAGCGAGGGATTTTTTAGATATAGAAGTAAAAGAAGAAGTTCAACCCAAAGGCATTTTTCCTTTTTATGTGCCTTCTAATACAAATTCATTCTTAACGGTATACCCACTTTCATCTACGCGCATTACGCCATCAAACAACGCTGATAATTTACAGATTGAGCCCGAAGTTGCGCTTATTTGTGATATTAAATATCAACAAAAAAGTACTGGTGAAATCAATGTTGTTAGTTTAATTCCACGTCAGTTTGCAGCGTATAATGATTGTTCTATTAGAAAGCCTGATGCGAATAAAATTAGTGAGAAAAAGAATTGGGGAGCAAACAGTAAAGGGATTTCAGAAACCTTGATTGATATCGACCATTTCCAAACTGGTGGGATATTAGATCGTTTCCGTATCGCAAGTTTTCATCGTTCTAATGGTCAACTTCATTGCTATGGTGAAGATAGCCCAGTAGTTGGATATAGCTACTTTCACCAAAAGCTGCTTGATTGGGTTATTGAACGTATGAATCACCAGCAGGATATTGGGCCAACTGAAAATATTAACGCGCTACTAAATCAAGCTGATCACCCAAAGCAAGCCATTATTAGTATTGGTGCAACTCGCTATACACCATACGGAGAAACACACTTCTTACAACCAGGTGATACCAGTATTGTGGTTGTATATGATGGCATTTTATATAGTAGTGCAGATGTACTGCGTATGGCTGAAAACAATGATTGGCAAAGTAATGGGCTATCTGTATTGGTACAAACTGTTGATTAAGTAGTAAGATCAATTTGGTTAATAGCATAAACAAAGGATCCGTCATGTCGACATCAGTACCACATCAAGACTTAGTTTCAGTGCAATGGTTACATCAAGCATTAGCGAATAATGCACAGAACAATCTTGTCGTATTAGATGCTACGTCTTTTATGCCTGGCGTTGATCGCTCTCCAGAGCAAGAGCTGATTGAACAACGTATTCCACGTGCACGCTTTTTTGATTTTAATAACAAGCTAGCCGATCCAGATACCGATTTACCACATATGTTACCGTCGGCGGAGCAGTTCTCACTCGAGGTAAGTAAACTAGGTATTAGTAATGATACCCATGTCGTGATTTACGATAGTTTAGGCATGTTTTCTGCCCCACGTGGCTGGTGGATGTTTAAAACGATGGGACACAATAATGTTTCTGTTTTAGATGGTGGGTTACCTGCATGGATAGAAGCTGGGCTTGAACTCGAATCAGGTGAACTAGAAAATATAATCCCAATGGATTTTAACGCCCAGTTACAATCAGAATGGGTGATAGATGCTAAACACCTTAATGAATTACTCACTGATAAAAATGTTGCTGTGATTGATGCAAGGCCACGTGCACGCTTCTTGGGCTCAGTGAAAGAGCCACGTGAGGGCATTCGAAGTGGTCATATGCCAAATGCAAAAAATCTACCGTTTGGTGAATTGCTTGATAATGGCCACTTTATTGCGCTATCTGAGATAAAAGCCAAGTTTGATGTGTTATCAACGCCAGAACAGCGTTTAATTTTTAGCTGTGGCTCAGGTGTTACAGCATGCATTTTAGCTTTAGCTGCAAATTTGATTGGCCGTAAAGCGCTCACTGTTTATGACGGTTCTTGGACAGAATGGGGTGCAACTGAGTGTTACCCCGTTGTAAAATAAATATCGTTAAAATAGAAATATAAAGGCGAGCAGTGTAATAGCATGATAATTAATACTGCCGCCTTATTTCTATTGGTTATTAAGGTGAGGTATTTAATTTGTAACGATCAGGCTTTCTCATCAATAGCAACATAGCCCTTATCTTTGATAATACTTTGCGCTTGGTTAGAAAGGACAAATTTAATAAATTGTTGCGCATCATTGGCTAAGCCTTTTTGTTTAAACATCAACAAAAACGGTCGAGCAATTTTATATTCGCCTGATTCAATATTGGCAGCAGTCGGTAAAACATTATCGTACGAGAGAGCCTTGACTGAATCATCAACAGAGCCAAGAGAGACATAGCCAATTGCATGTTTATTACGTGAAACTAAACTTTTCACCATGCCATTGGTACTTACCACCAGTACGCGTGGGCTGATATTAGAAACAGTAAAGCCAGAAACTTGTTTGGTTAACCCAAAAAAGTGTTCAAATGAAAAACGAGAGCCTGATGCATTTTCACGGCTCACGACTGCCATATCTAAATCTTTACCGTTAATTGATTTCCAGTTAGTGATTTTACCTTGGTAAATAGCAATAAGTTGCTCACGCGTCAGATTTGTTACCGGATTCGCTTTATTTACTACAAGCGCAATACCATCATAAGCAATAGTAATGGCTTTATAGTTATTATCTAATTCAGCACGAGAAATGACACGGGAGCTCATACCTATTTCAGCGGCACCTTGCTTAACAGCATTAATACCCGCGGTTGAACCGATACCTTGAACTTCAATTGTGGTGTCTTTATGCGTTGACGAGTAGGTATCTGCAAGCACATCCATAATGTGACTTACCGATGTAGATCCAACAACGGTGACTGTTTCTTTTGCTTGTACATTGAATGATATACATACGCCTAATGCGAGTAAGCGAATTACGGTTTTAAGCATTTTTTACTCCATGAGCTTCATTATTTCGAGCGTATGTTATTACGATAGTGTGACAGGTTTGTGAATCTCATAACTAAAAGTCATGTGTTGGCGAGTTAATGGTAACTAGAAATAGTCACTGTAAAAGGTTAATGCCATGAGAGTATATAGTTAATATCATTGCCAATATAAGATAAAATTTTGAATCAACTTAGTAAAATGCTAAAGTCGATTAACAGATGTAACATTAAGTGTAGGGATTTACATTTAATGATTGAGGTAGGCGCCGTACAGCGTTAGTAGGAAATACACAAGGTTGGTTATATGCTTAAAATGGCAACAACAGCAACATCACCGAATAAAGCAATTTTATCTGAACGGATTCAAAAATTGATTAAAGGGCTTTCTAATGGCGTTTATGAACGTGAGGAAGTGATTAAGCTGTGTTTGCTTGCGGCATTAGCAGGAGAGAGTGTTTTTCTTTTAGGGCCACCAGGGATCGCAAAAAGTTTAATTGCAAAACGATTAATTCAGGCTTTTGATGATAGCAAATTTTTTGATTACTTGATGACGCGTTTTTCAACACCTGAAGAGGTGTTTGGACCTTTATCTATTCAAGAGTTAAAAGACAATGGTAAATATGTCCGTTTAATTGATGGTTACTTACCGACAGCACAAGTGGTTTTTCTTGATGAAATTTGGAAAGCCGGCCCTGCTATTCTAAATACGTTATTAACAGTGGTTAATGAACGTACATTCAAAAATGGTCAAGACATACTACCTGTACCTATGCGCTTGTTGATCACCGCATCTAACGAGTTACCTGATGAAGATAGTGGCCTTGATGCTTTATATGATCGAATGCTCGTTCGTGTATTCGTTAATCGTATTCAAGAGAAAAAGAACTTTAAAGCCCTATTGATGGGGGAAGGGCCAACACTACAAGAAATAGATCCAAGTCTCACTATTAAAGATGAAGAGTATGTTAACTGGCAGCAGCATATTGATGAGATCCAATTAAGTGAAGAGACCTTTGAACAAATTTTTAAGCTTAAATCAATGGTTGAAGAGCATGTTAATCAAACCGATGTGATTGATAGTGACAGTGAGTTGTATATCTCTGATCGACGTTGGAAAAAGTCGGTACGGCTATTAAAAGCCAGCGCGTTTTTTAATGGTCGTAGTGAAATCAACCCACTTGATTTGTTACTGTTGCAAGATTGCTTATGGCATAGCCCAGAATCGCGTAATGTTATTTGTAATATCATTAATACATTCGCGACAGAACATGCCTTTAATCAGACTCACTCAAGTTTAGACGCTAATGAAGCAGAAACTATCATCAATAAGATTAACAATGATGTCGTTGAAAAATTGGCTGTGCCTTTTACTAAAGAAAGCACTATGCGTAAAGAGTGGTTTAAATATAACTTTGCGACAGCCGCAAGATTTAACGTTAACAACAACCCTCGTATGATCAAATTGGTGATGCTACAGCAAAATCCATCAGTCTCGGAACAAGAGCCGGGTGATAGCCGATGGGTATACGTAGATGGTGATGAGTTTGATAAGAAAATTAGGACGGGTAAATGTGATATTTATGGTTTTGTAAATAAGAACACGCATTTGTGTCGCTTACAATTTGAAATTGATGCGCAAAACCGCCTAACCATTAAAGATATTGCTAATCGCTCGGTATTAGTAGGCATTGCAGGTAATAAAGGTATCACTGAAACTCAGCAACAAACATGGCAAGACGGTGTTGACGGTGCCATGGCAAAAATAGTTGATGCAGAGCATAACATTAAAAAGTCACGTGCAAGTTTCCACGGAGCATTACCGCATAACTTTATCAATGATGCTTTTCCTGCACTGATTGAACAAAGTCTATGTGATGCTGCAGATAAAGTGGCAGAGCTTAAAGGGCTAGTCGAAAAGAGTGCATTTCGCATTACCCATCTTTCTGAGTATTTTGCCAAATAATGCTTGTTGTTAAGCAGTTTATTGTTAGGTGTAATCAACACCTAACGGTAGGCACGAAAAAGGAGAATCGCGTATGCCAGTCTCTGAAGGATTAAACTTCGCATTGATGCTTGCTGAATCAGGCGTTATTGATAGTGCTGTTCATGAAGTCATGGTACGTCCGCAGTTATTAATGGCGGCAGAATCTAGCCCTGGTGTTAAAACGGCGATGAAAAACCAAGTCATGAAATGGCGAGGGCAAATGATCCGTCAAACCGCTAAGGGAACGGTGGTAGAACGGTTTCATGACGAAATAGAGCTTTATCAACAAGTCTGTAAATGGGATCAAGATTATTTTATCGAGTATGCTGATGACGTCGTAAAAAAGCTGGAAGGGCAGTCTTCGTTTTATTTCAAAGCAAAAAATCTTGTAGCCAAAGAACACCAGAAACATAATCCGATGTTTCAACGATTCTTTTGTGACAAGTGGTATGAGTATATTGCTTATGCCTTAAAAGAAGCGCAAGAATCGGAAATTGAAGAAAATAAAGAAGATTTGTTGAAAGACTTGTATCAGCGTATTGAAACGTTAAAGCAAGTGGAAGAAGTAACTGAAGCTGGCGATGAGAAAAAGGCCGGTCGTTTATGGGATATGGCAAAAGCGAAATTGACGCAGACTGATGTCGATGTCATGAAGAAAATTGCTAAGTTTTTAAAAAACAATAACGGCTTGCAAGATATTGCTGAGAAGTTAGGGCGTATGGCCAGTGAAGTCGATGATCCTAATAAAGAGCGCGTAAAAGCAGAAGAACTTAAACTGGTGGAAGAGAAAAGTGACAATGTCACTGATGATATTGTCGGGATCCATGAAAGTGACGATCTCGCCAAACTCTTACCTAATGAAGCAATGTTTTTAGCCTATCCTGAATTAGAAGTGGTGTTCTATAAACACTTAGCCGATAAACGCTTAATGAATTACCGTATGCAAGGTACGCAGCGTAAACTACGTAAGGTAAAAGCGTATAAGCGACAAACTAAACAGGTAGATCAAGATAAAGGCCCATTTATTGTTTGTATTGATGCTTCAGGTTCTATGTCGGGTTTCCCTGAAAATTGTGCCAAAGCACTGGCTTATGGCTTAATGCAAATAGCACTTGCTGATGAACGTGATTGTTATGTCATTATGTTTTCAACTCAACAGATTACGTACGAGTTGACGAAGCAAGATGGGTTAAGCGAAGTGGTTAACTTTTTATCTTATTCATTTCATGGCGGTACGGATCTTGGTCCTGTATTAGATCAATCGATTGATTTGATGAGTGACGGTAAATATAAAAACGCTGATCTCGTGGTGCTATCTGACTTTATTGCGCCTAGCCAGCCTGAGGCTATGTTAAGCCGAGTAGAAAAACTGAAAGCCCAGAAGAACCGTTTTCATGCCGTTAACCTGTCAAAATACGGCAATCCAGAACTTTTAGAGATGTTCGATCATTGTTGGTCTTATCACCCTTCTAAATTAAGTCAACTAGGTAAATTATTCCGTATTCGTTAATGTTTACATTATTCGCGCTATAGCTTAATCCTGTAACGCTATAGCGCAAATATCTGTTTTTTTCTTTTTATGTTCTGCGCTATTTGATTTTAAAGTATTCAAGCAATGCATTACGCCATTCATTACTCTGCCTAAATTGTAGTAATTCTCGGTTTACTGATTCTTCGTAAGGGCTTTGCTCTATTAACGCGATACCATAATTTTGCTTTTCAAATTGATAAGGTAAGACAGTTAATTTTTCATATTTACCGTTTTGTTTTGCGATCTTTAGTTCGTATTTTACGATTGCATCATCATTCACGGCAGCATCGATTTCACCACGTTCTAAAGCATCCAACATTTCAACGACTGTGTCGTATTGACGATGGGCAATACTGTGACGAGTTAAAAATTGCGACGACGTTGAAGAAGTCTTTGCGCCAGTATTAACATTCGCTAAATCGTTGGGGCTTTTTATATCGCTATTAATTAATCCGATAGTAAATGTACTGGCTAAAACTGCGGTGATACTGGCAATAAACAGGGTTGTGAAAACCGCCAGTGCAACGGTTAGTACTCGTCCTGTTAGCGTTTTAAATTCGTAATAATTAAAAGGTCCTTTGGTAATAAATAATAACCCTAGAATAAAACCTTCAATTAATTGCGCGGGTCTTGAACGCATCGAGTAAAGCTTGTCATTAACACGGTGCTCTAATAAATAATATAGGCCACCGATAATTGCCGCAGCCGTAACAAAAATAGCAATAATGGTTAAGAGATGTCTGTTAGTTATAATACTTTTAAATGTATCGAAATGACTGGCTGATTTAACAACAATTGCAAGATGCGTTTCGTAAAAAGAGTGCGAAAAATCAATGATTTGCTCTCGTTCTGGTGTGATCGATAAACACGATAACCCAATATCGATTTCTTTTGCCGCAACCGCTTGTAATAGATCTTTTAAAGGGTAATTTTTGAAGGTGTAAGGGATCTCCAACTTTTCAGCTATTTGCTGCCATAGTAAAATACTTAATCCTGTATATTCACCAAATTGATCTTGCATAACAAAAGGAGGGCAAATATAAGTGCCGATGACCAGTTCCTTGTTGCTTAACGCAGCCGTTGTCAGTTCATGTGATGTATCAACAGCTTGATGGTTTGACTTTGAGGTATCCGTTATTGCTGTCACTGGTGTATTTGCGATGGCGATATGTGAATAACTTCCCGCAAAAATAACGATTAATAGCACGAGTAAAGGCAGGTGAGGGTACTTAGCGAGGCGTGGAGAACAGTAAATAACAAAAGTATTTTCTTGCGACATTATTAACTATCCTTTTGTTGTTTTTATTATTAAGTATAAATCCTTTCTCTTGTTTTGATTTTTGTACTGATGCGATATTGGACTTAAAAATGACAAATAAGCAGTGGTAAGAGCTGATAATTTGTATTTTAGAACTAAACAACACGTCAAATTATTAAGATATAGCAATAATAAGTGGACGATTTAGCCATTTATTTAATCATTAACACCTTAAACACTAAGTTTATCATCGATAAGCATGTACAATGCTGCGCTTTGATAAGATCCAATTCTGCGAGAAGCAAAGATGACCCAAAAGAAAAACGCACAGCCTAAGCAAGGCTTACACCCACGTAACCCACATCGTGCGCGTTATGATTTTGCGACACTAATTAAAGCAACCCCAGAGTTAGATCAGCATGTTAGCGAAAATGCTTATGGTGATCTTTCTGTAAACTTCTCCGATCCACTCGCAGTTAAAACATTAAACAAAGCGTTATTAAAGCATTTTTATCAAGTGGATCATTGGGATATTCCTGCTGGTTTTTTATGTCCTCCAATTCCTGGTCGTGCCGACTATTTGCATTACATTGCTGATTTATTAGCGCAATCTAACGAAGGGGCGATTCCTCAAGGTAAAGGTATTCGTGGTTTAGACATTGGTATCGGTGCAAACTGCGTCTACCCAATTATTGGACATCGTGTTTATGGCTGGCAATTTGTTGGTTCAGAGATCGATCCTCTTGCTGTGAAATCAGCAAAATTCATTGCAGGTAACAATCCACGTTTAAAAGGCGCTATTCAAATTCGTCTACAAAAGAATGCTGATAATATCTTTACAGATACGATCAATGATGAAGAAGTGTTTGATTTTACGTTATGTAATCCGCCATTCCATAGCTCTGAAGAAGAAGCAATGGCAGGTTCTGAACGAAAAGTTCGTAACCTTGCAGCAAATGCGAATAAGAAACAACAAGCTCGTTCTCGCGGTAAAGTATCGCCTGCTTTTAATAATGCGAAGTCATCAACAACACCTGTATTAAACTTTGGTGGTCAAAAAGCTGAATTGTGGTGTAAAGGCGGTGAAGTCGGTTTTATCAAAAAAATGATCAACCAAAGTGCAAGTAAGGCTACACAGTGCTTCTGGTTTACCACTTTAGTCTCGAAGAAAGAAAACCTAGGCGTACTTTACAAGCAACTTGAGAAAGTGGGTGCGGTTTCGGTAAAAACTATTGAAATGTCACAAGGTCAAAAGATCTCACGTCTTATTGCTTGGACGTTCTTAAACGAAGAACAGCAACAAGAATGGCGCCAAGAGCGCTGGAGCTAATTTAGCTTTTGCTATAAATAAGCGATGTATTTATCAATACATCGCTTTATGATTGGTTCTCATTAATATCCAAAGATTACACAGAATTAGAATCATAGAACATACCACTATGTTAATTTAATGTTGCTTCCTCTAGCAGTCCAATAAGCTCACTCTCTGTTTGCGGTATTCTTGCCAATTCTAATAGAGGAGAATCACCTCCTTTCAGCATATAAGCCGTATTTGTGCAGTGATCATGATGGAACCATTTACCGTTAATACAAAGATCGGTATAGCATCTTTTATCTTTTCTTAATTTCATACCACCTCCTGTTAACAATAAGCTTCTTTCCAAATCATCATGATGATTTAGATCAAGTTAAGGTATTGTTAATTAAATATTAACGATAAGTGTGTTTTAAGCCTTATAGGCGCTCTCATTCGTCATCACAATACTTATACAATAAAAAAACTTGTACAAGGTGATCTATTTGTCTACATTGATTGTACAACAAGAAATAACTGTACAACTTTGGAGGCGGGTATGGGTATCCCTGTAGGAATCAGTTCATGTGTATTAGGCGAGAAAGTACGCTTTGATGGCGGGCATAAACGTAATCGTTTTGTAGCAGAAGACTTAGCTGAATACTTCAGCTTTAGAGCGGTATGTCCTGAAATGGCTATTGGGATGTCTACGCCGCGTCCGGTGATTCGTTTACAAGATAATGGCATTGAAGTACGGCTTGTTGATAGTAAAGATAATGCTATTGATCACACTGATAAAATGAAGGCGTTCGCCGATGAAATTATACCTAGTTTTGAGTGGTTACGTGGCTATGTGGTGTGCGCTAAATCACCTTCTTGTGGTATGGAACGAGTTAAATTGTATTTAGAAAATGGTAACTCAGTACCAGGCGGATCTGTTGGTATCTATACCAAGCGTCTAATGGAAGCAATGCCATGGTTACCTATTGAAGAAGATGGCCGACTATGTGATCCAGTACTGCGAGAGAATTTTATCTTCCGTGTTTATGCACTTGATGATCTCTATCGTAGTGTTGACGGTGGTATTACTCGAGGAAAAATCATTAAGTTTCATTCTCGTTACAAACTTTGCTTAATGGCACATCATCAAGAGTCTTATCGTTCGCTTGGACGCTTAGTATCGAAAATTCATGAGTGGGATGATTTAATTGAGTTCTTCTTAACTTATCGTCAGCAATTTATGGACGCTCTGAAAAACCGTGCAAGCCGTAAAAATAACACCAACGTGTTAATGCATATTCAAGGTTACTTTAAACGTGATTTAGATAAGGATCAAAAAGCAGAGTTACGTGATGTAATTATGCGCTATCGTGAGGGAAATATTCCTTTAATTGCCCCGCTAACACTTATTAATCATCACTTAACAGTAAACCCTGATGAATATCTTGCAACGCAAGCATATTTATCTCCTTACCCTGAAAAACTAAAGCTTCGTTTCTCATTGTAATAATGAAATTAAGGGTAAATATAGTGAATCAATTCAACCCTAAAAAGTTGTTAAACAGTAAGTGGACTGCTGCAGTCCCTAAAAATAAAGAAAAACATTTTATTATTACTGAACTTGAAATTAACGAGGAAGGTAAGGTACTTCATTGCACGATGGAAGCAGTAATGTCTAAACGTGAATTTATAATTAATTGGCAAGATTTAAGAAATACTTCGTTGTGGCATCAAGGGTGGAAATAATGTGAGCAATGTTATTAATAGAAAAGATGTAACTAATCATTACAGCATTATTACATTCAATATTATTTTATATCAATATTATCCCTAATTTTTTTGTGGTTTATATGGTTAAGCGTCAACGGAGTATTTATGGTGATTATAGTAGGAATAAGTGGTTGCCTTTTAGGACAACAAGTACGTTTTGACGGTGGTCATAAGCGTTTCAAATTCGCAGACGAAGAGTTAAGTGATTATTTTGAGTTCAAGCCTATTTGTCCAGAGGTTGGCATAGGCATGACAATCCCACGTCCAGTTATTCGTTTATTAGATAACAGTATTGATGTTCGTTTAGTTGATAGTAAAGATAATACGCTTGATTATACGGATAAAATGAACGCATTTACTGATAAGGTTTTACCTTCATTAGAAACACTGTGTGGTTACATTGTATGTGCCAAATCGCCTTCTTGCGGTATGGAGCGAGTTAAACTTTATCTTGATAATGGTCACTCAGTACCTGGCGGTTCTGTTGGTATTTATACTAAACGCCTTATGCAGAAAATGCCTTGGTTACCGATTGAAGAAGATGGTCGCTTATGTGATCCGGTATTAAGGGAGAACTTTGTTTTTCGGGTTTATGCACTTAATGATTTATATGAGAGTGTTAAAGGTGAGGACGGAATTACTAGTAATAAATTAATGAAATTCCATGCTCGTTATAAATTAGCGTTGATGGCAAGCCACCCAGCAACGTACCGTAAGCTTGGTCAGTTATTAGCTAAAAGTCATCAATGGAACGATATTAATGCGTTCTTTGTAGAGTATCGTCAATTATTAATGGACGGTTTAAAGCATCGTTCAAATTGCAAAACGAATACGAATGTACTGCTACATATTCAAGGTTACTTTAAACGTAATTTAGATAAACAACAAAAAGCAGAATTACGCGATGTTATTATGCGCTATCGTGAAGGTAACCTGCCATTAATCGCACCGTTAACACTCATCAATCATCATTTAGCATTAAACCCTAATGAGTATTTATCAAAACAAGCTTATTTAGCGCCTTATCCTGAAGCATTGAAGTTACGTTATTCATTATAAATACGTATTGTGGTTTTTAAGATATAAACGCCATATGTTGAACTAAAATAACCATTAGGCTACATCAATAGATTATTAAATGTAGTCTGTATACTTATTATTCTTTTCAATTATTCAAGGTAGAAAAATGAAAGACGAAACGCTATCCATTCACAGTGGTTACGAAACCGATCCGACAACTAAATCAGTCGCAACACCAATTTATCAAACGGTAGCCTACGAGTTTGATGATGCACAGCACGGTGCTGATCTTTTTAATCTTGAAGTGCCGGGCAATATTTATACCCGTATCATGAACCCGACCAATGACGTATTAGAAAAACGTATGGCTGCGCTTGAAGGAGGTATTGCGGGTTTAGTGGTCAGTGCTGGAAGCGCGGCGATTAACTATGCGATTCTAACCCTAGCTCAAGCAGGGGATAATATTGTATCAACACCACAACTTTATGGCGGAACCTATACGCTATTTGCTCATATGTTACCAAGCCAAGGGATTGAAGTTCGGTTTGCAAAAGATGATAAACCAGAATCTATGGCTGCGTTAATCGATGAAAAGACCAAGGCGGTTTATTGTGAAAGTATTGGTAATCCTAGTGGTAACGTCATTGATCTCGAAAGAGTATCTCAGTTAGCACATGATAAAGGCGTACCTGTTATCGTCGACAACACTGTTGCAACACCTGTGCTATGTAAACCGATTGAATTTGGCGCTGATATTGTGGTTCACTCATTGACTAAATATGTGGGCGGACATGGAACAACATTAGGTGGCGTTATTGTTGATTCAGGGAAATTTCCATGGGCACAGTACAAAGATAGATTCCCAGTATTTAGCCAACCAGAACCGTCTTATCATGGTGTTGTATATAATGAAGCGTTTGGTGAAGCTGCATTTATTGGTAGAGCGCGAACTGTACCACTAAGAAATACAGGTGCTGCGCTGTCTCCGATGAATGCGTTTATGCTGATGCAAGGTTTGGAAACCTTACCATTACGCATGGAGAGACATACTGAAAATGCACTTAAAGTTGCTCAATATCTCGCTAACCATGACCAAGTGAGTTGGGTTAACTATGCTGGTCTTCCTGATTCGGATTATTACGAGTTATCACAAAAATATACCAAGGGTAAACCCTCTGCTATCTTGTCGTTCGGACTGAAAAATGGTTATGAAGCAGGTGTTCGTTTTTATGATGCACTCGGTTTGTTTAAACGGTTGGTGAATATTGGTGATGCTAAATCACTGGCTTGTCATCCTGCCTCAACCACACATCGACAAATGACACCAGAAGAGCAGAGCCAAGCTGGTGTTCATCCTGAAATGATCAGACTTTCTATCGGCATTGAACATATTGATGACATCATTGCTGATTTAGAACAAGCACTTAACGCATAGCGTTTTTCAATGTGGCAATCATTATTTTGATTGCCACAATACTTAGCTTATTTCTAATTACTACTCACCACCTCTTTTTTTGATGTGATACAACTCTAACTTCAATCTTGTACAAGATTAAATTATTGTACAAGTTGGAGGTTTAACACTATAGTTATACATGAAAGAGCAGTTGTACAAGTTTATATTGTTATGTTCTTAAACTAATTATGAAATTACGAATGAAGGTAATAATTTGAACGTTGAAATTAAGTTGTATTCAATTAGTGAAGTATCTGAAGCTACGGGTGTTAACTCTGTAACCTTACGTGCTTGGCAACGCAGATATGGTTTATTAGTTCCTCAACGAACACCTAAAGGTCACCGTCTTTATACCGATAGCGATATTGCTAAAATTCATGAAATTTTAACTTGGTTAGCCAAAGGAGTATCAATTGGTAAGGTTAAACCTTTATTAGAAGGTACTGCTGAACATCATGAATTAAATGTTGAAAAAATAGAAATGGTTGACGAAACCATCTGTTTAATTGAGCAGGGTAAAGCACAACAAATAGAAAAACGCGTACGTGAAGCATTAAAACTTTATCCATTTAATGTTTTAGAAGAGCAATTTTTAAAGCCAATTGAGCAACATATAACACGCAGTGATAATCCATTAAAAACATTACAAAAAAGTGTGTGGAACTCAGCACTTACTCAATGTTTTATTACTGTATTAGCGAAAGTTAATTCAGATAAAAATCCCCCAAGTCTCGTGTTAAGTTTTTCATCTTCAGATAATCACTTTGTGTGGCAACAGGCCTTAAAATTAGCGTATGAAGGTTATTACGCGATTGTTTTATCTGATTTATTAGGAAAAGTAACAGGATTGTCAGCATTTATAACAGAGCATGACATTAACCACGTCTATATCGTTGGAGAAAACAAACTTGATAATAAGCAGTTAGCTGATATTGAAATAATAGAAAAAGAAAGCAATGTTCAAGTTTCTTTCATTGGAAGCATAAAAATGATCCACAAGCAGTAGAAGTAAAAAGATCCACCAGCATTATTATTTTAATAAGCTAATAGGAGTGATGATGACAAATAAAACAGTAAAAGAGCAGCACGTTATTATTTGGTTTCGTTCAGATTTACGTGTTGTTGATAATACAGCATTAAATCATGCAATCGATAGTGGACTTCCTATTATCGCACTCTTTATTGCAACGCCTATGCAGTGGCACCAACATAATATGGCGGCAGTTCAAGTAGACTTTGTTCATCGTCGGTTACAAGTATTAAAGCAACAGTTGGCTAAACAAAATATTCCTTTGCAAGTTATTGAAGTTAATGACTTCTCAGAATCGGTTAAGGTTATTGAGCAAGTTTGTTTTGATTATAATGCTGTGCATGTTTTTGCGAATAAACAATATCCAATTAATGAGCATAAACGTGATATAGCTGTAGGGGAATTGCTTGCAAAAAATAGTATAAAATTCAGTATTTTTGATGATAATTATATTTTGCAGCCTGAAATGGTTTTGACCCGTGATGGGGAATTATTCAAAGTTTTCACCCCATTTAGAAATGCATGGATCAAGCGTTTCTTATTATCACCTAGTTACCCTGTAACAAATAAGGGTGACACTGTAACTAGTGACGTGGTGATTAAGTTATTGTCTGCCTGTCATCAAATCAAAGCTTTCAACTATCCCATTATCGATAGTGTGTTATGGCCAGTAGATGAAGAAACTATTGCACAAAGATTAGAAACGTTTTGTGAAACTAAAGCCGAATCATATCACCAAAACAGAGATTTTCCCGCGATTGATGGCACTAGTTGTTTATCCCCATATCTTGCTATTGGGGCGCTTTCAGCTAGGCAGTGTCTGCATCAGCTATTGCAGCACTTTCCAAATGCATTAGAAATTAATAAGGATGATGGCGCTTTTACATGGTTGAACGAGATTGTTTGGCGTGAGTTTTATGGTCATTTACTTCATCGCTACCCTGAATTAAGCCAACATCAGCCATTTCAAAAGTTTACTCAGTTTGTCAAATGGAAAGATGACGCAACATTACTTAAAGCATGGCAAGAAGGAAAAACGGGGTTTCCTATTGTCGATGCCGCTATGAGGCAATTACGTGCAACAGGTTGGATGCATAATCGTTTACGTATGATCACTGCAAGTTTTCTAACGAAAGACTTGTTATGTGATTGGCGTGTCGGTGAGCAGTGGTTTATGCAGCACCTCATTGATGGTGATTTCGCTTCCAATAACGGAGGTTGGCAATGGGCCGCATCAACAGGTACCGATGCACAACCTTATTTCAGAGTATTTAATCCAACACTACAAGGGCAACGATTTGATCCAAAAGGTGATTTCATCCGTACATGGGTTAAGGAATTAGAACATGTTCCGGATAAATACATACACACGCCGCATCAATGGGCGAGTGCAGAATCACTGAATTATCCATTGCCAATTGTCGATCATAAGGAAGCCCGTCTAGTCGCAATTGAGTCTTTTAAACAAGCAAAGGCTTATATGGATATTCATCAATAACACTGGTGGAGGAATAAATAATGGACGCAGTGATAAACCCTGCATTAATTAAGTTTTTTAATGTGTATGGACAACTAGGAAAGGACAACCTCTCTCAACTGTCTGACGTTTATCATCATTTAGTTATTTTTGAAGATCCTGCACATAAAATTGAAGGTTTTAGTGCTTTAGAAGCTTACTTTTTTAACCTTTATCAAAATATAAATAGCTGTCGATTTATTATTAATAGCTATGTAGAAGATGATCATGAAGCGTTTGTTCAATGGACAATGCACTTTTCACATCCTCGATTACAAAATGGCAAAGAACGTAGTTTAGAAGGCTGTACTCAGCTGAAATTTGAACAAGATAAAGTGATTTATCATCGTGATTATTTCGATATGGGGGAAATGATTTATGAAGGTCTACCCATGTTTGGACGCATTATTCGACACATTAAATCAAGGTTAGGGCAATGAATCAGGTATTGATCACAGGTGCTAGTTCAGGGATTGGCAAACAGCTTGCATGTGATTATGCAGATGACGGGTGGCGTGTTATTGCTTGCGGTCAAAATGCGCAGCGTTTAAATGAATTAGAAGAAGAACATCAAGCGATAAAAACATTACGTTTCGATGTAACAGATTTTGAAAGCACACTATCAGCGCTTACATACTTAGAGACTCTACCAGAGTTAATTATTTTAAATGCCGGCACGTGTGAATACATTGATGAAGGAAAAATTGATACAGCATTAGTTAAACGCGTTTTTGATGTCAATGTTTACGGAGTTCTCCATTGCATAGAAGCCTTACAAGCGCGATTTAATGAAAAAACGCATTTAGTCATTATCAGTTCTTCTGCCAGTTTCGTTGCTTTACCACGTGCAGAAGCCTATGGCGCTTCTAAGGCTGCAATGAGTTATATCACTCAAGCACTTGCTGTTGATCTCGCTTATTTGAATATGAAAATTACGTTAGTGAATCCTGGTTTTGTAAAAACGCCATTAACAGATAAAAACGATTTTACGATGCCAATGTTAGTGTCACCCGAACATGCTTCAAAAAAAATAAGATCAGGTATTGCTGCAGGAAAAAAAGAAATTAGTTTTCCTGCCACCTTTACACTGTTTCTTAAAACTATTGCGCTTTTGCCAATTACATTTCGATTGGCAGTAATTAAACGAATGACGGGGAAATCATAATGAAAATAGCCATTATAGGTTCCGGTATTTCAGGCTTGACGTCCGCTTGGTATTTACATCAAGAACACGAAATTACTGTTTACGAGGCAAACAGTTATGTCGGTGGGCATACTGCAACGGTAGATGTCACTGTAGATAGTGGTGATTATGCCATCGATACTGGGTTTATTGTTTTTAATGATCGCACTTATCCAAATTTTGAAAACTTGCTTGAACAGCTAGAAATAACCGGTAAGCCAAGTGAAATGAGCTTTAGTGTTCACAATGAACGAACGGGGCTTGAATATAATGGGCATACGATTTCATCACTGTTTGCTCAAAAACGGAATTTATTGAACCCTGCCTTTTATCGCTTTTTATATGAAATCACCCAGTTCAATAAGCTTGCTAAACAGGTTGTTGGTGATAGTGAGCTAATGGACCAAACACTAGGTGACTTCTTAAGTCAGCATAAGTTTAGTGATTACTTTGCCGAAAATTATATTTTACCTATGGGTGCTGCGATTTGGTCTTCAACGTTATCAGACATGCGTCGTTTTCCATTAGCTTTCTTTTTACGCTTTTTCTTAAACCATGGTTTGCTAGACATAACTAATCGTCCACAGTGGCGTGTAATACCGGGTGGTTCTCGTGAATATGTTAGAAAAATGATGTCTTATATCGGAGATTGTATTCAACTAAATAGCCCTGTCTCTTCGGTGAAGCGTAGTAAAGGCAAGGTAATTGTTACGGTTAATACTAAGCAAGAAGAATTTGATCAAGTGATTTTCGCTTGTCATAGTGATCAAGCGTTAAAAATGCTGTCTGACGCAACATCAGAAGAAAACTACGTGTTATCAGATATTCATTATCAAGAAAACGAAGTGGTTCTTCATACCGATACTTCGTTATTACCAAAACGTCAGGCTGCATGGGCATCTTGGAATTATTCGTTACCTAAATCCCGTGATGCTCGAGAACGTAACTTAGCGTCACTGACTTATAACATGAATATACTTCAAGGCATTCTAGCTCCTGAAACATTTTGTGTAACCCTTAACCAAACTGAATCGATAGATAAAGACAAAATACTGCGCAAATTTGTTTATTCTCATCCTGTTTTCAATACTCAAAGTATTGCGGCTCAGCAGAAACGTCATCTGATAAATGGAGAAAATCAAACATGGTTCTGCGGAGCGTATTGGTATAACGGTTTTCATGAAGACGGGGTACGTAGTGCGTTAGATGTTGTTGAAGCGATAAAAATGCAATCACTGACACAATCAGAAAGTGTAGATCAAACAGCGCAATCTCTGAATGTTTCTCATGAACCATCATACAAAAGTGTCATACGAAGTTATTAGTATGGGGAAAGATAATCAGCTTAAAAGCGGCATTTTTCAGGGATGGGTTAGGCATCGACGCTTTACACCAGTGGATCATAGATTCACATATTCTATGTTTATGCCCCATATCCACTTAAATGAATTAGATCAGTTGGATAAACAAGTAAAAGGCTTTGGATTATCACTGTTTAATTTCGCTCGATTTCGACGTGATGATTACGTAAAAGGTGATCCTGATTTAGCCCAAGCTGTAAAAGATAAGGTCTATGCGCTAACAGGTAAAATGATTGATGGCAATGTCACTATGCTATGTCACTTACGTTATTGCGGATTGTATTTCAGTCCTCTTAATTTGTATTACCTCCATGATGATGAAGGTCAATGGCAATATATGTTAGCTGAAGTCAGTAATACACCTTGGAACGAACGTCATTACTATGCGATACCGGCCCCGCAATATTGGCAGGGGCGTGAATATAGTCATGATAAGGCGTTTCATGTTTCACCTTTTAACCCTATACATCAACAGTATCATTGGCGATTAACAGAGCCTGATAGCAATTTGCTGGTTAACTTGGCTGTGAGTCGATACAAAGATTGCATCTCTCCGAGCAGGTATTCGGGTGATTCGAAAAATAGCCATCAAAAAGTATTTGATGCCACCATGCAGATGCGTAAGCAAAACTTCACATCTGCAATACTTATCAAGCAATTACTGCTTACACCGATTATGACAATAAAGGTTGTTATAGGTATTTATTGGCAAGCGCTTAAATTATTTATTAAAGGCGTACCAATTTATGATCACCCAAATAACACACCGTATGAAAAAGTAAATAAACACAAGATTAAACGAGGGAATGACAATGCTTAGAAGCGACGTACAACAATCATCATCAGTTAATGTATCAGCCTCTGATCATGCATCTCGGCATATTTTATTTAAAGTATTAAAACACCTTTCTAATGCGGGCTTAAGTGTATCTGATTCAACGGAAGGCACCGTCTTCTTTGGTGACAAACAAGCACCGCTACAAGCGAGTATTAATGTTCATAACCCGCTTTTTTATAAACGCTTACTGACGGATGGCAGTATTGGTGCAGGTGAAGCGTATATGGAAGGCTGGTGGGATTCACCAAACTTAACCAATGTAGTACGGGTTTTGGCTAAGAACCTGACAACGTTAGATAAGCTAGAAGCAAAAATGGGTTGGATGAGTCGAATCTCCGAACAGATTGGGCACTTGCTGCGTAAAAATACCATTAAGAATGCGCGCAAAAACATATCAGCACATTACGATCTTGGTAACGATCTTTATCGTCACTTTCTTGATCCTAATATGCTTTATTCTTCGGCTATTTACCTCAATAAAAATGACACGTTGGATCAAGCACAATGGAATAAGATGGATCGTTTGTGTCAGAAATTAAAATTGACTGAAGACGATCATTTACTAGAAATTGGTACTGGATGGGGCGGTATGGCGATTCATGCAGCGAAATACTACGGCTGCCGTGTTACCACTACTACGATCTCTGAGCAACAATATTTATGGGCAAAAGAGCGAGTTGAAAAAGAAGGTCTATCAAATCGTATCACCTTACTTATGGACGACTACCGCGATTTAACGGGGCAATACGATAAGTTAGTATCGGTTGAAATGATAGAAGCAGTCGGTAAGCAATACCTTAAAACCTATATTGAAAAGTGTCAGTCATTATTAAAACCAACTGGCTTAATGGCGATTCAAGCAATCACAATTGCCGATCAACGTTATGATAGTTACAGCCGCGGCGTTGATTTTATTCAAAAACACATATTCCCTGGCGGTTTCTTACCTTCAATTACCGTATTACTTGAAAATCTAACCAAGCACAGTGATTTCGTGATGCGAGATATCAAAGATATTGGCTTAGATTATGCGAAAACGCTTGAGGATTGGCATCAGCAGTTTAATGAGAATGCCGTAGCATTAGAAAAATATGGCTACGACGAAAGATTTATGAGGATGTGGCGTTTTTACTTTGCTTATTGCGAGGGGGGGTTCTTAGAGCGCACCATTAGTACTATTCAATTTGTCGCAAGTCGCCCGCAATGGAGAGAGTAAATCCATTGGCAAACAAACTAAAAGTGTTATTGGCTGGCATGGTGTTTAACTTCTATTGGTTACTCGCTGTGTGGGGGCAATATCGTTTTACTTATATCTTGGTTTTCATACTAATAGCTACATGGTTTATGGAATCTAAGGCGTGGCGTTTCTCTGTATTAGCATCGATACCCGGCATAGTGATTGATTCAATGCTCAGACATTGGCAGGTGTTTGATTTTCCAATACCGAATCGAACGCCACTTTTCTTTAATGTGGAGAGTATTGGGTTAATACCACTTTGGCTGATATTGCTTTGGTTGGGTTTCACAACTTTTGTTTGGGTTCTACGCACATCAATTAGTAGCTTTGCTACACATTGGTTGCTGGTGGCTGGCAGTTTTGGCGGTGCATTGAGTTATTGGTCTGGAATGAAATTAGGTGCGGTAATTTGGCAGCTAGAAACATTAGATACATTCTTTGTGCTAATAGTGATCTGGTTGGCTCTATCGGCGTATCTTTTATGGTTACTGCGTATTTTATATAAAGATCCAAATAATCCGACCGCACAGGAGCAATAAATGCGAACACTCGTTATCTTTTTGGGTTTATTGCTATGCTCTAATGTTGCTAAAGCAGAAGCGGATTATAGCAATAAAGCGATTCAAAATAACGCTACTCTACAGTTACAGACCCTTAGTGATAAATACCCATGGTATCAGTGGAAAATAGTGGGCGAAGCAACACTTGAGTGGGGAATATGGGATATTTATCACTCAGAGCTAAAAACGCCAACAGGACGATATAAGGGGACGCAAGATGATTTAGCTTTAATTATTCTTTATCTACGTAATATCGATAAAGATGCCTTGTTGGATGCGACTGAAGAACAATGGCAACATTTAGGTTATAGCAGCCAACAGATAACACCGTGGCTAAAAACGTTATCAACCATATGGCCAGACGTTAAAAAGGGAGATAGATTAACTTTCGTTCTCCGTAATGGTGAAGGGCAGTTTTATCAACAAAGTAAACCACTAGGGAAAGTCTTATCACCATCGCTATCACAAAGCTTTATTGCTATTTGGTTATCACCAAAGACATCGTATCCGGAATTACGTCAGCAGTTAATTGGAAAATAGCGAGCATAAATTCTCTTACTCTGCATGTTAATCATTCAAAGTGAGACTATGGAATAAGGTCATGGCATGAAAAAAATAACCTCAATATTATTAGCATTAATGTTGCTTTTAACAGGGTGTACAGCGTCTATTTCTGATTATAAATCTTCACAACCCAAGTTTGATTTATTTGGTTACTTTGCTGGTAAAACAACGGCATGGGGAATGCTGCAAGATTATAAAGGTAAACAAACACGCCGATTTACGGTTGATATAGTAGGTACAGTAAAAAAGGATACATTAACCCTTGTCGAAGACTTTGTATTTGATGATGGTGAAACCCAACAGCGTATTTGGACGATAAAAAAACAAGCAGATGGACGATATACCGGAACGGCGGGTGATGTTATTGGTGAAGCACAAGGAGTTGAGGTCGGTAATGCATTGCAATGGCAATATACCTTAGCGATTCCCGTAGATGATACAGTTTATAATATTACATTTAATGACTGGATGTATCGCCAAGATGAAAAGCACATGTTCAATGTTGCAACCATGACCAAATTTGGCTTTGAAGTAGGTAAAGTGACGTTGTTTTTCCAAAAAAGATGATTAATTTAAATATGTAATACCATATTTTCTCTATCTATTTATTACGCAATAATAAGCCAGTTTGATTGACTGGCTTTTTTGATCGAATTATCACGTCATAAAGATACTATGTTATACGGTTACTATTATAGTGAGCTTTGTTTCTAATTTTTAGTCAATGAGTTTATAAATCATGAATTATAAATAGTAATTTAAAAGACATAATCAAATAACGGATTTAGGAAAATAATAATGCTTAAAAAATGGAATGAAAAATGGTTCAAACGTTGGAGCATACGGCGTGAAAAAGGGCAGTTGCATTATGTTCTTTCTCAAACAGCAATTTATGTTTTTTTCTTAATAATTGGTTTGTTTTTACAAACGTTACTTTTTTCTAATCAATCTAAATGGGATGTGTTTTTACCGAATACAGCAAAATACGCACTGTTTTGGTTTGTCATGGGCTTAATAGTAAATTACTTTGGATGGATATTTGCTGAAATTCGATATCAAAATGTGATAAAGAAAAAGAAAGAAGAAAACGGTAACCATTAAATACGAGAGATCGTTCTCTTCTAGCACATCTTTAATCAAAAGATTAAAAGCCTACATCTAAACAGGCTTTGATTTAACTAAACTCGATGCTGGTTATCAGCCAAAACCACGCGACATTGCAACGATACGTTTTAATACCCAACGGATAAGCAGAGGTGTGCGGTTATCTTTCTCATCGCGAGTATATTTAACGATTGCCAATGCCATATCGGGTTTCGCTGTTTTTCTTAGTACCTTATGAATGATCTTACGCATTGGTATTTTAGTATCAGTGATATTCGCTAAGTCACGAAACAAAGGTTCATAGCCATTTTTATATAAGAAATGTTCAATGTCTTTTGCTGGCAATACTGTCAAGCGTTCACGCTCGGGATCATCGCCAAGCATATTACGGACTTTCTCTGCATATTTCTTACCCGCTAGATCACCATCAGCCACTAAATGCCATTCAATACCGAGTATCTTTGCCAACTTGATCAATGGCTTTAATCCACTTTGCGCAAACTCAATAATTTGAATCCCTTCTGCGGCAAGGTTATAACCATTTAGGTGTGCCATTTCATTAAATAACCATACTTCCGTTTCCCCTTCAACTAACAGCCATACTCTTGCAAAGAAAGCACTCGGGCGATGCATGCGTACGTGAAAAGTGACTTTACGGGTATCATCTTTACTCAACTCCCCATTATCTACACCATATACTTCCGTTTTATATGGCTGACGTATCAACTTCTTGATCGCGGTTAACGGCGCAGAAGTTAAAAGCTCAGGGCTGTTGGTCGTTAAGATCTTTTGCATCGGCATATTTTGAATAAACGCCCATGCTTGATGGAGCATGATCGGATGCAAACGACCTTCTGGATCTTCCAAGATCATAATAGGTCGTGAAATGCGTTTTAACTCGACAGGACCCCTTGCACGAATATATTCATTCAATAACCCCATTAACAATAAACGCGCTTGCTTTGTCATGTGGGGCTGAATCAATTGATCAAACGGATTTGCATATAAACCATGTGTATTGGTTTGTTGTAATGAAGAGTAGTGTGGCGATAATGCTTTACTACGCTGGTGGGGCGCAAAGGCAAAGTAGTGATCAACTAATGATCGTAACGTAGTAATACTACTTTTAATTTCTGCTGTACTGACGTGACCGGGCTGTGTCATTAACCGTCGACAGGTATTATCTAAACGTTTTTGTACGCGAAGCTCTTGCGGCGTTTGCGTTAATGGCTGCTCATTATTACCGTCATGACGTTCTTCGTGAAGACGTCTCGAATCACGAATACGAACAATAGGGTGAAGCACCATTAGCTGTCGAATCAACTTATCCGTATCAGGATGTGAAATGCCATGACCAGTTGAATGTAAAAATTGTCTATTAGTAATGATCTTATCGTTTTCAATATGGCTGTGAATTTGATAATAAAAATGCTTTATACCGTCTTTTTCTGAGAGAAAAGGCTGAAACCCACGGTAGCGACGGGCATTATGTTCACCTTTATAATCTTCATTCCAATGTAAAACAATCTGAATTTCTGTCGCTCGCTCATTACCTAACGCATGATCGATATGGAAATCGGAAAAGTTAAACTCGTAAAACTCAGCATCTGGAGACAATGCTAAACAAAGCGCATCGAGCAAAGAGGATTTACCCCACGCATTTTCACCAATTAGGACGGTTAACTCTTTAAAAGACAAGGATAAACGCTTAATACCACGGAAACCGGATATTTCAATTCTTTCTAAATGCATAAAACTCTACAAACCTCGTTTATTCCTGTATACGATATAGTAAATCAATCGTTGACTCGCAAGAACTGATCACATATTCATAGCATGATATGCTTTAAATAGTTATATGATTTCAAACAAATAATAATAGAAGGAAGAGTTAGATGGCTAAGATAATTCACTCAATGATCCGTGTGTTAGATCTTGACGCTTCATTAAAGTTTTACAAAGAAGCATTAGATTTAGAGATTGCTGAGCGTTTAGATTTTGAAGGGTTTAGTCTGGTTTACTTACGCAACAATGAAAATGATATGGAGCTTGAGCTGACTTGGAATGAGGGAACGGAAGAACCGTATACCCATGGTACGGGTTATGGTCATATTGCTGTCGCTGTGGATGATTTAGAAGCTGAACATGCAAAATTAACGGATTGTGGTTATGCGCCTTTAGAGATTAAAGAGTTTTTCCGTGAGGGGACGTTATTAGCGAAGTTTTTCTTTGTACAAGATCCGGATGGTTACAAAATTGAGTTTTTACAACGCCATGCTCGTTATCAGTAACATTTTAGCAAAGATGATTTAATGGGTAGTAAGATGATAAATAGCAATTAGTCTTACTATTCATTAAATGATCATCATGAATCATGCTATATTGATATTTATCACAGTTATTTTGTCTTATAGTGAAATCGTTTAGGCTAAATAGGTGACTTAAACTAAACATATCTCTCATTCATATGAGTCCTTCAGGGAGAGACGTAATTTTTTATGACAAAGAATAATAAAAAAGCAAAGATTACATTTGCTCATATCAATGATACGCATTCAAATTTTGAACCATCATCTATATCACTGAATTTACCTGAACACGTTTTAGATACTGAATCCTCGGTATATGCCAGTTGTGGTGGTTTTTCTCGTATTTCATCGGCAGTAAGTGAATTAAAAGCTGAAGCCTATTTGAATCAACGTGAATTCATGTTTTTACACGCAGGTGATTGTTTCCAAGGCACGTTATATTTCTCATTATATAAAGGTATGGCTAATGCTGTACTACTAAATGCGATTGGTGTTGAAGCGATGGCATTGGGAAATCATGAACTTGATATGGGTAACGACTGTGTCGCTGATTTTCTTGATCATACGCACTTCCCGTTACTGGCTGGTAATTGGGATCTGTCACAAGAAGTTCAAACCAAGTCTAATCCGCTGCGAGATAAAGCCAATGTTTACGGTTATGACAATAGCACTGCAACCGCTAAATATATTGTAAAAGATGTGCATGGTGAGCCTGTTGCGATTTTTGGTGTAGCGATCGAAAATATGGCCGGCATTGCGAACCCAGATCCCGATACTCACTTTATGAATGTCGAGACGGTTGCGCGTAATACTGTTCAGTATCTACATAAGCAGGGTATCAATAAGATTGTTGTGTTAAGCCATCTAGGCTATGACCACGATATTGAGCTTGCTCAAGCTGTTGATGGAATAGGCGTCATTATTGGTGGCCATACTCACACCATGCAAGGTGATTTCACCAACGTTGGTTACGGTAAAACTGATCAATACGCACACACTGTTAATAATACCTGTGTTGTACAAGCGGGTTGTAATGCATTGGCGGTAGGACATATAACATTAGAGTTTGCTGAAGACGGAACAATTGAGCAGGCGTTTGGTGCTAATCAACTATTACTAGGTCGTCAATTTACGGTAGATGCAAGCCGCACCGAGCATTTAGAAAGTGATGATCATGAAATCGTTCGTCATTTTTTAAGCCAGCAAGATAACATTCGTTTTGTAGTGAAAGATCCTATCATTGAAAATATACTCAATGAGCACTATCGCCCTGCGGTACGTGCACTGCAAACTGAAGAAATTGCTGTTATTAATGAGCCGCTTCGTCATATTCGTATTCCTGATCAACGAGGTCCAAGTCAAATTGCTCCTTGGGTGGTTGAAAGTTTCGTCTGGAAAGCCCGTGAGCTAGGTCATAACGTCGATTTTGGTATTCATAACGCTGGTGGCGTTAGGTGCTCATTAAATCCAGGTATTATTACGCCTGCAGATATTGCAGGGAAATTACTACCTTTTGCTATTGGTATTATGATTTATAGCGTTAAAGGTAAACGTATTCGTCAAGCGCTTGAAGGAGCGATTGATAATGCGATTAGTAACGGTGTAGATGGGACTGGTGATGGAAGTTTTCCCTATGTAGCAGATCTTCGTTACACCTATCGCTGTTGTGCTGTGAAAGGTACACGCATTGAGTTATTAGAGCATTTACAAGACGGTAAGTGGATACCTGTTGAAGATGATAAAGTTTATAGTTCCGTTTCATCGGGCTATACCGCAACAGGTAAAGAAGGCTATGCGCCATTATTAGATTACGTTAAAGAGCCTATGCCGCTTAACGTTACAATGGCTGATGCTTTTGAAGCTTATGCAAAACAGAAAAAATACTTTGATGTACCAGTAGATAATAATACGGTTTATATTCCCTGTACTGGTAATCAAGATGTCGCCTAAATACTAGCTAAACTCATCGATAGAAACAAAGCTTAAGCCGACTAACAAATTACCGTTAGTCGGCTTTCTTTTTATCGACAAATGAATCTTGGTTTTCAAATTTAGTCTTGGCGATGAGTTTAAGAAGAACAGGTAATGTATAAGTCGGAATTTGAATCGCTGCCATCAGTGCTAAATATTCAAATCCTAAATAACTGCTTGCTATGGTGTAGGTAAGTAATACATTACGATTAGTTGCAGTAATGGCATACAGCGTTTTGGCTTGTTGATTTTTCTTATAATAGGTTAAGTAAGTGATACCGAAAAATAATCCGCAAAGTAAACAGCCTAGCAGTAAATAGCTCATCCCTTCGTGTAATGAACGTTCAAACATTTCCCTCAAAGGAGCGACAAGCCCAAGCGGAAAAGCAAAAATTAGCAGAACGGTTAACTTAGATATTCTGTGATGAATTTTCTGTAATAGTGTTGGGTTTATCATTTTGTAGCAAAGCGCAGAAATAGCCATTGGTCCAATAATGAATATCGTTAGTCGTTGTATATATTGGATAAAATCCAAAGTTACCGTGTCACTTTGAAGTAAAGTAAGGTTAAAAAATAATATGATCGGCATCATTAATGTTGAGGCAATCGTTAATGCCATCGCATGCAATACATCAAAGCCTAAGGTTTTCGCTATGGCAGGGGTCGCAAATAATGTACCTGTCGCCGTTACCGCCGTTATAGCGATAAATAGTGGGGTTGAAATGTTAAAGATATATAGCAATACAGCGGCGAATAAAGTGAGCCCTAGGCTATGGAAAAGCGCATAAGACCAAACACTTTTAGATAACAACTTGCGGATAAGTAACTCTTGTTTAATTCCTAATAAAGTAAAAAGCATCAGGAAAAACAAGATATACGGTAAAGCAGGGAAGACAATACGACTAATACTTGGAAAGCTAAAACCGACGACACCTGCAAACATCAATAAAATAGCAGAATATTTATTAAGAAAAAAAAGCATAAGTTAAAAATCCTTTTGTTAACTTATTGTTATCATTGTTTTTGTTCAAATACAAAAAAAGATTCTATTTGAAACAAAAAACTAAACATTTAGTAATGTAATCGTTCTTAATAGTCTTTTGTGCTTTAGGGTAATAATCGTTAGTAATCAAGTGTTAACACATAAGAAAAACTAATGCTATGAAAGAAATATTGTCATTTATAGGTTATGTAAACAGACGATAAACTACTCGTGTTTATTGAATTTAATACCTTTTTCAGGGGCAATCATGGCACATACATTTGATGTGGACGCAGCTACAACGTTACATCTTCAGGATAAAAAAAGTTATGAAGTAACGATCAAAGGATTGATTGCACACCTATTTGATATTGTATTTAACCGATCAAAAAAGTCAGTCGCTTACAGTATTGAAGATATCCCAGTTCATTTACAGAAAGATATTGGCATCTATCGATAACATTTTGTATTGAGATTTTTAAAGTCGGCATGATTGCCGGCTTTTTTTTGCTTAAAATTCCGCTATAACCGCCTAAAAATAGTGGGTACTATTTGGCTTTAGTTAAAGTAAAATATTCATTGCTAAAAATAAAAATATTATTAAATGATTTAGTCGTAGGAGTATAAAAATGGGCTTTTTTTCAAAGCTATTTGGTTCTAAAAAATCAGAGGTTACCACTCAGGAAGTTGAGCCAACTCTTTATAATGGTTACTTAATTTATCCTGAGCCGAAGCAAGAAGGAGGGCAATTTAGAATCGCTGGAAGAATTTGTAAAGAGATCGACGGAGAATTAAATACACACCACTTTATTCGTTCAGATTTACTCAGCTCTCGTCATGATGCGGAAACATTTATGATTAAAAAAGCAGAAATGTTTATTAAACAAATGGGCGATAAAATGTTCAAATAAAAGCTGTAGTAATATTCAACAAATTTCATTGCAATTGTAATGGTATAAAAGTATCTTTTTAAACATTAAAAATGAATTTTACATTATATCATTATCCTATTGTGAATATTCATATGACAAAATTATCAGTTAAGCATATTTAAAGTTGGTTGTTTTTTAAAACAATAAGTTGATTAGGTTAAATATTGTTTATTGAGTATATAGCTGACAATTATCGTTTTAGAGTCAAAAGCAGATAGAAAGTGTGATTCAGTCATTATTTTTAAATGTACTATTATGGATGCTAGAAATATAAATGTAGTTTAATTTCAGTAGTATAATGACAGTCACTAGGGTTTTTGACTTGTAGATATGGGGATTTTTGTATTTTTACTACAAAAAGCTTGATGTTGCTTGCTGGGTTGGATACAAAATGATTATGTTTTAGCCAATGTACAGGGAATAATAATGCAGATTGGTGTACCGAGAGAGGTACTCGCTCATGAGACGCGAGTAGCTGCAACACCTAAAACGGTCGAGCAGATATTGAAAATGGGGTTCAGCGTTGTTGTTGAACAAGGAGCTGGACGTTTAGCAAGCTTTGATGACGCTGCTTATGAAGCGGCAGGGGCAACGGTTGTCTCAACTGATGAAGTATGGCAATCGGATCTTATTTTTAAAGTCAATGCACCGCAGGTTAATCCTGTAACAGGTGTAGATGAATTTGAGCTCATCAAAGAGGGTGCAAGCTTAGTTAGTTTTATTTGGCCTGCTCAAAATCCTGAATTATTAGAAAAACTATCGTCTAAAAATATTAATATTATGGCGATGGATTCTGTACCGCGTATTTCACGTGCACAGGCGCTTGATGCCTTAAGCTCAATGGCAAATATCGCAGGTTACCGTGCTGTTGTTGAAGCCGCTCATGAGTTTGGTCGATTCTTTACTGGTCAAATTACCGCTGCAGGTAAAGTGCCTCCAGCGAAAGTCCTCGTTGCTGGTGCTGGTGTTGCAGGTCTTGCCGCTATTGGTGCTGCTGGTAGCCTTGGTGCGATTGTTCGTTCTTTTGATGTTCGTCCTGAAGTTAAAGAACAAGTTGAATCAATGGGCGCTGAATTCCTAGAAGTTGATTATAAAGAAGATACTTCAACGGGAGATGGCTACGCTAAAGAAATGTCTGATGAATTCAATAAAGCGGCTGAGCGTTTATACGCAGAGCAAGCGAAAGATGTCGATATCATCATTACTACCGCACTTATCCCTGGGCGCCCAGCACCAAAATTGATCACCAAAGAAATGGTAGATTCAATGAAATCAGGCAGTGTTATTGTCGATCTTGCTGCTGCGAATGGCGGTAACTGTGCATACACTGAAGCAGATAAAGTTGTTACGACACCAAATGGTGTAAAAGTTATCGGCTATACAGATATGGTTGGTCGCTTACCAACACAGTCTTCTCAGCTCTACGGAACAAACCTTGTTAACTTACTTAAACTGCTTTGCAAAGAGAAAGACGGCAATATTGATATCAATTTTGATGATGAAGTATTACGCGGTCTAACGGTTGTTAAAGCGGGTGAATTAACGTGGCCTGCGCCACCAATTAAAGTTTCTGCGGCAGCTCAACAGCCAAAAGCGGCGGCTAAAGTTGAACCTAAAGTTGAAGAGCCAACATCACCGGTTAAGAAATTTGGCTTAATGGGCGCGGGGATTGCGCTATTTGCTTGGATTGCTAATTATGCTCCAGCAGAGTTTTTAACGCACTTCACTGTATTCGTCCTTGCATGTGTCGTTGGATACTACGTGGTTTGGAATGTATCCCACTCTTTACATACTCCTTTAATGTCAGTAACTAACGCTATCTCGGGCATCATTATTGTTGGTGCTTTGCTCCAAGTCGGTCAGGGAAATGGGGTGGTATCCTTCCTCGCGTTTATTGCTGTTCTCATCGCTAGTATTAATATCTTTGGTGGCTTTACGGTGACCAAGAGAATGCTAGAAATGTTCCGTAAAGATAAATAAGGAGTAACACATGTCTGCAGGAATCGTACAAGCAGCTTACCTTGTTGCTGCCGTACTGTTTATCATGTCTTTAGCGGGACTGTCTAAGCAAGAAACAGCACGAAACGGTAATTACTTTGGTATTGCTGGTATGGCAATCGCTCTGATTGCTACTATCTTTGGTCCTCACACTGAAGGCACAGTTTGGATTATCCTTGCGATGATCATTGGTGGTGCAATTGGTATTTTCTACGCTAAAAAAGTAGAAATGACAGAGATGCCAGAGCTTGTTGCTATGTTACACAGCTTTGTAGGTATGGCTGCGGTATTAGTAGGTTTTAATACTTACTTAGATCACGGTGACCTTACAGGTGTAATGTTAAACATTCACTTGGTTGAAATTTTCCTTGGCGTATTTATCGGTGCAGTAACTTTTACCGGTTCGTTAGTTGCATTTGCTAAGTTACGCGGATTAGTTTCATCATCAGCACTAATGCTTCCTCACCGTCACAAATTAAACCTGTTAGCGCTTGTTGTTTCAGCACTATTGCTAGTTTGGTTTGTACAGTCAGAAGGTTCATTAACGGCGCTAATCTTAGTAACACTTATTGCGTTTGTATTTGGTTACCACCTTGTTGCTTCAATTGGTGGCGCTGATATGCCTGTGGTTGTATCCATGCTTAACTCTTATTCTGGTTGGGCTGCAGCAGCGGCGGGTTTCATGTTAGCAAACGACCTTCTAATCGTAACAGGTGCATTAGTAGGCTCTTCTGGTGCTATCCTTTCTTACATTATGTGTAAGGCGATGAACCGTTCATTTATTAGTGTTATCGCTGGCGGTTTTGGTTCGGATGGTACAGCAGCAAGCTCTGATGAAGAATACGGCGAACACCGTGAAGCTTCAGCAGAAGAAGTGGCTGAAATGCTAAAAGATGCACGCTCAGTTATCATTACTCCAGGATACGGCATGGCGGTTGCTCAAGCGCAATATCCTGTTCACGAGATCACAGATAAGTTACGTGCAAAAGGCATTGATGTTCGATTTGGTATTCACCCTGTTGCTGGTCGTCTACCTGGACACATGAACGTGCTATTAGCTGAAGCAAAAGTGCCTTATGACATCGTGTTAGAAATGGATGAGATCAATGATGATTTCCCACAAACTGATGTTGTACTTGTTATTGGTGCAAACGACACTGTTAACCCTGCCGCGATGGAGGATCCTAACAGTCCAATCGCTGGTATGCCTGTACTTGAAGTCTGGAATGCCAAAGAAGTGGTTGTGTTTAAGCGTTCAATGAGTACTGGTTATGCTGGGGTTCAAAACCCATTATTCTTTAAAGATAATAGCCATATGTTGTTCGGCGATGCTAAAGACTCATGTTTGAAAATACTTGAGCACCTGTAAATCGTTAATAGTAAAGTAAACAATGCCACTCACATGAGTGGCATTTTTATTTCTAATCACTATTTAATAAATAACTCCAAAGCAATGTTTCGCTCGAATCGGGCAAATAACGTAGAGAGATCCGTCAACACAACATGCATAAAATTAATATCTTTTGATTGAGTAAAAGAAGCCGAAGCAACGAAGGCTTCACAAGTCACTTCTCTGGTGAGTATTTAATATAGATAATTTTTATCCTTTTTAAGTATAAAGCCTTTGCCTTATGGCATGAATTGACCGATATTTAATGTTTGCATTTTTTTACATGACATAACTTTGACAATTTAGTGAGAAATAATGTTAAAGTATATGAATGAAAACGTATGTTCTTTTATTCTCACTCTTATTTACTACTGCTAGCCATGCTGAAGGTGTTTCATTACCTGAAAGATTGGCGGCTGTTCGAACAGATTTATTGGAAAGTGAACCTGTATCTACATACGACTTTCGTAAACTACAAAGTACCTATCCAGCACCTTTACTGTTGCCTTCTAGCTTATTACCTCAAACTAAAAAGTATCCTCTTTCAGCACTGAGGCAGCTATATCAAAACTCGTTAACATGTAAGGGCCCGTGGCCTTATTCACCATTGGTAACACAGCCTGTAGTTTTTACTCGAGCTATTTGTAATAAGACAACGTTACCAAAAGGGTGGTTTGTTCGTTCAGGATATATTCATCCCGGCGGTGGTAGTTATGCATATCGTTATTTAGCTGAACACCCAGGAAAGGTGTCAGAACTCAGTAAGTTTTTGCATATTAAAGAACACCCATTAGCGTCATCGACAACCTTACTTGGTCGTTTACAACGAATGAATAGCGATGAAATTAAAGTATTAATCTCTGGTGCTCGTTTCTTCATTGCGAACGGTGAACTATGGGTACGAAATGGTAATGTCTATAACCTTTATAACCAGTCAACATGGTTAAAGGTCTTAGCCCGTCATGGTTTGCATTTAAAACGCTTAAATCGTCATGATTTTTGTTTAGCTCAGAATGGAAATATATGTTGGCGTGAAGAGAATAAGTCGCACTTAACGTATTACTTACTGGTATGTTTGTTGGTAAGTAATGCATTATTACTGGTAAGTTGGGGAGTTTATCGTTTCCGTATTCGTCGCCGAGATATGCAAGAACGCATGTTAGTTCTACAAATTTTGACGCATGAATTAAGAACGCCTATAGCAAGTTTAGCGATGACTGTTGAAGGATTTAGACGCCACTTTGATGAATTACCAGAAGGTCTGTATGATGAGTTTAGGCGTTTGACTGATGATTCAAGACGATTACGACAGTTAGCTGAAGCAAGTAAAGATTACTTACAAGCTAACCAACAACAATTAAGTACGCAAGAAGTTGAATCCGTCAATGAATGGTTAGGCTATCTTGCTGAAGAGTATGATGTAACTTTACATCTTGCTGAAGATAGAAGTGTTCACGTAAATATTTATTGGCTTGGTACATGTTTAGATAACTTATTTTCTAATGCTCATAAATATGGCGTAGCACCAATTACATTAACAACTTCATACTATGATGGAAAACTTAAAATTGTGGTTCAAGACCAAGGCCCATTAACTGCCAAAGATTGGTCTAAACTGCGTAAACCTTTTGTTAGTGAACAAGGTTTAGGTTTAGGTTTGACGATTGTAGAATCAATGATTAATAGAATGGGGGGGAAATTGAAATTAATAGGCCCACCAACCACCTTTATATTGGAGATACCGTGTGAATCAAACTCTGCTACTGGTTGAAGATGACCGCAACCTTGCTGATGGTTTACTCGATTGCTTAAAGCAAGCTGGTTATAACTGTTTATATGCAGATTGCGCTAGTAAGGTAGACGCTTTATGGAAAGAGGCCGATCTTGTTGTTCTAGATCGTCAATTGCCTGAAGGTGACTCATTAAATTATTTAGGCTCATGGCTTAAAAAGAAGCACGTTCCTGTTATTTTATTAACTGCAATGGTATCGATTAACGATAAAGTTGTTGGTTTAGATTCTGGTGCAAAAGACTATCTAACGAAGCCTTTTGCTGAAGAAGAATTACTTGCACGAGTACGCGTACATCTTCGTGGTGACGATGAAGATACTGCAGCAGCTAATATCATTAAAGTCGGCGATATCATTATCAATCAAGAAAGCCGTGAAGTCATTTTTGATAATGAAAATATTACGTTAACGCGTACTGAATTTGAACTTCTTGTATTCTTATCAAAAAATGCAGGTCGTGTATTTACACGTGACGAATTACTTGATCAAGTTTGGGGTTATAACCACTACCCAACTACACGTACGGTTGATACTCATATTCTGCAATTACGTCAAAAATTACCAGGTATTGATATCGAAACATTACGTGGTGTCGGCTACCGTATGAAGCCATAAGTACTGGTTATTAAATGAGAAGAATAACCTTTTTCTTGTGTCAGTTAGGTATTATTAACGCTTTATTCTTAATACCTAACGCCAACGCAGCTTGGTTTGTAGATCAAAGCTCTTATGCGGCTGCCCATCGACATTTACTTGAAGGTCAAACTGATAAATCATTTGAATCGATTATAGAGGCTTGGCAGCAATCTCCGACAACAGATCAGAAAGCGAATCTTAATGGTTTGCTTGATCTTGCGATTACAGAGGACTGTGGCCATAGCCTTGATAATACAGTTTTACCTTCTTGGTTATCCAAGTTATCGATTGAGCGTTCTGTGGTTCAAAACATTAATCAGCAGTTACTTAAGTTATCGATTGTTGGTTCAACACGAGTTAACATTACGAAGATCAGTTTTTCTAAGTGGCCTAATGATAATTTAATTGATGCCAAACCTGTGGTTGATGATGGTGGTTACTTTACGGTTGATGCGAAAAAGCTCGATCATAAAGTAGAAGCAGGATTATATAAGTTAACGATTATCGCTGATGGTGAACCCGCTTGGAATAAATGGATTGTGCTTAATGAGCCGCCAGCCAAACAGAACTTAGGTTGGAAAGACAGCAATTCATGGCGTATTGATCATGTGGCTAAATTGAATTCATCATGTCCTGCGCCGAGTTTGTCGATAAAACTGTATGACTTAAATGATACAGATTGGCGACCATTATGGAGCGAACAAACGGACATTTATCTGCCGACTAAGTTACCCAAACTTAATATCCCTGAAGGGCGATATTGGCTTGATGTTGGCTTAATTAAAAGTCGATGGCAAGGTGAGATATCTATTTTAGACATTCAAAGTATCACTCGACCCATTGATTACTCTGATGATACTCATTAAGTTTAAAACCACTTTATACGAGTGGTTTTTTTATACTCTTAAACATGTATAATTAATACATGTTTAAGGTGGTGAAAATTATGCAAATTATCGACAAAGCAAAAGAAGATAAAATACCTGCAATTTTACGATTAGGCTTTCGACCGTTTTTTCTTGGAGCAAGTGCTTTTTCAGTTATCGCAATGATAATGTGGGCATTGTTCTGGTCAGGTGAGTTTCAATTATCTAGTTTTATGTATTCAAATCCTATTTGGTGGCATAGCCATGAAATGCTATTTGGATTTTCAGGCGCAGTCATTATTGGTTTTTTATTGACGGCTGTACAAAACTGGACAGGGCAAACAAGTATTAAAGGCACTAAACTACTTCTGGTTTTCAGCCTTTGGTTGATTGCTCGTATCGGTTTAATGATGGGCTCAGTTAGCAGTCTTTGGCTGTTTATTGATACATTATGGATTGTCGTGGCTATCTACTATCTTGCAATACCAATCATAAAAGTTAAACAGTGGCGTAATCTTTTCTTTGTACCCGTTTTACTACTGTTTGCTTTTACCAATATTCAATTTCATTTCATTGCATTAGGCAAGAGTCATCAATCTATTGCTGATATTGCTTTACCTGTCGTGCTTGTCGTTACTGTGATTACCTTAGTTGTTGGTGGTCGGGTTATCCCATTTTTTACTTCACGCGGAACAAATACTGAAGTTATTAAACGAATTAAAACGATTGAATATCTTGCACTTATACCTGCTTGGTTGTTGCTGCTGGCGACATTCTTTATAAATAACGCAACAATAAATGGGGTTATTGCTCCGTTGTCGATCGTTGCGGCTACAACTAACTTTGTTCGTCTTTATCGCTGGCGCACAATCTCAACACTCCGTATTCCACTGTTGTGGTCTTTGCATCTTGCTTACTTGTCTTTAATTATTGGTTTATTTTTGCTTGGTTGCAGCTTTTACACAACAGCGATCAGTGAGTCTATTGCTATTCATATTATTACCATCGGCGGACTAGGCGGAATGATACTAGCAATGATCTCGCGTGTATCTTTAGGACACACTGGTCGTAAATTGCAAGTTGGGCGTTTTATGCTGGTTGCGTTTATTGCGTTATTTTTGTCATTACTAGCACGAGTATTACTGACTACTGTCGCGCCTGCTTTGTTACTTGATGGCTATGTGATTTCTGCAAGTTTGTGGGCTGTTGCTTTTGGGATTTTCACCATCGTCTATTTTCCAGTACTCACAAAGCCCCGTGTTGACGGTCATCCAGGGTAAGTGACTAAAGTGAGAGTCTGTATTGATAAGCTTGATAATCAGTGACATTATCGGCTATTCACTCTAAAATAATGCTTCGTTCATCAACAAGAAGATAGTTATGTACAATCACACTCCAACGCTCAATCATGAACAACAACAAGAAGCTGCTGAGCGTATCCATGAGCTGATGGCGCAAGGTATTAGTAGTGGTGAAGCGATAATGATTGTTGCTCACCAGATCCGAGAAGCGGATATAAAGCGTCGTGAAGCGGCTGGTGAAACCTTCAGTGATGAAGAAGAGTAATAAAAAGAAGAGCTTAACGGCTCTTTTTTTATAATTGGATACTTTTATTTCAAATAAAAGCTTGTTCAATTGTATGCTTTTATTATACAAATAATAAAAACATAATTTTATTAGGGTAATTATATGAATGACCGATATTTACAGGCTCAAGCTTTTGCTAAAAGTCGACATGGCGAGCAAAAATACGGAGATTATCCTTACTACGTACATTTAGATACAGTTGCTGAATTTGCACGACCATATGGTATTGATGCAATGATTGTAGCTCAACTACATGATGTGATTGAAGATACTGATACCAGCTTTGACGAGTTGGCAGACTTATTTGGTTTTACCATTGCTGACGCAGTGAATTACGTCACTGATGTGAAGTTAGAAGATCGAGCGAAACGAAAATTAGAGATAAATCAACGGTTACTATCACTTGATCCAGCTGAAGATGCAGCACGCTTAGCATTAATTGTTAAAACCTGCGATCGCTTAGCTAACGTTCAATCAAGCAGTAATAATTCACGCCGCCATTTCTTAATGTATCAAGCTGAGCATGACGCTTTTAAGCATGCTGTTTATCGTGCTGGTCTCTGTGATCCTTTATGGCAACAATTAGACGCGCTTATTCATTCAAAAGATTGTGTTAACTGTGCTTAATGCATGAAATTTTGTGGTTAGTTAATAAAAAAGCCCGTGTATTTGATAAATACACGGGCTTTTTTATAAGTTGTTTATGACGACATATAGCTGTCAGTCATTATTCCTCATCGTAAATCGTCGGAATAGGTTGGCGCTTATGTTGGGTTGCTTTATAAATAGAGATTAAGCGATCGCGGACAAAATCGGTAACGGGTTTGCCTTCTAAGAAGTCATCAATCTGATCGTAAGAAACTTGTAAAGCATCCTCGTCAGCTTTTTGTGGCGCTAATTCTTCTAGGTCAGCTGTAGGTACTTTATAAACTAATTGTTCTGGCGCACCAAGTTTTGCTGCTAGAGCACGAACTTGACGTTTATTTAAACCAAATAGAGGTGCCAAATCACAAGCACCATCACCAAACTTTGTATAAAAACCGGTAATGTTTTCAGCTGAATGATCGGTACCAATAACTAAACCGCCGACAAGCCCTGCAATCTCGTATTGAGCAATCATACGTGTGCGAGCTTTTACATTGCCTTTCACGAAATCAACTTTAGCGTTGTCGCTAGGAATAAGCCCAGTATTTTCTAATGCAAAAAGGGTGCTTGCATGAGTGCCATCAACACCATTTTTAATATTAACGCTGACAGAGTGACTAGGCTGGATGAAGCTTAATGCGAGTTGTGCTTCGTCTTCATCTTGTTGTTCACCATAGGGGAGACGAACGGCAATAAACTGGTACTCGTTGCTGTTAGACACTTGGTTTAAACCATCAACAGCAAGTTGAGCAAGGCGACCACATGTTGTTGAATCCACGCCACCACTAATGCCTAGTACAAGTGATTTACAGCCTGATTGTTTAAGTTTTTTTTGAATAAATTCAACTCGGCGTTGGATTTCAAAATCAACGTCAATGACTGGTAGCACGCGCATTTCAGTGCGGATAAGCTGTTCCATGGTATATGAATCCTTAAGAGAGTTAGCCCAAATATTAATCATTTGAAGCGATATAATGGATAAATGAGAGATAAACCATTACACCTTTGGCAAAATCATGCGATAACTCGTTATTATGATCAATGCTAAAGATAGATATTACTAAAATTAAGGGGCATTTTCCTATTAAATGCTTAATTAATAGTTACATCATTAGAAATCTCTAGTGTGAATATAAGTAAATTGATAGAACAAAAGGTTTGATGGATGAAACAAACACTTGCTATATTCGGTAGCGCTTTTAATCCGCCTAGTTTAGGGCATCGTTCGGTTTTAGAACGATTAACGCATTATGACGAAGTGCTTTTACTTCCAAGTTACAATCATGCTTGGGGTAAGAATATGTTGGATTATTCATTACGTTGTGAGTTAGTTTCTGCTTTTATCGATGACATTTCCCAAGATAATCTCGTGCTGTCCACGTTAGAGCAAGATATCGCAGTAGGTGATGAGGCGATAACAACCTATGCGGTACTTGTTGAATTACAAAAGCGTTACCCAAACCATCAAATTACATTTGTTATTGGCCCTGATAATTTCTTGAATTTTGGAAAATTTTTCATGTCAAATGAAATACTTAGTCAATGGCAAGTGCTTGCATGTCCTGAAACGGTGCCGATTAGAAGTACGCTAATTCGAGAAGCATTAGCTAAAAATCAAAATATCAGTGATTTAACAACGGCAAGTGTTAGCCGGTTATTAATGACAGACGAGCGTTATCATTTTTAACTTTAGGGGATATGGCGAAGTGTTTAAACAAATCTCATTTGGTGTTTTTTGTTGCTTATTATTTATGTTTTCTTCGTCAACTTACGCTTTCAAATGCAAAAATTATTATTCTTTAGATACTGTTTCTCAGCCTTTTAGTATCGATTATCTAAATAATACCAAAGACTGCTCAGCACCTATTTATAGCATTGATCGCAACAATAATATAAACCATTCGCTAATGTTTTCACGCCACGATAACGCTATACCATGGAAAATTGATTCTAATAGTTATGGTGATAAATTCTGGCTACACTGGGATGATAAATTTGCAGACTCACCTGTTTTAATGGATCACAATTCATCGACGTTTTATGGTTTAGGTTTTTGGATGCCGACTAACGATGATGATGAAGCATTCACAAGTGCAGCGGGGGCTGAAGATTGGATATTAAACCATGGACTGCAAATGAGTTTAGGCTTTGGTGATATTAGTGGTCAAAAACCACGCGTGAGGTTTGATTATCGTTGGCATAATAATAGCCATGTTGAAGATGGCGTATCAATGCAAGTTCATATCCCTCTGAATTAAAAAACGCCCATGTTAAGGGCGTATTTCATTTAGCGTAAGCTTTCACCTAAAATTGGCAAAGAAAGTGCGTCTACCATTTGTTCTGTCGTATTCAATTGAGCCGCAATTTGTGGGAGCTTTCGTCCTGAACGACTTAGCTTAAGTACTTCTCGCATTAGAATGCAGGCTTCACACTCTTTTACTGTCATATTCATTACAGATTCAAGGCTTGATATGGCTGTTTTTTCAGTTATTTTATTGCCTTTTAGCATTAATGCTAATGAATTATGATGCTGCTTATTGATCGCTGGACAAAGTGATTGAGTCGACACAGAAAGTTTTTCAACTTTATCTGCAATGACTTTTAATAAACGACCTTCTGCGCCATCCCATTTATGATCTTGAACGGGAGATTTTGCCAATTCATCAAGCACAGCTCTTACGAGCGATGACACAACAAAAAAGCCTGCATCAGTGCATAGTGGCTGTGTCATACGAACCGAAAAGGCCACTTGGTAAAATGTTGCACCAGGTAGCACTGTGATGGCATGTAAACAATCAAATGGGATCCAGAAACCATGACCCTTAGTGATCATGTGCTCTTGTTTACCTAATCGGATTAACACACAACCATTCGTTACAACAATAAAGTAAGAAGATTGGCTCTTTTTGCGTGAACCAACAAAAAGAAAAGGGTGTTCGTTATTTGAAAACTCAATAGCTTGTTTCATACTGACTCTCTTACACATAAGCATGCACATCTTCGTGTTTTTTTCTATTAGCGTCAACAAAGAGGGTTATGTATTAACTAAATACTGTAGATATCATTTCTTAACATGATCAAATTGGTGCAAAAAATAGCAGCTACGATGAAAAAGTAGACAATTATATGAGGTATGACCTCCAACCATCACGGTTATTGACAGAGGTTGTTTGGTTAATCATTATTTATTAGTAAAATAACTCAGTTTTTTCAACATGAAGCATTACTGTGCATATAGATAACGATATTTATAAAGAAATTCGCCCGTATAATGATGATGAAGTCAGTGGTGCGATTCAACGACTCATTGATGATAAAGATTTTATCAACGCTATTTTAAAGTACCGTTTCCCACATGCGTCGGGCATGTTTGGTTGGTTGCTTATTCCCCTTATTAAACGTTTCCTTGTGAAGAAATGGTCAGGCATTAAATCGGTCAAAGATATTCAAAATCAAGTTGCCAAATATATGCAAGGAACTATTGAACATTCATGTGACGGTGTAACGTGCACAGGCCTAGATAAATTAGACCCAAATAAGGCTTACTTATTCGTTTCTAATCATCGTGATATCGCGATGGATCCTGCAATGGTTAACTGGTGTTTATTTAAAGAGAACTTCAACACAGTACGTATTGCCATTGGTGATAACTTACTGAAGAAGCCTTGTGCAACAGAATTAATGCGTTTGAATAAAAGCTTTATTGTAAAACGATCCGCAAAAGGGCCACGTGAATTGATGAAATCACTTGGACTGCTTTCAAGTTATATCTCTCACTCTTTAGAAACAGGAAACAATATTTGGATTGCTCAAAAAGAAGGGCGTGCCAAAGACGGTAACGATAAGACAGATCCTGCTATTTTAAAAATGTTCTTTATGGAAGGACGTAAGCAGAAAATTCCTTTTTCCGAGTTTATGAGTAACTTAAACATTGTCCCTGTCGCGATTTCTTATGAAAACGATCCTTGTGATGTGGCTAAAGCTGAAGAACTTTATCAAAAAGCATCAACCGGTAGCTATGAAAAAGGTGAGTTTGAAGACATCGAAAGTATAGTACAAGGTATTGTAGGGCAAAAGCGTCGTATCCATATTAGCTTTGGTGACGTCATCAACAATGCACCAGAGACGCCTGAAGAATTAGCTGAAGAAATTGATCGTCAAATTACTGAAAATTACCATTTATTCCCAGCCAATTTCATTGCTGCGAATATTGATTCAGACATAGTGACAGACGAAGAAAGAAACAAGTTTGCCCAAAAACTTGAAAATCATAGTGACAGTGTTAATGATATCTTAAAGCAGATGTACGCGTTGCCTGCACTAAAAAAACAGCAACAACACTCTATTTAATAGCTATAAAACGATGTCGATTTTTTCTATTAATAAGGAACGGCATCGTTTTTTAATACACACCGAAGTATGGATCATAAGTAACAATAATTGCTTTAGGTATGATTATTTCAGCGCCATTTTTCCAATTATCATCGATATGTTGATATAGATTAGACTCTTCCTCAGATACCAATAACAGTTGAATCCTTTCTTCTTCAATATCGAATTGAAGTGCAATATAAGACGCTATATTAAATAGCCGCTCGTAACCTAAATCCGTCGTTATATGTTGAATAATAACAATATAGGTTTGATGATAATTTTTAAGAGCGTAACCAAAGTTATTCAATACTCTTTTAGTATCAACGGTTAATTTGTTGCTGTTATCACTAAAATAGACAACATTGTACTGATCTTGGATTTCAACTAATAATGCTTGCTTTGGTATATAAGCTTTAATTTGTGTTGTGCTCTGATTTATAGGACTAGCGTCGCTAAAATTATGCATCGCATAAGCTGGAAATATGGTGAATGCGACAGCCACTAAAATTGTAATTATAGTTACTGAATAGTTAAATAATCTATTAGTGATGAAGTTAGAAAAAAATGACGGCATAACATGCTCATTGTACTTGTATGATTATCAGTTTAGTACAATGAACATTGTTATAGCCTAAAATTAAGGTTATTCGTCTTATTTGTGATTATCTATGATTGGATTGATATTTTTATAGGGTGGTAGAGACATCCGCTCAGCCATATAATCAATAAAACAACGTACTTTGGGTGCAAGATATTTACGTCTAGGGTAAACAGCATAAATAGGTAATTCTACTGTGGTTTTCCAATCATTAAGTAAAGTGATTAACTTATTTGTTTTAATCTCGTCCGTTAGCAGATAGGTTGAGAGATAAGCAATACCTAAACCACTGACTGCAGCATCAAGCACTGCAGGTGCATTATCAATACGATAATTACCATTAACTCGAATGGATTGCTTTAATCCATCTCGTCCAAATTCCCAGTTTACATATTTACGCTCGCGGCTTTGGTAAGTAATACAATTGTGTTGACGTAAATCACCAGGGATAATGGGCTCACCATGTTGTGCTATGTAATCAGGGGAAGCGACAACGACGAATTCACATTTGGCGAGCTTTCGGGCTACCATTCCTTCAGGTGGATGTTCATGAATAGCAATCCAGCAATCAAAGCCTTCTTCTAAAAGGTTTGGGCGGTGATCAAATAAACTAATTTCAAGCTCTAGTTCAGGATTTTGCTTTTGAAACTCAGCTAATGCGGAAGTGATATGAATATTACCGAAAGATTGAGCGATGCCAATTCGTAATAGACCTGTAATTTCATTTCGATATCCCGCCACCATGGCTTCCGCTTCATTAACAGTATCAATTAATTGTTGGCCATAGTCTGCGTATTGCACGCCAATTTCAGTTAATACAACGGTACGTGTACTGCGTTGAACAAGCTGACAGCCTAACCTTTCTTCTAAACATTTTATTTGCTTACTTACCTGAGACTTTGATATTCCCAAACGATCAGCAGCTTTCGTGAAATTTTGTTCATGACCAATAGCAGCCAGTATTACCATCTGTTGCAAATTATCAAGCATTTGGTATTCCAAGTTACGCTGTCACGATGATATGGCGTAACAAAATAATCGATTAACACTATCTATGCATTATGATTTTTTGCCTCATAAACATCAATCTATATGTATGAATATAAATAATAACTTACATCATTTTAAACGATTTAAATAATTAGAACGGAAACGTTATGATAGCGCTATTGCTAATGGAGGAATGCATGTTTACCGTTTTTACCACCTTTTTATTATTGGGTCTATATAGCTTTGGCGGCCCAGCAGCACATATTGGTTTCTTTCAACGTTCTTTTGTACAAGAAAAAAAATGGATTTCTGATGATGATTTCACTCATGCTGTAGCGTTATGTCAATTTTTACCGGGCCCTGCCAGTAGCCAACTTGGTATGTATATTGGTTATAAGAAAGCGGGATATTTAGGCGCCGTTGCTGCCTTTATGGGTTTTACTTTACCTTCTTTTGCATTATTAACAGGACTTGCCATTGTTAGTAGCAGTGTAACGTCTAACTCTGTTGTTGATAGTTTAATCATCGCGGCAAAACTACTTGCCGTTATCGTCGTTGCTGATGCGCTATGGGGAATGGCTAAAAAGAACTTAACGACAGCCCTAACAATTACCGTGGCAGTGGTGACAGCTATTTGGGTCTATTTTAGTTCCGGTCTACTTGGTCAAGTGTTGCCTATCTGTGTCGCGGCAGCTGTTGGCTACGCATTGTCATTTAAAACGCAGATTACACCAACAAATAAACTAACGACTAGCATAAAACCACACCTTGGTATTTTAGTTACATTTGGCGTGTTGTTAGTGGGGTTACCCTTATTAGCACCTTACAATAGCGGTATTAATTTATTTAATATCTTCTACCAAGCAGGGAGTTTTGTTTTTGGCGGTGGGCATGTTGTATTACCACTCCTACAACCAATGATGGAAGGGTTAGTAGGGGAGTCTACCTTTATTAATGCTTACGCATCTGCACAGCTTGTACCTGGTCCAATGTTCACTATGGCTAGTTATTTAGGTGCTTCGATAGACGGTATACACCCAGTGTTAGGTAGCTTGATAGCAACCATTGCTGTGTTTTTACCTGGCAGTTTATTACTATTTGCATTTATTCCAGCATGGAAAGCGTTGTTTGAGCATCAACGATTAAAACAATCAATCACTTTAGTCAATGCTTGTGTTGTTGGACTATTAGCCAGTGCTTTTGTTAGTCCAATTATTACCAGTGGCGTTAAAACCGGATTTGATGTTGTAGCAGTTGTGGTTGGATTTATTGCGTTTAAATATTTCAAATGGCCGGTATGGGTGTTAGCTTTGATGCTTTTCACAACCAAATATTTGATCTTAACTTAATAACATCAATTAGTTAAAAAGAAGGGCTGCTTTATGCAAGCCCTTCTTTTATAGAATAATCGAAACAGCTTATAGGCTTGGATGTGGTATAAATATTAACTCCTAATGCACTATAACTTTATAACCTATAATGAAAACAACTTACCAATCGAGAACTAATTGATGATTTTTAATAATTAATTCAGGCTTAGTAGATTTAAGCAACGCTTGTTTCATTTCGTTTTCATCTAGCTTATAGACAGGTTTGGTTGATAGCACCTGTCCAATAAGTGAAACAAATGGAGTGATAACCGGTTTAGTCAGTATGTTATTAAACTTCTCCGGTTTTATTGTCAATGATTCAATATTTAAACCACGTAAATATATCGCCCCTTCATTTTGATTATAATAGGGGATGGCACTGAAATTTGCTTTAACAACAATATCTTGAGGTGGTTGGCCAGCAAGCTCTAGTTGAGCGCTAGCTGTAGTATCAACACTAACACGATTGTCCGCGACACGGCCAATGCCTACTTTTACTTTTTCAAACTTACCTGTTGCGTAGGCGATACCTTGAATACCAACAGAGCGTTCAACATTCGTTTCTTTGTTTATGTAGTTTTGCATCTCACTTTCAGTGATACCGTAACTACTACAGCCAGCAAAGAAGAAGGCAGAACTCACAATAATCAGAGCTTTTAAGCGCATAAAAAACCTTAAGAAAAATATATATGCTTTATTTATAGCTCATATTAATAAAAAAAAGCACGTAAACCTACGTGCTTAATACTCTCAAACAAATATTAACTGTTAGCAAACAAAACAGAGATATCATAGTTATCACGGCTAAGTGAGCTTTTAAGTTTTGCTAATGAGGTAACTTGTAATTGGCGAATACGTTCTCTTGTCAGTCCCACTTCTTCTGCAACTTCTTGCAAAGTCTGTGCTTCATAACCTTGTAAACCAAATCTTCTACATATGATTTCTTTATCTCGGTTATTTAAACAATTGAGTACGTTGGATGTTATTTTTTGGATTGCTAAATCATCAACATGTTCATCAGGTTTTGCACTGTTTTCATCTGCAATTAATACCGCTATTGACTGATTACTTGCTTCATTTGAGAATGATTGATCGTACGATACAATAGGAGTGTCATAAGAAAGGGTTGTCGATACATCATCAAGGGTTTTATTTAAAACTTCAGCAACTAACTCTGTACTTGGTTCCTGATTGTTTTTCTTTACTAATTGTTTATGCGTCCGAACAATGGTGTTAATTTCTTTTGATACATGAACAGGTAAACGTATCGTTCTTCCTTGATTATGTATTGCACGTTCTATTGTTTGTTTTATCCACCATGTAGCGTATGTTGAAAATCTAAACCCTTTTTCTGGATCAAATTTTTCAACAGCTGTCATTAATCCGATATTACCTTCATCAATTAAATCACTGATATGTATGTTACTGCCTCGGTATTTTTTTGCGATACTTACGACTAATCGTAAATTACTCTCAATCAATACATTTTTACTATTAGCATCACCGCACAAGCTTTTTCGGCTATATAAAATTTCTTCTTCTTTCGTTAAAAGTGGCTTTTCTGATATTTCTTTTAGGTATAAATGAACGATATCCCCGCCATGTGGAAATTGTTCTTCTTTGTTTATATCCATTTCAGATCCCTTTATGATATTTATATTTAAAGTTTATAAGCCAACTATCAATAAGCAACGAGGCTCACACTATCATAAAGATTTATTCTATTCACCCATTTTATTAATCAGTTAATAAAAAATTAATACTACTTCACATTATAAATTCAATAAAAAATACCTACAAAGCATCCACTAGTCACTATAGAAATAAGATCTCACGTTTTAATAATAAAAACTATAAATTTTATGAAATCTTACCAACCACTAATAGCACCTAAATGATATTGATTCTCATTTGTATCGATGTATGATGAAGTTATTGTTTAAGGAGTTAGCTATGGTCTCTACCACAATTTCTGTTAAGCCCGAAATGGCTATCTTCAGTTTAAAACTAAAGAAAAAACTACTACTTCTAGGTCCAGCATTCATTGCGGCTATTGGTTATATTGATCCCGGTAATTTTGCTACAAACATAGAAGCGGGCTCTTCTTTTGGCTATCAGTTATTATGGGTTGTTCTTTGGGCAAACCTAATGGCTATGTTGATCCAATACCTATCTGCAAAGTTAGGTATAGTGACGGGGAAAAATCTCGCGGAACATTTACGAGAACATCTACCCAAATGGGCGATAGCTCCATATTGGATTCAGGCCGAAATTATAGCTATGGCGACGGATTTAGCTGAATTTATTGGTGCTGCTGTTGGTTTCCAATTATTGTTTGGTATTAGTTTAATGGAAGGAGCAATAATAACAGCCATAGTAACAATGGCTATTTTATTATTAAGTAATAAAAGCCAGAAACCATTAGAAGTTGTCATTGCAACATTATTATTAGTCGTAGCTGTTGTATATGTTATTGAACTTTTCTTTGCTCATCCTGCTGCAAGCGAGATGATAAAAGGTCTTGCTATTCCAACGTTAAATAGTTCACATCAAATTTATTTAGCTGCAGGTATTTTAGGTGCAACAGTAATGCCGCATGTTATTTATTTACACTCGGCGCTATTTAAAAATACTTACGGTGAAACAAAAGCAAAAAGATTAAAATCAACACGTTTAGATGTACTCATTGCAATGGTTATTGCAGGTTTTGTGAATATTGCAATTGTGGCAATGGCAGCAGCCGTTTTCCATTATTCAGGTAATCAAGATATTGCTGGGATTGAAACGGCGTACAAAACATTAACGCCACTTGTTGGACAAGCGGCATCTACATTGTTTGCTATTTCTCTTATCGCATCAGGCTTATCATCGACTGTTGTTGGCACGATGGCTGGAGATGTCGTAATGCAAGGTTTCGTAAAATTTAAGATCCCTTTGTTATTACGCCGTCTTGTTACAATGATCCCATCATTTATCGTTATCGGGCTTGCTATTAATACCACTGAAATTTTAGTGATGAGTCAAGTCGTTCTTAGTTTTGGTATTGCATTAGCTATTATACCGTTACTCATTTTCACTAATAATGAAAAACTAATGGGTGAGTTTAAAAACAATAAATACGTTAGTTATGCAGGTATTGTTATCATTGCTCTTGTTGTTGCCTTGAACATATACCTAATGGTGACACTTTCTTAAATAATACATCCAATCAATTAGATGAATAAAAGCCAAACGTCACTTGTTTGTTATTTATTGGCAGTTTTTTTGTTTCATCAATAAACGTAGTGCTTTATTTTTATATTTAAATTCTTTTTTAGCTTTCTCTGATGCAACGTTTAAGATCATTTTAGAACGCTTTTCTAAGCTTTCTAGTTTCGTTTTTAAGCCTTCACAAGGTATAACACTGTATTGATTCTTATACTGTTTCACACTTTGAGCCTCAGAAGGGAAAGAGATAAGTAAAAAAATCGAAATTAATGAGCTAATGACACACATTTTCATGATAAATACTCCTTTCTATGGCGTATTATATTTCATAAGTGTTAATTACTAGTATTAAGTTTTACAATAAATGTGAGGTAAGCAGTTATTTTATAAAATACATAAGGTTATCAATTACATTACCGACTCGGAACTACACCTTTTAAATCATCATCAGTACGTCTATCGTAGCGTTGGGTTGTCGTAATACTACTATGTCCCATAAATTTACTGACTAATAATAAGTCGTAACCTGAACGCAAAAGATTAGTTGCCACTGAATGTCGAAAATCATGGGGTGAAACAATACGAGAAAAACCTAACATATTGAGTTTTTTACACAAATCATTAAGTGTTTGTGTTGTTAAACGCATATAAGTCAATGTTTGGTAACGATTAATAGTGCAAAATAATGCAGGTAAATTCGGGTTAAAATCTTGCAAACGAATGGCTAGCCATTTTTCCATCGCGTTATATAAATCACTATTTCGAGAGAAAGGAACATAGCGCTCCTTATTACCTTTACCAACAACACGTAGCTGGCACCGATCCATATCAATATCAAAGGTATTTATATTGACCACTTCTGCTCGCCGTAAACCTGCCTCATACATTAACCAAAAAATAGCATTATCTCTCAATGCCTTAGTTTCATTCTTTTGATTAAGCGTAATAGCTGAAATATGATCTAATTCATTATAGCTAAGGTATCTGCCACTGGATTGACGACATCCCCTCGGTAATTTAATTGCTTTTATACGTTCTAAATTTTCAACTGAGATCAACTCAGCGAGCCAGGCATGTTGAGCTACACCGCGTAACATGCGAAGTAAATTATCAGCAGTTGCTGGCGCATAGGCTTTTTTTTGATCGCTGATTTGGTTATCTATTCGATCACTTAAAAACGATTGCATCGTTGATTGAAGAATAGGGGCATATAAAATACCAGTCCAATCAAAACGCTCAATACAACTTCGAATACAAAAACAACTAAAGGCCTCTAACATCACTTTTGATTGTTTTGATAATTCAAACGCATAGTGCTGAGGTAAAATCGGTTGAAGCCAACCACTTTCTATCGTTGAGTTTTTAAAACTTCCAAGATCAAAAACTGCGACACGATCTTTAAATTCAACAACACGAGAGGCAGGTAAGTTTTGATTATCTCTAAGAAATTTAGCTACATTCAATAAAGCGTTAAGTAATGGCTTTACTTGTAAGTTCTTTATTGGCTCATTCGCACTGAAGTAATGATTTTTCATTTTAGCTTTTTGTTTAGCGCGAGCAATCAGAAATGACTTAACTGCATCAATCAGCTTTTCTTGATTATTAAATAGTTCAATCCAATCAATGAGTTGGAAGCTATCTCCCAATACATAGCGTGCAAGCCTTTCAAGTGAATAACGCGCATTAGCTTGACCGCCGGTGGTGTCAGTCGCTGATAATGAATACACATAAGATAACGCAGGATTAGTCGAAGCATAATTTATATGATTAATGCGTTCTGCTAATTGTGTTTGCTGACGTAACGATGTGGTTCTTAAACTCGCGGCTCTTGGATCGATAGGGAATTTGTTCTGCATTACATAAGTTATTTTAGATCTGCTATAAGAGATATTATATAAGACTGATATTTAATTACTATATAAATCTGTTAGTTAGTCGAAAGATCTGGATCATCAACAAAGATATACTGACTGTTATTAACCCCTTTTTTTTGTTGGTATTTTAAATAAATTAAGAGATTAACCTACGAATTAGTGATTCATAAAAGTGTTACCCTGTCACATATGGGGTGTAAACTTAATACGCTGAATTAGAAAGTTATTACTTATAATTAAAGTTAATGGAGATAAAAGGATGTAGGTATGAACTTGTTAAAGAGAGCTATTTGGCTTTGTTGCCTTTTTTCTACTTCAGTAAGTGCAACGAATATCTATCTCAAGCAATTTAATGAAATAGATATGAGCCTTAACAATTTAGTGTTAGATATAAGTTGCGGAAAGTTACCATCAATATCGTTTACGGGTGATGAACTCGAAATGGTGATGTTACAAGTGAATGATGCGACACTTAAATTATATTCTACAGATAAAGATAACCCTAAGGTTAACATTACGGCTCGTGTTATTGTTTCTAAACCTTTGAATAAAATTGATATCGCTAATCACGCAAAGGTAAATATTGATGGCTGTGCGCTAGATGAAACTACATTCACCGCTAATGTATCGAATAAAAGTTATGCCGAACTTCACGGTTCAACAACGAATCTCGATATAACTGCAACAGACAATTCGCATGTGAAGGTCGGTATTGTTGCTGAAAAAGTTATCGTTAATGCCTTTCAATCATCATCTATTGAGATCAATAAACCCATTGGAGTTTTAAAATTATCACTCGCCACTGATTCTTTATTTTCTTTAACATCAGGCGTTAACCTTGTTGAATTAAACATGAAAGAGGGGTCAATTGCCACTATGTGCAATACGGCGAACAGTACAATAAATGGTTCTATGGAAGATGATTCATCAATCACAATAAATAAAGCTGCTGATTCAACAATTGTCGCTAGTGACAATAGTAAAATAACGTATTGTTATCAGAACTGACGTTTTATAGTAAATATGTAATGGTAGTCTTAATTTGATAGGGGTCGATTATGACAATACAAACAGTCACATTTTCATTTAATAACAAGCTTTCCATCGCGGAAAATATAATCGAATATGTACAAAGCCATGAAGATAAATTTTCACCCGCTTTGTTCACTAAACATGATCAACAAGATCTTCGATATCAATTTGCAACAGCTAGCCTACATGTTGATATGGTAGAAATGGCACAAGATTCAAATAGTGGTGTGATCAGCGTAAGTTACGGCATTCATTTTTTCTGGCCCTGTAATAACCAAGATGAAATTGATCACTATAAAGAAACACTAAACTTTGTAATAAGAGAGGAGAAAGTAACGATTGAACTCGTTGAACATGAACCATGGATTGTGCTGTAAACAAAAACAGCCACTCAGAAGAATGGCTGTTTTAGATAGCATCTAATTATTCGTCACTCTCAAAACCAAATACACGATCTTGGATATACACCATATCGCAATCAGTTTTGTATAAAACACTATGTATTCTGTTCGCTTGAATATAACCCGTTTGGCCTGCAGTTAGCGTCATTTCATCACCATCTTTAGCGAGTTCACCATCTTTCTTGACGTAAAATTGAATAACAATTTCACCTTTAACAATGATCGACATGTCATCATTAGGATGATGATGGGGTGCTTCAAACGTACCAGCTTCCCATCGTTCAAGTAAAGCTGTTACACAGTTTTCATTCTTTTCATCTGTATCTCGGAAACTAAAACCTGGCATATCAGGTTCTTTTGTAAAATCAGACCAGATGTTTTTAGAAACAAAATCACTCATAATAAAACCATATAACTATTTGAAGATATAGTTATTATAGGTGAAGAAAGCTATTTTATAGATAGCCAAAAAAGAAAGATAAAAAACCAAATTGACGTGCTACAAAATCAGGTTAAGAATCTTATATCTTAATTAATACATATCGTGATCGTTGTATAACCAATCGTCTGCTTCATCAAACATGTCCTGTAGCAGTGCTTCAACGCGTTCTTTATCATCGGCAAAACCACCAAGCACTGTGAGATTATTTCCACCACCAAGACGAACACGAATATTTGCATCCGGCCAGTTCATTAATACTCTTCTGTTAAATTCATCATCAATCTTTGAAAAATGAGCATCAGATAGGTTGAGTTTATTAAGCATTAATTCAATACGCATATAGTAATTACATCCAACTGTATATAACAACACTGATTTTATAAACAGTAGTAACTAACATCAATTCAAGATTTAAATCGTTGTAATTAGTTGTATTCATTAATACTGTTGCCCAATAACAACAGAGATCTTTGTCACATCTTTAATGATAGTTAATCAAAATAACGTTCATTTGATACTGTCATAACGCCATTCATTAACCCACACTGAAAAAGCGATTAGCATTTCAACAAAAATAATTTACAGCTTAAACAATAAGTATCAAAAATAAATATTTTAAACGAAATTTGGAACTTATTGTTATTCCTTTTTGTCAAAATAGTTCTATCATTATTCCAACAGCAAATAATAGGATATAAAAAATGACAACTTTCACATTACATAGCCAAGACATTGTAGAAGGCCAATTAAAAGACAAGCGCTTTTCATTTAACAGCTTCGGACACGACGGTGATAACGTTTCTCCGCAGCTATCATGGGAAAACGCACCTGAAGGAACAAAAAGTTTTGCAATAACTTGTTTTGATCCAGACGCACCAACAGAAAGCGGATTCTGGCACTGGCAAGTGATCAATATCCCAGCATCGACTACATCACTTGAGCAGGGCGCATCAGGCAAACTTGCGGCTGGTTTAGAGATGCGTAATGACTATGGGTTTAACGGTTACGGCGGCGCTTGTCCTCCTGAAGGTCACGGTATGCATCGTTACCAATTTACAGTATGGGCACTGCCAGTAGAAAAACTTGAAGTGCCAGATGATGCATCATGTGCATTAGTTAGCTTTATGCTAAACGCAACAGCATTGGGCAAATCAACGATTACCCCAACATATGTTCGATAAATAACGCTTATATTAATAATCATTGAGATAAACCTTGTGTCTATTTATTGTGTATCATCAATAACCAGTCACAAGGTTTATATAAAAAAAACATGTCAGGCATAATCAAACTTAATTATTATAATGGTAATCGACCGCAGCACCTGCGTAATGTACCGATTATTTACCCTTCCATTTTCTGGATTCAACAGGGTAATAAACAATTGCATTGGCAAAATGACTGGATCACCTTCAATAGCAATAACTGGTTATTGGCACATGGCAATACATCATTGACCTTTATCAATACCCCTAACCAAACCCAATTTTTCTCAACCCAACTGAGTTTTTTGATCCGACCAACGGATGAGCAAATTCAACGGTCGCAAGAAAATCAGAAAGACGGTTTAACACCTGAATATAGCCTAGATGGAACGGCGAAATACTTATGGCAAAGTATAATAACAATGCCGAAGGATATTCAGCCCAACGTGCAAACACATATCGTTAATGCATTATTTGAGCATCTTGCTAACAATGGTTATCTTCATCAGTTATTTTCAATGCGAAATTTAAGCTGGCGAGACAAGTTAACCCAATATTTTAATGATGATCCCAAAGCCAATCATTCAATTGAATCGGTCTGTGATCATTTCGGATTAAGTAAATCGACATTAATTAGGCGCTTAAAAGACGAGAATACCCAATTTAGGGATGTATTAGCAGAACTGAGAATGGGTTATGCATTAAGCTTATTGCAAACTAAGCCATATTCACAAATAGAGCTTGCGCATTTATGTGGTTACAAATCAGAAGCCCGATTTGCACAACGTTTTCAACATCAATTTGGTCTGAGCCTAAAACAATATCAAAAAACATTTGAATACCACCATTAAGATAAATACCATTCTTTTATTTTAGCGATAATGGTATTTATCTTTATATTCAATAATATCAATCCATTAACGGATAAATAATGTCTCTAATTGAAGGGCAATGGCATCCGCTAATTGGTGCGTTGAAATGTTACGTTCTATAGTATGCAGTGGCATATTGCCAGACTCTACCACACTTAACCAATCAGAAATCATCGCATCAAACCCTTTGGTTGCTAACATTGGCATCCAATCTTCTGATGTTAAAATTCTTTCTTCATTATTTAGCCAGCGTTGACCACGCATAAAAGAAGTAAATTGGTAAGACTGGTTATGATAAGTGGCAGAAACACATTCATTGGTAATGCCGTTTAAACGATTCATCGAAGCATGTAGCAGACATTGTCCTGCTTGCCATTGCACATCAACACGTGAAAGCTGATCACCAAACATTTGATGAGTAACATAAACATCATCGAGTGTCGATTTAGTATTTAAGTTAACGCTATCAAGTGCATGAATAAAATCATCAAAGATAAAGGTGTGAATATCACCAACCAGATTATGGCGATTTTTCTCCCAACGCAGTGAATGTAATTCACCAATATTTCCGGAAGCTAACTCTGGTAGATGTTTGTTAAATAGAGGGATATGACGACGGTTAAAACCAACATAAAGTGGGGTGTTATGTTGTTCTGCAAGCTCGTAAAGACGTTCAACGTGCTCTGCATTATCAACTAACGGTTTATCAACAAACGTAGGAATACCTTGCTTTATACACCAATGCGCTATGTCATAGTGACTACGTGTTGCAGCATGGATCATCACCGCATCTATATTCTTTTTATTTAATTGGCGGTAATCATCAAAACAGCAAGTGACATTATGCTTATCAGCTAATGCATTTAAAACGGTAGGGTTGCGTGTACAAAAAATTAACTCTACATTTTTCAGTTGCGTCATAATTGGGAGATACGCTTTCTGTGCAATATCACCTAGCCCAACAATTCCTATTCGCATTTTTAACCCTTAACGTATTGGTTTTATGAACCGAAATGCTTTATATCTCAAAGAAGCTGAAGCTAGGCTTAAGACATTCACTTTAACGGTGTTTATTTTCCGAACTCTCTTGGCTTAAAGTAGGATCATCATACTTTTTCATTTTCTCATTAAATTTGTCTTCTCGTTTATGATAGATAGATTGTAATGAAATTAAACAGATAATGCAGCTTGCCACACATTTTAAAAGGGAAATAATAATGCAATGGGGCAGTGTGGTTGTCCGATGTAATGTTAAGTAAAATAACTCACAAGTATAAACAATAGTAGATACTAACGACGCGTAAAAAAAGATTTTGTTTGTTGCTATGGGCATCTTCACAATAATAACTCTGTTTAATATGCTTCTATCTATAAAACGTAACATAATACCCCTTAAGAATAACAGCGATTGAGAAAATATTTTATAAATTAATTACATAAAGTGATGATTTTATACATTAAGGCCATTTTTTGAACTAAAATTAATCCGAACAACATTCAAATGCTAAACAACCGTTAGTAATATTTTGAATTACTAGACCAATATAGAATGTAAGCTTATGTTTATATAAATAGCCTAATTGCCAATGGCTGAACGATATACCTAATGAAGCTAATCAGAAAAGGGATGAAATTGAACACAAATGCGTTAACATGGTTATGAAACATCTTACAGCATGGGGCATTCACCAAGCGATTAAGCCCTAGCATCATTAAAATACTCACAAAGCTCAATCTTGGTGTAGGCTTTACTCTATATCCTATCATTCTATTAGAATGAGGGGATTATCAATAAAATGAGCAACATAAAACATTAGTAAAAGCGATGAGATCAAATAGATTGATAAATTGAGATCATAGTTTCCGAAATATAACCGTTTTATTTAGCACATTAATCATGTTCAATACGCAATAATATTATTTATAGATTATTCTATTTACACAGTTTTTGGGATAGCACATGCTTTCAATATTCAACGCTGCAGAAATGTTCGCACTTATTCTTACTCTCGCGACCTTAATAACAGGTGTTATTTTCGCGCTAGATAAGTTCGTGTGGCAACCTAAACGAGAAGGGGTTAAACAGGAGAACACAGGTTGGGTTGCTCAAGCACGCTCAATGTTTCCGGTGTTATTTGCTATTTTAATTATTCGATCATTTATTATCGAACCTTTTCAAATTCCAAGTGGCTCTATGCAGCCGACATTAGTACCTGGTGATTTTATTGGGGTAGAAAAGTTCGCCTACGGCCTACGCGATCCTATTTTCCACAAAACATTAATACCAACAGGTAAGCCACAACGTGGTGACATAGCAGTATTTATTGATCCATCAAATCCGAAAATTGATTTAATCAAACGCGTGGTTGGTTTACCGGGTGATACTATTATTTACCAAAACAAAACCCTTTATATCAAACCAGCTTGTAACGGACAGAAAGTATGTCCAGTAGCAAAAGAAGTACCAAAACAATATGTTGGCTTAACTAATTTCACTGAATTAGGTACACAGCTAAACGAGTATAAAGAAGAACTGGGTAAGGTGACTCACCACATTCTGCGTGATCCAACTTTACCAGAGCAAATTAATCGTTATTACCAACAGCCAGGTCAACCAATGGGTGTATGGGTAGTGCCAAAGGGTCATTACTTTGCAATGGGTGACAACCGAGATAATAGCTTAGATAGCCGTTACTGGGGCTTTATGCCAGAGCAGAACTTAGTAGGTAAAGCGACCTTCATTTGGATTAGCTTTACTTTCAACCATAACCCAGACTCAATGTGGCCACATTGGTTACCTAATGGTGTTCGCTTCAACCGTATCGGTAGCATTCATTAAAACGATAACCAAACAATAAGATAAAACCAGAAAAACCGACATGCTAACAACATGTCGGTTTTTTTATTAGTCTGTAATATTTTGAATCAGATTATACTTATCTGACTCTTTCTTCGTTACCCAGTGCTCGCCACTTGCTGGTGCAGAATCTAGCGTGTACATGTAGAAATCGACACCTTTATTCCTAGCTCTTACAGGTTGTGCTGCACAGACCGGTATTGTTACACCGAAAGAGAACTCTTATACAGTAGAAGCGACTGGCAGCAGTGCGCAAGAAGCAAAACAAATTGCAAATGCGACGGCAAAAAAGACATGTAAAGATTTAGGTAAATCCTTCTATGTGATTTCTGAACAGAGTAATTTCGATCATGCCGTTGATGAGAAAACCACTGAGCTTGCAAACACGGCGAGCAAGTTTTTCTTAGGTGGTGATGTATTAAACTCTGAACATAAAGTTATGATGGAATTTAACTGTAAATAACTAACTTTTACATCATACGAGATTTAATAGGGCATATACCTCTGCGTATATGTCCTTTTTTATGTTTTAAGCACTAGTACAATTAGCGTTGTAAATCACTTAGTATCAACGCTTTCCTTTAAAGCCCTACAATAATTGCCGATATATATCCCTGATTTTAGTTGGTTTTTGTCATACACCGACTTAGCTATACTGCGCAAGTTTTAAACTCACTATTATAAATAGAATACATAAAGCACTGGATTTACGCTCCAGCTCGCAGAAGGAAAAAACATGTCTCAATACGTTGTATGTGCGCTGTATAAATTTGTCGCATTAGATAACTACCAAGAAATTCGCCAACCATTAACGAAATTGCTCGAAGCTAATCACATTCGTGGCACACTGCTTCTTGCTAGTGAAGGGATAAACGGCACAGTAGCAGGTAAACGAGAATCTATTGATGCCTTACTAGCTTGGTTTAAACAAGATCCGCGCTTAGCTGACGTTGTTTATAAAGAATCATTTAATGCAGAGCAGCCATTTAACCGCACCAAAGTAAAACTGAAGAAAGAAATCGTTACTATGGGTGTGGAGGGGATCGATCCTCGTCACGTGGTGGGAACCTACGTAAAACCTAACGAATGGAACGCATTAATTTCAGATCCTGATGTTGTTCTGGTTGATACCCGTAACGATTACGAAGTCGATATTGGTACATTCAAAAACGCCGTAAATCCAAATACAGAAACCTTCCGCGAATTTCCGCAATACGTAAAAGACAACCTCGATCCTAACAAACACAAAAAGGTTGCGATGTTCTGTACTGGCGGCATTCGTTGTGAAAAATCAACTGCATACATGAAAGAACAAGGGTTTGAAGAAGTCTATCACCTAGAAGGTGGCATTCTTAAATACCTTGAAGAAGTCCCACAAGAAGAAAGCATGTGGGAAGGTGACTGCTATGTGTTTGATGGGCGAGTTGCTGTTAACCACCAACTAGAAAAAAGTGATTACGATGTGTGTAATGCCTGTCGATTGCCAATCACACAAGAAGAGCAATTATCAGAGCATTTTGAAAAAGGCGTAAGTTGTCCAAAATGTATTGATAAACACAGCGAAGAGCAAAAAGCCCGTTTCCGTGAACGTGAAAAACAAGTGCAATTAGCGAATGCACGTGGTGAAACCCATGTCGGCGGTGATGCTGCTCAACTAATAGAGCAACGTAAAAAAGCCAAACTTGCCCATAAAGAGCAGCAACGAGCGGCTAAAAAGTAAGATAAAACAATATCTGCTTTCAAATGATAAAACACAAAAGGAATAGACATTTTTAACTAGAAAGAGTTATTTGTGTTTATTCCCTTTTTATTAATGCAGTTTATGTGTTGATATTTCACCTAATGTTATATGCATGCAGTCAATCAATAGTCAGCTAGATACTCTTCATATAACTACAAATAATACAGTATTCAGTTTCCATCCCTAATCTATTCATATACTTGCCGATCTACAAGTGGGTGGGAAAAATGCTTCCACAACGGAATGAGTATCAACGTATTATCCGCTACAGGGGATAACACAATAATATCCTCTATAGCGGATAAATTGTAAATATCCGCTATAAGGGATATACTTTAAATATCCTTTATAGCGGATAATTTAAAGTGGGAACCATGCAAATCACATCAGCTAAAATGCTCGCCAATGCAGTGCGAGATCAACGTAAAGCCCAAAGCAGAACCCAAAGCGATACAGCTAAACTGGTCGGTATTAAACAAACCACCGTATCTGCGTTCGAAAATAACCCAGAAAGTACCAAGCTAGAAACGCTTTTTAAATTACTCGCCGCATTAGATCTAGAGCTGCATGTTCAACCGCGTAACACAAACAGCGAACCACACACCACACAACAGAAATGGAATGAGGAGTGGTAAACATGGATGTGTTAACGGTTGCAATGAATGGGATCTTAGTCGGCAGCTTAACCAAAGCAAGCTCTGGTGCGATATCGTTTCAATATGATCCAACATGGTTATCACGAGCAGGAGCCCGTGCGATCTCACTTTCTATGCCGTTACGCCACGATGCTTATCATGGTGATATTCCTTACAATTTCTTCGATAACTTATTGCCTGATAACGAAGAAATTCGCAGCCGTATTCAATCCCGCTTTCAAGCGGCTACCAAACGCCCCTTTGATCTATTAAGTAAAATAGGCGGCGATTGTGTTGGTGCTATTCAGCTTTATTCACCACAACATAGCCTACAGGATGTAAGGCAAATACAAGCAGAGCCATTAACCGAATCTCGAATGGCACAGGTATTACGGGGTTACCAAAGCGATGCGCCACTCGGCATGCTAGATGATATGGACGACTTTCGTATATCTATAGCTGGCGCACAGGAAAAAACGGGCTTGTTATGGTATCAAAATCAGTGGCATTTACCGTTAGGTTCGACCCCAACCAGCCATATTCTGAAATTGCCAATCGGGATCTTACCGCACAAAAACATAGACTTAAGCGATAGCTGTGAAAACGAATGGTTATGTTTAAAAATCGCGGCTGCATTTGGCTTTGAAGTGAACGATGCCAGCATCATCAATGTTGAAGATGTAAAAGCATTAGCGTTAACGCGCTTTGATCGTCGGTGGTCGCAAGACGGTAGTTGGTTAATGCGTTTACCCCAAGAAGACATGTGCCAAGCATTAGGTGTTGCACCGGCATTAAAATATGAATCGGACGGTGGGCCAAACATTGCCAGTATCATGCAATTTCTATTAGGTTCACGAACATCAACCCAAGATCGAGAAGTATTTTTCAAAGCACAGATCTTGTTTTGGTTGTTAGCTGCCATTGATGGACACGGTAAAAACTTCAGTTTATTTTTAGAACCTGAAAGCCGTTATAGCATGACACCGTTATACGACATTATTTCTGCTTATCCTTTAATGGATTCAAACAGCATTCCGAAACAGAAAGCAAAAATGGCAATGGCATTAACGGGCACCAAGAAATATTACAAATGGCAAACCATTCAGCCTCGGCATTTTTTAAGTACAGCCAAAGCGGTTGGATTTTCTACCCAGCGTGCCAATGAATTAATGACTGAAATGAAAAACCAAGCGCCAAGTGCGATAGAAAAAGTCCGACAGCAATTGCCCAACGATTTTCCTACTGATATTAGTGAATCGATATTTAACGGGGTATTAAAGCAAGCAGGGCGATTGGCATAAAAACAAGTATAAACAAGGCATAAGCAAACAACCCATGCCTTAAATATGCTTGCTTTAAATACTCTGGCCTTAATACTTATGCCTTCAGAATTAGGGCTTAATTAGCCAAGAGTAGGATAGTCGGTATAACCGTGATCATTACCGCCAAATAGCGTCGCACCATCCAGATCTGCTAAAGGTTGTTGGTGCTGTAGGCGTGAGACAAAATCAGGATTAGCCACAAACGGACGACCAAACGCCACTAAATCTGCATAGCCTTTATTCAGCACTTCATCCGCACGCGCTTGCGTATAACTACCTGCAACAATGATCGTATTAGTGAAATACTCACGCAGATCAATTCTAAACTGCTCGGGGATCACTGGCGCATCATCCCAATCCGCTTCTGATAAATGCAGGTAACCAATGTCACGCGCTTGGAGTTGTTTTGCTGCCTCTAAAATAGTCGGCACAATATCAGGGCAATTCATATCTTTAAAAGTGATGAAGGGCGCAAGTCGAACACCCACTTTATTAGCACCAATGATATTACTAACAGCATCAACAACTTCTAATAAGAAGCGAATACGATTTTCTCTAGTGACACCGTAACTATCAGTACGATGGTTAGAGTTAGTCCGTAAGAACTGATCGATAAGATAGCCATTACCGCCGTGAATTTCGACACCATCAAAACCTGCATCAATAGCGCGTTTTGCAGCATAAGCAAAATCTGCGATAACCCGATCAATATCTGCTTGTGTCATTGCTCTTGGTTCAACACAATCGACCATGTTGCCATTGCCTTGTTCATCTGCAATCCACACCTTGGTTTCAACAGGTTTAAGTGCCGATGGCGCAATCGGCTTCTCACCGTTTTGGAATACAGGGTGAGATACACGACCTACATGCCATAGCTGACAAAACATCGCCGCGCCGTTCTTATGTACCGCTTGTGTTACCGAATTCCAACCCGATACTTGCTCATCGGTATAAACACCAGGCGTAAACGAATAGCCTTGCGAATCATCAGAAATCTGCGTCGCTTCAGAGATAATTAATCCAGCACTGGCACGTTGTTGGTAATAACTCGCCATCATCGCGTTTGGAACATTACCCGGCTGACTACTACGCGCACGTGTCATCGGTGCCATAACAATACGGTTTTGTAGATTCAATTCGTTAAGCTGTGTTGATTCAAAAAGCTTGCTCATTATCGACACCTTATTTAAGTAGTGGTACGTGGGTTTTAACGCTGACCGATTCCATCCAATCTTTTACTGTGTTGTCCCACTTGATCTCAGGCGCACTAAAGAACCCACGTAAAATAGAGAACATAATCGCGCCATCAACCAAACGAACAGCTTGGCTCGTTTCTAACTTCAAAATCGTTTTTGCTTGCTGAATAAGAGACTCAACGTCATTAGCGATGCTCGGGGTATCTTGCAATAACGCATCAAAATTTAGCTCGTCTGATTCTTTCTTAGCTCGCCAAGCTTGTCGGGCAGAGTCAGTTTCAAACTCAGGTAACGCCATGTTTGACCAACGTGGATAGCCGATTTTTTGTAATGGAAGAAACGCGTTTTTTTGCCAATCAAACACAGCCTTAGAAATCTCAACTGTCTCGCTAGACTGCGCTAACTCAATGAAATACTGAATAATATCTAAGCTTTCTGCTAAGGCTTCGCCATCATCTTTAATCAAAAGAGGCACTTGCTTAGTACCGATGAGCGCATTCGTGGTTTTGTCATCATCATAAGCAATACAAGTTACCGTCAGTGGGATATTCAATATTCCAGCCACATAACGGACGCGAGCACTAAAAGGGCAATGTTCATAAATATAAAGCTTCATCGTTATTTCCTATTTAGCCATTTTTGTTTTGATGGCGTCAGTATATTCATTGGATAGAATTTGATAATTGGGGTAAATTTAAAAAGATTATTCGGCTTAGCTGAACAATAAACAAAAGGAAAGGGCATGGATAAGTTTTCTGATATGACGTTATTTATCAGTATCGTTAAAAATCAAGGCATGGCCGCAGCAGGCAGAGAGTTAGGTTTATCTCCCGCAACGGTAACAGCTAGGCTACAAGCATTAGAAGATCGCAACGGTGTTAAGCTGCTTAATCGCAGTACTAGGCATATTTCTTTAACCGAATCTGGTGCGCTGTACCATCAAGCCTGTTTAGAGATCATCGATAGCGTAAAAGAGACAGAAAACTTACTTCAAACCGGTAGCCAAGAAGTACGAGGGACGCTAAAGATCTCGGCACCACGTGACATAGGCAAACAATACATCTCACCCATTATCTCGGCATTTTGCGAACGATACCCAGACGTTGTGCCGTACTTATATTTAGACGATAAGCTAACCAACTTAGCAGAATCGGGGATTGATATTGTGATCCGTTATGGGGAACTGGCAGACAGTAACCTTATCTCTCGTAAACTTGCAGCCAGCAGACGAGTGTTATGTGCAACGCCCGAATACTTGGCAAACAAAGGCACACCCGTAACCCCACAAGATCTCGCCGATCACCATTGTTTAGCCATGATCCGCAGTAATGAAGAACTGAAAACATGGCACTTTACAGACGACAACCAGCAAACAGTGATAACCCTAGTACCGAAACGTTTTTCAGATGATGGCGAAGTGATCCGCCAATGGGCATTAGATGGAGCAGGCATTGCGTTAAAGTCGATATTAGATATTCAGCACGACATAAAAGAGCAACGATTAGTGACAGTGCTTGATGGTTACATGAAGAACTTCAACGCATCGACATCTTCAGCCAGTGCCGACTTAAACGTGATTTACCAAAGCCGCCAGTATCAACCTAAACGGCTTCGATTGTTTATAGAGTTCTTGTTAGAACGATTTGGTGAAAGATTGGGGTAGTGGTTACATGTTGTTTTTATGTTGTTCTCAACGAATTTATTTCTTTCTATAATTTAAGATACAAGCGATTATCAAAGTTTAGATAGATAACTACATTACTTCACATTCACCATAATATTGGGAAGGAATTAACTTACCAAACAAAACCGAATTTCTGCTGTGTACTGTTTTCATATTGTCCGTAATTGTGGTGGACATAACATTACCAGAAGAAGTAGATTCTAAAAATGTTACGTGACCAGTTCCAACAATCTTAACAACTTCATTACTACCATTATTACCTAATACATAACTTTTATTATTGTCGCTATCTAACAGAAAACTAAGTACTAAATCGTTTTCTACTTTATGGGATCCTTCAGCGTTTGAATAACTTTTGTAGATACACTTTATAGTACTTGTAGAAGAGAAAGATGAAGCAGACATAAGTAACAATATTACAGGTAATATGATTTTCATATAATTATCCTTTTATAAATATACTTCATCATAGCAATATAAGCACAAATATGCACATACTGATATTGTATATCAACACCTCAACAATAAATACGCATTATGCTTCTTTTATGTTAAATATAACTTATTGAAATATAGCCTAATAATAAATTTAGATAACATTAATGACGTTATTATCAATAGAAATAAATAAGGAAATATGACGTCATGGCTAGGGAAATGACTAAAAACTATTATTTTCGTAAATTTCAATGTGGTTTATCTAAAAAAGATACAGCTAAACTATGTTTTAAAAGTGTGAGAACCATCACGCAATGGGATACTGGGCAACCTATACCTCCAGAATGTCGTAGGTTAATGAGAATGCACAAGGGAATTGAGTTAGTAACTATTGAAAATGAGTGGAAAGGATGGCAGTTCAGTCAGGGTTATTTAAAAAATGACCAAGGTCTAAAAATGTCACAAAACCAGATTTTAACTGGATATGCTTTATTAGAGATAGAGGCTGAAGATGACAGATATATACAAAGCAAGATTATTAAAATAGCAAGATTAATAAATAAATTACCTAAATAAAATTTAGAAAGGGTTACTAAACGTAACCCTAACGATATATCAAACTACAAAACGAGAATATAATTCACCAAAGTCTTTTGGCTCAACCTCGGTGACGTGACTACCATATCTTACATAGTATTTGTTATCATAAATAGATGGCTGCTGACCAACCTCTAACTTTAATATAATTACAGTCTTATTTAAGTATGAAATAGTATTTATATTTCTACATATAAAATCTTTGTCACGTTCACTAATTGGTTCTTTTGCAATTAATTGATTTATTTTTTTGAGATAAAGATCTAATGTTTTATGATTTTTTTCTGCTTCTTTATCAACTCCAGTAATAAAGAACTTAGAATATTTTTCTACTTTATCATTAAAAAATGACTCATAACGGTCTGAATCGTTTTTAGAATCTGCCACACCTAGAATACAATAACCAGTAGACTCTGGTAATGAATTAACCATTGCCGTAAGAGTTTTGACTATCTTAGGTAAGCTGTTGTTTGAAATTGTATTATCATGATCGTATAACGGGTACAGTCCCATTTTAAAATCATATAACACTTGCTCTACAGAAGACTGCATTAATAGGTTTTCAAAGCGAGTAATCCATTCATTTCGAGAAGGATCATTATTTCTGTTCTTAATAAAGTTGTTTCTTATTACCCCTGTAAAAGAATCAACTTGAATTTTCTTTTCTTTAGCAGACCAATTACCACCACCTCCAGATAGATTGATTATTCTATCGCCAGCACCATCTAAAAGAGCTATTAATTTTTTTTCTTTAGATTTAGATATGGTTAAGTTTTCATTAACAATCAAATTATAAAATGAAATAAATACAATTTGGAAATAACGTGAAATCCTAGCTTGTTTTGATTTAAAGAACAAAGTATTGAATGTTTTACCTGATAATTCGATAATACGAATTAGCTCATCAAAGACATATTGAATATTGTTAATTATATTTTCACTATTAACTTTCTGTATCTGAAGTTCAACTTGTTTTGAAAGTGATGTTTCATGATCACTAATTTCGTAAAGCTGATCTAATATAACTGAACTAGAACGGTTAGTTTCAGGCAAAGTAATCCAGCAAACGATATCCGCGATAATTTCTTCATCTTTAGAATCTCTTAAAAATTCCTTAGTTATGATATTTTGTTTAACCCAGAATATATTATCTATGTTAATACCATAATCTAAATTCTTGTTTGTAATTGAAATTGTTTTCATTGCATCAAGAGATAAAATATCGGATTGACTAGAATCACCTCGAATATTTGCAGCTACTTTTCTAACGATTGAAGCAAATTTACTTGTAGATCCTGCTTGTCTTAATTCCTGTTTTGAAAGGTGCTTACCTCCAGAATTCAGACGTCTAAAAACTTCATCAACATGTTCTTGTGTACTTTCTTGATAAACTGATAATGGAATTTCGTATCTAACTATCGAAGCACATACATCTCTTGATAAAACGGGTTCTTTTTGAACTAAAACTTTATCATCCATTGCCAACTTTGTATCAGCAATAGTGTTTAAATCAAAATATCCTCCATCAACTGAAAACTCTTGTTCAATAAATGAAATTATGGCATTCATTCGCTGCATGCCATCAATTATTTCTTTTTTCTTTCTGTTATTTGTATTTGCTTCAGCAAGTAAGATAAGAGGAACAGGATACCCATTACTAATAGAATTAATAAAAGATTGCTTCTCATTAATGCTCCAGACTAACTTTCTTTGGTAACGTCTGTTTACTTGAAAATTACCTTTCAGATAAGAAGCGTAGAGGCTTTGAATGCTTTCACCATTAATATAAAGCTCTGATTTATCGTAGTTCATAGTTGAAATGTTCTCAATTATACAATATGCAACACTATACACTGAAAGTAATAATTAGTAATCACTAATTTCAATTTAAAATCATTACCTTATCAATAAATAAAACAAATTAAAGTAAAGTTATACACTCCAACAAATGTCATATGGCAAACCTTGAATGTAGACTTCCAGATGAAGCTAAACATAAGGTTGAGGATAAATTAGTAAATAATTTACCTTTCACCCCGTATTCATCGAACCCAGACCAAAAAACACGAACCTTTTATTAATTTGTATTCGACTATCAATTTATTTTAACCATGAAAATCAGTAGCACCCCAAAGGAACAAAAGCGGCTTAGCGGGAAAGGAGGTGTTTAGAGATTTATTTTAGAGGGGTTCCGCTTTGCGGCTAACGGCAAAGATAGACTAGCCAAACTTCAAGTATCGGTTAGTTAACCACTTAGTTTCACAAATAGTAGAACTAACTCTCATCCACCAATTCAACTTGATTTGGAACCAGCCAAAGGATTGAGAAAAACACAATAAACACCACTAAAGTTGTTAAAAACAAATTTTGGACATGGCTATTAATCAATGAGTATAAAAATGAAGAAAAGAATACCAGTGTTAATCCAGTAATTTTTCTACGACGGTTTGATACCATAAGTGCCGAACATTTCACGCAGCGATATTGAGTTGTGTATTTGCTACAGAACAAATAACTAAGGGAAATAGGAGAGTGACAGTTAGGGCATTGATGCTTAGCCATAAAGATTCCTAAGTGTTGTGTTTGTCGAATAATCCAACTTGAACTTTACCAAGTTAGCTCATCTCTTTATAAACATCTGCACCAAGCAAGATTAACGTTTGGCGACCATCTCACATAATGATGAATCGCCATGTATCGATTAAAACTTGTTTTCACTGTTGTATTTGTTAGTGATTTTGAAGTCATTAAGGTCTAAGTCTTCTAAAAACTCAAAACCGTGATGCTCATGGTAATACCAAGCAGCAAAGCCAATGATCGCAAGTATAATTAATTTTTTCATACAATCCTTTGTTTTGTTAACGGTTAAACCAACAACGGCAATCCATGCCGTGTACCCAAGGAAAATAATATACAAAACAATAACGCTGTGATTGCAGTATCAAATGGCCAATCTGTGTATTAAGCAAATGAATAACACTGAAACAGATTCAAATACCAATACAAGTTGTGATGATCGTTATGGTTAAGACGAGAAGCTAAGTAATATTTATACGCCCTTAACGATTAATGAATTAATGATAGGGCGCATAACAATCAAACAGAATGTTGTTTAGATAAGTTTTTTAAGTGTAATTGTTCGGTTTCATCATTATCTGGCATACGTAAATACTCTAAACGTCCATAACAAAATTGAATACGATTTAAAGTAAATATATGATTTTCATGTTGATTCATCCAATCTTTAATACCATCCAATAAAACAACATCTTTAGGTAGCGGTGTTTTAAATTCGCCGTCACCCGTAAATACAACTAATGACTTAATGTGTTCTTCTGGTACAAAGTCGAACAGGGCTTGAATTGCTTTAATATGCTTGTAATTTTGATGGATAGGGTTTTGAAAATACGAACGCTTTTTGAATAGCACTTGCATCCATTTCTTTTGTTTCGGATCTCCATATATCCAGCCACTATAGTGCTTAGTTTCAACAACAAACACGCCTCTGGTACAAATTAAGATATGATCAATTTGGGTTGTGCTGCCATCAATAGGCAAAGTCACATTGTTTATAACAATGCCAGCAATTTGCTCATCCATTAGATAAGCGTTCAATCTCTTAGAAACTAATCGTTCACCAATGTTAAGTCTAGACTTCTCAACATCAAATATTTTTCTTTTGGCAAAAGCAACGCCGCAAATAAAGCTGAAAAACAATCCAAAAATGTAAATGAAATCAAACATAAGAAACCCGAAATCAAAAGCAAGAATTTACCACTGTGTAACTATATTCACTACAATTTAATTGAATCTTTTGAAAAAGCTTTGTCAGTACTTAAACGAATTTCATCTGTAGTTTCCGCTATGTTTTTCTTTATAAGAGGGATGTATTTATAGTTCAGTCTATAAGATGTGGCTAACGTTGTATTTCCAGTGAGTGAAATTATGTTATCAGAGTTAGCTCCCCATATTTTCTCTGTACCAACCGTATCTTGAAGTATAAATTTTGAAAGGATATTAGCTGTAGATGGATAATCTTTAGCTTCTATGTATTGACTGTACTTCTTTGTGAGCTGATTAACTAAGCTGGTATAAAAGTATTCCTTTTCTTCAGCTGGCATTGAGATAACAAAAATATTAACTTGGATACGATACAAAGATTGTGTTTTTTGAGTAAAGAAAAGCGAAACTTTAGCTAATTCACCAGCGACTTTAGTTGAATAGCTAAAAATTCGAGCATCTGGCTTATTATTCAGATATTTTTCATTATATTGATTATAAAGTATTGAAGTCCCAGGATTAATCGGTATTTTTTTCAACTTAGATCGCTTTTTAAAGGCTAGAATATTCATTCCATACTTCCAACCATCAAATGTATCTAACTCTGTAAGTCCATATTCATAATCTTCAGCACAGGGAAAGTCCTGAAACACAACTTTATCATCAATATTGCACTTATATATCTCAGCTGCACTCGTTGCCGAACTAAGTGAGACAAGTAAAAAGGATAAAGCTAGTTTGTGATTATTCATATCTTTCCTTGATTGAATATAATACGTATAAATATCAACTACTAATTACCATAATCTACAGAAGCGAATAAACTTTAATCATTAGTAAATGCGAGTGATGATCGTAAATTGAGATAAAATAAACACTTATACCTAAAATGATGTTGATGACACTTTACTTTGGGATCTACACCTTCGGTGCGCATTATGTACCTTATGTTAAATAGGGTGTCTAGCTTATTATCGGTCATAGACAGCAAACTAAAGTGTCACATGTATTACTCTACTCTGCTGATTTATTGATAGTTTTAGTTTGTTACAGGGTCATTTAACAGTATTGCGTATTTACCATAAAATAGGTAATTACCATTAATAATTCTTGTTCTGCGAACGCTATGCATTCTTGAACAAGGATTATTTGGAATTACCAAAAAAGAACAGCCTCAAACGCTATTAGAGTTTGAGGCTGCTTTAATGTTACTTAATACTTAAACTTACTTTTCGCCAACCAATTTCAATGGATTGAGATTGCTCGGTAAGTAACGTAACGAAAACATAGCGTCTGGATGGCATGTTTTTTCGTTCAAAATGCTGTCGAATTTTTCTTTACTCACACGATCGGCTTTGAAACTTTTAGCCGCTTTATCTTGCACGAAGATTTCGCGGATAATGCCGACATTACAGCCTAAGTCATCTAAGTAAGCATGGCGTTCATCTGTCGATAATGCTTGTGTTCCTGCACCATCTTGTACATAAACAATTAAACCTAAGTTGGTAAGTTGATCTGTCCATTGTTTTATCTGGCTTTGAGTTAATTGGCCTGATAAGTAAAGACTGATCATTAATGGTTCATCATACCGTTTTACTTGCTGCTTTAGGATTTGTGCCAGTTGCTCTCTTTGTGCCGGTGTTTTGAAATCGTAATCTGATAACTCTAACGGCAAATATAAACCTTGTACTTTGTTTGAGTGTATTCTTAACCAAGTTTTCCACTGCATGTATGATTTATGCAGTTTGTTAAAGTACTCTGTTAAATACACTTTTTGCTCTGTAGCATTGGTATGTATCTCACGGAAATAATTGGGATCGGAATATAATCCGACCCATAATTTTATATTATCATCTTGCAATGCTTCCATACGCTGCGCTAACCAACCGTGAGACTCTCCAAAGGTTTGATTGCCGTATTGTGTCCATTGAATGACGATGTTTTTTATACCTATACCCCTGATTTCTCTACCAAAATCTTTCCATTGTTGTTGTGAGATATCACGATCTTGATTAAGCGGTTGATAGAAAATACTAAGATTTTGACTATCTGCCTTTTGTTGACAGCTAGTTAAAAAGATAAGGAAAAACGCAGTAATACAGCATCGTCTGATTTGTTTCCCTGTGAACTTTGTAGTGTATGTTGCCATTCAAGACCTACTTCTGAATCTACGTCTAAGCCATTGTATTTGGTGTAATGTGAATTCCAGTTCCAACTTGCTCCTAAACCTGCCACAGTAGATGTGTTGTCACTGTCGTCGGCCCATTGTATAAATGTGTATGGCGTAAGTCTTTGTTGGTAATCATTTTTCATCTTGAATGTTTGACCAATTTCGTAACGACCAAACAAAATATAGTCATTTGTATTATCTAGATACAATAGTCCGTCAGCATAAACGCTCTGATATAACCAATGATTGAGATCAGGCTTCCATGCTTTTGACCATTTATCGTTTGAAAGTACGTTTGAACTAACACGTAGATAAGGTCGTAATTTATGGTCATCGCCTATTACTTGTTGGCGAACACCGGCTTTTAAATAAGTATCATGGCTTGCTATGGGTTGGACTTGATACGATAAATCCAAGTCAGTGGTATTGTCTGATGATGTATTAGCAAATCCCCCATTACTTAATGCTGCAATAGAAAATGCACTGCGTGGGAGCCACGGATGTTCAAAATAGTATTTAGCATCACTGTATAAGAAGTAGTTTCCTGCTCGACTAGATACCCCTGGCATTGCTTGTTGTTGATCAGTCCCAATCCAACCCGCGATATTATATTTCCAGCCTAAATTGATGTTTTTATGTGAGCTTTGTAAGTAATTAATCAGTTTCTTGTTTGGTGCTGGGCTAGTTAGCTCCTGATCAATAGCGGCTTTATATAGCTGTGATGAAAGTGCTGTATCACCGTTTTTATTTGCGATATCAGCATATTCTGCAGTCATATTGACATCTTTTTTATACTTCAGATGTTGATATGCATTAGCAAACGCCTGCTGCGCTAACTCAGGGTCTTTTTGATAAGTTTGGTAACCTAATAGCGCACTCGCGTTACCGGTTTTGTCGCTTTCAAACAATTTTTTTACTAATTCGGTATCGTTATTTTCTGCTATGTATGTAGCAAGATCTTTGATTAATTCCGATGACTGGGTGTGATTAATCCCTTGCTCTATACGTGATATTACAGTGGCTTTATCATCCATTTTTTTAGCAATATCAATGCCTAGCTGCCACCACTGTTCATTCTGTTTATCAAAGTTTGATTCCAACCAGTCCTGATTTGCACGCTTTGTTTGCCCTACTTCATTCATCGTTTCTATATCTAAATAACGTGAGTATGGTGGTAGGTTTTTAAAATCTGACGTATTACGCACAGCTTTATGCCAGTATGATTCACTGACCTTATACGCTTTTGCTTTAGCGAACCATTGCGCTAACACTAATGATTGTTGAGTTGTCGGAGCGTTTTTTATTGTTGCCTGATACTGCTCTGCTGCTTTCAATGGATCATGATTAACCACACAATATGCGATCGCTTGGTTTAAATAGTCATTATTTGTTACTAAGCCATCAACCATCTTACATTGCTGCTGTAACTGCCAAACCTGAGGTGACAATGTCACTTTATTTCTATTTGCGTCCGCAATGATTTGCGGGGTAAACAATGTAATATTACGTTGAGCAATATCTAAGATGTTATTAACAATTTTACGATCGGCCAATAGCTTTTGTTTATGTGTTTGTAAGCCGTATTTAATCATTGATGCTGCGAGTTTATCCCCATTGGAAGATTGTAACGCATTAAACACCGCATGAACTAAATCGGAGTTATGGTGATCATTTTTGTAAATCTGAAAAGATACTCTGGCTGCTTTACCGTATTGTTTTACTTTTGAATAGGCATACGCAAGTTCTCTGCCAAATGACTCCTGATGATCGTTATCTTTTAATAAATTGATTATCTTCGACCATGCGCGTTGATTCTTGTAGTGCGTTAATAGCACGCTTGTTTTCAATTTCTTTGCGCTACTCTGCTTAAAGTCAATTTTTTCTAGTTGGCCATACAACCCTAATTTATCATCAAGTTCGATCCACATTGTTGAGTCTTTCTGCGGATCACATTGCTTCAATTTCATTTTGGCCTGTGTGATATTATCTTCCGATATACTATTCATTGTTTGTTTCAAACAAGGCGTCATTTCGGCAAATTCATTAATGACTTGTTCATCTAATGAATTTAAGTAATCTCGTTGTTTAATAAACACATCAGAAAGCGCATTATTGTCATATAAGCGATTTAGTTCTTTTCGTGCTTTTTTGTATTGGTATGTCGCCAATAAATGTTCAATATATTGGTTGTAAAACTCTTGCTGATCAGGAAATGAAATAAGTTTAGACGCATAACTCAGCGCCTTTATCTCATTACCATTCATTAATGTAGTAAGAGCAAGATATTTTAAATCCGTCTGATTACTCGAGTGTGATTGATAAATTGAATCAAGTATTGGTTGTGCTTCAGCATACTTCTTGTCTGAATATAAATGATAAGCTTCATAGCGAAGCGTTATTAACGACTTATATTTATCTGGCTTATTATATGACCATTGTAATGCTTTGGTTGAGCCATACTGTTTATCTATATTGTACAGATTATTAGCAAAGAAACTCTGCATTTGTGTTGCTGTTAGTGTGTCAGCAATTTTTTTCAACTGTTCCTGCGTGTAAAACTTGCCATTTTTTGCGTTATTCAACCAGACATTGAGAACCTCATTACCCCTCTCATTCTTTGGTATTTTGGTTAAATATTTTAATTGCGTTTCAATCGGCTTACCGGCACTTACAGCTAACTGATAAGCGAATTTTAAAAAAGGAACATGGTTCGGAACAATAATGAGTGCGTGATCCACTTCTTTCAATGCTGCATTGTATTGTTTGTTTTTTTGTTCCTGATACGCCTTATCAATATACGGATAAGTGCGAAAATGCTCTGAATCTGTAAGATGCGCATAAATATTAGCTGACGCATGTACATTGACACTCATAAATGCACAAGCCATAGCGATTGATGTTCTTTTGAAGTTATTCATAAGTACTGTTTGCATTCATTAATAAGTTGATTAACATTCATTTGCTGTGAAGCTTGAAGCTCCAATGCTTTGTCTATGGCTTCTTTTGTCACGTAATGGTGCTGAATTAAAAATGCACCAAAACTTTGCTCATATTCTTTTTCATAAGCAAGGATAGCCTGATTCAGCACCGCTGACTCTATTTGTTTACTCATTAATAAACACTGACCTAGTTGACTCTGTGTTGCAAAGTACTGATCAATCAGAGTGTTGTAAGCCTCTTGAGAAAGATTTTTCTTACCAACGGTTTCTTCAATCACTTTATGAGGATTAATCTCTTTTTGCTCTAAATACCAGTAGCGTAAACCTAATGTCACAGCACCATTAGTCGTAATTACTGATTTTACAGGGCACTTTAATCGTCTTTTTATCGTTGCTAACGCTACAGGGCTTAATGGCATTTCTTTACCTAGCACGAGCATTTCACCGTCTTTTCGTAGTGGCAGTACCGAGTACTTCAATGCCAGTTTTTTAGGTAACAATTCAATAAGTGCAGGTTCTAAATCAAAGGGATCACAGTGTTCAAATTCAGATTCAAATTGCTCAGCAATTGCTTTACTTAAATCGTCATTGCTCACAATACCTTGCTCAACTAAGTACGAGCCGAGTAAACGGTCTTTCGGCATATTAATTAATACACTATTCAGCATTTCTTCCGTTATTTTATTGTTTTCTTTTAAGATCTCTCCAATTGGCTTTTTCCGTATTTCATCTTGAATGCTTGGAAAATCATGGGTAGTTTTATCCCAAGCAACACGCCTTGCATCACCTTGTTGAATAACTTGTGTAATAGCACGAACGTTAGCAGCAAAGTTAATAACAGTGCCCCAACATAAACGTAGTAGTGATAGCACGCCTTCTAAATAACCATAGTATTGGCTTACAAAGAAAAAACGTTGGAATAAGCGGTTAATAAACAATAAGGTATTAATCACTAAAAGAATATGAGTGGTCTTATCGTTAGCAATTATAGATAGGAAATGGAAGCCATCTTTCACAAAGTAGGAATAGATTGTTAGTCCCACTAATTGTAAAAAGATAAGCATAGATAGAAAGCCTATCGTATTGTTAATAAAACCTCTTCTGTCACGCCATAAAAAGTAATTTAACTTCCAATCGCTCGTCCATTTGGTATTTTTAAAACCTTGGAAAACGATACCAATAATCCAGCGGCTTTTTTGACGGACAGCTGTACTAAATGTTGTAGGGAAATATTCACGCACACAGACAACGTTACCGTCATGCAGGGATACCCCAATTGAGTCTTCTTTGAGTGTTGATTGGTCTTTATCAATAATAGGGAAACGTACAAAGATTTCGTTCATTCCCCATTGCTTCAGCCGTAAACCAATATCGTAGTCTTCCGTTAATGATTGAACATCAAATGGTAAACCATCACCTGCCACTAATAGTTTTAAAATCGCTTTACGGCTAAAACATGTCCCCACACCAGCACTAGGTACTTGTCCTGCTATCGCTTCTCGAACAACAACATCTTTACCATGTAATTCAGCAAATTCATCAGCGTAGTGGCCCGGTGTCATTTGATACCATTTACGGGTATAAGGATAAACAGGCAACTGAATCAGATCTTTTTCAGGCAATAAGTAGTTGTAAAGGCGCAGTTCCATTGGTGAAACAATGTCTTCTGAATCATGGAGAATAAAACCTGAAAATTCGATTTTTGCTTTTTTCTCAAACTCTATAATTGATGAAATAATATTGTTTAAGCAATCTGCTTTACTGGTTGGCCCTGGGCGAGCACACACCACTTTATGTACGTTAGGGAAACGCGCACAAACACGATCAACATCAGCTTGTGTTTCAGGGTCGTTAGGATAAGTACCAACAAAAATTTGATAGTTTTCATAATCTAAGCGAGATGCTGCCAGCTCAGCCATTTTATCGATTACGCCAAACTCTTGCCATGCTGGTACCATGATCGCTAATGGCTGCTCTTCTTTTTGATAAAGATCATTTACATTTTTACGTGAAAATCTTTTATAAACGGTGCCCTTTCGCCAAAAATGGCGTATCCAGTAGTAGAGATCGATGAACAAGTCATCGATACCACAAATACATAAAATCACCATGGTCACGAACAGTACAACGCGTAAGCCATATAAGTAGTAGAGAAAATAATCGAACATATCCATGATTAGAACTCGTGCACTCGCTTACAAATAAGGGCTGATGCATCGCCTTTACCGTATGGGTTTAGACAATCTTCAGATTTCCCTTGCAGCAACAGTGTCAACGCTGCATCGACAATACGATTACTATCATCGGCTCCCGCTAATATAGATAATCCTAAATTTAGCGCTTCTGGGCGCTCTGTCGTTTCTCGTAAAATTACAACTGGTGTTCCATAAGTCGGTGCTTCTTCTTGGATACCACCAGAGTCTGTCATAGTCAGCACAGAGGAAGCGAGAGTCTGCTGCAAGGCCAAATAGTCCAGCGGCTCGACAATTGATAGGTTTTCCACCCCATTTAAATTATCCATCACAGCTTGCTTAACTGTTGGATTTGGATGCACCGCCAAAACAAAGCGCAACTCAGGCTTTAAGTTAATAAGTTTCTTAATTGCTTCGCTAATGGTAGGAATAGACAGCCAATTTTCACGACGATGAGCAGTAACAAGTACTGTATTAGTCGCTTCAAGGTTAATGATACCTTTGTCTAATAATAATTTTTGCGCATCAATTGCTGTATTACCTGTCACTATCACAGATTCAGGTTTTATACCTTCTGCAAGTAGTGCTTCCTTTGCCATTTCTGTTGGAGAAAAATGCAAATTTGCAATACGAGCGACTAAGGTTCGATTCGATTCTTCTGGAAAAGGATGTTGCAAGTTACCTGAACGCAAACCAGCTTCAACATGGCCAATGCAGGGTATTTGAGCATAAAACGCAGCCATAGCACCGGCTAATGTAGAGCTTGTATCACCATGAACGAGGACACAGTCGTATTCGTTCTTTTGTAATACCGATTGAATATTTACCATTAAACCAGAGACTAAATCCGTTAATGTATTTCCTTCTGGACGTTGAAAGAAATAATCTGGTTTGATCTCAAAAACTCGAAAAGTTTGCTCTGCAAGCGTGTCATGTTGCCCTGTATGGCACCATTCAACCCACTTTTTTTGTTTTTTAAATTCAGCATATACTGGTGCCATTTTTATTATTTCTGGTCTAGTCCCTGTAATAATAAGTGTTTTCATAGATATTTACTCAAACTATTTATAACTCAAAACCCATCTGAAATTTTAATATTAAATATTAATATAAAACTCCCCTATAATATCCAAAAAGCTATTAACCAATGATTGTTAATATTTATTAATGAATATGTAGTAAAAATAAATAAAATTAATGACTTTTACGTAACTTTCAATCAACCTATAATTCGGACTGAATTTACGATAATAAAACAATATATTCAATTATAAAAAGAAAAAAATAATACACCGTTTAAAATGATTGTAAGGAAAAGGTACTTATATTCTCTCCAACATCATGAATTACATATACTTAAAACTAAAAAAGAGCGACACATCGCTCTCTTATTTAATTGAAATATAATTTACTGCAAATTTATATTTCAATTTTAAATATAAAAAATATACCCACAATGAAATTACTTTTCGCCAACCAATTTCAATGGATTGGAATTGATGGGTAAGTAACGTAAAGAAAACATAGCGTCTGGATGGCAGGTTTTTTCGTTCAAAATGCCGTCGAGTTTTCCTTTACTTATACGATCAGCTTTGAAACTTTTATATGCTTTGTCTTGCACGAAGATTTCGCGGATAATGCCGACATTACAGTCTAAATCATTTAAGTATGCATGCCGTTCATCTGCCGATAATGCTTGAGTTCCCGCACCATTTTGTACGTAGACAATTAAACCCAAGTTCGTAAGTTGCTCTGTCCATAGCTTTATCTGTTTTTGAGGTAATTCACCCGATAGATAAAGGCTTATCATTAATGGCTGGTCATATAACTTCACTTGTTGCGCTAAGATCTCTGCCAACTGTTCTCTTTGAGCTGGTGTTTTGAAGTCATAATCGCTTAATTCCAATGGTAAATATAACCCTTGGACTTTATTAGCATATACCTTTAACCATACTCGCCATTGTAAATAGGATTCATGTAACTTATCGAAATATTGCTTTAAATATACTTTTTGTGCGGTTTGATCTGTATGTATTTGTCGAAAATAATTTGGATCTGAATATAAGCCAACCCATAGCTTTATATTGTTGTCTTGAAGTACTTCCATCCGCTTAGCAAGCCAACCATGTGATTCACCAAAAGTTTCATTGCCATATTGCGTCCATTGGATAACAACATTTTGAACGCCTAGCTTTTTTATTTCAGTTCCAAAATGCTGCCATTGCTTTATTGAAATATCGTAGTCTTGATTGAGTGGTTGGTAAAAGATGCTGAGATCGTTTTTCTGGGCAGTGTTCTGGCAACCGATTAAAAGGAAAAGGAATACCGTACTAATGCAGCATCGTCTGATTTGTTGCGTTGTGAACTTTCTACTGTATGTTGCCATTCAAGACCTACTTCTGAATCTAGGTTCAAGCCATTGTATTTTGTGTTAAACAATTTAAAGTTCCAACTTACTCCCAAGCCAACAACAGTCGATATGTCTTCACTGTCGTCGGACCATTGTACAAATGTATATGGAGTAAGCCTTTGCTGGTATTTCTCTTTAATTTTAAATGTGTTACCTATTTCGTAGCGAGCAAACAAAATATAATCATGTAAATTATCAACGTAAATTAGACCATCAGCATAAAGACTTTGATATAGCCACTGGTCAGGCTCTGGCTTCCAATCTTTTGACCATTTATCATTTGATAATACGTTGGAACTAATACGAAGGTAAGGTCGTGTTTTACGATCTTTTCCAATAACTCGCTGACGTACGCCTGCTTTTAAGTAGCTGTTATGTTTAGCAAAGGGCTGAATTTGATATGATAAGTCTATATCGGTGATATTGTCCGATAACTTATTTTCAAATCCCCCATTACTTAACGCCGCAATCGAAAAAGCAGAACGTGGTAACCAAGGTTTTTCAAAATAGTATTTGGCTTCTTCGTATAAAAAGTAATTGCCTGTGCTGTTAGTTAGTCCAGGTATCGCATTTTGTTGATCTGTTCCTACCCAACCAGAAACATTGTATTTCCAACCTAAATCAATATTCTTATGTGAGCTTTGTAAGTACGCTAATAATTTCGGATTAGCTTCTTTTTGTTCAAGTACTTGATCAATCGCAGACTTATAAAGCTGTTGTGCATTGCTAAGATTGCCATTTTTATATTCAAGATCAGCATATTGAGAGATCATATCTACATTTTTTTTGTGCTTCGGATAACGATATGCACTTTCAAATGCACGTAGTGCTAACTGTGGATCTTTTTTATAGATTTGATAACCCAGTAATGCACTAGCATTGCCCGTTTTATCATTTTCAAACAGTTTGTTAGCTAATCGACTATCATTCGTTTTCACTATATGTTCGGCTAGATACTGTGTTAATACTGATGATTCTGTGTGATCAACGCCTTGCTCTATACGTGCAATAAATATTTCTTGGTCTTCTAACTTTTTAGCAATATCAATGCCTAACTCCCACCATTGTACATTTTTTTTATCAAAGTCCGATTCTACCCAAGACTGATTAGCCAGTGTTGGTTGTCCTACCTTATTAAGTGTATGAATAAACAGATAACGTGAATATGGCGTAAGCCCTTTTAGGTCAGTACTGTTACGCACCGCTTTAAGCCAATATGTCGAACTGGCTTGATATTCGTTTGCTTTTGCAAACCATTCTGCTAATAGTAATGCTTGTTCTTTGGTGGGTTGTTGCTTAAGCGAGGATTGGTAATGCTTAGCTGCCTTCAGCGGATCCTTATCAGCAACACAATATGCGATTGCTTGTTTTAAAAAGTCATCATTAGTAGATAAGCCTTCAATCAAATGACATTGATGCTGCATTCCCCAAACTTTAGGTGACAATGTCACTATTTTTCGGTTGGCGGCTGCAATACTCTGTGGTGAGAATAATCTTACGTTACGTTGCGTTATATTGAGAATGTTCTTAACAAACATTGGATCAGCGAGTAATTTTCCTTTCTGTTTTTTCAATCCATAGTTAACCATCGAAGCTGCAATTTCATCCCCATTTGGCGACTGTAACGCATTAAAAATAGCATGGCTTAAATCGCTATTCTGATGGTTGTTTTTATAGTTGATAAAAAAGATCTGAGCAGATTTATTATATTGATTTACTTGTGAATAGGCATAAGCCAAATCACGTGATAATGATGGTGATTTATAGCCATCATCTTTTAATTCGTTTATGATTTTCAACCATTTTTGTTGTTGTTTATAATGTGTTAGTAACACCTCTTTTTTCAACTTTTTAGCACTTGCTGTATTAAATTGGGTGTTTTCAATTTGTGTATATAAATTCAATTCACTTGCCAGTTTAATCCACATTACTGAGTCAGTTTCTGGCTTACAGTGTTTAAACTGAAATCGCGCTAGTTCTGCTTTATTTGTACTGATCTTGGTAACTGTCTTTTTTAGACAATCAGACATTACCGAAAATTCTTTAAGTGTTTGTTGATTTAATAAATTAAGATAATCATGCTGTTTGGCAAAAGATTCTGGTAGCGCATTATTATCGTGTAATTTATTGAGCTCAATTTTGGCTTTACGGTATTGATAAGTTGATAATAGGTACTCTATATACTGGTTGTAAAAGTCTTTATAACTACTGTCTAATATTATCTTTTCCGCATATTTTAATGCTTGAGTTTCATTGCCATTTGCGAGTGTATTCAAGGCTAAATACTTTAAATATGTTTGGTTGCTATGTGATGACTCATAAAGTTTTTCTAGCAACGGCTGGGCTTTTTCATGTTTTTTTATTGCAAAAAGGTTATACGCTTCAAAATGCAAAGTCGCTAATGATTTATATTTATTAGGCTTACTATACGACCATTCGACTGCAGTTTCTGCATTATATTTTTTTAACAGTTTATAAACATTGTATATAAAGAACTTTTTCATCTGTTTAGATGTTAATGTACTAGCAATACGTTGTAATTGGGTATCCGTATAGATCTTGCCGTTGTTGGCATCGTCAAGCCAAACATTAAGAATGTCATCCCCCCTTTTACCCTGCGGAATTTTAGTTAGATACTTGAGTTGAATGTTGATAGGTTGATCGGCTTTGACTGCTAGTTGATAACCAAATTTTAAAAAAGGAATATGGGCTGGAACAATTGCTAATGCATTATTTAGCTCTTCTAATGCCGCATTGTATTGTTGATTATTTTGCATTTTAAACGCTTTATCAACATACGGGTATGTACGAAAATGTTCAAGATCGGACAAATTAGTGTAAATATTGTCATCCGCATCAACTCTGATACTTAATAATGTACAAACGCTTGCGATTAAAGCTTTTTCGATATAATTCATTAGTACTGTTTACACTCATTAATAAGGTTATCAACATTCATTTGTTGGTCGACTTGTAATTCAAGTGCTTTATCAATTACTTCTTTGGTGACATAGCGATGATTAATCAAAAATTTTCCGAAGCTTTTTTCATGCTCGTTTTCATAAGCAAGAATTGCTTGATGTAATACAGCAGGTTCAATTGCCCTACTCATTAACAAACACTGCCCCAACTGACTTTGTGTTGCATAGTATTTATCAATCAAAGGCTTATATTTGGCTTTTGAGTATTTATGGTGACCGACCATGGTCTTAATTATGTGATAAGGATTGATCCCTTTTTGTTCTAAATACCAGTATCTTAGCCCTAGTGTCACTGCACCATTGGTGGTGATCACTGATTTAACTGGGCACTTTAAACGTCTCGAAATTGTTGCTTTTGCGACAGGGCTTAATGGCATTTCTTTTCCTAAAATCAAAGTATTACCATCTTTCCGCAAAGGTAGTACCGAGTATTTTAAGGCCAGTTTTTTAGGTAATAGATGTATGAGTGAAGGATCTAATTCAAAGGGATCACAGTGTTCAAATTCTTCTTCAAATTGTTCTGCAATCGCCTGACTTAAATCATCATTGCTGACTATGCCTTGCTCAACTAAATACGAGCCTATCAAGCGATTTTTAGGCATATCAAGAAGGACACTTGTTAGCATCTCTTCTGAAATTTTCATGTTACGTTTTAATATCTCACCAAGTGGTTGCTTTCGTGAATCATTAGCAAGAGTTGGAAAATCATGGGTCGTTTTATCCCAAGCAACACGATGAACATCACCTTGTTGAATTACTTGACGAATCGCACGTACATTAGCTGCAAAGTTAATCACCGTTCCCCAACATAAACGTAGCAATGATAGGAAACCTTCAAAGTAACCATAATATCGGCTAACAAAATAAAATCGTTGTAATAAGCGGTTGATTAGTAGGAAAGTGTTAATCACTAATAGTACTTGAGTCACTTTATTATCAGCAATAATTGACAAAAAATGATAACCATCTTTCACAAAGTAAGAATAAATACTGAGCGCCACTAATTGAAGGAAAATAACCATAGACAAAAAGCCTATCGTATTATTAATAAAGCCTCTTCTATCGCGCCACAAAAAATAATTTAACTTCCAGTCATTGGTCCATTTTTGTTTATTAAAGCCCTGAAACACGATACCCACTATCCAACGGCTTTTTTGACGTACTGCAGCGCTAAAGGTTGTCGGAAAATGTTCACGCACACAAACTACACTACCATCATGCAGGGATACGCCTAATGACGATTCTTTTAGTGTTGGTTGTTCTTTATCAATAATAGGAAAACGTACAAATATCTCGCTCATGCCCCACTGTTTTAAGCGTAAGCCTATCTCATAATCCTCAGTTAATGATTGAACATCGAACGCTAAACCATCACCGGTAACCAATAGTTTTAAAATTGCTCTGCGACTAAAACAGGTACCCACACCAGCACTAGGTACTTGCCCTGCAATAGATTCACGGACAACAACATCTTTGCCATGTAATTCTGCAAATTCGTCCGCATAATGCCCTGGCGTCATTTGATACCATTTGCGGGTATACGGATATACAGGTAACTGAATGAGGTCTTTTTCAGGCAATAAGTAGTTGTAAAGACGTAATTCCATTGGCGATACAATGTCTTCAGCGTCATGCAAAATAAACCCCGAAAATTTAATCTTTGCCTTTTTCTCAAATTCAATAATTGATGAGATAATATTATTTAAGCAATCAGCCTTGCTAGTCGGTCCTGGCCTTGCACACACAACTTTATGCACGTTAGGAAAACGCATGCAAACTCGATCAACATCAGCTTGGGTTTCAGGATCGTTCGGATAAGTGCCTACAAATATTTGGTAATTTTCATAATCCAAACTTGACGCGGTAAGCTCAGCCATTTTGTCAATAACACCAAATTCCTGCCAGGCTGGTACCATGATAGCCAGTGGTTGTTCGTCTTTTTGATAAAGATCATCCACGTTTTTGCGTGTGTATTTTTTATAAACGGTTCCTTTACGCCATAAGTGACGCACCCAGTAATAAATATCAACAAATAGATCATCGATACCGCAAATACATAAGATCACCATAGTCACAAATAAAACGAGACGTAATCCATATAGGTAATAAATGAAAATATCGAACATATCCATAATTAGAACTCTTGCACTCGTTGGAGAATGATTTTGGATGCATTTCCTTTACCATATGGATTAAAGCAAGCGTCTGATTTACCAATAGATAATAATGTTAAGGCCGCATCTACAATAGATTTATAATCTTTTGCTCCTGCAAGTTTTGATAAACCTAAATGTATTGCTTCTGGTCGCTCTGTCGTTTCTCGTAAAATCACAACAGGCGTGCCATAAGTCGGTGCCTCTTCTTGAATACCACCAGAATCGGTCATAATTAAAACAGCAGAAGCTAATAGTTGCTGAAGCGCTAGGTAATCTAACGGCTCAACAATGGTAATATTTTCAATGCCACTTAAGTTATCTAATACAGCTTGCTTTACTGTTGGGTTGGGATGCACGACAAAGACAAAATCTAATTCAGGCTTAATTGAGGAGAGATGTTTAATTGCTTGGCTGATTGTGGGAATGGATTGCCAATTTTCACGTCGATGAGTCGTAACTAATACTGTATTGCTCACCGTAGGGTTCACTAACCCTTTATTTATTAATAACTTTTGCGCATCAATTATAGTATTGCCCGTTACAACGATTGTATCTATTTTAATCCCCTCTGCTAATAATGCTTTTTGTGCAATTTCAGTCGGGGAAAAATGTAAATTCGCAATACGAGCGACTAATGTTCTATTAGATTCTTCCGGAAATGGATGTTGTAAGCTGCCAGATCGAAGCCCTGCTTCAACGTGTCCAATACAAGGTACTTTTGCGTAATATGCTGCCAAAGCCCCAGCAAGAGTTGAGCTGGTATCACCATGAACCAAAACGCAATCGTAGCTATTTTTTTGCAGCAACGGTTGAATATTTGTCATTAAGCCAGATAAAAGATCAACTAATGTAGTGCCTGTAGGACGTTGAAATATATAATCAGGTTTAATATCAAAGACTTCAAATGTTTGCTCTGCAAGAGAATCATGTTGACCAGTGTGACACCATTCAATATCTTTATCTTGGTTTTTAAATTCAGTATACACCGGAGCCATTTTTATTATTTCAGGTCTTGTCCCTGTAATAAGTAATGTTTTTTTATCCATAATACTCACCCATTAATAAAATAAAGCGTAATATTCTATCCATGTAAAAACAGTGTTTACTAATTGAAATAATTACATTTACTTTCTTTAACTTGTATAAACCGTAAACCTTTAATTAAATGTAATAAAATCTTAATATAAAATTCATATAACTTTACTATAGGTATCAGTTAAAAAATGAGTTGATTTAATCGGACTTCTAAAATAACACGAGATAAACTTTATAAATTATTAGTATATTTATAGTTTCTAAATGAATAATTTCAAATCTTTATTTCAATTTTTTATTCATATACATATAAAAAAAGTGCCACTATATCAGCAGCACTTAGTTTACTTTATTTCATTAATCGTCTAATCAACTAATCGACGTATTTGCCATAGACGTTTACGCCAATAGGGATGATTAATATTGGATATAGCCACACCGCGTGAACTTGTTGCATTCACAAAACGTCCGTGATCTAAGTAGATTCCAACATGGTGATGCCAGCCACTGGTTTTAAAGAAGACTAAATCACCATAGTGAAGGTTTTGTTTTCTAACTTTATAACCCAGTTTTACTTGCTGTAATGTAGTTCTTGGTAAATGTACATGATAGACCTCATTAAACACTCGACGAACAAATGCTGAGCAATCAATACCATGATGTGAGTTACCACCATAAAGGTATGGCGTATGCGCCCAATGTGAATAAGCATGCCAGATCTTAGAACGCCATTTTTGAGACAGCCTCAAATTCCTGACATCAGACCAAAATGATCTGTGATGTACGTAATGCCCTTTCAAGGTGTAGTAATCGACAGGAATTCTATGCCTCCTAGCACTAACATGATGCCTTGAGTGACTATCATGGTACCTTGAGTGACTATCATGGTGTGAGTAATGCGATTTATGCACTACATGATGATTTGTGCTGTGGTGTGTTGAATGTGCATGATGCGTTTCATGCTTCTCACTATGTTTTGGTGTTTTGCTATGTTTATGTTCAATATTATGACTGTAATGGTGAGTAACTACATGATGATGAATATTTGAATGATGTTTTTTATCAAGTTCAACATGATGTTCAGAATGCGTATGTGCGAATGCTGTTATCGGTAAAGCTATTAAGGACAATAATAACGTCTTTCTTAATTTAGCTTTTAATACGTTTTTAAGGCGATATGAAGACATGAGTGATGCTGCTATGTTTTTATCGTCTACTAATATAATCGCTTATTATTGCAACTTAATAAGCAAGATATTGCTTTTTTCGATAGTTAGTATTATGACTTTGATTCTATAGAGAATAGACAGTTATAAAAACAGATATTAGATATTACTAACTTTTTATTTTTGAAAAATAAGCTATTAGTCATCACTATGAATAGTATACATTGATTATTTAGCAATAATTCGATTTTATTTACAGAAATATGCAGCTATTTATCACACAATCATTCACCTTATGAATGGCTCTGTTTATATTTAAATATATTGATTATCGTTTTGTTGTCATTTATTGATAGTGATTAAAATGACAAGAAAAGCACCTCATTTATTATACTCAGTAATTTAATAAAATTTATTATTGCTTAATGGTACTTCTAACGTATTATCTTGTTTGCCATTTGGCATACCTATCATTTCATCGTAAGCACTTTGTTGCCTAAGCACCCAGGTTTTTACTTTTAATTTCCTGCATATTTTTTGTATTTCTAATATAGAAATCGCTTTGATGTAATCACCTTTTTCATTAGTAATGTAATGCTCTTGTTCATCTATAACCACTGATACTTGATACAATGATAAATCTAACGAATGAACAACCAATTTATCAATGTAAAAGAATTTTTCTAGTTTACTTAGTGGCATCGTCATCATGTGTCTCTTCTCTTTGTTTTAAACATTAAGTGTAATGACTGTTACGTACCAAGTGAGAAAAAAGATTATTTACTTCGTAATGTTATATAACCAAGTGTAGTGGTACATTAAATTTGGCCACCTACTCAGAGGTGATATCATCACCTCTGAGTAGGTGGCATCATGACAAAACGAACAAGACGATTATTTAGTGCTGAATTTAAATTAGAGGCAGCACAATTAGTTATCGATCAAAACTATTCAGTAACTGAAGCTGCTCAGGCCATGAATGTGGGTAAATCTACG
>NZ_PYNU01000069.1:0-583 GCF_003026075.1 Photobacterium sp. GB-210 | reverse complement strand
ATTACCCTGAGTTTGGCCTTGGATCGCGATATAACAAGGAGTTGGCATCTTAGTATCCTATTTTATGATGGAGTAAATGACACAGCCTATGCTGTGATGACGTGCTGTTAGAGCAGGAAGTGTGCCAAACTTTAAGTTACTGATAAGTATGGATTTTGCGTTTTTACGCTATTATATATCGAGCAAGATCTTGCCCGGCTGGGCAACTTATTGCTCGATTTGGGCAAGTTCTTGCTCGGTAAGCTAAATGTAAAATGCTCGAAATATGAAGTTAGAGAGGGGGGTGGTAGTTATTAATATGAGTTTGGCAGCGTGAGGTGTAGACCTTCTGGTCGAGTATGACTTATTGAAATCAGTGACGACGATTTTTTACGATAAACCAAGCGTTAAAATAGATTTTCCATATATTTTCTAATACGAATCTCCCCAAATAGAGCTAAGAATCTAACTCATTTATGTCCGTGCGACCTGAAGTCGTATGAAGCGTTGTTCACCGCTTTATGAGTGAACCGTCTGTATCACCAGATGAACCTACGAGCCTGAATAAAGCAGCGGCTCGGACAATGTAACGAAACTTGGCCGT
>NZ_PYNU01000068.1:0-598 GCF_003026075.1 Photobacterium sp. GB-210 | reverse complement strand
AATCGACGTTAAATAATAAGGATAATGGCTTTAACGCTTCAGAATTAAAGAGGGTTTTATTATAAATCAGGGTATTAATATTATTGGTTCACACCAAGGATAACGCTCGACTTCTTTTTGGCATCCCTCTTCATGCTATTTCCAATATTTACTTATATAAGGTGGCTTGGGCTTGTCCAACACTTCGGATAGGTGTCGGCTTCGCGACACATATCCTTATTTGTTATGTGCGTTTCACGGCGACCACTGAATATATGTGCCAATGTTTCGTTGCACCTATTGTTGTTTGACCTACTTCATCTCGTTCAGACCAACTAACTATGTCAAAATTAGTTAGCATTGCTCGAATCTCTGACTCTGTGAAAGGTGAAGTTGGAACGCGAAAACCTGCAGCCCAACTATCTTTATAACCCATAAAGTCGCCAGCAAATACCCCACCGACAACTAATGAGGATTCAATGTTATGCCAAATCGTCGAAAACACAGTTGGGACTGCAAAAAACAAACTGTTATTTGCAATTACTACCCCCGATTTTGGGTACCGAAACGATTCAAACGAAGATTGCTCAATGTTAATTTGTGGATTTGAACCAAATCT
>NZ_PYNU01000067.1:0-603 GCF_003026075.1 Photobacterium sp. GB-210 | reverse complement strand
TACCATATGCTTTAGTGACTCTGACAGGGTAAAGTGATGGCATTGTATAACCAACTCTCCAATTTGGAACTTCATCAGGTACGCGTTCTCTATTCACCATGCTACAACCAGCCAGTAATAGGCAGAGTACTCCGGTTGATATGATCTTTTTCATTTACTGTCCTTGTGTAATGAACGCTGAATCTAGCTCTTTCATTGAGCGCCTCACAGAAACCTGTGAGGCGAGAAGTCAATATTAATGAAGCTGGTCAACAGTAAAATGTTTTGATGTATAAACCTTATTTACCTTGCCCCAAGGGATAGGCGTTAAGGTTGCGTTAGCCTTTTTAGCTCTTTTTTTTACATATTCTGTTGCTTGGAAATATTGTTTTGATGTAATTGAATTATAGTCAGTATCCGGCATACTTGTTGGTGACAGTTCAGTAACGTACGTATACTTACCACAACCCTTAAGCCACACTTTCACTTGACCATTAGGTAGGAAACCAAAATCAAATATCGATTGGTAGCAGGTTTGCCTTATTCCATCAGCCTCAACATGGTTTTGTTGTTTATACATCAGCGCTTTCACTTTAGGTGTGACATCTAATTCAGTAATGTAGA
>NZ_PYNU01000066.1:0-610 GCF_003026075.1 Photobacterium sp. GB-210 | reverse complement strand
AAGTGAAAGCAAACACAGACACTTGAATGTGTATGTTTTGAGAACTCGTTCTTCTTTCGAAGAACATTTTTAAAATCAATCTATTGATTGAATTTACTAGTCAGCTTTCCAGATTGTTAAAGAGCATTGTGTTTCTATTTAAAGATCCACTTTCTAATCACACTCATAAGAATGTATTTACAAAGTGGCGTCCCGTAGGGGAGTCGAACCCCTGTTACCGCCGTGAAAGGGCGGTGTCCTAGGCCTCTAGACGAACGGGACATTGGTGGAGCTATGCGGGATCGAACCGCAGACCTCCTGCGTGCAAGGCAGGCGCTCTCCCAGCTGAGCTATAACCCCAATGTTTTACTTCTTTTAAGAAGTTCTCTAAAGAGAAAATGGTGGGCGATACCGGGCTCGAACCAGTGACCCCCTCCTTGTAAGGGAGGTGCTCTCCCAACTGAGCTAATCGCCCACGATAGTTTTAATTCCTTCGTGAGAAAGAATGGTGGGTCGTGCAGGATTCGAACCTGCGACCAATTGATTAAAAGTCAACTGCTCTACCAACTGAGCTAACGACCCAATTTGCACTTCAAAGAGAAGTGGCGTCCCGTAGGGGAGTCGAACCCCT
>NZ_PYNU01000065.1:0-613 GCF_003026075.1 Photobacterium sp. GB-210 | reverse complement strand
GCGTTATGTGATGAAGCAGCGGAAGTGGTTAATACGCTGTGGCCAAAATGGCAATGAGAGTCGGAAAGAAGTTGGACAGTATTCTTTCGTGATCGCAGTACTCTCCGCACTATAGTGGGCATCTAAGCTGACATTTTACGTGACATACGGAACAGGGTAAGCCTGTATCATTCCCTTTGGGAAAGCCTTAGTGGCCGATAGTGATGCAGGTATAGGAGGTCGGAAAAAGCGAAAGCTACATTGTAATGATGTAGATACAGACTCATGTTTGATCACGAAAGTGAGCCCACTTCCGACTGGTCTCCCTTTGCGAGATAGTTTGAAGAACTTTATTTAAGGAGAAAAGCAAATGATGATCTCGAAAGAGATTAGTGCATCTTCTGACGGTGCTCAATGGCAGTCAATAGACTGGAAATCCGTTGAAGCACACGTATTAAAGCTTCAAATGCGTATCGCAAAAGCAACTAGAGAAAAGAAATACGGTAAGGTGAACTCCTTACAGTGGCTCTTAACTCATTCTCGCTCAGCTAAGCTTCTTGCGGTTAAGCGTGTATCTCAAAACAAAGGCAGTAAAACGCCTGGAATAGATGGTGTCATCTGGAACACAGATGCA
>NZ_PYNU01000064.1:0-640 GCF_003026075.1 Photobacterium sp. GB-210 | reverse complement strand
ATGGTGCGGAAGGAGAGACTTGAACTCTCACACCTTGCGGCGCCAGAACCTAAATCTGGTGCGTCTACCAATTCCGCCACTTCCGCATATTGTCAGTTACGAATAACTGTTGTTTCTCTAGTTGTATTGTTTAAATCAGTAATTGGTAAAAACCGATCTAAAGAATAATGGTGCGGAAGGAGAGACTTGAACTCTCACACCTTGCGGCGCCAGAACCTAAATCTGGTGCGTCTACCAATTCCGCCACTTCCGCATGATTAATCGTCGAGACAATTAATCTAAATAATGGCAGGTCTACCTGGATTCGAACCAGGGAATGGCGGCATCAAAAGCCGCTGCCTTACCGCTTGGCGATAGACCTACAGCGCTTGCTTACACAAGACTTTCACAAACTAGAGATAATGGTGCGGAAGGAGAGACTTGAACTCTCACACCTTGCGGCGCCAGAACCTAAATCTGGTGCGTCTACCAATTCCGCCACTTCCGCATATTGTCAGTTACAAGTAACTGTTGTCTCTAGTTGTATAATTTAAATCAGTAATTGGTAAAAAGCTGATTTAAAGAATAAATGGTGGCTACGACGGGATTCGAACCTGTGACCCCATCATTATGAGTGATGTGCTCTAACCAACTGAGCTAC
>NZ_PYNU01000063.1:0-640 GCF_003026075.1 Photobacterium sp. GB-210 | reverse complement strand
ATTGTCCGAGCCGCTGCTTTATTCAGGCTCGTAGGTTCATCTGGTGATACAGACGGTTCACTCATAAAGCGGTGAACAACGCTTCATACGACTTCAGGTCGCACGGACAAAAGTGTGTTACGCACTTAGCTCTATTCTGGCTGGTAAGTATTAGGAAAGGTAGGGATAACGCCGCAATAAGCGGTAAACAAACAGTTGGCTAAAAATTGTGAGGTACGAACAAAAGCCAACTGTTTTTGTCCGTTTAATTGCCTTGTTGAACGAAGCCGCTGCGCGGCAGAGTGAAAACCCATAAGCTCAACTACGGTAAATACACCTTTCCAAAAGGAGTATTTATCATGAATAAAGCACAGCAACATCGTTCAGATTATCTTTATGAACAACACCTTACCCATCTCACCTTGCAAGGTAAACGCCCCGCTACGATAGATGCTTATAGTCGTGCTCTACGTCGCATTACCCATCAACTGGATAAATCACCAGACACATTAACTACCGAAGATCTTAAACAACATTTTACACAACTGATCAAAACACATTCATGGAGTACCGTGAAAATTGATCGCAATGGCTTACAGTTTTTCTTTAAGCATGTCCTTCAACGTGATTGGGAGTGGCTGAACATTGTAAAGCCGCCACA
>NZ_PYNU01000062.1:0-749 GCF_003026075.1 Photobacterium sp. GB-210 | reverse complement strand
CCTTCGTCAAGAAGCTTACGGAACATCTCAACACCAGTACAAGTAGTTGTAATAGTGTCTACGATACCAACGATAGCAACTTCGTCACCAACTTTGATGATACCTTGCTCAACACGACCAGTTACAACAGTACCACGGCCTTGGATTGAGAATACATCTTCGATTGGAAGAATGAATGGACGATCGATTGCACGCTCTGGCTCTGGGATGTAGTTATCTAGAGCTTCTGCTAGTTCAACAATCTTGTCTTCCCACTCTTTCTCGCCGTTTAGAGCGCCTAGAGCAGAACCCATGATTACTGGGCAATCATCACCTGGGAAGTCGTACTCAGAAAGAAGTTCACGAACTTCCATCTCAACTAGCTCAAGTAGTTCTTCATCATCAACCATGTCACACTTGTTCATGAATACGATGATGTAAGGGATACCAACCTGGCGACCAAGTAGGATGTGCTCACGTGTTTGTGGCATTGGGCCGTCAGTTGCAGCAACAACTAGGATACCGCCGTCCATTTGAGCAGCACCAGTGATCATGTTTTTAACGTAATCGGCGTGTCCAGGACAGTCAACGTGTGCGTAGTGACGAGTTGGAGTATCGTACTCTACGTGAGAAGTAGAGATTGTGATACCGCGCTCACGCTCTTCTGGAGCGTTATCGATTGATGCGAAGTCACGAGCAGCACCACCGTACACTTTTGAAAGTGTAGTACAGATAGCAGCAGTTAGAGTTGTTTTACCGTGGTCAACGTG
>NZ_PYNU01000061.1:0-752 GCF_003026075.1 Photobacterium sp. GB-210 | reverse complement strand
CAGTGTCCACACAGATTGCTTGGTTAAAATGTAAGAGAGCCACTTAATGTTGCCCAACAACATTAAGTATGAACATTGTCCCGTTCGTCTAGAGGCCTAGGACACCGCCCTTTCACGGCGGTAACAGGGGTTCGACTCCCCTACGGGACGCCACTTCTCTTTGAAGTGCAAATTGGGTCGTTAGCTCAGTTGGTAGAGCAGTTGACTTTTAATCAATTGGTCGCAGGTTCGAATCCTGCACGACCCACCATTTCCTTTCCACGAAGGAAAGCTAGTTTGATTTCACTTTTAAAAGTGAAAACAAATAGCAACTATCGTGGGCGATTAGCTCAGTTGGGAGAGCACCTCCCTTACAAGGAGGGGGTCACTGGTTCGAGCCCGGTATCGCCCACCACTCTCTAAAAGTTTTCTGCACGGATTTCGCAGATTTAATGAAGAATACCTTTGTTAAGTCCGCATTTTTGTCGCTGAAAATCGTTAGAAAGTGGTTATCGTTAGATAATTGCATGCTCTTTAACAATCTGGAAAGCTGACTAGTAAATTCAATCAATAGATTGATTTTAAAAATGTTCTTCGAAAGAAGAACGAGTTCTCAAAACATACACATTCAAGTGTCTGTGTTTGCTTTCACTTTTTAAAAGTGAAAACAAAACAATGAGTCCGGCGAAAAACCAACGTTTAATACTTTCTTGATCGAAGTGTTAAACACAAACCTTGGTTGTTTGAACATACGAAACCTCTTGGGGTTGTAT
>NZ_PYNU01000006.1:0-173603 GCF_003026075.1 Photobacterium sp. GB-210 | reverse complement strand
ACGGCCAAGTTTCGTTACATTGTCCGAGCCGCTGCTTTATTCAGGCTCGTAGGTTCATCTGGTGATACAGACGGTTCACTCATAAAGCGGTGAACAACGCTTCATACGACTTCAGGTCGCACGGACAAAAGTGTGTTACGCACTTCGCTCTATTTTGGCTGGTAGGTATTAAGAAAAGTAGGGATAACGCCGCATCAAATAGTGAGCCACGCCAGAACCTAAGTTAAAGCATTACACCTTAAACACAAAATCCAACGATTGAATGAATAGTGCCATGCGTTGGGAATCTGCCTTTAACGCTTTGTTATATGCAGTATATCCTCTTCACTCCGTCGTTTTCGCTGGGCTTCTTGGGTAAACCTTGACGTTACAAATATAACAAAAGATAGCCCTTCAGAATTTACACTGCTGTACTCAATTTCATCCCATTGTTCAAGCATTTTGGTATAGTGTTTTCTTTTAATCTTGGTATTTTTGAACTTGAATTTCTCACGTTTGTTTTCAGATTCAAGTCTCAAATTAAAGTTAAGAATATAGGTCAAATCATTCCTAATTTCGTACACATCGTTTTCTTTTATATTAGATAGAACTTGAACTGCTGATTCTAACGAGCTTAAAAAAGACGAATGCTCATATAGTTTTTTGTGCTTATTTACAGCAAAGTCAAAAAATCTTTCGTAAGTACTTAACAGTGAACCATGGTCGGAAGTCAATACTGGTTTCGGATTTTCAACTTTATGAATTAAATCAGACAATTGTAGTTCATAGGTACGTTTATTGGGTTTAATATGAGAACTTTCAATTCTTAGTTTATTTTTTTCAGCAAATTCAGGGATTAAATTTGATACAACTTGGCGTATTAGGAAATCTTTATTTGATTTACAACCGTAAAACTCTGGGAGAACCATTTCGCAAAAATCACTTACTTCTTTATAGAAAAATGGAGTGTCGATATAGTTCGATATTTTACTTCGCAAATAGTGCTTTAGCCTATCCTTAGTTTCATAGGTTACTTCAGAGAACTCATCAGAAACACCAAAAATAGCATCATCGCCTTCCTCAAAACAATAGTCACTATCATTTTGTATCGAGTTAAGACTGTCTAGTGAAATTTTTTCAAAGCCTTTAATATGATCTTTATCATCCATTTTTTGGACATAGAACTCACCATTGCTCTCAAATATTGGAGTCAAGAATGAAGGAGATACGCGCGCAGGTGAACTAAATCCATATAATTTGTATTTAGTCATTATTGAAATACCCCTTGATCTTCATAATATTTTCTTACTTCAGTAATAATTGTAGAAGTTACTGAACTCGGAGAGCAGCGTGTTGTATGATAAATAATAGGCTCAACGTCATTATCTAATAAAAATGAACTTATCTCAGGATCACTTGCAATTGGTGATGGTAGTACCATTGCTTTTATCCCCCCTGAAGTCAAACCTATAGCTTGATCGGTTTGAATTTCAATTGTGTGACATCTATCATCAAATTCTTCAGTCGTCTGGGAAGTGATCATTTGATGGAGTGTCTGCAACTCAAAAGCCATTGCTGGCAAATTACTATTACTAATTGTTGAAACCCCATCATAATAGCTACTATTACTTGAATAAAAATAACCCACAAATTTTTGGAGAAATTCCAACTCACCAACTAATTTATAATCTGAAACCTCCGCTTTGGGATGAACATATCGAGAAAACATACCAGCGCTAAAAGCTCCAGTATCAAATGGGTAAGCATCACTGATTGAAGTAATTTGATTCGGTTCAAGAATAAAACATATAGGAAACATGCTCATTGAATTAGAGGTGCTATCCGCACTGCCAACTCGATAGGAAGGTCTACCATAAAAGAAGTAACTGAGCTCCTTGTCAAACACTTCACAAAGTGTAGGAGCAATCACACCAGTAGCTAGGATTTTTCGAAAAGTGAAACAATCACACACATGCACTAACGGCATTGCTTCCAACATACGCTGTGAATCTTCTATGTGCTTGTGGTAATAATTATCTCTTACAGCGTCCACGCAAACTACTCCTAAGCTATTGATTGAACAAATTATATAGAACCACAAACTACAATGCTATCGAATTGCATATAATAGTATATTCTTACTTTCGCGCAAAAATATACTCATGAAATACCTTAACCATACTCGATATAATCGTTGCATATTATGAACTTGCTAGCATTTTCTTACATTCACCGATTTAAAAGAGGATGTAAAAAAGTAAGAAATGTAATTAATAAGTCTTATTAATTACAGAACTCATGCAATAAAATCACCACGGCTCATTAAACTGTTTATATATACAGTAAATAAAACTAATCCAAAATCACGTTAATACGATATGAATGAGCTTTTACTCTGAATGATAAAGGGGCAATTACTAGTTAGCAGAGACGCTAACTCATATATACCTCACCTATCTCAATCCAATTCCCTCTCTACCCATAGTTTTAATCAATAGGTTAAAGTTCTGTTCTATTGTTTTGCAGTTGGCAGTCTTTAGTTGATAACCAATATAGTTGTTTTCTAAAAAATAAATTGGTCATCACGTAATGACGCCATAGTTTGAATGTTAAAAGACCGCCTCGTTAGACGATCTTTTAACGTAATCAGATTTTGTGTTCGCTGACAACATTAAAGCAAATATTTAGATATTAGCTATTTAATTACTTATAACTTACTTTAAGCGTTTGAATTTCCTTTGCGTATTTATTAGTTATTTCTTTTATTTCCTTGTCTCTCTTTTGCTCAATTTCTTTAATTTTTTGCTCTAATTCAGGGTTGTTCTTGACCTCTAAGTCACATTTATCAGCAATCAACTGCAATGCCTTAGACGACCCTGATAAACTAAAGGTTGTATCCAATTTTTGAGTGTTATAAACATAGATATGAACAAGCAGTTTATTGCCACTTTTCATATTATTTAACAACTGTTCAGGAATATCACTAATAACACCGGAATTATATGAGTTTGAGTATGTCATTCCTTTTAAGCTATAGACTTCACCATCATCAACACGCATTTTAATTTCGATGTTTGGATTACTTGGTGTAGCTATAGTTTCCTTACTGTCGAAAGTAAGTAAAAAATCTTTTTTTTTGCCTTTTATAACATTACATCTGAAGCCAATAGAACTCCCCCAAAAAGAAGTATATTGTTCATACACTTTTACATCGTTCATTTCATCAGTCCAGTTTTTGGACTTAAACTCAGCCAATGCTGATTGCGGCACTAGTAATGCTAATATCAATACAACTAACTTTTTTTTCATGATTAGAATAATTCCTGAGGACTATAAAAGAAAAGAATGTTAAAACAGATTTAACTACTGATTTTTATACGTTTTTCAGGAGGTCGCATCAATATAAAAGATATGATTCATTTGTAATCAATGTAACAAAAAATATCTATAATTAGTTTTTTGTCTAGAAAATTAGATATACGTCAGGTTTTATAAATCATTGACTATATTATGCGCTACAAGCGGTTTTAGGCTTATAAATTACTGCTTTCGCTTGTCTAGTTGGTTGGAAAGGGAATAGTGGCAGGGCAATTATAAGAGAAATAAACAAAAAGCCAGCATTGTATATGCTGGCTTTTTGTCGTGTTGGAAAGGCGGTGATATGAACGGCTTGGTGTTTTATCCGCGCTATGCTGGCGATATTGCTTAGATGAGAGTGTTTAACATGCCTACATCGTACGGTGTTAGGTTTTTGTTTTGACGTGTTTTTTCAACGTAATCAGGGTTAGCAATTAACGGGCGACCGATAGCCACTAAATCAGCATCGTTATTGAGTAGTGCCTCTCTCGCACTCTCTGATTTATAGCCGCCGCAGGCAATAACGTTGCCATGATAATGTTGACGAATATAGTGTGTAACAGTGCTTTGTAAATGTTCTTGATAACTATCATCGAACATACCGGTATGTACGTACGCCAAGTCATATTGATTTAACTGCTCTAATACATAATCAAAAACGGGTTTATCGCGATCGTCATGTTCAATATTCAAATAAGCAACAGGTGATAAGCGTATACCCACGAATTGAATTTGCTGTTTAACGGCATTGATGACATCAAATAAAATACGGCTCATATTTTCGGGGCTTTGTCCCCAATGATCGTTACGACGATTCGTATCCCAATGGAGAAATTGATCTAATAAATAGCCATTAGCAGCATGTATTTCAACACCATCAAACCCTGCTTCTTTGGCATATTTTGCGGCTTTGGAAAAATCGTTAATTACAGTCTGAATATCAGAAGGTGTCATTTCTTTTGGTTCTTCATACTGCAAATTATCAGTCCGCTTTACACGCCCTGTAAGAGCAACCGCAGAAGGGGCTAATGGCTTGTTTCCATTTAGGTAAATAGGGTGTGATACTCGGCCTGTATGCCATAATTGGGCAAATATTTTACCGCCATTTTCATGCACTTTTTGTGTAACTTGCTTCCAGCCTGCAACATGTTCTTGGTTAAAAATAGCGGGCGAATTAGGGTAACCCTGTGCGGTTGGCGATATCATTGTACATTCAGTAATGATCAATCCCGTATTGGCTCGACGAGCATAATAGTCAGCCATCTCAGGTGTTGGAATGAAATCGTCTGTCGCCATGCACCGGCTCATTGGCGCCATAACAATACGATTTTTTAAGATCAGATCCTGACTAAGTTGATAGGGGCTAAATAAAATATCTTGTGTCATTACAGGTTACCTTTCTCGCTTTTATATCGTTCACAGTAGGCACATCGGTTTTATGTTGGATGATGATTGCGTGTGGTTACTGGGTGAGGGGGTGACTATATACCGACACAGAAAGGAATGTCAGACCGATAAAATGAATACCATCTATTCTATTTTGGAATGAAAAAGAACCAGAAAGTGTGCCATTATGTCTTTATCTTGAATAAGGGTTTAATGCATGGGGTAGGTAATGGATCAATTAGGCGCAATGCGAGCCTTTATTCGTGTTGTACAAACCGGGAGCTTTTCGGCTACTGCGCGTGAGCAAAATACAACTCAAGCAACAATAAGTAAAAAAATAGCTGCGTTGGAGCATAAGCTAGAAGGTAAATTGCTGACAAGAAGCAGTCGAGACCTTGCTTTAACTGAGGTTGGCGCTGAATATTATGAACGATGTGTTGCTATTATTAGTGAATTAGATGAGGCGGAATCTAATGTGCGGGCACATCGAGCATTACCTCAAGGGTTAATTAAAATCGCAGCACCTATTACTTTCGGCAATATTTTTATTGCGCCTATTATTTCTGAATTTTTAGCGCGTTATCCTGATATAAGCGTGGATTTAACATTAAGTGATAAACATGTCGATATTATTAGTGAAGGTGTTGATGTTGCAATTCGAGCCAAAGAATTAGAAGACTCTTCATTAATAGCGAGACATTTATTTGATAACCCTAATATTCTCGTTGCCTCTTCAGCTTATATTGCGAAATACGGAGAGCCCGTAACACCAGAAGATCTTAATCAACATAATTGCATTATTTATTCCCTTTCTTCGACCATGAATAATTGGAATTTTTATAATAAAAAGATCAAAAAATCGGTCACGGTAAGTGGTAATTTTAAGAGCGATAGTTGCGATGCTATTTTACGCTCTGTACTTGATGGTGTTGGCATTGCGTTATTACCTGTTTGGATGGTAGAAAATGAAATAAAAGCTGGTCGATTAAAACAGTTAATGCCGTCTTATAAAACTCAACCATTACCTTTTCATGCTATTTATACTAACAATCGTTATGTTTCATTAAAGATCCGATGCTTTATTGATTTTATAAAAGAGAAGATTGAAAGCTCAGAGCGACTTAATTAATCCTTAATTTTAAAAATGGGGTATGTGTTTTTGTTATTACAGTATTTTACTCGATAAGAGTAAGGTAACGATTAAGTCACCAATAGCTAAATAAACAAAAAGCCAGCATGGTATAGGCTGGCTTTTGTGAGGGTAATTTCGCTTAAATAGTAAATCTATTTATTTGAACTTACGAAGTAATCATTCAGTACGATTAATTTGTACACATATCACTATCTTTACCCACTATACGCCATACACCCCAATTAGCAGATGCTTCAGGTGTTGGTTCTTCACCTGTGGTATACCATTGGTTATGGTATGACAGGCCATCATGCATGACTTTTTCACATGGCTTATCATAGACTTTAGCTGGATCCCACTCACCTTCAGGTACCGGTGGTACTGGAACGTCTGGTGTGTAATCGCCAATAGAAATCATACAGCTATTGTTTTGGAAATTAACATTAATTTGCTGTGGATGTTCTGGATCAGCCTCGCTTGCAAGCTTAGCAAAAGCACTTTGTGCTTGCGCTGTACAGTCGACGCCGCTGTCTTTCATTTGGTCGATACTTGCGTCAACGGGTAGTGAAATATGGGTATTTGGTGTCATCCAGTTATTAACGATATTTGCTCCTGCTTTAGAAGCAGAAAGGAACATCTGACCCTGTATTTTTGCATCAGTATAAATCTGGATTTCACTTGTTGGATCAATAGGACCTTTATCCGTTACCGCATTAAAATCACTTCCAATCGCTTTTTCAACATTGCCAATCGCAACATCAAGTAACTGGTAAATAGCTTTACGATCAGAATCATTACTTAACGTAAATGAGTCTGTAGACTTAATGTCTAACTGCGCTAGCGCATCTTTAAATGCTCTGTCAGCTTGAGATGCCGTGACAAAAGTCAGTGCTTCTTTGTCTTTATTTGGCTTGTATGACAACTTAGTAACTGCGAATGCAAATACTCGATTAAATTGCCCTGCTAATAATGACACCTGATTATTAATATTTAATCCTGCATCTTCAAGATTCACGCCGAATAATTGGTCGATATAAAAGGAGACTTGGCGTGGGTAACGGTAATAAGTATCACCCGTTGTATCAGAAGAACCAATTGCGTCTCGGTAATCTTGTGGGCTTAAATTGTAGTTATTCCTATAGTATTTAGTAGATTGACAGACATTACGTGATTCCAGTTATCACTAACGGAAGTGAGCATTATCTGATCCTCGATTTTATATATACTCAGAAAGTTCAGCTGTTTTATGTTTTATAAGCAGCGATACCTCCATATTAAATAAAGTCAAATTAAAGGCTCGGTTTCGTATTAATATCGAAACCAAGCCTTATCAGTCCTTAAATTAAATGCTCCATTTTATATGGGCCATTTAATTATATTTTTTGATGTTCTATTAAGCATTATTTAGTTATTAATATTTGAACTATTTAGGGGCTGGAAACCCATCCAAATCATCGAACGGCATTATTTTCCCGTTCCATTTCCCATCTTCTTGTTTTGCGACAACAATGAACTGACCATATGTTGTACCGGGTGATCTGTATTTTAAGGGGACGACAACACCATCATCCATATGAATCGCGCCATCGATCCTTGCAAGCATGCAAATTCCTCTGGTTATATTATCCTGCCTTAATTCAGAAGGTTGTATCTCGCCGAGAAAGTGCTGTTCACAAAATGGTCCTTCTAAAACAAGGTCAACCGTACCTGGCGTACTGTTTAGCACTGTATAGTTTGTATAAGCAGCGAATGATGGAGCTGAAAATAGTAAAAAAGAGAGTGCAACAAAAAGAAGTTTTTTCATCACGTAGCATCCTTAATCAAGATTAGAGAATGGGCGACATGTGTCAAATATACGCAATAAATATAATACATAAATGGCATATAAAATATATGTTTAGGTTTTATATTTGTAGCAAAAATGAGACACCCTAAAGAAAAACGATTGATGAGTGCTATGTTGCTTAGGCTTTTGGTTGTCTTTTGATGATAAGTCGGTGGGGGTGAATCGATGAGGTTGAATCGTTTTTGATGAAAAATTCAATGCGTATTGAAGAAATGGTAACCGATTCATAGCTTGAGAGCGCTGAATCGGTTTATAAATTACCTGCGTTATAACAAGGTTATATTGAGAAGCATAGCTTAATGAGATTGTTCATTAGTCGTGAAAATTTGACTATTAATTATATCTTCAACATTGCCGGTTAATGTTCCCACATGTTTTTTTGCACTCTGAGGATGCCAAAGCTTGCACTCAAGTTGTGACTCCTTAAATAAACCTATTGTGGGTATATTGTAAGCACTCGCTATGTGAATAATCGCGGTATCAACAGAGATCACGCCTTTTGATTGTTTAATCAAATAAATCGCGTCTTGTATAGAATCTACACAGCAAACACGAGAAACGGGCGCTAATTGGCTTTCCCATTCATCTTTATTTTTTATATAGGAAGGCAAAATAAAGACACAGTTAAATCCATCGTTTTTTAATTTTGTAAGTATATCTATGCTTTTCTTTATACTTAGTGATCTACTGTTACGAGAAGCAAATGGATTAAAAACTAAATAGTCTTTAAGGTTTTTACTATTGATCAGCATGTCCATTTTATCGTTTTCTTTAGCAAAAACCTTAAACAGAGCAGGGGGCTGAGCAAAACCATATGCGGCCATTAGTTTTGACCAGCATTCAGGCTTACTTATGTTATCGTTATTAAATTGTATCGGTGGGTTCTGTATACAATTATGCTGGTAACAATCGTGACCGATAGTTAAGTCGGGCTTTAATGTAAAACCGACGATGCTCCGGTGGGGTTTTTCTATAGAAGACACTTCTATTAGTAAATCGACATTACAATTGATCTTCTCTTTTAATATCTTAGGGTATTTATACCATTCTCTTTCTTTGGGTAAGCAAATGTAATTAACCCGAGTGTCATATTTTACAACATCTTCATTTTTCTTCGTACATAAAACAACCACATTGGCTTCTGGCCACTTGGCTTTAACTGCTTCAATAATAGGTGACATTGCGAAGTAGTCGCCTATCTGAAATGTGGCATTAATAAATACATTCGGTTTTTCTGGAAGGCTATTTATTGATGATAATTTGTTTACTCTTCTATTTAGTATGCTAGATATAAGCTTTTTAAGCATAAAATGTTACCGCCCGTAGTAAATATTTATCTACTTCCATTTTGATGACTTTACCTTACTAATGTATATATTGTGCTTTGAAATTTAGGCGTATTCAAAGCGTATTACGTTTTACCAATTTGGGCTTAAATCAGCCAGCTTTTAGCAGCATACGATCATGATGGCCACGCTTTTATCTGCACTTCTAAAATACGCTATTTTAACGCTATGATTCTAAGCATAAAATCATCAATTCGCTCTAAGTATATAGATGATTTGTGATGTACTGCGAAGATTGCTGATTAAATTTGATATTAAAGTTTGTTGACACATTTATAGAGTTGTATTTTTAGACGTTTTAGCTGAATTTTTCTTTCTCTTTACTTCGTTTATTTCTTTCCTGTAATACGACTTCCATCCGATACATTTGATTGTTTTATGAGCGAAATATTTCGTTGTTAATAAAACCATCATGATTACCTTATATGTTGAAATCGTGATTTTGTTCTTGATAGGTATATTTTACTGGCAACATATTCCATTTATTAACACTAACTAAACCTTTGTCACAGAAATTTAATTTGATATCCATACAATCCACTTGTTTTCGCTTGTGAGCGAAAATGTTCGTTTTAAGTAATGTATGGATAACAATGAGGCTCTGATGTTTGGGATATTCAAACCGAAGGCGCATATCGCACCTTTAGAAAATAGTAAGGTCGATAGCACCTATTCTCGCCTGCGATGGCAGTTATTTTTCGGTATTTTCTTCGGCTATGCAGGTTATTACCTCGTCCGTAAGAACTTTAGTTTGGCAATGCCATATTTAATTGATGAAGGCTTCAGCCGCGGAGAGCTTGGTGTTGCTTTGGCTGCGGTGTCTATTGCTTATGGTTTATCGAAGTTCTTAATGGGGAATGTGTCAGACCGTTCTAACCCAAGATACTTTTTAACGGCGGGACTGGTTATGTCCTCGTTGGTCATGCTCTGTTTTGGCTTTATGCCATGGGCGACGGGAAGTGTGGCTGCCATGTTCATTTTATTATTCCTAAATGGTTGGTTCCAAGGAATGGGCTGGCCTGCGTGTGGACGTACCATGGTGCATTGGTGGTCTCGTAAAGAACGTGGCGAAATAGTGTCGGTGTGGAATGTTGCTCATAACGTGGGTGGCGGTTTAATCGGCCCTATGTTTATTCTTGGCCTTTGGGCATTTAATGACGACTGGCGAACTGCTTTTTATGTTCCCGCTCTTTTTGCTTTGCTGGTCGCATTTTTTGTTTGGTTAACCGTGCGTGATACGCCTCAGTCATGTGGTTTACCACCAATTGAAGAATATAAAGATGATTACCCTGATGGATATGATAAGTCGTTTGAAACGGAAATGACGGCGAAAGAAATCTTCTTTAAGTATATCTTTAATAACAAGTTACTTTGGTCAATCGCGATTGCTAATGCCTTTGTTTATCTGATCCGCTACGGGGTGCTAGATTGGGCGCCAGTATATCTAAAAGAAGCGAAAGGCTTTTCTGTCGATAAAACATCATGGGCTTACTTCTTGTATGAGTGGGCTGGTATTCCGGGCACCTTATTGTGTGGTTGGATTTCCGATAAGTTCTTTAAAGGACGTCGAGCACCAGCCGGTATCTTGTTTATGGTGCTGGTAACGCTGGCGGTATTGGTTTACTGGTTTAACCCAGCAGGCAACCCAACGGTTGATATGTTGGCGCTTATTGCTATCGGCTTCTTAATTTATGGCCCTGTTATGTTAATTGGTTTGTATGCGCTTGAGCTTGCACCGAAGAAAGCAGCAGGTACTGCGGCAGGGTTAACGGGGTTATTTGGTTACCTTGGTGGCGCGGTTGCAGCAAATGCTGTGCTTGGCTATACCGTTGATCTTTATGGTTGGGATGGCGGCTTTATTATTCTGGTTGGTTCTTGTGTGACATCTATTGTGTGCTTTGTTTATGCACTATTAGGTGAGCGCGCACTTCATGAACGTAAAGCAAAAGAAAAAGCAGCATTAGCACAATAACCGTATTGAGGGGCGGATTGTCCCTCACTATTTATCAAGGATATATGATGAAAACAATCTCAGTTGGCTTCACTTTTTTAGTACTTAGCTTATCAGCAGGGGCAATTGCAAAGCCGCTGGTTATTGCTCACCGTGGCGCGTCAGGCTATTTACCCGAACATACACTTGAAGCCAAAGCGCTCGCTTATGCCATGAAACCTGATTTTATTGAGCAGGATGTGGTGATGACGAAAGATGATCAATTAGTGGTACTGCATGATCACTATTTGGATCGTGTGACTGATGTTGCTGAACGTTTTCCTGATCGCGCGCGTAAAGATGGACGTTATTACGCGATTGACTTTACGCTCGCTGAAATTAAATCATTAAGGGTGACGGAAGGGTTTAATATCAATGATAAAGGCGAGAAAGTCGCGGGCTTCCCACAACGATTCCCAATGTGGAAATCACACTTTACTGTCCCTACGTTTGCGGAAGAAATTGAATTAATTCAAGGCTTAAATAAGACCTTAGGTTATGACATTGGTATTTATCCTGAGATTAAAGCGCCTTGGTTCCATCGTCATGAAGGGAAAGACATCTCTAAAGCGGTACTTAAAGAATTAAAACAATACGGTTATACCTCGCAAAGCGACAAAGTCTACCTGCAATGTTTTGATGCCAATGAGCTAAAGCGTATTAATGATACTTTACTGCCTGAGATGGGGATGGATTTAAAACTTATCCAATTAATGGCTTATACCGATTGGAACGAAACCATGGTTTATGACGGTGATAAAGCAACGCCGTATAGCTACGATTGGATGTTCAAACCAGATGGTATGGCAAAAGTGGCGCAATATGCGGAAGGGATTGGCCCTTGGAAACCGATGTTAGTGGATGATAAATCAACCCCATCGAACATTATTATTAAACCGTTAATGGCGCAGGCAAAAGCGGCGGGGTTAACAGTGCATCCTTATACTTTCCGTGTTGATGAAGGCCGTATTCCGCCATACGCAGAGAACTTCAATGGCATGCTTGATGTGTTCTACAATCAGGTAAAAGTCGATGGTGTATTTACTGATTTTCCTGATAAAGCCGTGACGTTTCTTAATAATAATAACTAGTGCTACATAAGGGATTGGCCCTCTCAAATGAGAGGGCTTTTTTTTGCTGATCTTATTGTGGCAAATGGCTTTGTGCGTAATGAATGATCGCTTGTGATATTTCTTTTAATACGCCCGTTTCTAATTGCCAGTGATGCCAATAAATTTGGTTAGATAAGGAAAAATTCGGTGTTATGTTCACCAGTGTGCCTTTTTCTAATTCTTCGATGATCTGTAATTTGGGGATTAAACAGTAGGCGATGCCGGCAAGAGCCATTTTGATAAAAGCTTCTGAGCTACTGATTTTATGATGGACGGTATTATCAAGATTTACATTAAAGTGCTGGGTAAGAAATTTCTGGTGTAGATCGTCAAACTGATCGTAAGACACCGCTGGTGCTTTGGCGAGTGTTTGGTTATTGACACCGTTTTTGAAGTAGCGCTGGGTAAATTCAGGGCTCGCGACACACACGTAATCAATACAACCTAAATAGTCGGCTCGACAAGACGGGATCGGTTGCGATTCGAGGCTAATTGCGCCAGCCACTTCTCCGCTTTTCAATTTCTCAATCGAGAGGTTTTCACCATAAATGCTTAATGTGATTTCAACTTGTTTTTGTTTCATCACATCTTGCAGTGACGGCAATAACCATGTCGCTAGGCTATCGGCGTTGGTCGCAAGTGAAAGTTGAATAGGGCGTGCGCTGGTATCGTTTTCTAACTCTGGCAATATTTCATGTTCAAGTAATCTAACACGACGATATAAACCCAGCAGTTTTTTGCCTATTGCTGTGGGTTTTGGCGGTTGCTCTCTTATCAGTACAGGTTGAGCTAGAAACTTTTCTAATTGTTTTACCCGTTGTGAAATGGCTGACTGTGAAATGAAGAGGTATTCAGCGGCACGTTCAAAACTCCCTTGATGAATAATCGCATCTAAGGCTTCAATCCATTTGTAATCCAATCCTCGCACTTCACTCTCCTTGCTTATGAGTCTCACCACGTTATATAGGTAACACCACAGTTATAAGTATCTCTAATGTTATATTAAAATCATTAATTATACTTATCCATCTAAACCTTTTATCTTCTCGGCTCTTTACGAATATTATTTTGATGCTGCTGAGGTGAATGATGAGTTTTTGGGTTTTATTACAAGGGTTTGGCTTAGGGGCATCAATGATCATCCCTATTGGCGCCCAGAATGCTTATGTTCTCAATCAAGGTATAAAGCGTAATCACCATTTAACGACAGCAACGATTTGCAGTTTGCTAGATACGCTGTTTATTTCCATCGGTATTTTTGGTGGTGGTGCCATTTTGGCGCAACATGACATGTTACTTACCGCTGTCACAGTAGGCGGCATTGCTTTTTTAACCTTCTACGGTTTGTTGTCATTAAAAAGCGCGTTTAAAAAACACAATGCTGATGAACAAAATGGTGAAGTGGTTGCTCGCGGTCGTCGTGCTGTTATTTTAGGAGCATTGGCAGTGACGGTGTTAAATCCGCATTTATACCTTGATACCGTGGTGATTCTTGGTTCACTCGGTGGTCAGTTTGAAGGAAATGATCGTATTGCTTTTGCTGTGGGTACCATAATGGCATCGTTTGTTTGGTTCTATAGTCTGTCTTTAGGCGCGGCAAAGCTTGGGCCTGTTCTATCACAGCCAAAAGTGAAAAAAGGCATTGATCTGTTAGTGGCAGCAATGATGTTTACTATTGCGATCATTCTTGCTAAAGAGTTGATGGGTAAGTATTGGTAAAAGTAAAAGGGATAGTGATATATGCAATCGTTACAAAAAATATATGCGTTTAATACCCAACGTTTAAAGTCATTGGCTATCCCTTATCGAGAATGGGAACACGAAAGTATTCTTGACTTTGAAACCGATCAAAAAGTAGCAGCGAGACTGGGTTGGACCGGAGTACATACGAAGAGCATCTTTATGAAATTTAAAGATCATGGCTATGCGTTGTATTTGACGGATAAAGATTCGCGGATGGATTCGAAAAAAATAAAGACGTTAATCGGTAAGCGGCCTTCTATATGTACTGGTGAAGAGATGACTGCCCAGTTAGGGTGTTTACCCGGTGCCGTTTGTCCTGTCGGGCTACCTGAACATGTCGCTATTATTATCGATTCATCCTTGTATGCGTGTGAAGAGTTACTGTATACACCCGGTATACCAGAAATCACGTTTGGCGTGGCAGGGAAGTACTTAAAACAGTTATTAGGATCTGAATCTAATTCTATTTATGAACTGTAAATCACAGACTAAGATAAATAAATGCCAAGGGCTTTGAGTTTAATATTCAAAGCCCTTTTTCTTTATTTGAAAAAGGGAAAGTGATTGATGTTTAAGTGTGTGGTTTATTTTTATATAACATCGTTAATTTCCCTAAAAGTAATACTTGGAGAGTGTATTAGTTTGCTCAATATAATATTGCTTCTCATATCCTGAGTTTATGACTAATATTCTTTAGTTATTTAAAAGTGTATACCTTTTAAGCGATAAAATAGTGTCGGTAATTTAACAACGAAAGATTATGGGCTTACTTCAATATTTAAAAAAATCTCGACATTTCATTTTAGACAATCAATAACACATTGATTTTAAATGTTTTGTTTTTAAAGACAAATGCATTGCGCAGGTACATTTCATCATTATCCCTTTTTCTTTAGGTTATATAAATTCTATTTAAGTATTTAAATGTCTTGATTATAAACATCTTAATGATTACCATTCTCATTAAAGGTAAACCGTAGGTTTACTATTCTATTTTTTAAATTAAAAGTGGTCGGTAATGAAAAGGACAGCTTTATTCTATGGCGCGTTATGCGTGTCATCGTTTGCAAGTGTTGTAAATGCGGCATCCATTTACGCTGATGAGGGAACAAGTCTTGCTATTGGCGGGCGTGTTGAAGCTCGCGCTGAACATCGTGATAGTGACATCAGCGATCTTAGCCGTGCGCGAGTGAATATTAGTGGTGAAACACTGATCGGTGATGGTATTAGCGGCATTGGTTATTTCGAGCAGGAATTCAAAGCAAGTGAAAATAAAACACGCTATCTCTATGCCGGTATTAAAGCGGCGTTAGGAGAGGGAGAAGCGCAAGTCGTTTACGGTAAAACGGCGGGAGCGATGAGCCTTGTTACGGATATGACTGATATTCAGGCAGCATACGGCGCAATTGCCGCTGACAAGTTTAAAGTCGGCAAACGTATTGCGAACAGTATTGCCACTTTTTATACCAATGATTCGGGTACGTCATTAGGCATTAACTACTCGGGTAAACATACAATCAAACAAGATACCTTTAAACAGGGTTTCTCTGTTGGGGCATCCCAAGCTATTGGTGATACAGGGTTAACCTTGGCAACGGGTTATGCCGATCAAACCATGATCAAAAAAGGCAAAGAGAAAGAAAAGTCACAGTTTGATGTCGGTATGGGATACCAAATTAAGCAGTTTTATTTAGGTGCTTTATACACCAATCAAAAATTAGGCGGTAAGGATGCTGACGGTTATGACGTAGTGGCTGCTTATAAGATCAACAGTATTTATAAAGCCACGCTTGGTTTTGGTGAGTTACATGTCGAAGGTGGAGATGACACTCGAGCTGTGAATGGCGACATCACCGCCAAGTGGAATAAACATTTCAGAACCTATGCTGCGGTGAATTACGACACGGTAATTGATGATACACAAGCCATGCTTGGCGCTCGTTACGATTTCTAATCTCAAAAGGTCTAATATGAAAACGCAATTTAAACTTCTTACTCTTGCTGTTGGTGTAATGGCTTCATGCTCTGCACTTGCTGGTGATTACCCGATGACAATCACGGATGTATCAGGCCAAACAATCACGCTTGATCATCAGCCTCAACATATTGCACTTGGTACTGCTCGTAACTTCCCATTATTAGAAATCGTTTACGGAAAAAATGCTGGTAAACATGTTGTTGCTATGCGTGATGATATGAAGATTTCAGCCCCTTCTATGTATGAGTTTTATACCAATAAATACCCAAATCTTAAAACAGTGCCAGAGATTGGCAAGATCAGTAAAGGTCAGTTTGATGCTGAATCATTCATTCAAATGAAGCCTAAACCTGATGTGCTGATCATCGGTACTAGCAGTATGAACTCTGCCAAAGAGAAAGGCTTAGTGAAGAAGCTTAATGATGCCGGTATTCAGGTGATCACGGCAGATTTTCGCGAGCAAACCATCAAAAACACAATGACATCAGTAACTTCTGTAGCAAAAGCATTAGGTTATGAAGAACGCGGTAAAGCATTTGCGGATTACTACACTCAACATTTAAACGTTATTACTGATCGCATTGCTAAGGCGAAAGATTTAAAACCCAAAACCGTGTTTATGGAAACGGCGGCAGGCTACACCCTAGATTCCTGTTGCAACACTTATGCTGGTGGCAATATGGATGATTTTATCACGCTGCTAAAAGCGATAAATATTGCGACCAAACCGTTAGGTGGTGCTCATTCCGGTAATATGTCACCTGAAACTATTGTTGCGGAAAACCCTGATGTTTACATCATGCAAACGGCTGGCTGGGTTGATAAAAAAGGTCATTCTATGAAGGGGATTCCTCTAGGTTACGCGGCTAATGACGCTGCGATCAAAGCGGCAACGAAAACCTTGATGGATCGTTCTTGGTTGCAAGCGACCAACGCAAATTTAACCGGCAATGTTTTCTCTATTTATAAGCCGTTTTATAACTCGCCGTATAACCTTGTGGCGCTTGAACACTTTGCGAAGTGGATCCGACCTGAGTTATTTAAGGATTTAACCCCAGAACAAACCTTCGTTGAAATGAATAAGACTTTAGCTAACAGTAACGTAAGCGGTTTATTTGGTATTGATAACGTTGATATTATTCAATAATAAAAACAGAAGGGCGTTTATCGCCCTTCTATTTTCCGTTCAGCAATGTTTACTTTGTACTGCCACTTTTTGAACATCACCACGTAACTCTATACGATTGCATCTATTGACGATATCTCTCAGTAATTTTGTTCCTGTGACAAAGAGAAAATCTTTCTAAAAATCATTTTCAACGAGCAGTTTAAGAGAATAATAATCCTACAAAGCATTATTGTTGTTTAAATAATAAGCAATCAGTCGTAAATGAGAATAGTTATAACTTACTGTAATTCCTTATAAACCCTCTTTTTTGTAAGAGATATAGGGGCTAAATTCCACATTTACGGTTGTAAACTATAGGTTTACCCATTACCATTTGTTGCGACTATTGCGGTTTTTGATTTACAGTGTTTAGATCCAAGCGCAATTAGGCGCGATAAAATGATCAAGGTTATTTTAGTAAACCATTGTGGTTTGATTTTTTATTGGGGATGAAAACATCACGCTACGGATTAGCGATAAATCTATTTTTATAAGACGAGCGTTAATATGAAAAGTTACAGAATAATAGTGAGATTAAAGCGAGCTATTGATGGTAAAACGAATGTGATGTTGTTCTTTTTGGCATTGGGTAAGCATTATGGCTAAGTGTGGAACAAGAGTTAAACGAACCAATGTTTATGGGCATACATGTAAAGATCCAAGGTTATGTGTGCTGTGTTCATCTGTGGTTGTTTTACCCAAAGTGTATGGCACTAAAAAACCGTTTCTAAAACGGTATAAGTCTATATTTAAACTACTTAAATTAGCCAAGGTTTTACTTTTTATTCCTGCTTTTATTGGTATTGGTGCAAGTCGAGCAGATAGCCCTAATTATAGTATTCAGTGTGTGTTTGATGGTGCGAAGAATAAAAATGGTGATTTTAGAAAGCCATTTTTTCAATCTTATAAGTTTGACGTTGATAAAGAACAAGTGATAGTGGTGGATGATTCGCATCAATCGTTAGCGCAAAAGGTTTATGGGTTTAATAACATTACGCTTTTAGAGCAAACCGCAATGGGAAATATGGTCTCAACAACTATTGTTTTTAAGAAAGAAGGGCGACAGATGGAAGCGGTACAAAGCCGACATGAAAGTCTGAATCATCACGTAATGCCTTTTCAAACATTAGGCCTTTGTGATTATGCCTAAATATATTTCTGTTAAATAGAAAGTTAATATATTAAATATTTATTATTCTTTTTATTTTTAAAAACATTATTAATTTTTGATATTAGAAATAATGTCATGCGTATCTATTTAACTTATTTATGGACTGTTATATCTGCAGGGATCGCTTTTATTACATGAAAGAGAGAAAATATAATGAAAAAATTAATTATCACCAGCCTTATCTCATCGACAATTTTATTAACTGGTTGTAACGCTATTAAAGAACAAGCGGCTGGCATGGTATTAGGTGATAAATTTGTACAAGCTAATGAGCAATTAAATCATTGTGATCTTTCTAGCTTAACGTATTTAAAAAGTGCGGCAGCTGATGATAAAAACCCGATTGTTCAAAATGCGGCTTTACTTGTTTTGGGTGCACATTTTGCTGCTGATGGGAACATGCGTGCAGTAGATACTATGGCGCAAAAGATCTCGAATATGTCAGATACAACAACGTTTGCAGAGCAGCGTAAAGCGATTATTGAAAGTGGTAAAGAAACGGCGAAAGATCGTATTGAAAATGGCTTCACTGCAAACTGTAAATAATTACCTTTCTAATTTTCTAAATTTGACAGGCTCCAAGGAAGGGGCTTATTACGTCATTTAAATATTATGTTGAGTTAATTTTAAAGAGGTGTGTATGAGAAAACTGCTCATTGCTGCACTATTGGTTTCACCTATCACTCATGCTGATTCGTTAGCATTTTCTCGTCCTATTGTGACGATGCATAGCGTTGTTAATGCTGCACAGTGTGCTGATAAAATTATCGAATATCCTGAAAATGAAGTGATTGGTTTGTTTAATTTTGCTGTCGATGTCCTTGATGAAACAGCAAAACGAATTGGTTATAACAAGGTCGAAAAGTTTTATGCTGCCGCAGAGAAAAACTCAACGTTTGTTATTGATAAAGCTCACTGTGATGCGCTTATAGATAATGTAGTGATGCCTTATTTATTTAGTGCACCGATTACACTTTATCAGCAGGAGTCGGTGTCGTGAAAAACGGTTTTTTAGCGATATCAATAATATTACTGTTAGCTACGGGGTGCTCTGCCGATAACAAAGCTTATCCTAAAAATGCAGCGCCACCGATGCTTACGTTATCAGTACCACCACCGACGTTATTAGAGATGGCTCACCACCAAACCTCGGACAAGGTTTGCGCTTTAATGGGGATGGCACGTGAACAAGGGAATGATGAACTGGTGAGTCAACTAGGTTTTATTTTTTCTTCTCGTCGCGATATTTCATTGATAGATTGTATCCGCTTTGCTGATCTTGGACAGAAAGAACAACGCGCGGCTAACTTTTGAAATGAAGTGATTAAAAAAGATAACGTAAAGGGACATTTGATGTCCCATAACGGTATGCTCACACTAATCTTTTGTCATTTTTGCTATTTTTTCCGCAACAATTGAAGGGACGGATGACGGCGGCATAATAAGAAAAGAGGTATTGGCGGCAATCTGGTTAAATCGCGCTGCTTGTTGATTTTCTTCTGGTAAATGAATAGCGATGACTAATCGAGATCGGGTTGGGTATTCAAGAAGATTCTTTAATAGTTTTATGCACATTTCTGCATTGCCGTCATTGAGATCTGGCAAGGCGATAAAGCTATAAGGGCGAATATCGAGTTTTGTGTCCCCAATTAATTCCATGTAGCCGATTAATATATTGCCGATATATTCTGTGGTAACGCCAGTGAGATCGGCATTATAAAATTGCTCATCAATACGGGCTAACATGGATCGTGTTTTATTATTACACTCCCACTCGAAATTTTGCTCATCTTTCAGGTTCGCATTTTCAACGTAAGATAATGCATCAACCGCTTCGACCATTCCTGTGATCAATTTTATTTGAATAGGGTTTGTCTTTTCATCATCTAATCTTTTTATGATTTCTACGGCTTTACGCGCGTTAGAAGACCATGCGTATGATAAAGGGTTAACCGGTGCATGGTTTTCTTTATCTGCGATCAAATCTAATGGTGGTACGGTTTTAAAAAAACGAGAACAAATAATTAAGTTTTCTTTAGAGACGATACCTGTGGTGACCCATTTATGGACGGCTTGTCTTGATACATCACAGTAGGTTGCCAACGCTGTTTTTGAAACACCATTAGCATTCATGTTGTAGGAAAACCAATCCATTAATTTTGTTTTTACATTTCTTTCTTTACGTTGAAGTTGTGCGTTTTTTTGCTCTGTCTTGCTATTGTCTTGGGTCATTATTGCGTAACCTGATGAGTTGACACGCTCTATTATGCAAATCTTAAGTTAAAAGCGAATTGTTGTAATAAGTATATGCTTCAGGTAACAGGTTAATAAGCTAAATATGGAAAGTCAAACCTAGGTAATTAGAAAAATAGAACAACTGAAAGGGGCTAAATAAGCCATTTTATACGCTCTTGTAATAAGTAATACATGTTAACAATTGAATGTTATTCGTTTGGATTTTGTAAGAGATTAACGCCGACTATAACCGATAGTATTGATAAACAATGCATTATCGTTTTAATGGTTGATTATTAACCTAAGGTTTCTTATTACACATTGTCACCTGAGAGTTTACTTTGGCCAAAGGCTCGATAAAAGCAAGATTTAGATATCGATGCTTTAGTTGCGTTTTAGTTAATAGAAAAGAGGGGGAATAAGTGAGTTACCCGTTTTTTTATTTTTATCGAAACGTTTCGATGGCTAAAGTGTGACCTAGTATTCTTTTTTGTCTTTATATTGATGATCAAGACCGATCATTCTCACATCTTATCGAACCAGGGATAGTCAAAAAAATTAGTCGGATTATCATGCTATCGAAACGTTTCGATGGTGTTTTCTAAAGCGGTAATTTTAACCGATTAGCAGATGCTTTTAGTAAGAAAACGTATAACCGAATGGTCGATAACATGAAAAAAAGTACCCTCATTAATTCAGAATTGTCTTACCTCGTTGCCACACTAGGACATACCGATGAAATCACTCTTTGTGATGCGGGCTTGCCTATTCCAGATCACGTTCAACGTATTGATTTAGCATTAACGCATGGTGTACCGAGCTTTTTAGAGACGGTGCGTGTGATGCTCTCTGAAATGCAAATTGAAGGGGTGATCATGGCAGAAGAGTTTGCCCAAGTGAGCCCTGAACATCACCAAGCCTTGCTGGTTGAACTTGAACTAGAGCAAGCGAAAACGGATAAAAAAATTCATATTCAATACGTTACCCACGAGCAGTTTAAACAGCGTACGGAACAAAGCCGAGCGATAGTAAGAACGGGCGAATGTACTCCGTATGCCAATGTGATTTTTCAATCCGGTGTGGTGTTTTAGTCAAGAGCGACGTTGAGGATAAATTATGACTCAGGCCATTCTACAATTGAATGATATCGAGAAAGCGTTTCCCGGTGTGAAAGCGTTAGATAGAGCCAGCCTTTCTGTGTATGCGGGTCGTGTAATGGCTCTTATGGGCGAGAACGGAGCGGGCAAATCAACCTTAATGAAGGTGCTTACTGGGATTTACCAAATGGATGCAGGAAGTATTCATTATCAAGGTCAACCTGCTGCATTTAACGGCCCACGTGATTCACAAGAAGCAGGCATTAGTATTATTCACCAAGAGTTAAACTTGATCCCTGAATTAACCATTGCCGAAAACATTTATCTTGGGCGTGAATTCACAGGCATGATGGGACGAATTCAATGGGGAAAAATGTATGATGAGGCTGATAAGCTGTTAAAACGCCTTAACGTGAAACACTCCTCAAAAACCTTATTGGGTGACTTAAGCCTTGGCGAACAACAAATGGTTGAGATTGCCAAAGCCCTTTCGTTTGAGTCTAAAGTCATCATTATGGATGAGCCAACAGACGCGCTGACTGACAAAGAAACAGAATCGTTATTCACCGTCATTAATGAACTTCGTGAGCAAGGTTGCGGCATTGTTTACATCTCTCACCGTTTAAAAGAAATTTTTGAAATCTGTGACGATATCACGGTATTGCGTGATGGGAAGTTCATTGGTGAATGCCAAGTTAAAGAAACCAATGAAGATGGGCTGATCGAGATGATGGTGGGTCGTAAGTTGGAAGAGCAGTACCCACGTATTGCCGTAAAACATGGCGAAACTTGCCTTGAAGTATCGGGACTCACAGGCTCTGGTGTTCATGATGTTAGTTTTTCTCTAAAGCGCGGTGAAATTCTTGGTATCTCAGGGTTAATGGGCGCGGGGCGTACTGAATTGATGAAATTGATTTACGGCGCGCTACCTATTGAAGCTGGTGTTATTAAGCTGAATAACCAAGTTATAAAGCCTGTTACACCACAAGACGGTTTAAATAACGGTATTGCCTATATCTCTGAAGATCGAAAAGGCGATGGCCTTGTTCTGGGCTTATCTGTAAAAGAAAATATGTCTCTTTGTGCTTTGGATAAACTCACAAAAGGTGTGCAAATTCAGCATAAAGAAGAAGTGATTGCCGTTGATGATTTTATTAAAATTTTCAATATCAAGACGCCAACACACAACCAAATTATCGGTAACTTATCCGGTGGTAACCAGCAGAAAGTTGCTATCGCAAAAGGGCTAATGACCCAGCCAAAAGTTCTTATTCTTGATGAGCCAACACGTGGTGTTGATGTTGGTGCTAAGAAAGAAATCTATCAACTCATCAACAAATTTAAAAGTGAAGGTATGAGTATCATTTTAGTCTCTTCTGAGATGCCTGAAGTGCTCGGTATGAGTGATCGCATCCTTGTTATGCATGAAGGACGAATTACTGGCGAATTCGATGCTAAAGAGACGGATCAAGAAAAATTACTCGCGTGTGCCGTTGGCAAAAATATGAATGAGGAAGCAGCATGAGCACGAATACGATGAATAAACCCACTGAACAAAATCGCCAAAAGTGGTTTAGCAAAGAGTGGTTAATTGAACAAAAATCATTAATTGCATTACTTTTCTTGATTGTTGTTGTGTCCTTTTTAAACCCTAACTTTTTTACCGTCGACAATATCCTCAATATTCTTCGTCAAACCTCTGTTAACGCGATTATTGCTGTCGGTATGACCTTGGTTATTTTAACCGCAGGTATCGATCTAAGTGTCGGTTCAGTGCTTGCGCTATGTGGCGCATTGGCTGCCAGTATGATTGCTTTAGAAGTTCCTGTCTTAATTGCGGTGCCAACGGCTTTGCTTGCTGGCGCGTTATTGGGGGGGATCAGCGGGGTAATCATTGCTAAAGGTAAGGTTCAAGCCTTTATCGCAACCTTAGTGACAATGACATTACTGCGTGGTGTCACCATGGTGTATACCGATGGTCGTCCTATCTCTACAGGCTTTACTGATACTGCAGACGTGTTTGCATGGTTCGGTACAGGTTATGCGTTAGGTATTCCTGTTCCTGTATGGCTGATGGTTATTGTCTTTGCTGGTGTTTGGTACCTTTTAAATCACACTCGTTTTGGTCGCTATATTTACGCTCTTGGGGGCAATGAGTCTGCGGCTCGTCTTTCTGGTATCAATGTTGATCGTGTGAAAATTGGTGTGTATGCCATTTGCGGTATGTTAGCAGCACTTGCAGGCATTATCGTGACTTCTCGCTTATCTTCTGCGCAGCCTACGGCAGGTATGGGTTATGAATTAGATGCCATTGCAGCTGTTGTATTAGGTGGTACGAGTTTGATGGGAGGCAAGGGACGTATCATGGGTACGTTAATTGGTGCTCTTATTATTGGCTTCTTGAATAACGCACTGAACCTACTGGATGTTTCTTCTTATTATCAAATGATTGCTAAAGCTGTTGTTATCTTGCTGGCGGTGTTAGTGGATAACAAAAACAAATAATACGCTACGAATTATTACAGAAAACAAACGAGCCAGATGACGTGAACTGGCTCGCCCCTACAAAAGGACTAGAACAATGAAAAAAATCGCAACGCTTATTTCAGCTGCACTTATTTCTTCTACGGTGTCTTTCGCGGCACAAGCGCAAGAGACTATGGCTATTGTCGTATCAACGTTGAATAACCCGTTTTTTGTATCAATGAAAGATGGTGCGGAAGCGAAAGCAAAAGCGCTTGGATATAATTTGATTGTATTGGATTCACAAAACGATCCAAGTAAGGAGCTGTCGAATATCGAAGATTTAACAGTACGTGGAGTGAAAGCGATTCTGATTAATCCGACAGATTCTGATGCGGTATCAAATGCTATTCGTATTGCAAATCGCGCCAATATTCCGGTATTGACCCTTGATCGCGGTGCACGCCGTGGTGATGTTGTTAGTCATATTGCTTCTGATAACGTTGCGGGTGGTGAAATGGCAGGCCGTTTCATTATGGAAAAAGTGGGGGAGAAAGCAAAAGTTATTCAGCTTGAAGGTATTGCAGGAACATCTGCCGCGCGTGAGCGTGGTGAAGGTTTCATGAAAGCGGTAAAAGACAACGACATGGATCTTTTAGCAAGCCAGCCTGCAGACTTTGATCGCACTAAAGGTTTGAACGTAATGGAAAACTTGCTGGCTGCAAACTCGAATGTACAAGCTGTATTTGCACAAAATGATGAGATGGCACTGGGGGCACTTCGTGCGGTTCAAGCATCAGGTAAAAATGTCCTAATTGTGGGCTTTGATGGAACTGAAGATGGTATTGCTGCTGTTAAGCGCGGTAAATTAGCGGCGACGATTGCACAACAACCTGATTTAATTGGTGCGCTTGGTGTGGAAACGGCTGATAAAGTACTGAAAGGTGAAAAGGTTGAAAAGAACATCCCTGTGCCACTTAAAGTCGTTACAGAATAAGATCTAACCCCTTTTATTGTTATTTCTTCATCACGATACAGAGTAACCCATTCTCTTGTTTGGGTTGCTCTTTCATAAAGCTAACAATGTTGCACAATAAATGACAAAGCCCTAATAGGTTTAAGTTTTTGATAGATCTTAAACCCATTACTCCTTTGACGTTAAAGGGTTAACAGAACTAAGGATTAAAGAATGAGTAAGTTAGTAGTATTAGGCAGCGTCAATGCTGATCATGTTCTTCAAGTACCTTCATTTCCTCGCCCAGGGGAAACGTTGCATGGTCGTAACTACCAAGTTATTCCTGGTGGTAAAGGGGCTAACCAAGCGGTTGCCGCTGCGCGTTTAAATGCTGACATTGGGTTTATTGCGTGCGTAGGTGATGATGCGTTTGGCATGTTGATGCACGATAATTTCATCAAAGATGGAATAGATGTGCGTGGTGTGAAAACAGAAGTGGGCACACCGACCGGTATTGCGATGATCCAAGTTTCTGACTGCGGTGAAAATAGTATTTGTCTCTCGGCTGAAGCGAATAACAAGTTAACAGAGCAAGCGATTGAATCTGATTTAGACACGATTCGTCAGGCTGAATATTTACTGATGCAATTAGAAACACCGATGTGTGGTATCGAAAAAGCAGCAAAAGTAGCGAAATCAGCCAATACGACAGTGATTTTAAATCCAGCGCCTGCTCGCGAATTATCAGATGAGTTGTTAGCGTGTGTTGATGTGATAACGCCCAATGAAACCGAAGCTGAAGTGTTAACTGGCGTAACAGTAACGGATAACCAATCAGCACAGCAGGCGGCGGATATTCTGCATGGTAAAGGCATAAAAACCGTAATGATCACTTTAGGTGCGAAAGGGGTATGGTTAAGCCAAAACGGTTCAGGCGATATTATCTCAGGGTTCCGTGTTGAAGCAACAGATACGACGGCGGCTGGCGATACCTTTAATGGCGCGTTAGTGACTGGTTTATTAGAAGATTTGGCTTTAGAATCAGCTATTAAGTTTGCTCATGCTGCCGCTGCGATCTCTGTCACTCGCTTTGGTGCGCAAACGTCTATCCCTACTCGTGAAGAAGTGGATTTGTTTTTAGCGCAACACGCCTAATTAAGGAGAAATAACTTGGCAACGATGAAAGATGTCGCGAAACTGGCAGGGGTCTCTACCTCGACAGTGAGCCATGTTATTAATAAAACCCGCTTTGTCAGTGATGAAATTGCAGAGCGGGTAAATAAAGCGGCGAAAGAGCTCAATTACTATGCACCTTCAGCCTTGGCACGTAGTTTCAAAGTTAACCGTACTAAAACCATTGGTATGTTAGTGACAACCTCTACCAACCCTTTCTTTGGCGAAGTGGTTAAAGGGGTTGAGCGTCATTGTTACCATAAAGGCTACAGTTTGATTTTGTGTAATACGGAAGGGGATCACCAACGTATGCACGAATCAATCAATACTTTGCTGCAAAAGCGTGTTGATGGATTAATTTTAGTTTGTGCGTCGCTAGAGGGTGAGCGTTTCGATATTTTTGAGCACTATGCTGATATTCCTGTCGTGGTTATGGATTGGGGACCGATGCGGTTCACTAGCGATAAGATTCAGGATAACTCGCTGCGTGGTGGTTATATGGCAGCGAAACATTTGATTGATGCTGGGCACAGCGATATTGGTTGTATCACAGGTCCGCTGGAGCGAAACCAAGCTAAAATGCGTTATAACGGCTATTTAGAGGCGATGGATGAAGCTGGCTTTATTGTTAATCCATCATGGGTAGTGGAAGCGGATTTTGAATGTGAAGGTGGTTATAACGCTTTTATTCAATTGCATGAAAAAGGAACATTACCCAGCGCTTTAGTTGTTGCCAATGACATGATGGCAATGGGGGTGATTAATGCTGCGAATGAGCTTGGTATTCAGATCCCTGAACAACTTTCTATTATTGGTTACGACGATATTCATATTGCGAAGTTTATCTCTCCGTCCCTTACAACCATTCACCAGCCTAAATATCGTTTAGGCCAAGCTGCTGTTGAGGCGTTACTTAAACGTTTAGATGCCCCTGATAGTTTCCCGCAAGTGATTGAGCTAGAGCCAACTTTAGTTGAGCGAAAGAGTGTGCGGAAGTTAGGTTTAGTTGATTGATTGTTTCGTCACTTTGAAAAAGAATAAAAAAACACCCAGCATAATTTATGCTGGGTGTTTTTTTATTTATGAATATTGGATAACAGCCATCACGAGTACGACAACCATACTGCTTAACATAGGCACAGATGTCCGTTTAACGACATCGATAGGTGTTAAGTCAGACATACCTGCAACGGTAATAATAACGCCAGCCACAGGTGACATGGTTCGACCGATACCAGCTGCAAATAAAATTGGAAGTAATGGTAATAGAGGGTTTACACCAAAGTTTGTCGCAATTTGCGGAACGATTGGAATAAATGCCATTACTGGTGCGTTGCCTGAACCCGTTATAAAAGCGGTTAATAAAATAAAACCAGAGAAGACAATCACAATACCTGCAGGACCAAGATCAAAAGACTTAGCATTGCTAATTAGGGCGCTAATTGCGCCAATGTTGGTTAAACCTGCAGAGAAATATTCAGCTGCGATCATTAACGTTAGCACGCTCGCAAAGATCATACCTGTTCCTTTCAACCAAGCTTCAAAGTTATTGAAAGCACGTTGAACCGAACGGAAACAAATCGCTTCAATGAGAACACAAATTGTAATTGTCGACATCATTGCGATTGGAATCGTCATCGTTATTGATTCCATCACCATACTTGAAAAGCCGAATAAAAATACGAAAGGTAATACGGGTAGTAATGCGTAAAAGCCCGGTACCACATCGGTATTATCGTGTTCTTGTTCTAGTTTCTCGAGGTATTTACCGCGATCATCTGCGGGGTTATAGCCATCCTTTCGATCACAGTATCGCTGCCAAACAATATTTACAACAGGGATAATAAGTAATAGTAACGCTTGGAAAATTGTTTGGTGGTGTACAACAAAATCCATAATTTCTACATTAATGGTGTTGGCACCAATGACGGCATTAATTTGTCCTGGGCCGTACTCCCATGCAGTTGGAATAACGATGGTCGCAACCGCTGTTTTAGCACTGACACCCGCGTTTCGTAATACAGGATATAAAGTGCCCATTAGTAGTAAAGATAGCGATGTTGCACCTGTAATAAAGACATACATGATAGAGACAAATAGCAACACAAGGATCAATAAGATATATGGGTTTTTTACAGCCATCACCGGACGAGATGTTGCTTTTACTAGGGCTTGAGATGCGCCAATATGGTTTAAGTAAGTTGAAACACCCGCGATAGAAACGAGTGTTAAACCGACTTTTCCTAGTCGAGTGTTGGTTATTTCAGTAAATTTTTGCCATAAGTCGAAGAATAGAGCACCTTGTGTTTGGCCGTCAGGAAGAACAGGGTTGATGCCTGAAAGGGAAGCATAAGCTAGAAGGAATAAACCTGCGGTGATTAATGTTGCTTGAGGGTTAAACTTTTTTAGCATTGAATAGGCAACAAGCCCAACAATTGCAATCGTAAATATATATTCCATTTTAATCTCATTGTCCGATGATAAACAGGAATATTATTGATACTTAAAGAGAATAAATATTGATCGTGAATAATTAATGCTATATCTATTACTATGCGTTATTAAAAATGGAATGATCATCACTAATCTTGTAAAAGCAGAGTATGAGATTAGATAATCTTTTGTTTTAAAAAATTATTCTGATGATTTTTATTAGGTAACTTTAAACTTTTCTATATGATTAAGGTGTAGGTGATGCTGTCTAATTATTTTTTGATCTTGATCTAAAAAACACATTGTAGTCTTTAATATGAAAAGCCATAGAAACAGTACTATCAGTGATGTTAAGTTCACTGAATATATAGATTTAATATTGAATGCATTCTGATATAAATACAATGCAGAAAGAAATCCAATAGCAATAAGAGAAATATCTTTATAAGTACTTAATATTTTATAAGAGTTATCATTACGAAACTTATGGCTAAGTAATTCTTCGTCAATGGTTGTGGATAATAAGTGATATATTTTTGTTAGCGCAATGTATAGTTGCTGGTTATCAATATGCCTTAAAGATTGTTGCTCAATTTCATCTATTAAATCTATAGCAAAATTTATAGGTATATAATTTTCACCTACTTTCTTGATCAAGATTTGAAACTTACACACTAACTCTTTTTCTTCTGAGTATTCTTTTTTTAGGGGAATTTTCAATTGACAAAAAATATCTTCTATTTCAGTAAGTGTTTTAGAAGGAATGTTTATCATCAACATAACGTTTACCTGTCGTACTATGTGAAAGTGATAGCTGTATTCAATATAATTGTTTACTTGAATACAGCTATTTTTATTTCATTAAATAAATGCTAAGAGTGGAGAAATACAAAGTAAAATACCTGTAATGATAATCAAGTTTGTTGATAATCCTTTGTACTTGTGGAGGTGAGGAACTTTATATACAAGATAAGCAGGAATTAGACACCCTACAATACCAAAGATAGGCGAACAAATTGAAGTAAAAGATAAAATCGGTAAGTTTAACGCAACGGCTCCCCATGCGATTAAAATAGTAAACAAGATCGTTAATTTACTTACTAATTGTTTGTTTATATTTTCTCGCTTATATTTTCGTTCCAGAACATTCATTGCCATACCACTGCACGCTTCTTTGAATGCGAGGAAAACACCAAAGAAAGAGGTCACAACAGCAAAAATATTAATGATGACACCTACAGCTGTTGCCCAACTACCAGGGAAAAAGTGTGCGATCATGGCTAACGCAGAGATGTTTTCTTGTTTTGCATGCATTGCTTCATCTTGGCTAATTGCAAAAGTAAACGAAAGAGCAAAGAAAAAAACAGAAACGAAGAGTACGGTAAATGCAACTTTCATTGCTCTCAAAGCCTTATAACGCGCGACTTCGATGGATTTTGCATGCGAACGATAGGAGATAACCATTGGGCTCAATGATTGGATAAATAGAATAGAGGTTAATGTAAAAGGCAGTGTAATGATGGCATTTTTGATTAATGGTTGCCAATTTCCAATTTTAGGCACATTAGCAAAGTCCCATTCAGGGATCATTAATATCCCCATTATTGCAACTAAACTAATGACTGTAACCGCCATTACACCAGATATTTTAAAAAGAATTTTTTCACTTTTTGAACCAATGAAACATAACAAGCAAATAAGCCCTAAACCATAAAATATATTATGATTTAAATGATGTTCTGTTATTCCAAAAGAGTGTAAATATGAAGCACTGTCATTAGTCACTGATAATGCATAAACTAATACCCAAATAACAAGCATAAGGAAATAAAGCGCACCAAGACATATTCCCCAGTTTTTTCCTAAATATCCAGAAATAACACCTGGGTAATCTGTACATTCTTTTGATTCAGCTAGTGTATTAATAAATAACTTTTGAAATAAATACATTGCAGGGTAACCAATCACAGATGATAGTAAAAATACCCACAGCCCCATGACGCCTACTTGTACTGGAAGAAATACAATTCCTGCGCCAATTGCCATTCCAATACTCATTACAATCCATCCAATATCTACATTATCGAATTTTATTGCTTCCTTCCATTCCTCTTTTGTCATGTTTGCTTTTTGGTGTAATGGAGTATTTATATCATTGGGTAGGGGAAAAGTATTAACTATCATTGCAATATCCTGTTATTAATTTTATGGATTATTCCCCGATATTATTAATGTTTTTTAAATTATATTTTTTGCTTATTGGTTAGGGTGTAAGTCATATCACATAAAAAACTCGGCCATATATGACAAATGTGAGTAATATATTAAAAACATAAAATATAACATTTCATATATAAAATGTTATTTTTATATTATAACTTTATATACTTTTAGAAGTGAGACTAAATTCAAAGCAACTAAAATTAATCTATGTAATAAGATCCTCTATTCATATTTTAAACAATCAATTGCACAGTGTTCGATTGTGTTGTATGGTAAATAAAAATAAAATTATGCAATGACACGAGGTGTGTATGAGTCAATTATCTTTATTAAAAAAGCAATCCTTCCTGCCGTACTTTATTACGCAGGCACTGGGTGCTTTCAATGATAATCTATTCAAAAATTTTCTATTACTCGTGATTGTATTTTCATCACTGTACAACCAAGCTGAAAGTGCCATGCTGGTGAATCTTGCCGCTGGTTTGTTTATTTTTCCTTTCTTTATTTTTTCACCGTTAGGTGGGCAGTTAGCGGATAAATATGAAAAATCACGGTTAATTCAGACGCTAAAATTGATCGAAGTAGGCGTAATGGCATTAGGTGCATGGGCGATACAAATGCAATCGATCCCTTTGCTCTTGGGGCTATTATTTTTGATGGGAGCCCAGTCTGCTTTTTTCGGACCGGTAAAGTTTGCATTGATGCCGCAACACTTAAAACAAAAAGAGTTACTTGCTGGTAATGCATTAGTTGAGATGGGGACATTTCTTGCGATCCTTGGTGGGACCTTATGTGCTGGCTTTATTTTTCATACTGAAGACCGCGCATTTACAGCCTCTGTTTGCGTTGTTGTACTATCTCTTCTTGGCTTTGTCAGTAGTCTTTTTATTCCAAAAGCATTGCCGAATAACGCTGAATTAGCGATTAATTGGAACCCTATTAAACAGGTTGTAAAAACAATCCGTATTACTAAACAAAACCGCACCGTCTTTTTATCAATTTTAGCCATTAGTTGGTTCTGGTTTGTGGGAGCGACCTATTTAACTCAACTTCCACACTTTGCGAAAACATTTATTAGTGATGATCCTCAATATGTCACAATGCTACTGACTATTTTTTCAGTTGGCATTGCGCTAGGAGCGATTGTTTGTGAGAAGTTATCTGGCGATAAAATTGAATTAGGTATTCTCCCGCTTGGGGCTTTAGGCATGAGTGTGTTTGGCTTTGATCTGTATTTTTCAAGCCAAACTATCATCACCTCAAATTCAATGACTGTGGTTGATTTTACGCTTAACAATTATCGTTTACTGCTTGATTTAATGTTACTTAGTGCTTCAGGAAGTATCTTTGTTGTGCCGTTAAATGCGTTAATTCAGCAACGAAGCGAAAAAGAACACCGTGCTCAAGTGATTGCTGGTAATAATGTTCTTAATGCATTGTTTATGGTTGGCAGTGCGTTATTCTCAATTGTGATGTTAACAGTCGTTCATTTATCAGTTCTCGAGCTGTTTCTTTCTATCGCGTTACTTAATGTGATTGTATCTATTTACGTATTTAGTCAAGTTCAAGAATTTTTAATACGCTTTATCGTGTGGATTATTTCCCGCGTTCTCTATCGAGTGAAATCAACGGGGCTTGATAATATTCCTGAAACGGGACCTGCTGTTTTAGTGTGTAATCATGTTAGCTTTGTTGATGCAATCTTAGTGGGTGCAGCCAGTCGTCGACCTGTTCGTTTTGTCATGGATAAAAATATCGCGAATTTACCTGTGATGAAGTATTTCTTTAAATGGGCGAAAACGATCCCTATTTGTTCACCAAAAGTATCAACTGAAATTTATCAACAAGCTTTTGATCAAATTGATAAAGAGCTTTCATCTGGCGAAATTATTTGTATCTTTCCCGAGGGGAAAATTACACGTACAGGTGAAATAAATGAGTTTAAACGTGGTATTGAACATATAGTAAAACGTAATCCTGTCCCTGTTATTCCGATGGGATTAAAAGGGGTATGGGGTTCTATCTTTAGTCGTAGCGGACGATTTACGATTATGCGCGCGATAAAACGTTTTCGCTCTGAGCTTGAAGTTGTTGCTTCTACACCGATACCGGCAGAACAAATATCAGCTGAAAAATTAGAAAAAGTGGTTTATCAATTAGTGAATAATTAGTATTCGCCAAGCTGGAGTATCTCAGTTTAAGCATTTGTGAGTGAGGACTGGTATTTGAGCTAGCTGAGCGAACGAGGAAAAAACGCTTCTTATCTTCAATGACGTTAGGAGAGTTACGCGCGGTATGAACAATATCTGTGTCCGTAATCTGCCAACGAATCGGTTGTTTAAGATAGCCGTGTTGATGTAATCGTAAGAGTAAAAAGTACGTACACTGCATTTAATCTCCTTATGGAATTTTTCAAGCGTAGTCTATAACTAGAATTGTAAATATAATTTATAACTTTTTGTTATAGGTATGTTTGATGTTTTTAGGAAATAAAAAACAAGAGGGACAAAATGATGAATAAGACAAAAACTTTACTCTTCACCGCTCTCGCTTTGGGGGTATCTCACCAAGTGTTAGCACAAGATCTCACGGTTAAAATGACTGATCTACAAACAGGTAAACCTGTTGGTACGATTGAACTAAGCCAAAATAAATATGGGGTAGTATTTACACCTGAACTGGCAGATTTAACACCAGGAATGCATGGTTTCCATATTCATCAAAATGGTAGCTGTGCTTCATCAGAAAAAGACGGCAAAGTTATTTTAGGTGGTGCAGCAGGTGGGCATTACGATCCGGAGCACACGAATAAACACGGTTTTCCATGGACTGATGATAATCATAAAGGTGATCTGCCAGCACTGTTTGTGAGTGCAAATGGTTTAGCAACTAACCCTGTTTTAGCGCCACGTTTAACGTTGAAAGAACTAAAAGGTCACGCAATTATGATCCATGCGGGTAGCGATAATTACTCTGATACGCCAAAAGCATTAGGTGGCGGCGGTGCACGTGTTGCCTGTGGTGTGATCCAATAAAATAGTGAAAACCAACAGCAAGGTTGTCGCTGTTGGTTTTATTTTAATCAGATTAAGTTTTTTATAGACAGCCAGTCAATTGTAAAATATGTAAAAATGTGAAATTAATGGTGATTTTGAAATATTCCCTTCATAACCTTTAATAAAATGTGGTCTTAATCAAATTTAAAAATCTCACAATAGCGTAATTTCTCGCTCGCATTCGGTCTTTGAGTGTCTATTGCTTATATGGATATGCGAGTATCATGAAACTAAATAAAACAACCCTTGCCGTAATTGTGGCATCTAGCATCGGTATTGGCTGGCTGACGCTAGGGGGAACACAAGTCATCCTTGATAAAACATCTAGCACTGAGTTCTGCCTTTCTTGTCATTCAATGGAAACCCCATACAAAGAGTATTTAGGCTCTGTGCACTTCAGTAACGCGAAAGGCATCCGAGCTGAGTGTTCTGATTGCCATATTCCACAAGAACCAATGGAATATTTATGGACTAAGATCCGCGCGACCAAAGATGTTTATCATGAGTTTGTGACCGGTAAGATTGATACTGACGAGAAGTATGAGCAGCACCGTGCAGCCATGGCGGAAACGGTATGGGAACAGATGCGCGGTAATGATTCTGCGACTTGCCGTAGCTGTCATGATGAAGATGCAATGGAAACTTATGATCAGTCGGAAGATGCACAGAAAATGCACTTGTATGCGGCGGAAAATGATCAAACCTGTATCGATTGTCACAAAGGCGTTGCACACCTTCCACCTGAAGCCAAAATGGATTCAACCGCGCTTGATCACCTGTTAGATGAAGCGCAGACAACCCCAGCAGATGCAAAAGTGGTGTATCCAGTACAAACCATTGCGATGGGGGATTTAGGTTCTATTAACCCAGCGACACCGCTGAAAAACCTTAAAGATGAAAATGGTAAGCGCCAAGTTGAGCTCTCGGGCTACCAAATGCAAGGTGCCGAGCAAGTGCTGTACATGGGCGAAGGTCAACGTGCCATTATTGCGACCTTAACCAAAGACGGTGAATCAGCATTAAAAACGGGTGAATTTAAAACCGATGATTATGGTAATCAATGGCGTCCAGTATCGCTTGTGGCGACGATTGAAGCGCCAGTGCTTGATAGCCAACAACCGCTTTGGGATTACGCAGAGCAGCTCGATAACGTGTTCTGTTCAACCTGTCACGCTAAGATCCCTGCAAACCACTTTACCGTAAACGCATGGCCTTCAATAGCGAAAGGCATGGGCGATCGCACGTCTATTTCAGCAGAAGATCTTGAAATATTAACGAAGTTCTTCCAGTACAACGCCAAAGATGTGGTAGGTCACTAAGCATGAATAAGGAAATTACCATGATGTCATTATCACGCCGCCATTTTTTAAAAGGCGCGACTGCTTCGATTGGGGCATTGACGATTGCTAAAGCGATGCCTGTTTGTGCAACGACCACCGAACCACAAGGAAAAGCGGTGTTATCGGCAGCTCACTGGGGCGCAATGCTAATTGAAGTGCAAGATGGCAAGATTGTGTCATCGAAAGGCGCATTGCCAGCAACAGTTGAAAACAGCTTACAAACCACAGCGAAAGATTACGTTCACACCAAAGCTCGTGTGAAATACCCAATGGTACGTAAAGGCTATTTAGACAATCCAACGGCGCCACAAGGTAAACGTGGCAGTGATGAGTTTGTACGTGTGAGCTGGGATCAAGCATTAGATTTGATTCACGCCCAACATATGCGAATTCGCCAAACTTATGGCCCTGAATCCGTCTTTGCTGGGGCTTACGGTTGGCGTTCAAGTGGTGTATTACATAAAGCCCAAACGCTATTGCAACGTTATATGAGTATGGCTGGCGGTTACTCAGGCCATATGGGGGATTACTCAACAGGTGCTGCACAGGTGATCATGCCGCACGTGGTGGGCTCGATTGAAGTGTATGAGCAGCAAACGACTTATCCTGTGGTGTTAGAAACCAGTGATGTGGTGGTGTTATGGGGTTTGAATCCGCTTAATACCTTAAAGATCGCGTGGAGTGCGACTGATGGTGCGGGGCTTGAGTTTTTCCATCAACTGAAAAAATCAAACAAGACCATTATTGCTATCGATCCGATGCGCTCTGAAACCATTGAGTTCTTCGGTGATCGCGCTGAGTGGATTGCACCGCACCCAAGTACTGATGTGGCTATGATGTTAGGTATCGCTTATGCATTGGTTGATAGCGGTCAGTACGATAAAGCTTTCTTAGATAAATACACCGCAGGATATGACAAGTTTGAAGATTACCTCTTAGGTAAGTCAGATGGTGTTGCTAAAACACCGCAATGGGCATCTGATATTTGTGGTGTACCAGCAAAACAGTTAACGATTTTGGCCGATATCTTTAGTAAAAATCGCACTATGCTAATGGCTGGGTGGGGGATTCAGCGTCAGCAATACGGTGAACAACGTCATTGGATGTTGGTGACGTTAGCGGCAATGTTGGGGCAAATTGGTTTACCGGGTGGGGGATTTGGTTTCTCTTACCACTATTCTAATGGTGGTAACCCAACGCGTGATGCTGGTGTATTACCTGCTATATCTGCAGCCATTGATGGTGCCTCTTCTGCGGGGAACGACTGGGCAGTATCAGGGGCTATTAACAGTTTCCCTGTTGCACGTATTGTGGAAGCGTTAGAAAATCCGGGACAAACTTATCAGCATAATGGTCATGAAAAAGTGTTCCCTGAGATCAAAATGATCTGGTGGGCTGGTGGTGCCAACTTTACTCACCACCAAGATACTAACCGTTTAATTGATGCGTGGCAGAAGCCTGAATTAATTGTTATTTCAGAACCGTATTGGACGGCTGCAGCAAAACATGCCGATATTGTTTTGCCTATCACCACCTCGTTTGAGCGTAATGATTTAACCATGACGGGGGATTACAGCAATCAACATCTCGTGCCAATGAAACAAGTGGTTGAGCCACAATTTGAATCACGCAATGATTTTGATGTGTTTGCTGATATGGCTGAGCGTTTAAAAGTGGGCGGTCGCGGTGTGTATAGCGAAAATAAAACAGAGATGGAATGGCTAAATGGCTTCTACAAAGAAGCACAAGCAATTGGTCGTCAAAACCGTGTTGCAATGCCAAATTTCACGTATTTCTGGAAACAAAACCAACTGCTGGAAATGAAATACAACGCGCAAAACGCCAAGTTTGTTCGTTATCAAGCTTTCCGTGAAAATCCCATTATGAATCCACTCGGTACACCAAGTGGTAAAATTGAGATCTTCTCGAAAACCATTGAAGGTTATAACTATCCCGATTGTCCCCCTCATCCAACATGGCTTGCGCCAACGGAGTGGGTAGGTAATGCGAAAGATGGCGAATTACAGTTAATGACCTCTCATGCGGCGCACCGTCTTCATAGCCAATTAAATTATGCAGAACTTCGTAAAGAATACGCGATTGCTGATCGTGAACCGATCTCAATTCATCCTGAAGATGCAAAACAGCGAGGGATAAAGCAGGGAGACTTAGTGCGTGCTTACAATCACCGTGGTCAAGTACTAGTAGGCGCTTACATTACAGATGGCATTAAGCAAGGCTCAGTCTGTATTCATGAAGGGGCATGGCCTGATTTAGATCCTATAACTGGGATTTGTAAAAATGGTGGCTGCAACGTATTGACGGGAGATATTCCGACTTCACGCTTAGCCAACGGCTGTGCAGGTAACTCTTCTGTTGTGAAGATTGAAAAATACACTGGACCAGTATTGCCACTGACAGCGTTTGATGAGCCCGCGATAGCGTAATAAGCGTTTAAGGCCATAAATATATATAAGCCGTAACTATTATTTACGGCTTTTTTATTTGTTAAAGTTTTTGATGATCGGCCGATATAGTTTAGGTATTCGGTTAATAAAGATCGTTATTTGAACTTATTTGATATAGATCTTGAAATTATCGAAAAAATGTAACTAAATTTAAATTTCAACTATAATCGAAGAAAAGCACTAGGTGTATAGGGATACTGGTTATGTTTAATTTATGGAAAAAGCAACAAATTGATAAGCCTGTATTAGGTACCGCATCTATCGCTAAGCAACGCTTACTTGGTGAACTGCGTACTAATCGCATTCCGTACAATGTTCAAATGATGAAAGATGAGCTATCGAGACTACTATCTCAATGGGCTGATATAAAAGATAATAAAATTGAGATTGTGAAAACAGCTGAGTCGAAATCATTATTGAAGATAAGATGCCGTTGTTCGTAATTTGAGAAACGTTAAATATACCTCTTTTTTGCTTAAGTCTTTACTTAAGCAGAATTTTCACATTATTCGTATTAAGTATTTTTGCTTTTAGCTGTCCTATCTCTTGTACTTCTTATTTTTACAAATATCTTTACTATTTTTTGCCATTCCTAACGATTTTTACATATATTTGTTATCTTCTTCTTAAATATGCCGAATAATTGTTATTGATATATTTAGTTGTTTGTATGATTTATGTAACCGCAAGAAAACGTATGGGATAGTGTAGGTATGCAGGGATGGACGTTTTTCAAAAATAGAACAATAAGCATTAAATCAATTGTTATTTTTCTTTTTATACTAGTTGCACTTATTACTTCATCGATCGCGATTGGTTTACAATATTACCATAGTAAGCAAATGGCGCGAGATCAGGCAAAGGTTAAGTATCAAATGTTAGCCGAGTCTGTCTCTGATGCTGTAACAGATGTTAGTGATGATGCCATAGCAACGGTAAAGTACCTCTCACACTTAGGCACTATTCTTGATTCGCCATCTAAAGATGTTATTCGTCGTATTTTCACTAATGTTTTAAAAGACAACCCAAGTTTTTATAGTGCCTTTATTGGAACGGATAAAAACTATGCCTATATCATTATTAATTTAGATTCTATGTCTGAAGTAAGACGCAAAAATAATGCATTAAAGCAAGATCGCTGGCTGATTATAGAACGAAGTGCTGATTCAAATGGTATGACACAATATGATTCTTTTTATGATGCCAATTTTAATTTACGAAAAAAAATAAAACGTAAAAATGTTTTTTCACCAACATTACGCTCTTGGTATATAAATGCGACACGTGGTTCAGTTTTCCGTACTGAGCCTTATTTATTTTTACCTGAAGAGGTTACAGGCATAACTTACTCAACAGAAGTGCCTACTGATAAAGGCAAGGTTGTTGTTGGTATCGATTTTACACTGTCGCATTTTAATAAATTATTACAAGAAAATAGTGTTAGCGATGTTAGTCATAATTTCCTTTATTTACCATCAGGAGAGTTAGTAGCAAGTAGTGAGCCTTCTTTTAGACAACAGCCATTACCCAAATCTAAACCTTTAGTACTAACGCCAGAAGAGCAAAAATTAATTAAAAATACCCCTATATTGCGCGTATCAAATAAAGAAAACTGGGCACCAATAGATTTTACTATATCGGGGCGTCCTGCCGGATTGATCCCTGATTTACTTTATATGGTGGGTCAATCTACAGGACTTGAGTTTGATTTTTTTAACGGTGCGGGATCACTAGGATTACAACAGGCATATTCCAGTGGAGGGTTAGATATTCTTACGTCTGTACCTGATATTCCAAGTAATCAGGGATTAGGTATTTTTAGTAAACCTTTATTTAAATCTCCCTTTGCCATAGCGGTTTCAGATAGTAAGCATTACGAAAAGTTACAAGATCTAAATGGCAAACGCTTAGCATTATTAAGCAACTGGCCAATTATCTCAGTGATCAAAGAAAAATACCCTTTAATTGATATTGTGACGTACTCACATGTTGATCAAGCTTTAAGAGCAGTAAAAAAGGGAGAGGTTGATGCTTTCATTGATTTAGAAGCTGTACTTAGCTATGTTTCTGAACAATTTATGATTAATGATCTGACTTATCATACATTAAATATTGAAAACAGCTTTCCGTTATCATTGGTTCTGGCTCCTGAAAAAAAGCCACTTTTAGATATTATTAATCGCGCGATTGAATCATTGACGCCTCAGCAGCAACATTATTTACAGCAGAGATGGTTAAATTCTGATGTGGAAGTGAATCGCACGGGTGTCGTACCTTATGTAGAATTAATCGACTTTGCGGCTGATGAGTCTTACCAGAACCAACTGATAGAAAAGAATAGTAATGACGATGACTATTTTTATTATGTACGCGATGTAAGACGTGGTGGACATGATCAAATATTTTTTGCTTCGATGGTACCTAAAGCATCGGTTTATGCTGCCAGTGAAGAAAGAATTCGTACATCTATTTATACATCAGCACTATTATTACTAGTGTTACTTCCGCTAGCAGGATTTTGCGCAAAACCCATAGTTAAGCCAATTTTACTGCTTCGTAAAGAAAATAAAAAAGTGAAGCTGCGACATTATAGTGATGTCGCTGTGATCCCGACTCGAATCAAAGAATTTCATGATCTTTCGATGTCAATTTACACTACCGCTGAATCTCTTCAAGAGCATGAAAAACGTCAAGATGAATTTGTCGAATCGTTTATTCAGTTAATTGCTCAAGCAATCGATGATAAATCCCCTTATACCGCAGGGCACTGTAATCGCGTGCCTGAAATTGCGTTGATGTTTGCCCGTGAAGTGGAAAAATCAAACCAAGGTCAATTCGCCGATTTCCGTTTTAAAAATGCAGCAGAACGTCGAGAGTTTAAAATTGCAGCGTGGCTACATGACTGCGGTAAGATCACAACGCCTGAGCATATTGTTGATAAAGGAACGAAATTAGAAGCAAACTATAATCGTATTCATGAAATTAGAATGCGTTTTGAAGTGTTATGGCGTGATGCGGAACTTAAGTATTTACAACATATTATTGATAATCCGCATGAACAAGAAATAGCATTGGCGACATTAAAACAGACGCAAACACAGTTACAGGATGACTATAAATTTGTGGCTAACGCCAATGTTGGAGGGGAGTTTATGAGTGATGAGCATATTGCTCGTATACATGAAATCGCCAATAAAACATGGTTACGCCACTTTGATGATCACTTGGGTTTATCGCCATTAGAAGAATTGAGTGTATCAGCAAAATCGGAAACGTTACCTGTTGAAGAACATTTGTTGGTCGATAAGCGAGAACACTGTATCAAGCGTATTAATGAGCTAAATTTTGATCCAGCGTTTGGAATAAAAATGCAGGTACCTGAGCTTCAATACAACCTGGGCGAGATTTATAACCTAACGATTAAACGTGGTACGTTAACAGCAGAAGATCGCTTTAAGATCAATGAACATATGATCAGTACAATTAAGATGTTAGAAAGTCTACCGTTCCCTGATGATCTCGCGCGTGTACCGCGTTACGCCTCAACCCACCATGAAACAATGAAAGGCACAGGATACCCTCGTAAGCTATCTGCAAAAGATCTCAGTACTCCTGAACGTATTTTAGTGATATCTGATATTTTTGAAGCACTAACAGCGGCAGATCGCCCATATAAGAAGGCAAAACCGTTAAGTGTTGCGATAGATATTTTGCACAAAATGGCATTAGATGAGCATATTGATATGGATCTATTTAAATTGTTTTTATCAAGTGGCGTTTATATGCAATATGCTGAAAAGTTTTTACCTTCTAAGCAAATTGATGAAGTTGATATTGATAAGTATCTTTCTAGTTAGTCATTTTATGTAACATTTTTTTGATGGTTTTTTGATGGTTTTTTGATGGTTTTTTGAATATTAGCCCACATTTTTAATGTGGGCTTTGTTTTTGATATTTATTCTCATTAAACAGAGGTGTCTATTTTTTGGCTGATGTAACGCTATTTAATAACAGATAGAGTGTCATAATTTAAAAGTTAGATTTTATATTTGATACATAACGGCAACTTTAAAATAAAAAACAGTGTGGACTTAGTGTTATTAATAATCTTAATAACTTTAACTGTATGATTACTATATCAATACTGGTCATTTTTCTTATTTAACTGAAATATATCGATATATTCATTTTTATATTGTGATTTCATCCATTAAGTCAAGAGAAAAATATATCTTATATTTTTACTCTCGTCTGTGTTTATATACGCGCACCTTTAATACTTATATTGGTCGTAAGACTATAAGCATTGCTGATTTTTAACATGAATCAAAATCTAGATATTCAATGTCAAAAAACTATTCAAAACTATATTGATGACACATCAATATGGGGAAAAGGGTCAAACCGCTTTTGCCTGTCAATGACAAAGGTACAGTGGCGAATTTGGTTATTGGCGACATTTGGAAAGTTTTTCGAAGGAATGATCGTGTTTATGATGGGGCTAACTTTGCCCTTGATCACGCTGCAATTTCATTTAACAGAATTTCAAAAAGGTACCCTGAGCTCTTCAATACTGTTCGGCATATTAATTGGTGCAAGTGCGTTAGGGGGGTTATCTGATCTCTACGGACGAAAGAAAATGTTTATCATTGAGATGGCATTACTTTCTGTTTGTTTAGTCGGTATGGCATGTAGCCAATCTTACTTTACTATCTTACTGTTTAACTTTGGTATCGGATTAGCATTAGGGTGTGATTACCCGACCGCGCATTTAATGATCTCGGAAAGTATTCCGACTAAAAATCGCGGTAAGTTGGTACTTGGTGCTTTTGCTTTTCAGTCGATTGGTGTTTTGGTAGGGATCCTCACAGGCATTATCGTACTGACTTATGCTGAAGATATTAATGCATGGCGCTTAATGTACATATTGGCATTGGTTCCGTCATTGGCAATAACGGTTGCACGTTTCTTTATTCCTGAAAGTGCACACTGGCTACTGTCGAAAAAACGTGAGAAAGAGGCTGAAAAATCACTGAAACAATTATTAAATCGTGATCCTCAATCTGATATGACATTGACGGTTGTGCCATGCCCTGAAGGTGAAGAGCACCATTCATGGTTAGGCGGTTACAAGAAATTATTTAAGCAAAAGTACCGTGCAAAAACGATTTTGGCTTCTGCTCCTTGGTTTATCCAAGATTTAGGCACATATGGTATTGGTATTTTTACTCCTGTTATTTTAGCGTCGGTGCTTGACCCACATGTCGTTGTTACGGGAGATGTGCTTCATAGTACGATAGCAAGCATTGTATATTCAGCGAAAGGTACGGCATTGATTGACTCCTTGCTTATTATTGGGGTGATCTGCGCAATTATTTATTCTGAATCGATTGGTCGTATGAAGTTGCAAATTTATGGCTTTATTGGCTGTGCGGTCGGTTTGGCTTTAGCTGCTGTGTCGATAAAGCTAAGTAATGATTATCAAATATACCTGCTGTTTTTAGGCTTTATGTTGTTCAATTTTATGAATAATCTTGGCCCTAATGCGCAGACTTATTTAATTTCAGGCGAAGTATTTCCGGTTAAAATTCGTGCTAAAGGCGCTGGTTTTGCTGCATCGATTGCAAAGTTGGGTGCGATTTTAGCTGCGTTCTTATTCCCTATCTTAATGCATGAAATAGGGGTGTTTAATTTATTACTTTGTCTTGTTGCTACATCACTATTTGGTGCATGGGTAACATATAAATATAGATTTGAAACATCAGGAAAAAATATCGAAAATATTTAGATTGATTACTAAAACTGGATAATCATTAAAAATAGATATTGAAAAAGAGCGTAAGAATATTTCTTACGCTCTTTTTTTTATTTACGAATACTGTATTTTTAGCTTTAAATATAAACAAAGTTTATGTTTTCTTTATATTTTTCTTCGTAAATATTCCCCTTTATTTCCCTTCGCCTTGTTAACCTGTGTGCCTCTATTTCGTCATAAGGTACAGTGTTTCCCCAATATGGGATGTACATGATAGTCAACGATACAAAAGTAAAAACAGTCTTTATGGGGACTGACGTGCCTATCTATTGGGGCTGTGTATGGTGATATTGGTACCAGTTCACTGTATACCTTTAAAGGTATGTTTGAAGGTGAACACTCAATAGCCATTAACCAAGCAAATGTTTTTCTTTCATTAGTCTTTTGGACCTTAGTGATAACGGTATGTATAAAATGTTTAGCGTTAGTCACACGCGCTTCGAATAAAGGTGAAGGTGGTGTTTTAACATTAACCTCTCTAGCGCATAACGTAGCGCCACCGCATTTTAAAAAAGGTTTTAGGTCTGTTGGCGGCTGGTTTCTTTTTTGGTGAAGTCTTATTACTCCGGCGATGTCAATACCGTTTTGGTGATGTATTACTTGATATGGCAATGCAAACAGTAATGTATAACGGTGAGAGTATTAAGCTCACGCCTAAAGAATATAAAATACTAATATTACTGGCAAAAAATATGGGTAAGGTTTTGACTCATAAGCAAATATTAAAAGAAGTATGGGGCGGTAATTATACTGAACATGCCCATTATGTTCGTATTCATATCGCTCAACTGCGTCATAAAATAGAAAAATCACCGGCTCAGCCTCAATATATCATCACTGAAAATGGGGTGGGGTATCGCTTGATCAATGGAGAGATAGTTGATAATTAAATGGGGTCGATTTTGCTGAATATCGTTCTTTATAAAAACTTTATATGACGTAATGTATTTATTACATAAACCTTAGATCAAACTTTATACCATGGGATAAAGCGTTGAAGATAAGGTGGATATATGTTTTTTTATATTGAAATGACAGCAGCAGTGGTCTTTTTTATAGCTATGCTAACTCGTACTTGTTTTTTAAAATCAACGTGGCAGCAACTGACGACTGTTGCGCTACAAGTTATTTCTGTGTGGTGTCTGATCCATCTATTTTTAACCCATGTTTATCCTGAATTTTTGTTTGCGAAAAATGTGATTAGTGTGTGCTTTTCTATGGTATTTATCCTTTCAGGGTTAAAAGAACACTATGAATCATATGCTTACCTAATCACCAACCCGACACCACGACGAAATAATAGGAACCAACATCATGGGTGAAATCAGTATTGGCAAACTACTTATTGTTGCTGTTATTTTCGTATTGTTATTTGGTACAAAAAAATTGAAAAACTTAGGCAGAGATTTAGGTTATGCATTAAAAGGTTTTCAAAATGCGGTTAAAGATGAGCCCGCTAAAGAGAAAACTGCTGATAAAAACGTGGTTGATGAAACGACTCGTTAGTATTTTTACGATGTAAGTGCATAGTGTCAATTGCTTGAAAAACTCAATATTATTTTGTCTCTCTGTTTAAATTTTATTAATTCGTTATGGTAACAGCAGAATTTTTGAATCGGTATTTATCATGAAACGTGGATTGATAATTGATAATAATCTTACAGTGAATAAAGCAGCGATCTTGCGTGTTGAATTTGATAGTTCATTTATTATGTTGTTCTTCGCAGATCAAACGGTTATTAATATTTGTCTAAAGCAAGATGAGCTACATTTTTCATCAGACCAAGCTTATTATCTCGCTGAAGCTGAGTTTGAGCGTGTTCAAACTGAAATTCAGGCGTATTTTAATAGTGAGTTATAGAAAATAGCGACGAGCTTTTAGTATGCGTTTAAACAGCAAATTGCACTAATTCTTATGAGCTGATGTGTAATTCTTCGCGCTATCGTTTGAATGTATAAAAGTTACGCATATGGTTTATACGGCACTTTACAATGTAAAATGTGATCGCTATCATACGCCGCACTTACGGAGAGATGGCTGAGTGGTTGAAAGCACCGGTCTTGAAAACCGGCATACGTTTATAGCGTATCTAGGGTTCAAATCCCTATCTCTCCGCCATATTTAGTTGTTAAGCTTAGGCTTGATGATAAAGCGAAATTTTAGTGCCGACTTAGCTCAGTAGGTAGAGCAACTGACTTGTAATCAGTAGGTCACCAGTTCGACTCCGGTAGTCGGCACCATTAAATTTCGGTGGGGTTCCCGAGTGGCCAAAGGGAGCAGATTGTAAATCTGCCGGCACTGCCTTCGAAGGTTCGAATCCTTCCCCCACCACCATGACAATTCCTCCTTAGTTCAGTCGGTAGAACGGCGGACTGTTAATCCGTATGTCGCTGGTTCAAGTCCAGCAGGAGGAGCCAAATAAAAAAGCCCGCAATTGGTTGCGGGCTTTTTTATTTCTGCAATTTTAAACAAATCTATAAAAAATAAGATTATGCAATCACTCCAATTCCTGGGAGCAATTTTGCTGGGGGAATTGTACGGTTGGTTCTTCCTGAACAAATCCTTTCAACAACCTACTGAAGCTGTGCCATCCATAGATATGTGGCTACCATCCCTATATCAGCCTACTGAGGTTGTCCCCTCCATGGGGAATTCCGTTGTCTTCAACCGTATAAAGATAATATCAATTGCGAGTGATATTGCAGCAGAATGAAAGCAAAATTTTGAGAGCGCACAATATCTTTATCACGCTTTTATATGCAATGAGTTGTTTTTGTCTTATTTCTATTTCATTTCACATCTGAAAATATTAAATGTGATTTAAATCATGTAGTTATATTTATGTTGCAATCTGTTCTATCGGTAATTAGTTGTGTTTTTAATGATGAGTTTTAAGCATTATTGTTGGTAATGTGAGCGAAAATACCTCAAAGGTTGAGAAATTGTTTGTTTTTGTTGCTGTGTTGTTTTTGCTATTTTATTTTTATTAAATATGATTCATTCAGGAATGTGTTGTTTTAATTATAAATCTTATAGAGAGAGAGGTTGCATGCACGACTTAATAACAGTCGCTATTACTGTATTCATGGGTTTTTTCGCGATGATGAATCCCTTTGCGAATACGGCAGTATTTGTGGGAATGACAGGTGGAATGCCAGCAAAACAAACAAGAGCAATTGCCGTTAAGGCTCTGGTTACGGCTTTTTGTATTATCACAACGTTCTGTTTTTTAGGAAAAGGGATCTTTAGTGTATTTGGTATTACGCTACCTGCATTACGTTTAGCGGGGGGAGTTTTAGTCTTTCTTGTTGGTTATCACATGCTGCAAGGTAATACATCAAGTATGCATGAAACAAAGGAAGAAGAAACATCTGGTAGTGGGGCTGATATTGCGATTTCTCCATTGGCTCTACCGTTACTTGCAGGCCCTGGTACGATTGCGACAGCGATGAACTACTCTGCAGCAGGGGGGATGTTTCATATTCTTGTGACGGTTTCTGCCTTTGCTTTACTGTGTGTTATCACGTTTTTTTGCTTTATTTATGGCCCTAAACTGATAGAAAAAATTGGTCAAAGTGGGATCAGTATTATTACGCGCTTAATGGGATTAATTTTAGCCGTGATTGGTATGCAGATGGGGATCCAAGGGGTTCACGATGCAATCGTGTTATTCTCTAGCGCTAAGTAAGATTCAGTTATATTTATAAACGAATGTGATGATTTATTAGACTAAGCCCATACATAGATTTTATATGTATGGGCTTAGTTTTATTAGACGAGGTATTGACCTTCCCTTTACTGGAACCTTTATGCTCATGACTCTTATTATTTTATGAATAGACAATGTATGAGCTGTTGTAACAAAGCCCCTAAAGGTGGCGCTTATTTAGGTTTATTACTGAAATTTATTGGCGTTATTTTTTTATTGTTACTGGTGGTTGCGTGTTTCAGTCACTAGCATGATAGTACCGTTTATTTATTGTGTCTGTTGTTATGGGCGTGAGCATAAATAGAGCCCCCTTCTTTAAGTAGGTCTACGATTTCTGGCGTGATCTCTCGTGATATCGCCGGACATCCCCAACTTCGGCCTAGCATCCCAATAGCATGAATAACATTTGGCTCAGCGTAGCTTGCACCGTGTAATACAATTGCACGTTTTCGCGCATTTGAATTACTAGGGCTCATGCCATCTAATCGTAAAGAAATACCGTATTTACCATAATAAGCTTCACCAACACGGTAAGTACCTAAGCTGGTTTGTCTACTGTTCACCGTGTTGGAAAATTGGGTAGCATACAGTTTGCCGCTGTTTATACCGTGAGTGACAAAAGTTCGATGGAGTAGGGCTCTTTTCTCGATATCTATGATTAAAAATCTTTTAGAGTCAGAAGGTTGAGAGTAATCAATAATCGACATTATAGGTTTGTTGGCAACCCGTAAATGCTCACGATAAGCATTGAGAAATATATCAAATTCAACGTAATTTTGGAGCTGAGCATGGTCGTAAACCTTCCAAGCGTGTGTTGCTCTCATTGCGTTAGCGTAAGGACTACTAAAAAGTAAAGATGCGATAATGAGATATTTGAGTTTTAGACGGAAAAAAAGTGAAAACATCATAACCCCCTCCCATATTGAACGTGCTTATTAGATCGGTGATGGTATATAGAAGAGATGTATGAATATTCTGTGCCAATTATCTAAAAGACAATACATTGTTTACACGACTCAGCGTGGGCTTGGTTGCAGTATGTGATGGTCGAAAAAAAGAGATATCTCAGAAGTGAATAAAGAAAACTCGTGCTAAAACGAGCTTTCTAAATGGCATTTTGCAAACAATAAAGCGAATTATGATCGCGCATGAGCGTAAATTGAACCGCCTTCCTTTAACAAGTTGACGACTTTTTTGGTTAACTTCATTGGAATGGCTGGACACCCCCAGCTACGTCCAAGCATACCTAATTTTTTAATGGTACTTGGCTCTGCGTATTTTGCCCCATGCAGCACAATCGCACGTTTTCTTGCATTAGAATTTGATGGACTCATCCCATCAAGACGTAAAGAAAGTCCATACTTACCATGATAGGCCTCAGCAACACGATAGGTGCCTAAGCTGGTTTGTTTACTGTCAACAATATTAGAGAATTGTGTAGCATAAAGATTGCCGCTATTGATGCCGTGTGAAACAAAAGTACGGTAAAGCAGTTTTTTCTTATCGGTATCAATAATAAAAAATCGGCGGTTATTCGATGGCTGGCTGTAATCAATAATCGACATAATCGGTTTATCTGCAACACGAATATGTTCTTTATAAGCCGTCATAAAAATATTGAAGTCTAAGTGCTTCTTAAGTTTTGTTTCTTCATAAATAACTTTGGCTTGCTGTTGTAATGAGATCTTTGCATATCCGCTAGAACTAAAACTTAACAGTAAAACTATAAAAACACTCGTCCATACCTTCATCATTGCTTCCTGCAAAAATTTAAAGTGCGACCGTCAGTTTGATATTTGATCGGATTTTAAATAAAGCTATGGCTATTGATTTTTGGCTCAATAAGACAAAAAAATACTTTGGTTAATATTTTTTGATGCAAATATGAATCATTTTTAATGGTGAAATCTATAAAATGTTTAAATTTTGACTTATCGGTGATGTAAATATGACGTTATCAGTTAATCATCAGGTTTTATTATTGGCATGTATGGCATGCTGATCAGTAAACGATGATGTATTAATCGATAAGAGGAATGGTTCAATGGTGATTCAACCTGAAATTCAAGGTGTTGTGGCACGAACAGCACATCCTTATGGTTGCCAGCAAGCAGTACTACAGCAGATTGATTATGTACAGTCTGCTGCGCCGATCACACAAGGTCCTCTCCGAGTATTAATTTTAGGAGCATCATCTGGATTTGGGTTGGCATCACGTATTGCGTTGACCTTTGGTGGTGCGCAAGCGAAAACCTTGGGTGTCTCTTATGAACGAGGTCCAAGTGATAAGGGGATAGGCTCTGCGGGTTGGTATAACAATATTTTCTTTAAGCAAGCGGCTGAGCAGCAAGGCTATACTGCCAAAAATATTGTGGGTGATGCATTTTCAGATGAAGTGCGTCAACACGTAGCGCAAACAATACGTGATGAGTTTGGCGGACATGTTGATTTAGTGATTTATAGCCTAGCAACCGGTATTCGTCCCGATCCTGAAACGGGTAAGGTATGGCGTTCATGTTTAAAAACCGTGGGTGAAAATTTTTCTGGTTATAGTGTTGATTTAGAAAAAGATAAATTAGTCCCTGCGGAACTAACTGCTGCTAGTGACGAGGAAATTTTCGCTACAACAAAAGTGATGGGCGGTGAAGATTGGCAACAATGGATAAACTTTTTGTTATCTGAAAACCTGTTAGCTCCAAAAGCTAAAACTTTGGCTTACTCATATATCGGTCCTGAGTCGACATATCCTATTTATCATCATGGGACGCTTGGTATTGCCAAGCAGCATTTACATCAAACCGCGCACGCAATTAATCAACAATTAGTTCAGATGATCAATGGTCAAGCTAACGTAGTGGTGTGTAAAGCATTAGTGACAAAAGCCAGTGTCTTTATACCGACATTTTCGCCCTATATATTGGCGTTATTTAAAGTGATGAAGCAAATGGGAAATCATGAAGGGTGTATTGAGCAAATGCAGCGTCTTTTTGCACAAAAAATTTATTCATCGGCTGATACTGAAACAAAACAGCGTAATGATTCAGACGAGCAATCAGATCAGGCTCTGATCAGAATGGACGATTGGGAACTAAAACCTGAAGTACAGTTGCAAGTAAACAAATTAATGGCAGAAATGAACGCTGACAACTTTAGACAGGTTGGCGACTATGCTGGATACAAGTCAGCTTTTTTAGCCCTTAATGGCTTTGGTTTATCATCTGTTGATTATACTCAGCCTGTTGATATTGAAGAGTTATCAAAATTAACGCCCTAATTATTGTAGGGTAACGGTCAATGCCTATATAAAGGATAGATATGCGCCAATTAACGACTTTATTAGAACAATGGCTTAATAGCTTTAATAAAGTGATGGATGAAACCATTGCCAGTGGTATTCCGTTTACCGTACCAACGGTGAGAGAAGGTCTTGCTGCCATTACTCGTGAGCTAGTCACCGAGATTCCCGATATTGCGTTAATTGAGAACTTAACGATTAAAGATAAAGTGCCTATTCGCATTTATCATCCTCAACCAGAGACGGCACTCCCCGTATTAGTTTTTTTTCATGGTGGTGGGCATATGTCGGGTAGTGTCGAGGTTTACGATCCTATTTGTCGGAAATTAGCACAACATAGTCAGTTTATTGTTGTATCGGTTGAATATCCTCTTGCTCCCGAACACCCTTATCCTGCCGCGATTGATGATGGTTATTTGGTTTTACAATCGCTGTTTCAAACTTTGATCCGTGCTGAGTTAAATTTTGTACCGCAACTTTCTATTGCTGGAGATTCAGCGGGTGGTGCTATTTGTGCCACGTTAGCACGAATGGCACAATTTGATGATGAGGTTGAAATTACCAAGCAAGTACTCATTTACCCAAGCCTTGATTACACATTAAGTTTTCCATCTGTTAATCAAAACGGTATGGGGTATTTGCTACAACAGTCTCGTATTGAATGGTATTTCTCGAATTACTTTCAGCATAATGAAGATAGACGTAAAGCATCACCTGTGTGGGGACCCTATAGTATGGCGCTGCCTGAAAGCTTAGTGATCACGGCTGAGTTTTGCCCACTAAAAGATGAAGGTATCGCGTATGTCGAAGCGTTAAAAAAGCAAGGTGTAGAAGCAGAGCATATCCATTTTGACCAAATGATCCATGCCTTCTTAAATATGGAAAACATAGTAAAGAGAGAGTGTGAGCAGGCTTATACATCTATAGGAGTCTTTCTTAATAAATAATTATGAATACATCTGAAAAAGAAAAGCCGTAATACTGAATTACGGCTTGATACTCGAGATGATTGTATTGCTTGCGTTATTCAAAGAACGATTCAAGTAGTGAATATAAGCCACGAAGTAAATCCATTTAACACCTTCCATAGTCAAAAATTGGCAACAGTAATCTGTGCGACATGCATCTCTGTTGCTCTATTCCAGAATAGATTTATTCGCTTTTTAGTCAATATTTGTTAGCGGGAATATCTCCGATAGTGAAGCTTGATCACGATATTTGAAACTTTGCATTAGTGGTAATACTTATCAGTATTTTCCTTCCGCTACACTTAGAAAATAGTGAGATAAGGAGATGCGAAATGTGGTTGAGTTCGAACTGTAGATATCTGTCTTCTTTTCTTTTTATCGTGGCTTTTTCGCTATTACTTACCGCTTGTGATGATAATCACCAAGAGATAGAGCTACATGCGGAAGGGTACCCTGATCTCAGTAGGGTTGCCGCACACTCTGCTACGACACCAAAACAGTACCTTGCGTGCGCTAAAAATTATCGAAATAGCTGTTTAGTCAGCCAATTCCCACCGATAGGGTTAACGTTCAACACTGCAGTGACATTGACGGATATTGAGCAACGAATCTTTGTTTCTCATCCTTGGATGGCCGAGCAATTTTTATCTACTTTAGCGTTGCTTTCGTCTGACGTCTTGCCTTTATTTCGCTCCGTCAGTGCTATCGTCATTGCTGATGATATTCGTCCTTCTTTTTATAGTGCTAATACTGCAACCATTTATATTGATCCTCGTTATTTATGGCGCAACGAGCAGGAGTGGCTAACAATTATTGCTAAGCCGGACTTTCGTGATCAATTTCAGGTTAATGTACCGTTTTTGGCGGTAAGGCAAAGTGTCGATAGTGAGGGAAATTATGCGCCTTGGGTGAGCAATGAGTATGCAGAAAATAATACGATGCGTACTACTGATCAGTTATTACCCGCCTTATTTAGGCTATTGGTGCATGAATTGGCGCATGCGGTGGATGCGATTCCACCTGCTTCCCTAACATCACTCGATCCTCATCGGACTATTTATCAAAACATCAACGCGATGACCCCATTAAATCAGACTCTCTATGATCGGTTTCCACTGCAAGATGGGCTTTTGTTTGATGCAGCCAATGTACTGTATGACGGTGTTACGCCAAGCTATGAGGTTAGTACACTCACTGCTTTACAAGCTGGTGCGCATTTTGAGGTAGAAGGTGCAAGTGATTTATATGGTTACAGTAACCGCAAAGAAGATATGGCAATGTTATTTCAGTCTTACATGATGTATGAGCACTTTGGCTTGCAGGATAGGTTTTTATTTCTTTCACAAAATGAGGGTATAGCACTGGGTTGTGGTCGTTATACCGTGGAATGGGCACAAACAGGGCGTATGTTTGATCCGTTAGTCTATGAGCGAATGGTGTTAGCGGCTGGAGCAATATTGCAGCGAGATCTCTCCGTTAGCTCTACCCCAGAGCGTAAAGCCATGCAGATCCCCACAGGAACATCTTGGTGTGAAATGATTGATGAATAGGTAGGAAATACGAACACTGTTGTATCTAACAGCATTCGCAAAGCATCATCATAAAACCCAATGTGATGATGTGCTTTATTATATCTAGTCAAACGAAGCATGATAGGGCTAGTCCCAATCCCAATAACTACTTTCATGCTGTTGAGTAAATAACATTCTGTAGCCACTAATTGTATGATGACTGATGTTGGTCATGACTTTTTTAAATTGCTCGGTGGTGAGGTGAATAAGATTTTCATGATCACCCGCTTCAAGGTAAATGTCGTCGATATCAAACAGTATGTTATCGACGATCATATCCAGATGATAGATCTGCCCTAGATTGGGGATCGCGCCGGGGCTACAGTCTTGGAATAGCGATGACAGTTCGTGTTCACCAACTAAATAGTACTTTTTACCCGTAATTTTACTCACCTTATCTAACATAACGTGACGATTTGCCGGTATTACAGCCATGAGGTAGTTGTGTTGTTGATCTTTTAAGATGACAGATTTAGCCACCTTCGTTGTGGGAACGTGTGCTGACATTGCGGAATTAAAGGATGAGTCGGTAGGACGATGGTGAGTTAGTTTAAGTTCAATATTATGGTGTGATAAATATTGTTCGACAGAGATTGCTGTGGCCATCATTGCCTCCTCATATCTTCGCCTTGGTTTATTTTAAAACGCCGATTCTCTTTTACTTATATGCTACTCATAAACGCGACATTTAACAGTAAGTATGGCAGGTATCTGCTGTTGTAGATGAGTTTATCAATAGAAAAATATAGTCAGAGTGGGGGCATTTTATTATTTAAACTGACTTTCTAGTGCGAGTAACTGTTGCTTAATATGATTTCCTCCCGCATATCCTCCTAAATTACCACTTTTAGTGATCACTCGGTGGCACGGTACAATAACGGATAAGGTATTTTTACCGTTAGCGCTACCGACAGCACGACACGCGTTTGGATTATCAATAGCATTTGCTAATTGTTGATAGTGCCATGTCTGACCATAGGGAATTGTCGTTAATGTTTGCCATACACGTTCTTGAAATTGTGTGCCTTGAAACGATAAAGGTACTGAAAATTGTTTTCTATCACCTGAAAAGTATTCAGCTAATTGTTCCTCACATTGCAGCAAGATAGCATGGTCTGGTTTGAGTATGGCGTGATGTAAAGAGGGGATAGTATGGCTTTCAAACCAAACAGAAAGCAGTGCATTATCGTTTGCCGTGAGAGTCATTTTCCCTAATGGGCTATCAATGTGTTTGAAAAAGATATCCATATCGGCTTGCCAAATTCGAGGTGAGTGATGGCTTTATTATGGGGAATATAAATCTGCAATTCAAATGTTGGTATTTAGATGTTAAAAATAACAAAACAAAAGATAGAAAACGCTAACCTTGCATATAAAATAACAAGGTTAGCTGAACATTATTTATTATTTAACGTGTTGCTTTAAATAGTCTAATGCACCTTTAATTGCGGCAACTTGCGCCATATTACATTCTTTTTCTGTCACGCGCGGGCTATCAGGATAGACTTCGGTCGTCGAGGTATACAACGCATCTGTTACGCTTGCACATAATCCTAATGCTTTTAATGGGTAGTTAATTACGCCTTCTTGGGTAATCGCTTCACCAATAATATTCCCGTTGTCATCAGGTGGCGCTATATGGGTAACGTGGCGTACTTCATCAATAATTGCAGTTTGGAAAGCATCTTGAGGGTTTTCGGTATCACCAACCACATAGAAGCCGTCAGGTACACTGTCTTCAATATATTCTTTACCGTCACGCGCTGCTAGTGCAGGACGAAACTCGGACTCGTCGGTATCCGTCGTTTCATGAAGATCAATATGCGCTAGAAATGATGTTTTTTGCTCTTGAACTAAGCGCATTAAAGCCGCTGATTCTTCTGCTGGGCTATTGGGGATGAATGAGCGGTTAGGATCAACAGCGTTAGGGTTCCAACGGTTGATGGTTTCATAGCCCCAAGGGCTCACACAAGGCGCAATCAGAATATTAAAATCATCACTGTAGTGTTTAGCTTCTAAAGCGGCAAATGCAAGTGCGCCGTGGACACCGCTCGTTTCATAACCGTGAATACCACCGGTGATTAAAATTGTTGGTTTATTGCTATCCCAATTACGCGATTTTATCGCAAAAAGAGGGTATTTATCAGGGGCATAAGACAGAGCACCATACTGAGTGACATCAAAATCATTTTTCAATGCATCAATTTTTGTCACAACTTGCTCAAGGTAAGAACGTTTAATGGTTGTCTGTGCTAACCATTGTGCTTTTTCGTCGCTTCCCCAAGCTTTACCTGCTTCACCAATGTGGTAGGTAGATGACTGCATTATTGCCTTCCTATTTTTATTTTTAAATTAAATAACTTTTTACATTATGCTTAAGTTTTTGGCAAATATGGTTTTATTTATAACGAATACTGTTGCTGTAGATATAAGGTAATTTTATATCGAAAAATATTAGATGAATATTATTTATTAAATTCAATCAGGAGCTTGCAGTAAATTAAATATTATTGATTTTTGATACAAGTAATTAAAGGCTCAATATTAAGTTGCAATAACAACCGACAAAAGAATATTGTCATACAAATTAAAGGGGATATAGTGAATTCGTTGTCACAAATAACATACTAGGAAAAGACGATGAGTACTATCTTGAATGAATCACAAATTGAAGATGCAAAATTACACCTTACTCGTCCTCTAGCCACACCTACAGATTTAAGTGTAGACGCGACTAAAGAGATCAGTGGTGCACTAACAGCGATCCTTGCTGATGTTTATGCAATTTATATGAAGACCAAAAACTTCCATTGGCATATGAGTGGTGCACATTTCCGTGATTACCACTTAATGCTTGATGAGCAAAGTGTTCAATTGTTTGCAATGACCGATGACATTGCTGAACGTGTGCGTAAAATTGGTGGAAAAACTTTACGTTCTATTGGTGAAATCTCACGTATGCAGCGTATTTTAGACAATGATGCTGATTATGTTGAACCTGCAGATATGCTTGCTGAACTTTGTAGTGATAACAAACAATTAGCTGCAGAACTTCGTGCTGCGCATACTTTATGTGATGACTGTGGAGACTATTCATCAGTGAGTATGATTGATAACTGGATCGATCAAACCGAGCGTCGTGTTTGGTTCCTTTATGAATCATATCGTCATTGATAATGAATCTCTGTCTATTACGATAGAAAATGAAGCTTCTCTATAAAATTTAATAGAGAAGCTTTTTTATTATATTTGTAGCAAGATGCATTGATTAATAAAGAATAAAAAGAGAAGCATCATATAATAACGATGAAACAAAGCGTTATGTTTGAAAAAAGTTGGTTTATTTTTTGCAGATATTCATTCTTCACAGTGGGAGAGATGAATGAGTATTGTTGCAGGTGTGATTTCAGAAGCTTGGACTTCAGATTTATTGCTCATAAAAAAAGAGATCGCTCAACATTTATCGCGTAATCCAACCGATATAAGGCATGAGTATTTCGATAATCATTTGTACTTTTGCCGAGTCGCCATTGATTGTCATCGCGAATCGAGCTGGGCTGAAAATCATTTACGCTTTTCTATGGTTCTTGGACATACCTTAATGTCTTCTTCACTGACTCAAGACGTTAATACGCTTTTGCAGCAGAGCCTTTCGAATTTCCCACAATTATTGGCTAAGGCTCAAGGTACGTATTGCGTGCTAGATTATAATAAACAACGGCGTGCATTAACTATTTTTGCCGATAGTTTGGCAATACGTCCACTTTATTATATGAAATATAAAGGGAGCGTAATTTTTAGTTCCTGTTTACGTTTGTTCAATGAATTGAGTGTGACGTTAACGACCAACTTAGCAGGGGCGACTGAATATGCGGTAATCGGTTATTCACTTGGCAATAAAACCCACTATAACGAAGTGTACTCTATCCAACCGGGAGAAAAATTAACCTTAACAAGCACTTCACTTGTTAAAGAGCGGTACTTTCGATGGTCTGATATGCCGTTTAATTGTATTGATGATAGTGAGGGAGCACTTCAGTTGGATCATGCCTTTAAGCAAGCGGTCGACCTAGCAATAGGTAATGATCTTCATGCGATCAGTACACTGTCGGGGGGGTTAGATTCTCGTGTTATTGTCGCTGAGTTGTTAAAGCGCGGAATAAAATTAGAATGCATGAACTTTTCCTATCAACGGTCGCAAGATGAGGTTTATGCCGAAGTTTTTGCACAATGCCATGATTTTCCACTGCATATTGTGAATGTCAGTGATACTCAAGAGCAGACTGTTGAGCAACGTCTAGGACATTATTGGCGATCGACACAGTATCCATTTTATCTGCAAGTGGAGAGGCCTAGGCTAGTATGGTCGGGTAATGGTGGCAGTGTATGTATTGGTATGGTGTTTTGTGATGATCAGATTCTTGCCGCATGTGCCAGTGGCGATCCTTTTGCTGTGGCAAAAGCATATTTAAAACATCAGCATGCTTATATTCCTAAACGAATGGTAAAACAAGGGGCGAAATTGCAGCAGCAGTTAGAGCTAAATATTGTTGAATGCTTATGTCAGTACTCACACTTACCATTAGATAAAGCATTTCAACTCTTTTTATGGGAAAACGATCAACATCAACACATCGCTCCTGCACTAGAAGATATGGATAAATTTCGATTAGATTTTCACTTACCGTTTTACAGTAAAGCGATGCTGGAAGTGATGTTCGCGTTACCGGTATCTTCAGCGGTAAAACATCAACTCTATATGAAATGGCTTAATCAGTCATATTCAGAAGCGTTACTTACGCCGTGGCAAACCTACCCGGGACATTTACCTTGTCCGCTAAAAAATAATCTATTACCGCCGTTAAGCCAGTGGCAGTTAGCGTCGAATGTTAGAAATAAACTGGATTTACTGAAAATAGGTGTCAGCACCTTATTTGATGCAAAAGGTGAGTTTTATAATCGTCATTATCTAGGGGCTAATTGTATACTGACAGCATTAGGCTTACACCGTGGTGAATCAACATTGAATGTTGTTAAGCGTATGAATCAAGTCCTGAAATCCCCTCATTAGTAATCATAGGCAGAGTTAGCTAAAATACGCAGCCTAGTTATCGACAGTGATGAGTTCTGTGTTATATGCGATTTTTAAAACTATCTGTTCACCCTGATCTTGCCAATATTGACTTTAATACAACTGACTTAGCAATATTTCAACGCGATGCCGCAAGAGCCATTGTATTAAATGGTGAAGATATTTTGATGTTATACACAGAGCGTTATCATGATTACACCTTACCTGGTGGTGGCATTGATGCTGGAGAAGATAAAGTCGAAGGGTTGATCCGAGAATTACAAGAAGAAACTGGCGCAAGAAATATTCGAGATATTAAAGCGTTTGGTCAATATGACGAATATCGCCCGTGGTATAAGCCAGATCATGATGTGGTTTATATGAAATCATACTGTTACGTTTGTACTATTGATAAAGAGTTAGGCGCAACTCGCTTTGAAGATTACGAAATTAAAAATGGTATGAAGCCGGTATGGATCAATATTTTTGATGCGATAGCGCATAATGAAGAGACGATGAAACATTCTGAGAAAAAGGGGATGTCGATTGAGCGTGAAACCTTTTTATTGAAATTGATAGCAGAAGAGCTCATCACTGTTAATGCATAAAAAAACGGAGGTATTGAGCCTCCGTTGCATTGAAATCAATCGGTGAATTATTTTACTTTCTTAAATGTCACGGTGTGACGTTCAGAGCTGATAATCAATGTGTTCTGGTTCACTAGGTAATCTGATGGACCTGTTAGCATTCTTTTTACGAATCCATCAACAATAGCTTGTTCGTTTTGAATACACATTTTACGGGTTGACGCTAAATTTTTAGTCAGTAAATTCTGGCCAGTTAGTGTCAGCTTGCCTTTTAATGTATTACAGCCGTGGTAAGTGACCGTCAAATTATTATCAATCACTAATTCTGGCTTTTTAGGTAATGCATCTACAGGCTCTGAATGCCCATCAATCGCCATTACTTCCCATGTGCTTGGAAGCGCTGCAGCATCTTTAGGAGAAGAACTACAACCAGTTAATAGTGATGTCAGTAAAAGCGTACTTAATAAAATCTTTTTCATTATTTTTCTCATGTCGTACAGCAAGAAGGTGCGTTAGATACAGGTGTTGACGATGATAAAGAGCAACGGTCAATAGTCAGATGTGTCAAAAATAACGCAATATTATTCTGTGTCTTGCTTACAAAAGTCAGATGAACATTAAAACTTAACAAGCCATGAAGTGTGACAAATAACCGTAAAAATGTAAACGGCATCTGTTTTTTATTTTTATGTTTTTATTCATTCATAAATATATGAATAATAGACGTACTCATGATCATTAAGGATAATTATTTGATGCAGAAGATTACGCTAAGTTCACCCACTGGAGATAAGTATATAACACCATCAAAAGTGGTATGTGTTGGTCGAAATTACGTTGAGCATATCTATGAGTTAAATAATGAAATTCCTACGCAACTTGTCTTGTTTACGAAACCCAATTCTGCCATTTCTCAACAACTCAAAGCTAAGCATAGTAACGATTTCCTACATTATGAAGTTGAAATTTGTTTTATGTACCAACAAGGTCAGTTTATGGCTGCGGGAGTGGGAATAGATTTAACAAAGCGAGAATTGCAAGCGACCTTAAAACAAAAGGGCCTACCGTGGGAACGAGCAAAAGCGTTTGATGGATCCGTGCTTTTTAGTGATTTCGTGCCACTTCCTAATATTGCTGAAACGGAATTTGAAGTGGTGTTTGAACAACAACAAGAGGTTTTACAGCGAGGCGTTAGCTCTCAAATGATCACAAAACCTGCCGCTATTTTGCAGGAAATCCAATCATTCATGACATTAGAAGATGGTGATATTGTTATGACGGGAACACCAAAAGGTGTCGGCGAAGTGAATGCTGGTGGTCATTACACTGCAAGCCTTTATATTGATGGGCAAAGAGTGGTCGCCCAGTCATGGGATGCGGCATAGCGTGATAATCAACTGATTTTTAATTGACAAAAATTTCGCATATTTACAGCTAAGCATTGTTACAATACTTAGCTGTTTTTCTATGTGAAGAAAGTAATGTTTCAGCAAGAGCATGTGATTAAATTAGCAAATATGAAAATGCCGTTTGGTAAGTACGCCGGTCGAATCCTTATCGACTTACCTGAAGAGTATTTATTGTGGTTTCAGAAACAAGGATTTCCTGACGGTGAGTTAGGTATGCTGATGGCTTTGGCGCTTGATTTTAAAATTGAAGGTCTCGAAAGCGTGATTCGACCATTGCGCAAAGACTAAGCGTCGTTTTAATACAGGTAATAGAAAAGATTTTTAAATGAAAAAAGTATTCTCATCTATATTGCTGTTTTTGGGTGGATTGACATTGTCAGGTTGTGCCCAGCATTATGCGGCAATCAGTGATATTCCGTTTGCTGATGCTAACTTTAAACGTTGCGTCATTTTGCAAGGCAAAGTATATAGCGAACACATTACTGAGTTGAAATGTGACGGTTTACATATATCAAAAATTAAAGAATTAAGTAACTTTCCTAACTTACAACAGTTAGATTTATCACATAATCATTTAACCCAGCTTGATGTTAGTCATAATCCAAAATTAGCGCTACTTAGTGTTGAAAATAACCAGCTTAATAAATTGAATATTAAGCATAATAAAAAATTAAGAGTGCTTAATGTGAGTTTCAATCACTTAGTATCGCTTGATGTGAAAAAAAATAAAGATCTCACGTATTTAAATTATTCAGGAAATCATATTAAAGATGTGGATATTCAGAATAATCCACATTTATTAGCCCCTTATGAAAAAGCCTACATTACTAATGGCCCCTCTAATTAATCTCGTTAAAATCAGATAAGGAAAGCATTTTATGTTTAACGGAATGCATCATGTTGCGATCATATGCTCTGATTATCAGCGTTCTAAGTACTTCTATAGTCAAATATTAAAACTAGAGATCATTAATGAAACCTATAGAGCGCAACGTCAGTCGTACAAACTCGATCTACGTTTACCAGATAATAGCCAAATCGAACTGTTTTCTTTTCCTGATGCACCTCAAAGACCCAGTTATCCTGAGGCCCAAGGGCTACGTCATCTGGCGTTTTCAGTTGATGATGTGGAATCTGTAGCAGCATATTTAGTTGAACATCATATTGAGGTAGAAGCGATCCGTATTGATGAATTAACGGGAAAGAAATTTACTTTTTTTAGCGATCCAGATGGATTACCACTTGAGTTGTATCAGTCTTAACGTTGAGAAGTGTGGGTTTTTAGCTAACAAAGATATGCATATAAGGGTATATTGTATTGGTTAATAATTAATCATTGGAAGGGATGTAATGCGCAGGATTATATTTAATCAGAAAGGTGGGGTGGGTAAATCAAGTATTACCGTAAATTTAGCGGCTATTAGTGCGGCGAAAGGGTACAAGACATTGGTGATAGATCTCGATGTACAAGGTAATTCAAGCCATTATTTAGGGTTCGATATTAATCAAAAAAGCGATAAAACCATTGCTGATTTACTTAATCAAACCGCTTCTTGGTTTTCAATGGCATCACCAACATTGGATTACCCCCAACCGACCGATTATGATAATTTATTTCTTATTCCATCGAGCCCCAAATTAGATAAATTAGAGCCAGAATTAGAACGCCGCTATAAGATCTATAAGTTACGTGAAACATTAGATGAATTAGAAAAAGAATATGAACACATTTATATTGATACCCCACCAAATCTAAATTTTTATACTAAGTCGGGATTAATTGCGGCGCATAACTTATTGATTCCATTTGATTGTGATAGTTTTTCACAACAGGCATTGATCAATTTAATGGACAATTTAGCAGAGCTTCGAGACGATCATAATCGTGAGTTGTCATTAGAAGGTATTGTGGTCAATATGTTTAATGCTCAGGCAAATTTTCCCCGTCAAATTATTGAGAGTGTCAAAGAATTAGGCTTCCCAGTATTAGAGCCTTATCTACCTCAATCGATCAAAATGAAAGAATCACATTTTCAACAAATCCCGCTTATTCATTTCCAACCAAAGCATAAGTTAACTCAGCAATTTTCGCTATTACATCAACAATTAAGTGATGTTAAACAAGCTGTCAAAAGTTAGCCGTATTTTTTATTGCTTACAATTAAAAAGAGCGAGATTAATGCTCGCTCTTTTTCAGGTTAGTCATCTTTGTTGGGAAAATGCTTTTCGTATTCTTCCATAAAATCTTGTCGAATTTCTTGCTCTAAATGTGTCGCTTGCTCTGTTGGACAAAATAACATGAAGTGAACAATTTGTTCGCCTGTCGCACCACTACTGATATGGATGTGTGGCTCTGAGCCCGGTAAATCAACACCCGCATGTTTTTCTATCATGCTGTTATAGCGACGAGCGACGTCTATAAAATCTTCACAATGGTGCTCTATTTTTTTGACCATAGTTGGTAGTAAAGGGTAGAGGTTGAGGAAATTGGGTACGACGATAGAAAAGTTATGGTAAACATAACGCTTCATAAAATTGAGGTTTTTTACTGGGTAAGTGAAAAACATACTATTAGGTAAGGTTGCTGTTTTCCCTGTGTAATGATATTGGCCATGATGAAGATCGATTTCTTGGATAACCGTTGCCATCATATTGTGTTCGATGACTTCGCCGCATAACTTGCCCACTTCAATCCAGTCACCGATTCGAAACGAACGTGAGCTTGCGCGTTGAATTGATCCTGTAATACAAAGAATAATTTCTTTCGATGCGACAACAATGGCAACCGCGATCGCTGTGACAGATAATGCAAACTCATTAATTTCTGAGCGCCAAAGGATAAAGAGTAAAAGGATAAGAATAGAAAAGGTGCCATTTTTGGTTCGAGACATCCATTTTCGTTGTTCTTCTGAAAGAAAGAGTTCTTCCCCTCGAATTTTGGTCAAAACCAGACGACGGATCAGTGAAACAATCACAATGATCAGAGCACTTAGTAGTAATTTGTGTGCGATGAGGAAATTAATAACTTCCGTAACCTTATCCATCGTTATTCCTTTTTATTTCAATACATCAATAAAGAGTTATATCAAAAAAAACAGATGAATGTGTTAGAGAAATCAAAACTTTATAGAATTGGGTATAAGACAACTTGGTATTTGAAAATAGAGTACAGAGAAAAAGAGCGATAAGCTCCTTTAAAAATGTGATGAGATCTTATTTATTATCGCGTTTGTATCATTCAGTAAAAGAACGTTGGTAAGCGACGGCAATTTTTTTGATGATTTAGTTGGGTGTTAATGGTGAGTGCAATATGAGGTTTTTGATAAAAACAGCCATTATCGAGGAGATAATTAGTGAAACTATCAAAAGTCCATGTTAACTGATTCTATTTAGAGCTTGATATTCATGTTAGTGTTTTCATTGGGTGTTTTTTATACGGAGGTGATGGTGAAAAAACAAGTATGGACACAGTTCAGAAGATAAAGCACAAGCATATAATGAGTTTGTAGTGTTTAGCTCAGTAACAGTCGTCTCTTTACTTGCTAGCATCGCAGGCTTAATAACATGATTGGTTGGTATCAGCTTACCCTTCTTGTCATTCCATTCATGTTCGTCATTATAGCTATGTTATTTATGTTTAAACCTAAATTAATAGTTTCGATTTAACCTCAAAAGTAACGCTATGTTTATGATTATTTATCGTAATTTTAAGGACTTCAGTCTAAGTTTGATAAAGATAGAATCATAAAATGTAGAGAATCTCTGAGTATGAAAAGTGACATAATTCTTATCGGTAAGGGCGAAAACAAAATTGGGATCCATCCTAAATATGCCAATCGTCATGGTTTTATTGCTGGAGCAACAGGTACAGGTAAAACGGTAACACTTCAATGTTTAGCTGAGGGTTTTTCATCCCTTGGTGTCCCCGTTTTTCTTGCTGACGTAAAAGGTGACTTATCAGGTATGGCGAAGGCTGGTACTGATAACGCCGTTGTTCAAAAACGTTGTCGAGAAATTGGTATTGATGATTTTCAATTTACTTCCTTTCCCGTTGAGTTCTGGGATTTGTTTGGGAAGGAAGGGGCAAAAATCCGCGCGACGTTAGAAGACATGGGACCGCTATTATTAAGTCGTTTGTTAGATTGTAATGATGTCCAAGAAGGGCTAATTAATTTAGCGTTTGAATATGCAGAACAAAACCAAATGCCGATGTTGGATTTGGATGATTTTTCTACCGCACTAAATTACTTAGGCGATAACTCAAAACAACTGGGTGGGATGTACGGACGTATCAGTAAGTCCTCTATTGCTGCTATTGAGCGGCGTTTATTGGGCTTTAAACGCCAAGGTGGTAGCGAGTTTTTTGGTGAGCCAGCATTGGATTACCATGATTTCATGAAAACTGCCGCAGATGGTCGAGGCATTATAAATATTCTGGATGCAAGTACCTTGATCCAATCACCAAAGTTGTACTCAACCTTCTTATTATGGTTGTTGTCTGAGCTTTATGAAAACCTACCGGAAGTCGGTGATCTCGATAAACCTAAATTTGTGTTCTTTTTCGATGAGGCTCATCTCCTGTTTGATGATGTACCGAAGGTCTTCTTAGATCAGATTGAGCAAGTGGTACGTTTGATCCGCTCTAAAGCGGTTGGGATCTATTTTGTAAGTCAAAATCCAACCGATATTCCAGATTCAGTATTAGGACAGCTGGGTAATCGCATTCAACATGCGTTACGTGCCTATACCCCAAAAGAGAGAAAAGCCGTAAAAGTTGCAGCTGAATCATTTAGGGATAACCCAAATTTAGATGTAGTTACCTTACTGGGTGAATTAGGCGTAGGTGAAGCACTAGTATCAGTATTAGAAGAGGGCGGTGTACCATCGGTAGTTGAACATGCCACTATTCGCCCTCCAGAGTCGCAAATTGGTCCTATTCGTGCTGATAAGCGCATTGAAATGCTAAACGCCAGTCAGTATTTTCAGCAATATAAAGTAGCAGTGAATCGTGAGTCAGCCCATGAGATATTAAATAAGCGCACAGAGCAGAAAAAGCAGCAAACACAAGAAGCTGAACATGAACGTGCAAGTATTCGAAAACCTCGTCGCTCTCAGCGCCAAACATACACTGAATCGTTTATTAAAACCTTATTAAGGCAACTTGCGAATGCAATCGTAAGAGCGTTATTCAAGCGGCGTTAATTTGATGACTAAATCTCTTCTGTGTTATCGATAAAGAGATACGGTGTAAATCTTATATTGTTGTCGATAAATATGTTACTGAGCCCATGGCTTTTTTATAAGAAAAGCGTAAGGTCTTAAGCTTCTATTTTTAAAGGATAATAGTAGACGTGCATATTTTTACAGATAGAAAAAAAATCCTGATTGATACGCGAAGTTCTGATGAGTTCTTAGCGGGTCATGTTGAAGGTAGTGTATTTGTTGGATTTGGCGGGAAACAATTTAAATGGTGGCTTGAATTAATGCTGCCGGATAAAGACATTCAATTAGGCGTTATTGCTTCACCTAATAATCAAGACCAAGTAAAAGAAACATTGCAATCACTAGGTTATACCCATATCCGTTTTCAAGCGCTTGAGGGGACACTGTCTCAGGTTGAACACATATCTGCTGAAACGTTAGTAACGAAGGCATCAGATCTAAATATTTTAGATGTGCGTGAACAAGATGAAATAGCAAAAGGTGCGCTACCTAATGCTGAGGCATTACCGTTATCCGATATTGTGCAAGGCAAACTGCCTTCAGAGAAAGATAACTTTGTTGTCCATTGTGCGAGTGGATACCGTTCTTTGATTGCTATCTCATTGCTTAAATTACTACGACAATGCCATTTTATTCAAATTGATGGCGGATTCTCTGCAATTAAACGCCATATATAACTGTTTTATATAAAATTAAGTCATTGATAAATAATGTTTATTGATATTGTTTTTTATAAAAGTTATCGATGGCTTTGTTTTTCTCCTTCTAAAAAAAACTTTTTTTGGCCTAAAAATAGCTTTTCGAGGGGGATTTTTAATACGGTTAAATGTTATCAAAATGTTGTTGATTGTTTGCCTCTTGTTGCAAAATCCATGAAATCTAGAAATTCTTGTACGAATATTTGTGCAAAAGAATTGATCCCTGACTTATTTTTTTTGAAAAATAGCCAGTCTCTGAAATGCTGAATACATGTTTCTACTAATAAAAAAAGTCATACCCTGTACCAGACGTAGAAGCATTATATGCTTAATGTTGAGTATAAATTCAAGGATTGAGAGATAGATTATGATTCGATTTAACCTTTGTGCAGCAGGAATATCCCTTGCACTGTCAGGCGCTGCTTTCGCGGCCCCTACGGCACCAAGCATTGATCTGTATGGTTCTAACAACCTTCAGTTCTCTAAAATTGAGCTAGCGATGGAAACAACATCTGGCTATAACGACATGGTTAAATACCATGACAAAGCTAAGATTAATGTGAAATTTAACCAATGGAGTGGTAAATCAGGCGATACTTACAACATCTATTTTGATGGTGAAAAGGTCGCATCTGGTCCAATCAAAGGTAGTCAAACCACCGCTTCTTTTGAGTACGAGCAAGGCGGCTTGTACCAAATGGAAATCGAAGCCTGTGACGAAACAGGATGTGCGAAAAGTGCGCCAGCACAAATCACCATTGCAGATACAGATGGTTCACACTTACCTCCTCTAGCAATGAATGTTGATCCAAACAACAAATCATTTGATACCGACCCAAGCGTTGTTATGGGGACGTATTTCGTTGAGTGGGGTATCTATGGCCGTGAATATACAGTAGATAACATTCCTGCAGACAACTTGACCCATATTCTTTATGGCTTCATCCCAATTTGTGGTCCAAACGAGTCTGTGAAATCGGTAGGTGGTAATAGCTTCAACGCACTACAAACTGCGTGTAAAGGTGTTAATGATTACGAAGTTGTTATCCATGACCCATGGGCTGCATTCCAAAAGAGCTTTAAGCAAGCAGGTCATGAATATAGCACACCTATCAAGGGTAACTACGCAATGCTAATGGCATTGAAACAGCGTAACCCTGATCTGAAAATTATCCCATCAATCGGTGGCTGGACATTGTCTGACCCATTCTTTGATTTTGTAGATAAAGCAAACCGTGACACATTCGTTGCCTCTGTTGAGAAATTCCTAAAAACGTGGAAATTCTATGATGGTGTAGATATTGACTGGGAATTCCCTGGTGGCGGCGGCCAAGCAGCAGATCGTGGTGATGTAGTAAAAGATGGTCCTGCTTACATTGCTTTAATGCGTGAACTGCGTGCGATGCTTGATAAGCTAGAAGCTGATACAGGTCGTACTTATGAGCTAACATCAGCAATCGGTGTTGGTTACGATAAAATTGAAGACGTTGATTATGGCGAAGCTATCCAATACATGGATTACATCTTCGCAATGACATACGACTTCTACGGCGGTTGGAACAACGTTCCTGGTCACCAAACAGCACTTTACTGTGGTAACTTCATGCGTCCTGGTCAGTGTGACGGTACTGGTCTAGATGAAAATGGCGAACCGTACAAAGGACCTGCATACACCTCTGATATTGGTATTCAGTTACTGCTAGATCAGGGCGTTCCTGCTAACAAACTGGTTCTTGGTGCTGCAATGTATGGTCGTGGTTGGACGGGTGTAACACCTGATACGCTAACAGATCCAACAGATCCAATGACAGGTACAGGTACTGGCAAACTGACGGGCAGCAAAGCTCAAGGTGTTTGGGAAGACGGCGTTATTGATTACAAAGGCATTAAATCATACATGCTTGGTGCTAACAGCCAAGGTATCAATGGCTTTGAATATGGTTACGATGAGCAAGCAGAAGCACCGTATGTGTGGAATCGTTCAACAGGTGACTTGATCACATTTGATGATGAGCGTTCTGTTAAAGCTAAAGGTAACTACGTTAAATCACTTGGCCTTGCTGGTTTATTCTCATGGGAAATTGATGCGGATAACGGTGATATCCTAAATGCAATGCATGAAGGTGTATCGGGCGCGGTGATTGATAAGCCAAACAAGGCACCAACAGCAGCAGCTGGCGTGGATCAAACGGTTTCAGGTCCTGCATCTGTAACACTTGATGGTTCAAGCTCGAAAGACTCAGATGGTAGCATTGCTAGTTATGCTTGGGAGCAAGTATCAGGTACAGCGGTAGCATTAACTGGTGCTGATTCTGCTACAGCAAGTTTTGCCGCTGCAGAAGTGGTAGAAGCTGAGCAATTAACGTTCAAACTAACAGTAACAGATAACAAAGGTGCATCGTCATCAGATACTGTTGTTGTCACTGTAACCCCTAAAGATGTTGTCGTACCACCAACAAACACGGCACCAGTTGCAAGTGTAACTGCACCACAAACAGCAAACGCTGGCGATGTAGTTGTTGTTGATGCATCAGCTTCTTCTGATGCAGATGCGGGTGATACGCTAACATTTGATTGGACATTACCAGCTGGTGTTAATGCAACAGTTAATGGTTCACAAGTACTATTTACTGCGGCTGAGTACTCGCAAGACACTAACGTAGTCTTTACTGTAACGGTATCTGATGGTGAAGCAAGCTCAAGCGCTTCAGCGACAGTTGTTGTTGCTAAACATACAACGGTAGAGCCACCTGTTGATACATGTGATAACGCATGGGACGCAGCAACAGTTTACACTGGCGGTGACCAAGCGACTAAAGATGGTAAGGTTTGGGAAGCTAAGTGGTGGACACGTGGCGAAGACCCAGCGAAATCTGGTCAATGGGGTGTATGGAAAGAAGTTGGCGTAGCTAACTGTCAATAAGCGTAAAATTAATGAGCTGGTAATAGTGCAGTAATAACCTACTCATCAGCCATTACAACATGCTTTAAGTAATTATCCCCTGAGACATTTAGTGTCTCAGGGGATTTTTTATTATGCGGATAAAAAAGGCGCTAAGCATTAAGCAAAGCGCCTTTAAGATATTGATTACATTATGTTAGTTAATGTATTAACGGCTAAGAAATGCGTAGCCTGTTGTAAATGCAGCTTCTTGGAATTGACGTAAACCGGTATCACGGAAGTCAACCGCCATTGGGTTACGCTTTAGCTTTTGCTTAATGTCAGCATTGGTCATGAAGTTAACATCAACATCTGGAATAAGCTGGATAGCCGATTCTAATTTAAAACCTACTGCGCTACCTGCAAATTTGCCACGCGTTTCACGGTTACGGATAACAACCTTATCTACTTGGTAATCATCCAGTAGCTTTTTAAATGCGAATTGGAAATCACGCATTTGTTGGTTATCTAGAGAATCTTCCATGATGAACTTTTGTGTACGACATTGTGGAATATCGAACATGCCATTTTGAAGTGAAAGAAGGCAAATAACCGCTTCGTTACTACGTAGCTCAACAGCACAAATTTTCATGTTAACACCTGAATCTGAATATTTTGGCGCTTATTGTAGGCGAAAAAGTGATTTGCTGTTAGTACCTATTACATTTTTATCGTTCTTTGAGTTAGAGGCGCCTAATGAGTGAGTCTTCGTAAAGGACAATGAAAGAGAGGGGAAATGAATAAGATGTGTAAACGCATTTTTTCGTAATGGTATAGCGTTGCATTATTTTATGATGAACTACATCGTAAAAATCAAATCATTTTAAGATTGTTAAAAAGTAATATGAATAATTACTACTAAGTATTTTGCGTGGTAGTAGTGACAATGTTTCTTAACTTTTTAAGGGTAATATCGGTTTTTTTTTGTAGAAAGAATGGCTCTGATACAGCAAAGCTAGATTTAGCTATCAATGTTTTAGTGCGTTGTATGAAACAACCAATCATGCATTTAGGGCTATTATTGTTAACCATGGTTGTTTCGGTTAACGCAAGAGCTGATAGTGATCATTTATTATTACCTCAAGATCCGGCTTGGATCACTGGAAAGCTTGTTACAGGTTTTACATATCACATATTGCCAGTTGATGAGCAAAGCGATCGAATACAGTTATATCTTCGCGTTAAAGCGGGCTCTGTACAAGAAACGGATCAGCAAAAAGGTTATGCTCATTTGCTTGAGCATATGGCATTTAATGGCACAAAACATTTTCCTAAAAACGAAATTATCAGGCTTTTTGAGCAAGCTGGATTAGAGTTTGGCCGTGATCTAAATGCTTTTACAAGTTTTGAAAATACCGTCTATCAACTAAGCATTCCTGAGGGTAATGAGCAATTATTAAAAAAAGTTTTACAATATTTAGCTGATATTAGTTATCAAATAAATTTGGAACAAGATGAAATAGCGAAAGAGATAGGTGTTGTCCAAGGTGAAATTTATGCTCGTGCTAATTTAATTGATAATCCTTATATTGCTTATATGGAGAATTTTGGTGAGGGAACTAAATATCAATATCAGAAAATAACAGGTACAGTTAATAGTATAAAGAAAGCTACACATAAAGGTCTTAAGGCTTACTATGATAGTTGGTATCACCCTACTAATATGGAGCTTTTAATTGTAGGAAATGTAAAAGAGAAGACCACAGTTAAATTTATAAAAGAACAGTTCTCTGATTTTAAAGGGTATCGTCAATTAGAGTTGAAACAACCACCGCATTTACCAACCTTTAAGCAAACGCCTTTTACCGTTTTTAGCTCACAGATAAAAGAAGAAACGTCATCGCTTGTATTTAATTTGTCAGATTATCAATATAAAACGTATCAAGATGATTATCATAATAGATTAGTTAACTTTTTGAATCAATTGATTAATCATCGTTTAACGCGAAGTAATGAGTTGTTAAAAACACCTTATAAATATGCATATTCTTATCTTGGGACACCGAATGATGCCGGTAATAAGTGGGTTTACTCATTAGGTGTTGGTCATGATAATTTTTATAAGAATAGAAGCGGAGCAATAAAATTTTTAGCAACTGAAGTGGCTAGATTACATCAATATGGTTTCACCAATGAAGAGTTTGAGCTACAAAAAAATTTATTATCAGCACAGATAATAAAATCAAATGTTGATTATAAAAATCAGAAATCAGTTGATATTATAAACAGAGCGTTAGATTCATTAATACATAATAAAGTGAATGTTTCTCCATCGTTAGATAACACTTTAGCGAAAAAATTTTTAGCTGAAATACGTTTAGATGAAATTAATAATTTTACGTCTGAAGTATTAGTTAACCCACAATTTAGCGCGTTTTATACAAAAGGGGCAGGGGCTCCAGATACAGATAAGATTATTGCTGATATTCAGCAGATTCTTTTGACTAAGCAGAGTCTACCTAATGGTAGTTTGGTCACAGAGAGTAAAGCATTAATCGTCAATTTACCTTCCTTAGGTAAAATTGTTAAAAGTAGTGATCATCCTAAATATAATATGCAAGAATTACATTTAGACAATGGCGTCGCGGTTTTATTACAGCCTGATGCCAGTGCTGATGGAAAAGTGTATTTAGAATTTTCAGCGCCAGGTGGTATTACAATACTTGATCCTAAATATAGAGCTGCTGCTGTTGCGTTAACCGATATATATTTTAACAGTGGTTTGTCAGGTATGACGAATCAGCAAACGACACAGTTGTTTCAACTCAATAATACTCAGCTAATTCCTTATATTAGCAATACTACACAAGGCTTCACGATAGAAACGGTGGCAGACAATTTAGATTTTGCGATGTCGAGTATTTATGCTGCTATGTTAAACGGAGAAATTGATGACACTGTGTTTCACCATGTTAAGCAATCTATGATTCAATGGACCAGAAATAATGATCCTAACTTTGAGTCGGTCACGAAAGGTGACTTGTTTTCACATAATCCTTATGAAGGTAAGTTATCACTTAAACAGTTATATGATCTTGATAAAGACAAAGTCAAAACTGTATATAAGCGGTTATTTGGTCATGCGAATGGGTATAAACTCACTGTAATTGGTGATTTTGAACCGTTAAAAGCGAAAGCCTTAATAGAAAAATATATAGGTAGCTTACCAGAAGGCAAAAAGCATCAATATACAACGAAAAAACAACCCGTTTTAAATAAGAAAGTGAGTTTAAAAAGGGGGATTAATAAATTAGATCGTGCAGATTTAGTGTTTAATTTTATTTTTGAGGCAACAGAACCGAATATTAAAGATATATATGCATCGGATCTTATCTCTCGAATCTTACAAAGAAAAATGCTTACCTATGTTAGAGAAGAACTCTCGCTGACCTATTCACCTAACGCTTGGTGTGGCTCTGCAACACCTGGAAGTAATTATGCACGATGTCAGATAAACGTGGTAACTGATAAAAAAGATGCAAAAAAAGGTATTGAGGCGGTGGAGTATGCATTAGCTGATCTTTATAAAACAGGAGTACCGCAATTTGAGTTGGATGAGCATAAAAAAGCTTTAGTTTTAGCGATGCTTGATAATGATAAGTTGCCGAAAGATCGGGCTTGGTTTGTTCATCGAGATTTTATCAATGGCTTTCCTATCGGTGCAGTTCTAGAGCCACAAACTGTGGTTGATGAAATTGATAAGGCTTATATTGACTCATTGATTAACCACTATTTAAAAAATGCGGGGCAGGTCACTTTAACTGTTTTACCTTAGCGTTTTTCAGTGATAAAGCTTTTTAAATTAAATAAGGATAATAAAACTAGAAAACTGTTCCATATTTCTATATTCATGACGTTTTAGTCAGTGTAATTGCATCGATAATGGTGAAATAGGGAAGGGGAAAATCGCATTTGTTCTGTTTTTAGTTACGGTTATTTTTAGCAAACTGAGTACAGTTTCTAGAGAGGAGAACCGTTATGACTATAACGAATGTGATGTCGCAATTTTACCTTCAACGTCTTAATGATACTGAAAATAACGAAGAATATGATGCCATAATCAAAATGCTTACGTTATGTAACTGGGTGCCTCGTGTTCAAGATGAAGAAGAATAAGTGTGTAGCTAGAAACCGCCAATAAAAGAACGTTATTGGCGGTGTAAATTCTTTCGTATTAGCTACGTTTTGCAGGTGTGTACGAACGACCTGCAGCTTGATACGTTTCTTTATCGTTAATTTCAAAGGTCGTGTAGAAGAACCATGCAATGAAGCGCATCAGCTCATCATTAGCATTCATTACCCACTCGGCAAACTCTTCTTCTTCGCCTTGATCGTTTTCTTGAGTGAAAACGTGGTAAATACGCTGTTGCCCGTCGATTTCAGCAAGACTAAAGTGACCAATCATTGCTGCTGCTGTTTCTGCAATTTCAGGCTCATCGTTGTCTTTTAAGGCATTTAGGATCGCTGAAACGCTATCGAGTGCTGCCAATTCTTTTACTAAAATCTCAAATTCTTCTTGTTGCATGCTTAATATCTCTGTGACGTTTTACGTTATTGTAATCGTAATTAAATCGACGACCTAATTTTTCCATAGAAAGAGGAGTACTGGCCTTAATCGTTTTTCGGTTGAGAATAAATTGGGCCTAATAGTTCGAGTTGGGTCAGGTACATACGCATATCGAACTCCAATTGGTGATAGCGAGGTTCCATATGGCAACATAATGCGTAGAACGCTTTATTGTGTTCTTTCTCTCGCAAGTGTGCCAATTCATGAACCACAATCATACGCAGGAATTCAAGTGGCGCAGACTTAAAGACGGAAGCAATACGGATTTCATGCTTGGCTTTTAGCTTACTTCCATGAACACGCGAGATGAAGGTATGTAGGCCTAGTGCATGATTAATAACGTTGATCTTATTATCATAAGCCACTTTACTGATCGGTGCTGATTTTTTTAGATAGGCATTTTTAAGTTCAACGACATAATCATACAGTGCTTTTTCTGTTTTGATGTTATGTGGCGTCGGGTAGCGCTTTAAGAGCAGTGTCTTGAGCGTATCATTATCGATAAGCTGTTGTACTTGCTCAGTAAGATGAGTTGGGTAACCCTGTAGATATTTTAGTGGCTGCATAACGTGACAAAATAGATAAAACGGTCATGCTATAAGTTGATCGCATTTGAGGCAAATAAAATATCTACTGGATGTAATTATATCTATAATATCAAAGTGATACTTAATCTGTTTTAGAAGGCTCTCTGTATGTCGTTGCGTGTCCCTCCTCCAATATTATTGTTATTATCCGTGTTAGCCATGTACTTACTTTCTCGCTTTTATCCGATTCTAACCATTGACTTTAGTGGTAAGAGTTTTCTGGTTTCGGTGTTGTGTTTTATTGGCGCTATCCCAGGATTTACAGCGATAATTGCGTTTGCAAAGGCCAATACAACAATTGATCCCCGCCATCCACAGAAAACATCACGGTTGGTGACGACCGGTATTTATCGCTTTACGCGTAACCCAATGTATATAGGATTAGTCTTTTTTCTATTAGCTGTTGCTTTTTATTTTTCTGCGCTGAGTTGCTTTGTGATCGTACCTGTTTTTATATGGGTGATGAACAATTTTCAAATAGAGCCAGAAGAAGAGGTATTACTCGCTATGTTTGGTGAAGAATATTTGCAATATTGTAGAAATGTTCGTCGTTGGTGTTAATACGTCAGACGATATTAATTGATAATAGAGAGTGTAAGGAAAATAACGGTTTACCTCGACGTCATTTTCCTTACACTTGCGAGCACGTGAGTTTATTACTTAAAAGATTAAGTAATAAAGAGACAAAAGAAAACTGAGGGAAAACGAATGAGCAAAGCGAAAATTGGTATTGTTACGGTAAGTGATCGCGCAAGTGCTGGCATTTATGAAGACATTTCAGGCCAAGCGATTATCGATACGCTAAATGATTATTTAACCTCAGAGTGGGAGCCTGTTTATAAGGTGATCCCTGATGAGCAAGATGTGATTGAAGCAACACTTATTGCAATGGCAGACGAAGAAAATTGCAGCCTTATTGTTACGACAGGCGGCACTGGCCCTGCTAAGCGTGACGTGACACCTGAAGCGACTGAAGCGGTTTGCGATCGTATGATGCCAGGTTTTGGTGAGTTGATGCGTGCTGAATCACTTAAGTTTGTACCCACTGCGATATTGTCTCGCCAAACTGCGGGTTTACGTGGCGATAGCTTAATTGTTAATTTACCAGGTAAGCCTAAATCGATTCGTGAATGTTTAGATGCTGTTTTTCCTGCGATTCCATACTGTATTGATTTAATGGATGGTCCATTCTTAGAATGTGATGATGCGGTGATAAAGCCTTTTAGACCAAAACAGAAGTAATATAGCGCTATAAATAAAAAAGTAACCTTATGGTTACTTTTTTATTTAGCCAGAGTAAAAAGGCAGTGTATATATATACAGTATTATGAGTTCCATATCTTTTCTTGTTATTTTTTTGTAAATGAAATTAGTACTTGCTCACGAAATTAAGCATAATATAAATATGAATTCCAAAATTATTTATTCATATTCTCAAAACTGAAATTCAAAAAAAACACGTAAAAAATAAAATCATTTAAAAACATATGGTTAGTTATTTTTGTTTTTTAAATATATACTTAAACTTATATTTGGTGCCTTTTTGAACAGTATTTGACTTTATATTAATCATTTGTTTTTCAATTGCTAATATAATATTCTATGCGACCAAAGAGGAACATCTCTGATATTTATTACACATACTGTGTATTTATCCATTATATAAATAAACAGTATGTTTTATGGTTTTTAAAGCAGGCTAGAATATGGATGTTAAACAAAGCTGGGGTTTTATTTCAATTTCAATTGGCGTTGTATCGCTATTATGGGCAAGTATTTCTTTAAGTGGTATGGTCGGACAAGAGCACGTACTAATGGAAATGGGTGCATATATTCATGCGAGCAGTACTGATTTGCCTAATGCCAATTATGCAGAAAAAGTTTTAGCCGCTGAACGTCATAAAAACTTTGTGGTGTTATTAACGGGCCTTGTCATGGCATTGATCGGCTCGATCATGGTTAAAGGTCGATTTAACAAGTTTTAAATTACTTTTTCTTATCAGAATACCGCAACCATGTATGTTAAAAGTACATGGTTGCGGTGTATAAACCGATATTACTGCGCAGATTGTGGTGTTACGTCTTTGGGTACGTAAGCTTTCGTTCCCCAAAGAGGCACAGTTGATAAGCTATGCTTGTAGCTACCTGATGTTTCTTTTGTTGAGTATGATAAATACATCAATGTTTCAGAAGCAGGATCATAAATACGACGAATTTTCATTGTCTTAAAGAAAATACTTTTCGACTTTTTAAATACCACTTCACCCGATTTTGATTTGTCTATTTTTGCAATCATATCAGGTGTAATTTCACCTGTTTGACGACATGAAATCGATGAATCGGATGGATCTGCAAGGCTTAAATCTGCCTCAATACTTGCTATATGACAGGTAACACCGGGCACTAATGGGTCAACTAAAGTATTTAATTTAATATCTTTGGTGGTAAATACCCCTAGTGATACATCGCCAACTTCATTATCTGAACAACCACTTGTTAATAGCGCTGATGCTACCAATCCTGCCACCATTATGGCTTTTTTCATTATTCTCTCCTTAGTCTATTCGCCGTAATCGATTTGTTTTTATTTACGGTAGATCGAATATATAGCTTTATACGTGAAAAATGTCTTATTTTCACTAAACGTTTGATATTTAAACCACATATTAAGGTTTTGCTATTTTTAGGACAAAAAAAACCGAGATACGGCTTGAGTAACTCGGATAAGTGGCGCTACAAGGCTCCAAATCAAAAATGTTTTGTTAGAGGAAATGCATGAAAATCGAACAATATTGGTCATCGTTGATAGTTGTACGAAAAAAAAATAAGAAAAGTTTAAATTTATTTTTATTTGTTTATCTATATGTTTATTAAAGGTTTTATAGAGTTAGGATAGGGCATGTTAGATTTAAAAAATGTTATACTTATAACGTTTTTTCAAAATTGTGCTTTTCAGAATGAATAAATACACATAGGATAAATGTAACGGTATTGTTACAGGGAAATTTGTTAGGGACTTCACAGTTACTGTCTATGGGAGGATATTATGTCGAATATTCTTACTTTTCCAGTAAAAGAACAACCGAGAGAACGGACACCTTTAGAAACCATTGTTGAGCAGGAACTGCTTGATTTAAATGCTGATCAATACATGATTGATGTCGTTTTAGAGCGAATGGAGAAGTTTTTGGCTCTAGCATCTTTTGAGTTTGATTTAAAAATGAAGGTATCAAAGGAATGTTTAGATGAAATGCATGAGAACGTATTTCCTGCTATATCGGAAATGCAAGCGTCAGTTCGTGACAACATGAATGAAATTCTGACAGAACGTGTATTACATGAGATCCGTCTTTATAATCTTGAAATGCAAGCAGTAAGATAATATATCTATTTTTTTGAGTATCGACTTTGTTACAGATAGCGTTTATAAATAATTTACCGATATAAAGCCACTTTAAACAGTGGCTTTATTTTTGTCATTAAAACGGCAATAGATTGAAACCCCTTCGTCATTTATCCTTTTTATACTGACACCAAATTCGGTGATTTGCGGTGAAAGTATGGAAACGGACACGCCTTTTTTACTTCCAAGAAAAACGCCACTAGGTATTGCTGAGAACGTGGCTGAATGGGTGACAGGACTAAAGCAGCTTAATCAGTATTATTTAAAACGCCCCGTTGATTCAGATAGAACAACTTTTGTGCGCTATGCGTTAGAATCGTTAGGGATTGATTATCAACTCCAACAAGGCTCGGTACAAACGATCCCACAGCAAGGCTCAACCTTGATTGTTGCCAATCATCCTCTTGGCGGTGTGGAAGGCATTATTCTTGCTGAGCTTCTGCTCTCAGTTCGTGCAGATATAAAAATTTTGGCTAATCAATATTTAAAAACAGTGCCTGAATTAGATTCTCTGTTCATTGGCGTTGATGTTTTTGAAAGTCAATCCACAGTAAAAGCGAATGCAAAAGCAGTAAGAGAAGCACATCATCACCTTGCTGCGGGGGGCTTATTGCTGGTATTCCCAGCAGGAGAAGTATCGACTAAAGATCAAAAAAAAAGGTTAGTCGATAAAAGTTGGAATCGCTCGGTCAGTCGCTTTATTCGCCGTCATAAAGCAGTTGTAGTGCCGATTTTTATTAGTGGTGAAAACAGTAAAAAGTTTTATTTAGCAGGGAAAATTCATCCTTTATTACGTACAGCAATGCTTGGGCGAGAGATGCTAAATAAACGCCAACAATGTATAGGGCTAGCGATCGGTGAAGCTATACATTATTCGGAAGTGAAAAATATTAATGATGACTATCAATTAGTTAATTACTTACGGCTCAATACATATCTTTTAGGTTCAAGCTATTTATCTCAGTCAACAAAGCAAGAACCAGTATCGAACCCTGAAATGGCTACGATCCATCCTCCTATCCCAGCTCAATTACTAGCAGCAGAAATTGCACATTTGCCACATGATCAGAAGCTTATTGAAAATTCTCGCTTTGATGTTTATTGCACCACAGCTGCAGACGCGCCACATTTATTAAAAGAAATTGGTAGAGTGCGAGAAGTTAATTTTAGGGCTGTCGGGGAAGGCACTGGAAAAGCATTGGACTTAGATCGGTTTGATGACTTTTATTATCATTTATTCGTATGGGATAAAGAGCAGCAGCAGTTGGTTGGTGCATATCGTTTAGGTGCATCTGATCAAATCATACAGCAGCAAGGGATTGAAGGGTTATACTCAAGAACCTTGTTTAATTATGATCAGGCGTTAGTGAAACAGTTAGGTAATTCATTAGAATTAGGACGTTCTTTTGTTGCTCAGCCTTATCAGCGTAGCCTTAGCCCACTATTGTTACTGTGGAAGGGAATATGCGAATTTGTCTATCGTCATCCGCAATATACGCACTTATTTGGTCCTGTGAGTATAAGTAATGACTATAGTTTAGAGGCTCGCCAATTATTAGCGGCTAGTCTAGAGGTGCACTATTACGATCAGCAGGTAGCAACGTTGGTAAAGCCGAGTTATCCTTTGCCGAAAGGGGATCGTTGTTATCATCATCCCGATATATTGGCCGCGCTTACTGATATTCAACTGCTCTCAAAAGTTGTGAGTCGATTAGATAACGATAAGAAAGGTGTTCCTGTCTTATTAAGGCAATATCTAAGCTTAAATGGCAAGCTACTTTGCTTTAATGTTGATCCTGCTTTTAATGATGCGTTAGATGGTTTAGTTGTGGTTGATTTACGTCAGGTAGCAGAAAAGACGCTGGCTAAGTATATGGGACTTAAAAAGGCCAAACAGTACATAGCCTATCATCGATAGAGATTGAATCGATGACTTTCATAATGGGATAGCTTTACTATTAAGCTATCCCATTTTCATGGTATGGAAGAATGTGTTTTATTTACTGATAAGGTTGCCATAACTTTTCAGCTCGTGTTCCGATAAACCAAAAGCTAAGAGCAAGTATCGCAAAGAAAAGTGCTTTATGGATCTCGCCCCAAAAATACGAGAAATATTCGGTATACAGCACAACTAACATAAAAGTAATACCGAATGTACGCGTCATAACATCATTAGCTTTGATGCCAATAACAATTGCGATAGTACAACAAGTCAAAGCTAAAAGACTCCATGCCCATAACTCCACTTGTTTTATCTGTGACCACTCATGAAAACTGTCATAGTTGCCGAATATAGTCAGTAGCCATAAAAAAGTGAAAAAATAGAACAGTCCAGCAAAACGCGTTGCTTCCGTTAGTGGTTTTACTATTTTTATTTTTGGAAAAAACAGACTAATTAAGATAATGATAGCGCCAAAACAAGTAAATTGTAGCGGAATATTCATTCCTAAAAAGAGGTAATGGCTATCACTTAAATAGGACGTTTCTGAGAGTAAATAAAGCCCTGCGCTTAGTAAGAAAAATAACCAAATTAAAACCGATCTTAACTTGATACCTAACCCACAATAGATGCTGGCAGGAATAGCAATAAATAGACTTTCTCGCCAATGTTCAGCGAGTGTTGTTTTACTTAAAAAACCGACAGAAACAGCTGTGAGTAAAACACCAAAAAAGAAAATGGCTTCATTACTAATGCTTTTTTCAGGGAACTTAGTACGTCTTCTAACACCTAGATAGTATAAAGCGGCGGATAAAAACGCGGTAAAAATAGTTAAAACACTGGCAGGAGTATTAATCAATTTGGCCAATAACGACATTAAATAGTTATCAGCAACTAATAAAATGACGGAGAGGATAAAACAAGCAATAGCTATCCAGAATGAATAAACAGCAAGCAGTTTCCAGTCAAAATTTGCGACTTGATAACTTTGCCGTAAGTGTTCACTTTGTTCCATAGTTACAAGTTTTTCTTGTTCCCAGTGCGCAATAGCTTCATCAAGGATTTGTGCTTTTCTTTTATTAAGCTTAAGTGTCATTTCACTGTCCTAGTAACAAAAGGCGTGCAAAGCGATCTATATAAGTTAGAACGCCATTTATTATTAAGCGAGAGGTTGCTTTGATAAGCACTGACGACATAAGCAGCGTCCTGAAGGACAATCTGCAGTATCGCGTTTATCTAATTCGAAACACCAACACGTTGTCTTTCCCGCACTAATATCGCAATGTGCGGGCTCATGGCATTCAGGGCAAAAATGAGTATCAGGCTGCCCCTTTATTTCAGCCATAACTGATTCTCGCTTGGCATCATCAAAGTTTTGCCATTCGATAACTTCTTTCATGGTGCGTAAGCAACCACTACATATACCATCACTATTTTTACACTTGGCAACACATGGGCTTTTCACTACAAGATCCCTTTTTACGATAATTTTTGATGTTGGCGAGTATATCAAAAACATCACTCACTCATAGCGTAGCTTATCAACAATATACTGAGCGATAGGAAAGCATGACGTAGCCGCTGGTGAAGGCGCGTTACATACGACAAGACTTAATGTTGTTTGATGAAACATAAAATCATCAATCAGTTGGCCTTGTTTATTCACCGCTTGGGCTCGTATCCCACATGGATACGGTTGTAAATCAGAGGTTGTTAATTGAGGGTAATAGCTCTGTACTTTAGCTAAATAAGAAGGTTTCCATACTGCTTGAGTAAACTCTGTCAATGCTGATGATAAGTGTTTGTATAGCAGAGGATATAAGCCTTTAAAGCTAAGTAAGTCCAAACTATCTTTAAGATTAAACATTGGTGAATCATAAGCTTCACGCGCAAAATTGAGGACGGCATTGGGTCCAACAGTAATGCTGCCATCGATCATTTTAGTTAAGTGGATCCCTAGAAAAGGCAAGGTAGGATCTGGGACAGGATAGATTAAATGGTTTATTTGATCGTAGTGCTTGTTTGGGAGTTGATAGTAATCGCCTCTAAAAGGAACAATAGAAAATGAGGGTTGAGTACCGAGCATAGAAACAATTCTATCGGATTGTAGTCCAGCACACGCAATTAATTTACCCGCGACAAATGTTTTCGTTTTACATTTAACAGCAACGCTATCAGTCTTTTCTTCTATTGCTTCAACGGTTTGGTTAAAAATAACATGACCGTTGTGATGTCGGATCAACTCAACAAGTTTTTGACAAATCAATCGATAATTAACGATGGCAGAATCTGGGACAAAAATAGCACTCATGCCTGTAATGTTAGGCTCTTGTTGTTTCAGTGCATGCTGATCAAGAAGGGTGATATCAATATCAAGATGAGCAGCTCGTATTGCTAGTTGTTGTAATCGTTGTTGCTCGGAAGTGTTTGTGGCAACGACTAATTTTCCGCATTGTTCGAAAGGAATATCAAATTCATTACAAAAGGCTTTAATAGCTTGATTACCACGAAGACAAAAATCACTTTTTAAGCTGCCTGGAGGGTAATAAATACCAGCATGTATGACACCACTATTGTGGCCTGTTTGATGGAAAGCTTCATGAGCTTCTTTTTCGATAACCCATATCTTTTTTTGGGGAAAACGTTGTTGCAGCTCCCATGCTGTACTTAATCCAATTATTCCAGCCCCAATAACTAGAAAGTCACAATCTAACACTAAAACCTCCCATTGGTATGGCGATGCGTGATGAGAGTTATCATAAGGCTACTTACTATACGGAGTCGTTATTCAGTCGGTATCATGCTGAGGTTGTGATCTCATACAGTGAAATGTCATCATTTATATTGTCTATAGAAGCAATAGAAAGTTTATCAACAGGGCACATACCCACTTTTAGCATGACCTTTGCAGGATCTGTGATGCTTTTACTGTGGCGACCATAAATATGTTTGAGATGTAATCGGTTAAAACCAAACTCTTTAAGACGTTCAACCGCTTCAGTACAATATCCATTGCCCCAGTAAGGTACACCAATCCAATAACCCAATTGACCACTCCCGTTTTGTATATTTTCAAGTCCAGCACAGCCAACCAGTTGGTGATTTGCTTTTAATGTTATCGCAAAGATTGCTGAGTTCTGGGTGAGCCAACCACCTAAATGCTTACCAATCCATTTACCCGCCATACCGTCAGAGTAAGGATGAGGAACATTGATAGTACTATTTGCAATATCGATGTTGCCTGCTAAATGTTGAATTTTTGTCGCATCTGATAATTGTAGTGGACGAAGAATTAATCTGTCAGTTGTTAGTAGTGGTTGTGATTGGTACATAGTCTTAACGACCTCTCAACGTAGTTATTAATGCAATTAAAGGCATATTGTTGAGCTATTAAAACGTATTTTGATATGTACGTCCTCGATTCAATCAAAGATCGCGCAACAAGAGGCATGTTTATGGGAAGAGAAAATCAAAAATGTAGAGTTGATCGCGATTTGCTGTTGCGCATTATTTAATGCGGGCTTTGGTTGGAATGTCTTTTATTGAAGTGGTATTACGTGAATAAGGTTTCGCTGTCGTTGTGGATTTCCACATATCTTCACTGTGTTTAATAACGTTTGCTAGTGCTTGTTTTAAGAAGTTTTGTATTTGAAACTTAATTAACCAGCCAGTGCCTTTAATTTTAGGGGAAAAAGTAATGCGATAATGAATTTTACTTTGGGTTGCATTGATACTTTTAAACTTTATCCACCCGCCATGTTCATTCACTGGAGCGCCTTGAATTATTTGATAGTGAATGTGTTCATTTTCTTTAAAATCAATGATTTGCTCTTGATATGTAAATGGCCCTTGAATGACTTCGCGTATAGCACCGATCCCATTAATCTCTGGTTTTCCTGAGCGAATCAACGAGTACTGAGCATTAAAAAAACGCCCTAATTTAGCGTGATCAGAAAGTAATGCAAAGAGGACGGTTTTAGGTACATTAGCGGTTACCTCTAAAGTAACGGTATGAATCGTCATTATCGTCTCCATAGCACTTAATTACATCTAACATACCATTTACAATTGGTTGTTGGAAGCCAAAGCGCAAGCTTTAAAGGGATTTTTTCTTTTTTATGATGGTATTAAAAGGAATGAATTGGTGATGATATTAATAATAAAAAGTGAAAATTGGCTGTTTTGATTAAATTTTTGAGAGGGTAGGACGTTGGTATAGATTGCCGATAGCTATAAAAATATACTTATTTTGCAATAGGTTAAGATTATCGTTAATAAGGTATGATCACTTGTATAATAAAATAAAGAGTTGAATCACAAAAAAAATCTATTTTAGTGGTTGTCAAATGAGCAAAAGATACATATATTAAATTGTCGATATAAATTGTTCGAGGTTTTTTAAAGTAAGAAAACGTAGCTGATAATATTTAGCTATGGTTGCATTTCAATACTTCCTATCGAACCCATATCTATAAAAATCATTTTAATAATCTACTGTGAACTTTTCTGATAGTTTGCTGCCTAAGATATATTAATAAAAAAGATGTTCACAAAAAAACTATTGTGATGTCATGTTTATGTCACATCAAGTTGTTTAAGTAGAACAGATAAGTAAAGAGTAAGAACGGTATTAATTTTAGTGATATCAACCTTACTCATATAAGATTAATGAGAGGTTTTAAATGAAAACACGTAACCGTAGACAGTGGTTTTACTATAAAAATCAAACTACTAAAGTTGAAAAAGCATAATCAATGCTGACAGAAAGGCTTTCTTTTAGGTGATTCAGAAAGTCTTATACATTTAGCAAATCCCCCGTTAAATGTTCAAAATCTTAGGAATGTAAATTTAAATACTTATTGAGTATCAGTGGCCAGAAATAAATGAATATTTCTGGCTTTCTTATATTTAAATTCGCATTTAACTATATTTAGATAGGCATTTAAATTAAAAGGCAAACGATTGCTATTTTTAAATGCAAAATAATCCAATGGCTTGTTAATTGATAATACGACCTTTTATTTTTGCATTATCTGGAATGCTTGTTATTTGAGTGCCCTTAATGTGGATATCGCCATCAACGATGATTTGATTAGGAAGTTTAGTTATTTTGCTGTTGTTTAAGTAAAGATCCCCTTTGACATAAAGGTTATCTGGAAGCGTTTGGATCTCCGTTCCCATTAAACTGAGATCTCCCTTTACTCTCATACCATAGTTAAGTGCTTTAATTTTTGAATGAGCAAGGTTAACGAATCCATCGACGTTAAATACCACGGGGAGGTACTCAACTTCAGTATAAGCAAGATTAAGATTACCATTTACAGTCAGGCTACGTGGAAGTTGTGAAATCTTGCTTTTTTCAAGATTCAAGTTACCAGTGATCACAAGAGGATCGGGTAGTTGTATATCTCTACTATTTCTTAATGAGACATTGCCATATGAATCGACATAGTTCAGTAAGTGAATAGGTGAAAGAGCATAAGCATATAGCGGCGCAGAGCTAGCTAGCAATAAGAAAGTGGCGAACGTATGCAGCGTCAATCTTGTTTTTAATTGTTTTTTCATGATTTCGTTATTCGTCATGCTTGAGTTTGGTTGTTCACGAGTGATGTCCATATTATTGCTATCGTGTTTAAAGTGGTTAACTTTAATTATTACCTTATTAGTAATGAAATTTTGTTATTAGAGTAAATAGCGAAAGACTGTTTTGGAACCAAGCTCAACATAAACAAAGCATTCATTCTAAAAAGTCATTAGCTGACAGTCTACGCGAAAAATAAAAAGCATAGTAATGAACCAGAAATCGATTTCTATTTTCTAAATGAATTATCATGTGTTTGAAATAAATACTTACACTTGAAGTGCTTTTTAGACGCTTAAATTCAGCTCTATTCAGGTTGCATTTAGTTAATAAAATAGTGTTTTATTTGTTAAGTTTTCGTACAGGAGAGATGCTTTAGTTTTGTTGCTAACGAAAAGACACAGGTATTTTGAAAGCCAATTAATCTTCCCTTTAGATTAATGACTTTCACTAATAACAATAAGTTAGGAATAAAATCATGAAAAAGTCTATTTTATCTACGGTCGTTTTAGCAGGTATCGTATCAGCGCCAGCGATGGCAACAAATGTGGAAACATTTATGGGTGGTGGTGTGGGTTATCAATTAGATAACTTTAAAGATGCAGCTAAAATGCATAGTGAAGATGCTAGCTATCAAATCCGTGGTGGTGTAATTGTCGATAACCATCACCGCTTAATGGCAACTTACGGTTATAAGAAAGATAAATTCAATATCGCTGAATCTGGAGAAGAAACTATCAAGGCTAAGCATAAACAAGATTTATTTTTAGTTTCTTATGATTACCTAGTACCAGTCACTTCTAATATTAACCTTTTTGCTGGTGCGTCAATGGGTGCTGCTCATAATAAATTAACAGCTAAGACATCAGAAGCGAGTGGTAAAGATAGCTCTACTGATTTTGTATGGGGTGGACAACTAGGTGCAATGGTTCAACTAACGGATAATATTTCATCAGATCTTACATACCGTTATCTTGATCAAAATTACAAAACAGATGGTGTTCGTTTAAAAGGAACAGAGCAAATTGTTTGGAGTGTTGATTATAAATTCTAATAAATTTAATTATTTATAAAAACGTAGCACCTCACATAAAGTGGGGTGCTATGCGATGTAGAAGCTAAAAGGTAAGCAATAAAATTATTTATTTGTTGTAATACTATAATCTGAATCACTACCACTAAGCATAAATGTATTGTCGATAAATCTTTTTATCCTGCCATTTTCAAGTTCGGATTGTTGCATAACACGAAAAGTTCTCTTGATTCCTTCTGTATCTACGGAGTGAGATAAATGCGTGTCTGTTATCTTAGTGCCGTCTTTTGAGGTAAAAAAGTTAACTACTTCAACTTTAACCTTTGCATTCTTTTTCAACCAAACCATACGTTGCTTAAAAGCATCAGCATCATATTCTTTATCGTTAATATTTATATAGCAATCTTCCGTAAAATAATGATGAAACTTTGATGTATCAGGGTTGACTAATATTTCCTGATATAACTTCTCGTAAGTTTTTATATTATCCCAGTCAGGAGCTCTTGATTCTGTCATTGAGTGTACCTTTTGTTGTTTTATTAAAGCTGTGGTTACTTTAACAGACTGTTTTATTTTGTTTTGATAGTACACGACAATTGCTAGTGATTTTTCGCCAAAGATTAAGCGACATCTTTAGTCATTATATCTGTCAATGTTACTTTTAATTGATCGTTAAATGCTCTTTTAGGGGGATCTTGTTCTAGATAAGTCGCTTTTTAGGAAGATACACAATGACGAAAATATGAATTCAGACAAAGTCGTATTATGATATGGCGCGTTTGAGATCATAGGCAGTAATAGTGAATAAGCAAAAGTTATTAAATCAGGTACAAATTAGGCTACAACAAATATTAGAAGCGGCGACTGAAGCGGCTTTACGTGCCTATAATACGGCGACTGATGATGAAAATGTTGCCGAAAATCAATATGACACATTGGCGCTTGAAGCGTCTTATTTAGCGCATGGTCAGGCACAAAGAGTAGAAGAGTGCAAAGCTGATATAGCAGCTTATCAAGTATTACAAGCTAACTTACCTAAAGCCTTTGATACTGTACTACTTGGGCATATTGTAACGTTAGCTGATGAAGATGATAACGTGCGTTTTGTTTTTCTGGGCCCCAGCTCTGGTGGACTAGTCGTAACGTTTGATCAGTATTCTGTCACGATAGTGACACCAACTTCGCCATTTGGTGATGCATTGATTGGTCGTGAGATCGGTGAAGAAGTCGATGTTCATATTGGTGATAATGTCACTTGGTATGAAGTTATGGCGATCAATTAAATCATTTTATTTAAAGGTATCTCGGTATTTTTGATAATACTGATAAATATGCTCAATGAAGAGTTTCACTTTCATTGGTTGCTGTTTGGTATACGGATATACCGCATAAATGCCTAATGATTTCGCAACATAATCAGTGAGAACTTCAATCAAGCGACCTTTTTTAAGATCTTCAGCGACTAATACTTTGGGAATGTAGACTAAGCCTTGTCCGTGTAATGCCGCGCCACGTAAAGCAGAAGCGTTATTAGTGGTAAAGTTGCCTTTTACTTTAACGGTATGAATACCTAATGTATCTTCAATTAGCCATTCGTTCGCCCCTGTTTCTTGGAAGCTATAACCCAGACAGTTATGTTTTTCTAAATCATAAGGCTGTGTTGGTATGCCATATTGCTTGATATAGCTGGGGGATGCACATATCACCCAGCGAGCTTGAACCAATTGACGGGCAATAAAGCTTGAATCTGGCATTGCGCCTGTTCTTATCGCAATATCAAATCCTTCCTGTACTAAATCAACAAAGCGATTGTCGAGTTCCATTTCAATATGAATCTCAGGATATTGACGGCTAAATGCTGCAATTGCTTCGGGTAAAATAAGTTCGCCCGAAATGGTAGGGACAGTAATACGGATTTTACCGGTTAAGCTTTCTCCCAATCCACTCATTGCATCTTCTGCATTTTGAACCGCATTGTAGACTTCTCTCGCATGATGATAAAAAACATCACCAGCTTCTGTCAGTGTCAATTTGCGTGTAGTCCGATAAATAAGCTGAACGCCTAACGCTTGTTCAAGTGCTGTGATACGTTTGCTTACCACCGATTTTGTTAAGCCAATGTGTTCGGCTGCTTTGCTAAAAGAGCCTTTATCAATTAGGTGATAAAAAAGGAGTAGATTATTCGTCGTCTTCATTTATTAGTGTACTTTTTTCAACAAACATGTGAATTAGTCAATATTTATCAACCATACAGAGTAAAGTAGAATATACCTATAAGAAATAAAACAATTAACTCGTATATATACATGGAGCCATGATGCAGCAGCCCTACCTTGAACTGATTGCGCTATTAGAACAACAAATAGATAAAAGTCGCATTATCACCGATCCAACACTCGCACTGGCCTATGGTACCGATGCTAGCTTTTACCGTTTAACACCTCAAGTTGTCCTTCAACTGGATAGTTTGCAAGAGGTGATTTTTGCCGTTAAAACGTGCTACGAGCGCCAAATTCCGGTGACATTTAGAGCTGCTGGTACTAGCTTATCTGGTCAAGCTCAGTCCGATTCTGTGTTAATCACGCTGACTCGAAATTGGCGTGATTATGAGATATTAAATGATGGTGAACAGATTTGGCTCCAGCCGGGAATCATTGGTGCTGAAGTCAATGCGTATTTAGCGCCATTTGGCCGTAAAATTGGCCCAGATCCTGGCTCAATCAATACCTGTAAAATTGGTGGTATTGTCGCTAACAATGCGTCAGGTATGTGTTGTGGCACTTCAGAGAATAGTTACCGCACAGTTGCTGGGATGACGGTTGTTTTAGCTGACGGTACAGTGCTAAATACATTAGATAGTGCCAGTGTTGAAGCTTTTAAACTCAGTCATGCAGAAATGATTGATGAGTTGATGACACTCGTCACCCAGTGTCAGGAAGATAGCGAACTGGCAGCTAAGATCCGCCATAAGTACCGTTTAAAAAACACCACAGGTTATAGTCTTAATTCACTGATTGACTTTGATGATCCAATTGACGTTTTGCAACACCTTTTCATTGGTTCAGAAGGCACATTAGGTTTTATTGCTGACGTAACTTACAACACAGTTGTGAATCATGCACACAAAGCATCTGGGTTGTTTGTTTTCAGTGATATTGAGATCACTTGCCTTGCAGTAAGTGAGTTGAGTAAAACTTCAGTCGCTGCGGTTGAATTAATGGATAGCCGTTCTTTAGCTTCTGTTGCCGACAAGCCAGGAATGCCAGGTTTTATCGCAGAGCTTGGTGAAAAAGGTGATACTGAAGCCGCGGCATTATTGATAGAGATTCATGCTGAGAATGAGGCTGCATTACAGCAACAAATTGAACAGTTGCTAGCTATTATTAATGGTTTCTCGCCGATTGCTCAGGTTGATTTTAGTCGTGATACCAAAACCTGTGAGCAGTTATGGGGGATCCGTAAAGAGCTATTCCCATCAGTGGGGGCTGTGCGAGAGACTGGAACCACAGTTATCATTGAAGATGTAGCCTTTCCGATTGAACAATTAGCCCCTGCTGTACGTGAACTACAGGAGTTATTTACTCAGTTCAATTACCATGAAGCGATCATTTTTGGTCACGCATTGGCGGGAAATCTACACTTTGTATTCACGCAGTCATTTGATAGCCAAGTAGAAATAACACGTTATAGTGATTTTATGGATGCAGTGGCTCAGTTAGTGGCCGTTGATTATAAAGGGTCATTAAAAGCAGAGCATGGTACTGGGCGTAATATGGCGCCGTTTATCGAGCTTGAGTGGGGCGCTGATGGCTATCAATTAATGCAAAATATTAAACGCATTTTTGATAAGCGCGGCATTTTAAACCCTGGTGTGATCATCAATGAAGACAAAGAATCACATATCAAAAACTTAAAAGGGATGCCTGAAGCGGATGAGTTGATTGATAAGTGTGTTGAATGTGGTTTCTGTGAGCCTGTTTGTCCTTCTCGTAATTTATCGTTAACACCACGCCAACGTAATACAGTATTTCGTGAAATCTCTCGCTTAAGAAAAACTAACGAAGATCCTAGCCGTCTTGCTGAGATGGAAAAAACCTATCGTTACTACGGCCTAGATACCTGTGCCGCAACAGGATTATGTGCCGATCGTTGCCCTGTTGGGATCAATACCGGCGATCTTGTTCGTAAATTACGTCAAAACCATACAGATAAAGCAAAACAAATTGCGAACTGGACTGCGGATCATTTTTCAACCGTTACGTCAGTAGCTAAAACTGGTTTAACTGTCGCAAATGGTATGCATAAGGTACTTGGCACTAATAAAATGCGTAAGTTGACGAAGGCGGCTTATGACTTATCGGGTCATCGTATTCCGATGTGGTCTTCACATATGCCTGTCGCGGTAAAATCCACTGAAATGTTGAAAGTTAAAAAAGTGGGTCGAGAAAAGATAGTTTATTTCCCGAGTTGTTCTGCACGTACAATGGGCACTGAAGCGAATGCAAAAGATCCTCGACCATTAGTCGATGTGACGATTTCTCTGCTTGAAAAAGCGGGCTATGAAGTTGTTATTCCGAAGGATTTAAACAATCAATGTTGTGGTATGCCATATACCAGTAAAGGTTTTCCTGAAACGGCAGCGAAAAAAGCACAGCAATTAGAAAATGCGCTATGGGAAGCATCTAGCCAAGGAACCTATCCTGTATTAATGGATACCAGCCCTTGTGCAAGTACAGGAAAAGAAACACTACGCAGTGAAATTAAAATCTACGAGCCTTTTGAATTTGTCGCAAATTATGTATTGCCCAAATTAGCTATAACACAGCAAGAAGAGCCTGTGATGTTACACATTACCTGTACTTCACGTCGTAAAGGGTTAGCTGGGGTGATGGAAAAAGTCACGAAAGCTTGTGCGAAGACAGTGATTATTCCAGATGACATTACCTGTTGCGGTTTTGCTGGCGATAAAGGTTTTACCAAACCAGAACTTAACGCAAGTTCACTAGCGCCTTTAAAACGTCAAGTACCTGTAGACTGTACTGAAGGTTATTCAAATAGTCGTACTTGTGAGTTAGGGCTATCTGAACATAGCGGGATAGAGTATCGCTCAATTCTCTATTTAGTTGATAAAGTCAGTATGTAAGTGATCAATTTTTAAATGAAAACGCTGATATGAAAGTATCAGCGTTTTTTTATGTTCAATGAGGGTTATTTATAAAATAAGGCTGTTTGGTTGGAATGCTATTTTAAATGGCTTATTTTGATATATTACATTGCATAAATGATTGGCTGAAAGTTAAGAGAACATGTTGTTTTTTCGTATACTATTAGATCTATAACTCTATTTAAATATATAGATAGATTAGCCGATAGGTTCTTTTCGGATTTGTAATTTATCCGTTATTACTCATCTAACGATGAGTGAATATTCAGCTATGGATTATAAATCCCATATAATATAAAGGGTTTAATATGCATTTTCACTCAACTGCTCGCGGTATTTTAATTAACGATGATGCAGTGCTTGTAACCCGAGTTAAAGGTGATGATAAAACATTTTTACCTGGTGGACATATTGATGCAAAAGAATCAGCAGCGACAACGGTGATTCGAGAATTGAATGAAGAAGCGAACTTAAAGGTTAACATTGATTGTTTTTTGGGGGCCGTAGAAAATAACTGGCATATAGGGCAAGAATTAAATACTGAACTATGCTTATTATTTTTATTGTCATCAAAAACAGATAATAATCTTGATACTATTAAGAGTTGTGAAGCTCATATCGATTATTTTTGGTTAAAAAAAGAAGATCTGGTAACGAGTAATTTATACCCATTAGCATTAAGAGAGTGGCTAATGTCTTCGCAATTAGAATTTACAAAATCCCAACCAGCATTTTGGGGCAGTGATTTGTAAATACGTGATTTATTACAACAATATATATTTATCATCTAGACTCAAATTTAGCGATATTTCAGCTAAATAGGATATTTTAATGGCAACGACTGATAACTCGCCGTCTGAACAACTTCAGACGCCAGAAAATGATTCACATATGTTCCGTAATCTATTAATTTTTGTACTTTTAGCGGCACTGTTAGGAACGGCTGGGTATTTTTATATTCGCCATCAAAAGTTATATCCAGCGACGGATGATGCCTATGTCCACGCCAATATTTTATATGTTGCACCACAAATTAGTGGCAAAGTACTTACAGTCAATGTGAATGATTACCAGCATGTAGCGGAAGGCGATTTATTATTATCGATTGATCCTGCTCCTTTTGAAATAGAGTTAGAAAAAGCAAAAGCTGCGTATGAAGTTGCGACACAAGAAAATAAAGCGACAGATGATGCAATTTTAGCGGCAAGTGCTAATGTACGATCAGCAGACGCTACGCTTGTTGATGTGCAAAAAAATTATCGTCGAGTAATGGATTTAGTGAATCGCAAATTATTACCTTTACAGCAAGGTGATGATGCTAAAGCTAAATTAGCCTCCGCTCAAACAGCATTAGAAGCTGCACGTGCTAAAATGAGCCAGTTAATTAACCAGCAAGGTGCTAAAGGTGATGAAGCGCCTCAGGTTAAGCAAGCGGCGGCAGCATTAAGCCAAGCGACGTTGAATTTATCCTACACCAATATTTATGCTCCCCATGACGGTAGTTTAGGTAAGGTGAGTGTCCGACCTGGCAGTATTGTATCGCCAGGGTTATCTGTCATGCCTTTAATTGAAGATAATACGGCGTGGCTTCAAGCTAATTACAAAGAAAAGTCGATTGGTTTATTAAAACCAGGCATGAAAGCCAGTATTGTTTTAGATATGTACCCAGATGTGACATATCAAGGCCACGTTATTGCCTTATCACCAGCAAGCGGTTCATCGTTCTCATTACTCCCTCCTGAAAACGCAACGGGTAATTGGGTTAAAGTACCTCAACGTTTCCCTGTTCGTATTCAATTTGATGATTTAAAAGGTAAGCCTTTACTTCGTGTTGGAGCGAGTGCGGAAGTCACTATTGATACGTTAACAGAGACTAAGTAATGACGGGTGCTACGTTAACGCCAGCCAATCGGTTGTTGATCACTTTTGCTGTCATGCTATCTGCCATTATGGTGCTGATAGACATGACTATCGCGAATGTTGCTTTGCCTCATATGATGGGAGCGTTAGGCGTAACTTCAGAGCAAGTAACATGGGTGTTAACCTCATATTCGATGGCAGAAGCGATCTTCATTCCTTTAGCGAGCTATTTGGCGCTTAAACTTGGAGTACGTAAATTATTGCTCTTTTCGGTTGCCGGTTTTGTGGCTATGTCTGCTTTATGTGGACAGGCTGACAGCCTTGCTGAAATGGTAACTTTTCGAATATTTCAAGGCGCGTTCGGCGCATCAGTGATCCCCTTATCACAATCTATCATGGTGCAAATATATCCGCCTGAAGAACGTGGTAAAGCAATGGCGTTATTCAGTGTTGGGATATTATTAGGGCCTATTTTAGGCCCTACCGTTGGCGGTATCATTACCGAAAATATGGATTGGCGCTGGATTTTTTACGTTAATGTACCCATTGGTTTGATTTGTTTATCTCTGCTTTATTTCTTTGTGAAGTTAGATGGACGCGGTAAGAGCAAACTAGATTGGCCTTTAGTGATAGGTATGACTATCGGTATTGGGCTGTTACAAATGGTATTAGACAGAGGTAATGAAGAAGGATGGTTTGAATCTAACTTTATTCTGTTCTCTGCGGTGATCAGCGTTATCGCGTGGATTTTCTTTATCGCACGCTCATGGATCACTAAAGGCGATGTTGCTCCTATGTGGTTGCTTAAAGATAGAAACCTTGCTGTTTCTTGTTTAATGATGGCTGGCTTCTCAATGGGGATGTTTGGTATTACCCAATTACAACCTATGATGCTAGAACAGTTACTACATTACCCAGTAGAAGCAACAGGGTTTGCCATGGCGCCCAGGGGATTAACCTCTGCAATTGTACTACTAGTGATTGCTAGATTTATGGATAGATTAGATCCACGTATGCTAGTAGCAGTAGGGCTCGGTTTTAATATTCTTGGTACATACTTAATGATGCAGTATTCAATGAATATTGATTATTACTGGGTAGTAATGCCATCGATTGTTCAGGGGTTAGGGATGGGGCTTGTATTCGCGCCATTAAGCCAAATGGCATATCGAACATTAAGTCATACAGATACAATTGGTGGTGCGGTTATTTTCAACCTTTGCCGAACCATTGGTGGTTCATTTGGTATCTCTATTGTTAATACGTATTTTACACGTACAGAGCAACGAGAGTGGCATGCCTTAGGGGCGGATTTAACATTAACTAATCCGCAATTACAGCAGCAGGCAATGATGCAGCATACAACTGTAACCGATCCTCATTTTATCGCCCAAATCAGTGAGCTATTACATCAGCAGTCAACTTTGCTTGCTTTTGTGTATACCTTTGGATTTATTTTTGTCTCTTACATTGTGCTGTTACCACTCTTAACACTGTTCAAGTTTAAGAAAACATAGTCAGTGCCTAAGAATGTAAATATACATTAATCGAGTGATAGAAAAAAAGCAGATCAATAATGATCTGCTTTTTTATAGGTGATATGTGTATTAAATTATTTTAAATCAGTTGGTTATAATTTATTTTGGTTTTTTTTATAAAAAACAGTTTACAGTCAATACATTTAATGTGATGATGTCTTCGCTCTGTTGTTCAGAGTTATTAATGAAAAGTTAAGTTAAAGAAAATCTCCAGAAGTATCTTCGTTTAGTTGTACCTTTGTGTTTCCTTCGCTTCATCATATTTAATAATTCAAGCTTTCAGTGCATCGCAATTTTGCGATATTTTCTATGAATTTTATATAAGGGACACATTATGTCTAAGTCAACTGGTATCGTTAAGTGGTTCAACGAAGAGAAAGGTTTTGGTTTCATTACTCAAGACAACGGCGGTGCTGACGTATTCGTTCACTTCCGTGCTATCGCTTCTGAAGGTTTCAAAACTCTTGCTGAAGGCCAAAAAGTGTCTTTTGAAGTAGAGCAAGGCCAAAAAGGTCTTCAAGCTGCAAACGTTGTAGCTCTTTAATTTTATAGTTTCTATAAGATTTCTAAGTGGTGTAACTTGTTACACCACTTAATCCAAAAATATCTTCTGCGCTACACTCTTCGAAATACTTTACTCATCTTTGTTTTACTTCTTAGCAGTTTTGCTAATCGCTATATTCATAATCTTCATTAAAAATTCATAACGCTATAAAACCGTTGATAATTAGCTTTACTAATGTCATAGCTAAAATTCATCAACGCGACAATTTAAAGAGGTATATTATGATTATCAACTTCAAGGTTAATGATCTTAGCTGGAATGCATCTATGCATCAGTTAAATAGTGATGTATTGCGCCGACATGTTTTAATTAACGGTAAGCTAGATACATTAGATGTCAACTTTACGTACTGTGAACAATCAGAAAAAGGCATTATTACTAATCACAATAATAAAGAGATTGGGCATTTTTCAATTATTGATTAAGGTTTAAAATAACATGTTTGCAAGTCATGGTTTATTTAAAGCAGAGAGGCAGAACGGGGTGTCTGCCTTAAACTAAAACTAGCAAATAGTTACCCGTTAGTAAGTAAAAATCATCATTTGTCTATGGTTATGTTGGCTTACATACACTTCCTTTATTTTCCCATATTGCCAACAATAATAACTTTCTCTCCCTTGTTTATTCTGTATCCTCGTTAATAAAAACATTGAACGTCACAACTAACGTGATAGAGCGCCTCCAGTGCTGCCTTCCACACCATCGCGATAAAAAGCAGTTGTCCCTTAGCATCGATTCTCCCAGCTATGATCCTTCTATGAACGGCTTGATGTTCAACACACCTAGCTTGTCGATGATCCTGACGTATCTATTTGTATCCCTTATTAAATTATATGTAGTCAACTTACTTGGTGAGTGTCATTCTCTATGTGTAGTAAAGGGCTAGGTTGATTTTGGCACTGAATTGAATGTGCAAAAGGTAGGATAATGTGGCGCTCGTTATAAAAAAGCTGCAGAACGTTGCGCTCTACAGCTTATTAATAAACCAGTGAGATCTTAATGATTTTCAGCTAGTAGTTGTTCTTGTGTCTGATGACGTGTCGAATATAGTTTGTAGCTCATAATAACAATCACTAATGCTTTAATGATCATCATTTGTGGATTGCCATAATATCCTGCCATACCAACAAAACCTGATGTTAGCATTAACATGCGATAATTTTTCAGTGAAGTCATATAAAGCGCGGCAACAATAACGGCTAAATCTAAATATTGTAATGCGACAGTAATCGTTGGCTCTGCAATGAAAGCACTAATAGCAACGTAAGTTATATATATAATGGCAGATGCCATAATGGCAGCGAGTGTGTGGACTATTGCCTTCCCCATTTTGGTGAAGTCTTTTACATAGCGATAAGCATTAATCGCATTAACGGAAAGGTTTAAAATTACTTTCGGCCACCATCCCATTAGAATTGACCAAACAGTATCATTTGTTGCAGATGCAAAAGCAGCATAACGAGTGAATTTCATGCTGTTAAATATAGTAAGCAGGATATATAAGACGACGGAAGTCCAGCCTAATACTTCTTTTAATAGATCAACCAATGTAAATATCTCTCAGTGATGTCATTGATAGTAATGACATTTAATAGTGCTTGATTCTGTTTATTAACGTTTAAGCAACATTAGTTACTTGTTGTTAAGCTAATTTCGAGGGATCCTACCACAGTTGTCATTTCCATGACATTAGATGAAGCTTCATATTTCAACTAATTTCTTCTTATACGGAATGAATTAAATGTGCAGAGTTCACATAAATTATATCTTATTCAGCGAATCGTTATTCTTGATTAGTACGTATAAATACGTAGTGTAAGTTTTTTTATAACTTATTGATAAATAATAATTTAAATTTTATCGATACGATTTTATACGTAGTTTTCTTTTTGTGTTTATTAACGGTTTTTAACTTTTAATCCGTAGTCCTTCTCATTTTATCTTGTATAGCGTTAAGCCAAAGTATGTTGAAGATCATTTTGTAGCCTAATCATATAAAGCAAGGATGAGAGAATGACTATTATTGGTAGCGTAGTGAAACGTGTGGTGAAAAAAAGCCTAATCGTTGCACTAGGGTGTGTTGCTATTCTGGCAACAAGCGCACAAGCATCAGAAAAAGTATACCGTTTAAAATTAGCTGAAACATGGGGACCCAATTTTCCGATCTTTGGTGATGCCACAAAGAACATGGCGGCGATGGCAGAAAAAATGTCTAACGGCCGTTTGAAAATTCGTATTGACTCTGCCAATAAGCACAAAGCACCACTTGGTATCTTCGATATGGTGAAATCTGGTCAATACGATATGGGACATTCAGGATCGTATTACTGGAAGGGGAAGGTTCCAAACACCTTATACTTTACCTCTATGCCTTTTGGTATGACCCCTGCTGAGCAATATGCGTGGTTCTATCATGGTGGTGGTATGGAGTTGATGGAGCAAGTCTATTCACCTCATAACTTGCTTTCATTTCCTGGCGGTAATTCAGATATTCAAATGGGGGGATGGTTTCAAAAAGAGATCAATACCGTTGATGATCTGAAAGGGTTGAAAATGAGAATCCCTGGTTTTGCGGGTGAAATTCTTGCTGAAGTTGGTGCTAAGCCAACCAATATTGCACCAGGAGAGCTCTATACTTCACTTGAGCGAAATACCATTGATGCGCTTGAGTGGGTAGGCCCATCATTAGATTTGCGCATGGGTTTTCATAAAATAGCACCTTATTACTACACAGGTTGGCATGAGCCAGGATCAGAATTACAGTTCCTAGTGAATAAGCGCACATGGGAGCGTCTACCTGCCGATCTTCAAGAGATCTTACGTGTTGCAATGCGTACTGCGGCTTATGATATGTATACCCAAGCTACTCATGCAAGCGGTAAAAACTGGTCAACAATTCAACAAACTTACCCTGATATAAAAGTGAAAGATTTCCCGCCAGCAGTGATGAAAGCATTACGTGACGCGAATGATCGCCTCCTTGCACAACATGCAGAAAAAGATGAACAAGCAAAAGCGATTCAAAAATCACAAGCGGATTATCTAAACCAGGTACGTTCATGGACCAATATATCTCATCGTGCCTACCTTAATAGCCAAGCGCAATAAGTCTGTTTAAATAAGGACGTTATTATCCTGCCATTTATGCATATAAGATCGCAGTTATGCGTATTTGGTGGGATTCCATGGAGTAAGGAATGAAAAGTCTGATTACGCTAGAGCGTTTTTTTAATCGTATTGGTGATGTGCTCGGTTGGTTTGCCAGTATCCTATTTATATTATTATTAGTTAATGTCGTTTATGACGTTGTTATGCGCTACGTTTTTAATGATGTTTCCATTGCCCTTCAAGAAATGGAATGGCACCTGTTTTCCGCTGTGTTTTTACTTGGCGTTCCTTACGCGATCCGTTCTGCGGGACATGTTCGTGTTGATGTTTTTTATGAGCGTCTATCCCGTAAAAGCCAAGCGATCATTGATATTTTAGGTACACTTTTCTTTTTACTACCTTTTTGTTTACTGGTGGCATGGTATGGCATTGATTTCGCCAAAGAGAGCTATGCATTAGGCGAAACATCTGGCGATCCTGGTGGTCTTGCTTATCGATGGATAATTAAAGCAATGATCCCTCTCTCATTTGGCTTAATGGCGATCAGCGGTTTAGGGCTGGTTGTTCACTCATTAAATACCTTATTTAATCCGCACCACGCGGCATTAAAACAAGATCAGTAAAGGAATACGTCAATGATCGGAATCGTGATGTTTTTTGTTGCATTATTTGCCTTATTACTGGGCTTTCCTGTGGCATTTACTTTTGGCGGAATAGCCTTAATTTTTGGTGTTTGGGCTGAAGGTTTCGACATGTTTGCATTTATGCCTTATCGCATTCAGTCAATCATGGAAAATACGGTGCTTATGGCGGTGCCTCTGTTTGTTTTTATGGGCTTAGTGCTCCAGAAAACCCGTTTAGCTGAGCAGTTATTAGAGTCAATGGGGCGTCTGTTTGGTGGCGTTCGTGGTGGTATTGCAATTTCGACTGTACTCGTTGGTGCATTACTCGCGGCATCAACGGGTGTGGTCGGGGCATCTGTTGTTGCGATGGGGCTTATCTCATTACCCGTTATGCTCAAATATAATTACGATAAAGGCCTTGCGTGTGGAACTATCTGTGCATCGGGGACATTAGGACAAATTATTCCACCATCGATTGTATTAATACTATTAGGTGATGTGCTAGGTGTGCCTGTTGGTGATTTATTTCAAGCGGCTATTTTACCGGGTTTTGTATTGGTAGGTGCGTACGTCGCTTATATTTTAATTTATGCCAAGCTTAACCCTGAAGCGGCACAGCCAATTGAGCGAGATGACAGCATTAGTCGTTCGCAAGAGGTTTTTACTGCGTTAAAAGCGGTTATTCCACCATTAGCGTTAATTATCGTGGTGCTAGGTTCTATTTTTGCAGGTATTGCGACGCCTACAGAGTCTGCTGCATTAGGTGGATTTGGCGCGATTGTGTTAGCAATTTTATATCGCATGTTTAGTTGGAAAATGATCTATGAGGCAGCAAAAGAAACGGTAAAAGTCACGGCAATGGTCTTTGCTATTTTGTTAGGTGCGACCGCATTTTCGATGGCATTTACCTACACTGGTGGTGATTACTTAGTTGAAGAATGGATGATGGCACTACCCGGTGAAAAGTGGGGATTTTTGATCATTACTATGCTGGTTATTTTAATACTTGGTTTCTTTATCGATTTTGTTGAGATCTGTTTCATTATCGTACCGATTTTAGCGCCTGTTGCCGAAGCGATGGGATTAAATATGACTTGGTTTGCCATACTTGTCGCGATGAACCTTCAAACTTCATTTTTAACACCACCATTTGGCTTTAGTTTGTTTTACTTGAAAGGTGTTGCACCTGCAGGTGTCACGACACGTGATATTTACCGTGGAGTTATGCCATTTATCGCTATTCAAATTGCGGTACTGGCTTCTATTTTGATTTTCCCGAATTTCTATGGCATGGGTTAATATTGATAATGTGATCTATAAAAGTAAAAAATGATAATAAATTGTTAATATGAGCTGGTGGTAAAACATCAGCTTTTTGCTGTTTGGAGGTCTCTATGCCATTAAAAGCAAAATTGATCTTATTAACCTTATTACCGTTACTGATTGTGACTGTCAGTATCAGTTGGATATCGATTTATCAGGCAAAAACCTTAGGCCAGAAAGAAGTCACTGTTTTTCGTGATAGTTTAATTGATGCCAAAGAAGCAGCATTGAAAGATAGCGTTGATCTTGCTTTAAATGCCATTTCCCATATTTATCATGATTCTACAATTGATGTTGATATAGCGCAGCAGCGTGTTAAAGCAATATTGACTAATTTACGTTATGGAAAAGACGGTTACTTTTTTGTTTATGATAAAAATGGAGTCAGTTTAGTTCATCCGATCATGCCTGAGTTGATTGGTAAAAATCTTATTAAGATACAAGATGAACAAGGCGATTTTTTAATTGCTTCTTTGTTATCGCAAGCACAAAGTGGGGGGGGCTATCATCAGTATTTATGGCAGAAACCATCAACGGGAGAAACGGTTACTAAGTTAAGTTATTCCGCATGGTTAGATAAATGGGATTGGATGATTGGTACCGGATTATATATTGAAGATGTCAGCCAAGATGTCGCGATTATGCAGCAAGCGATTAACCATAATATTGATACGATCTTCTTTTCCATTGTGGTGATATTAACAATAACTGTCGCAGTAATTATCGTGATCACATTGGCAATTAACTTACATGAACATCGATTGGCTGATAGAAATCTTAAAGAGTTAGCGCATAAAACGGTCTTATTTCAAGAAGCTGAAAAAAAACATGTCGCCCGAGAATTACATGATGGGATCAATCAGTTATTAGTCTCAAGTAAATGTCACTTAGAGTTACTTAGCCTTCAGTCCATTGATGTAAAGTTTGTCGATTACCTGAATAAATCGATGCATTCCTTAACATTAGCGATTAATGAAGTAAGGCATATTTCTCATAAATTACGCCCAAGCTCTCTGGATGATATTGGTTTAGAAGCGGCACTCACCACATTATTACAAGACTATCAATCTCACGCCGGTACATCAGTTGATATGCTATTTGATACAAAGGCTGGAAAGCTAGACTCTGATGTTGCAACAACACTTTATCGGGTAGTACAAGAATCGCTAAATAATATTGTTAAGCATGCAGATGCGACGCATGTTGAAGTGCATTTGAAACAACTTGGAAAGTTATTGCAATTGATCATTCGAGATAATGGAAAAGGATTTGATAGCCAAAATCGTTATCATTTAAAAGGGATTGGTTTGCGAAATATGCGCGAGAGAGTGGAGTTTATTGGTGGCGAGTTTGATCTTAATAGTGAGCCCGGATTTGGTACTGAACTCACCGTATTATTAAACTTGGATGGTTTAGTGTATGACAGAACAAACGATTAAAATTGTGATAGTCGATGATCATCAAGTGGTGATTGATGGTTTTATGGCAAGGTTACAATTAGAGCCTGATATCGAGGTCATTGGTACTGCAAGTAATGGCTTAGAGGCACTAGATACCGTCAGTTATCTTCAACCTGACGTTATTTTAATGGATATCAGTATGCCCATCATGAACGGTATTGATGCAACAGAGCAAATTAAAAAAACACTGCCTAATGCAAAAGTATTGATGCTGACGATGCATGATAACCGTGAATATATCATGAAGGTAATGCAGGTTGGTGCAATGGGCTATATGTTGAAAGAAATTTCGGCAGAAAAAATGGTTCAAGCGATTAAAACAGTGAATCAAGGTGCGACATATTTTTGTGAAACGACGAGCCAAACTATTTTTACTCAGACATCTTCACCAGTGAAAAGCCCTGATATTAATCCTTTGAGCCGTCGCGAAGAAAGGGTACTTAAACATGTTGCCGAAGGGTTGAGCAGTAAGCAAATTGCTAAAGCATTAGAGATTAGTTATCGGACCGTTGAGACGCATCGTCAGAATATAAAACATAAGCTTGAATTGCATTCAACAGCCGAGTTAGCGAAATATGCATTAGAAAAAGGGCTTATTGAATAGTATCCAATTATTTTGAAAAAATAGATCTTTCATTATTTATTTACTATATCAATCGCAAAAAATAGTTTTGGTTGTTTAATTCTTATATAAGTTATTTGTAAAGTAAGTTCTTATTGTGTTGATAAGGATTTCAAATGAAAAAAATTATAATAATGAATACCTTAGTCTTTCTAAGTTTGCTAGGTTGTGGTGGTGGAGATAGCGGCGATACAGAAAATAAAGGTGATACAAGTATAACCAAAGATAGAAATAGTAAACCTAAATTGAATGGAAGTAATGTTTATTACTACATTGGTAATGATGCTCTCACTCAAAAGTTACCTATCACTGACCAAGATGGTGATAGAGTAACGTTTGAAATCATTAACTCTCCAAAAAGTGGTAACTTTTCAATTGATAATGAAAATAGTGAATTTACATTTATATCTAATTTGTCATCAATAAAAGAAGAGGTTGTTTCTTTAATCGCTTCGGATGGTATTGATGAAACTGAATTTGAGATTACTTTAAAGCCTGAGTTGGTACTTAAACCTGAAGAATTTGAAAGCTTAAACAATATAGTTGAAGGAAAGTTTGAATTTATTGCCGGCGCTGATGTTGAGTTTAGCTATAACGTAATATCAGATGATAATACTCCGTCGTTTATACCGTTAATAAGTGATGTAAATAGAGCGCAAATACCTGATGTCAATTCTTTTGTAATTAATAACGATGGTTCTTTTAAATTAACGGCACAGCCTTATTCAGAGCCCATTTATATTGATGTTACGTTAACAAGTAACAATAAAACGGTAACTGCTCAAATAAAGTATTTAACAGAGCAAAAGAATATCAATATTGATGCTTTTTCCGATCCATTATATTTCCAACAATGGCATCTAAATAATACAGGTCAAGATGCTTACGCGTTATCAAAGGCAAGTGAAGGATTTGATATTAATATTGGCCAACTGCACGCTCAAGGGATCACTGGAAAGGATATTCATGTCGCTATTGTTGATTCCGGTTTAGAAATTGCGCATGAAGATTTAGTTGAGAATGTTATTCCTGGTATGTCATATGATTTCGTCGAGCAGGATAATGATCCTAGTCCGAATCAATATGAAACATATGGTGATCATGGTACCTCAGTTGCGGGGTTAACCGCTGCTGTTGGTTTTAATGGTAAAGGGGGGCGCGGTGTTGCTCCATCTGCATCTTTGTCTGGTTTTAATTACCTGAAAGAACAAGGTCTGGATGTGTTTTATGAAACACACGGTGGTGATAAAACTCAAACTGCTGATGTCATAAATCAAAGTTATGGCTTTAATAGCAATATCTTTTTTCCAGTCAAATATTCATCTAATGAAACGCTGATTTTAAAATCATATTATGAAACGGCGAGTAAACCAGCGTTAATGATCAAATCTGCGGGCAATGGATTTAAATGGTTAAGTAATTATAAGCGTGTAGATAGTATTGAAGAAGAGGAACGCTTACCTGCTCAAATAGCTAATTCAGATCCTGAAAATGCGAGTTTTTATAATACGGTCGTTTCTGCTTTAAATGCCAATAGAGAAACACCATTATCGAGCTATTCAACGGTAGGATCTTCTGTATTGTTTGCTGCTCCTGGTGGAGAATATGGCTATGAATATCCTGCTATGATAACAACGGATGTTGCTGGCTGTGACCGAGGATATTCAATTGAGTATGAATTTGGCGGCTATTCTGGTGGATTAGATGATGAAATACAGAGTGAATCAGAGTGTAGCTATACTTCAAAATTTAATGGTACATCATCTGCGGCGCCTATAGCATCTGGGGTTGCAGCATTAATTATGCAATCAAACCCTGAATTATCGTGGCGTGATGTGAGATATATCATGGCAAAAACAGCCACAAAAATAGATTTAGATTTTGCGCCCGTTATTTTATCACAAGATGGAGAGCAGTATATTGCAGAACCCGGTTGGGTTACTAACGGGGCTGGGAATAGTTATCATAACTGGTATGGCTATGGCATGATTAATGCTGTTGAAGCTGTACAAATGGCAACTCGAAATTATACATTATTACCTCCGTTGATTGAGTCGGAATTTATCACTAGTGATGTTATCGGAGCTGTTGATATTCCAGAAAATTTTGAAGGAATAACAAAACAAATTGAAATTACCGATGATATAACAATTGAGGCTATTCAACTAAAACTTGATTTAGACCATGAAAGAATGAGTGATATCGCCGTTGAAGTTATTTCCCCTTCAGGTACACGATCTGTTGTTGCGACACCAAGACATTTACATTATATCAATCCGAAAAATTACTTTGGATATGATGCTGAAATTCTATTTCTTAGTCATGCATTTTTAGATGAAGTCGCTGCTGGTATTTGGACTGTTAAGATTGTTGATACAAATAAAAACACTATGAAGATAGTTGATTACGATGATAACGAGCTGGAATTGCCTAACAACTATTTCTCAGGTTTGTTATTTGATGCCAGTATCAAAGTTTATGGACATAAATAAGGATTTATCGTTATGGAAAAGAGCAATCATTTACTATTCATTAGCTTATTTATGTTAACGAGCTGTAGTGCTAATGCCTATACATCTACAACGTTCACTAGTGGTGGTTTAGATTATGAAGTTATTGCGAGTGAACAAACTGCATTTAGTGCGACTCACTCTCAAGACAATAAAGTCACTAAAGGCGTAAAAGTTCAAAATGAAGACCTAAATATTAACGGGCTAGTGTCAGGTAGTATTATTTTAAAAACAATATTTTCTGATGCACTACCATTCGATGAGCCAGATATGTCTAAAAAGCGTCTTGGTGGTGGTATTTGGATAATTCAGTATCCTGAAGGCGCTGATTTAAGAAAAAAATTAAATTGGTTACAACAGCAGGATGGTGTTAAAAAAGCTGAAATAGAAGTAGTAAATAATCTTTTAAAACCTAATTGATTGTTTGAGGGCATAGAAGCGCGAGTAAATTATTAAAGTTGATTAAAACCTAGCCTGTTGAACGTTTTTTTTAATTAAACAGTTTACAGAAAGTAATAATCTACGTATTATTCGCGGCATTGGAGAGATGGCTGAGTGGTTGAAAGCACCGGTCTTGAAAACCGGCATACGTTTATAGCGTATCTAGGGTTCAAATCCCTATCTCTCCGCCATATTCTAGAAGTTCGATATTATCGGGTTTCATAAAGAATTGGAGCGGTAGTTCAGTTGGTTAGAATACCGGCCTGTCACGCCGGGGGTCGCGGGTTCGAGTCCCGTCCGCTCCGCCAATACAACGAAGCCTCGTCAGCAATGACGGGGCTTTTTTGTATCTAAAATTTGATTGTTGTTGGTATGTCTTGATGCACCTAGCCGAGGTTGAGAGTCCCGCTGGAATGCCAGTCCAACCTTCCGCCAACACAACGAAGCCCCGTCAGTAATGACGGGGCTTTTTGTATATAAAATCTATATTGTTATTGAAATGTGATGGCTTCTGTATGCAGAAAGCCAGCTATTCACACTGTAAATCAATAGTATAGTAAAAGCCAAACAACGACCTGTTTGGCTTTAGAGACTGGTTTATTCACCGTTATATTGTAATTCTAACGCTTGAGCGGTTTGGTAGCCTTGATGCTTTTGTAGCTGCTCTGCGTAACGTTGAATATTTGGAAACGCAGCTAATACGCCATAGTTACCAAGGATTTCAGTAATAAATGACATCATGAAATCGGCACCGGTTAAACGCTCTTCTACAAGATAAGTTTTATCCACTAACCGTTGATCAAAATATTGCATTACTTTCTGAGTTTCCATGTCAGCATAATCACCAAGGAAATTCATTTTTGCACCATCTTTGGTGACAAACATCTTTAAAAGTAACGGTAAAATGGCTGAACTTTCGGCAAAATGCAGCCATTGAATATAATCAATATAGGCTTGAGTGCCACGTTCAGGCATAAATTTACCGTTACCGTAAGTTTCAATTAAATATTCTGTGATAGCGCCTGATTCGGTAATGATCATTCCGTTATCTTCCAATACCGGTGATTTACCTAGTGGATGAACACTTTTAAGTTCTGGTGGCGCAAGAAATGTGACCTTGTCTCGGCAATAAGGTTGAATTTTATATTCAACACCTAGCTCTTCAAGTAGCCAGATAATACGCTTTGAACGAGATTGATTAAGATGGTGCAATATGATCATGATAAGTCCTTTTTAGGTTTAGTTAGCTAACTTTAACTACAACTTTGCCGAAGTTTTTACCTTCAAGTAAGCCAATAAAAGCGTGTGGAGCTTGCTCTAGGCCTTCGACTCTATCTTCACGGTAATGAATTTTTCCTTCAGCAAGCCATTGCGACATTTGTTGTGCAAATTCGTCATAACGGTGAGCATAATCGTCAAAGATAATGAAACCTTGCATCTTGATACGCTTAACCAGTAGTTGTCCCATTAACATATTCATACGATCTGGGCCGTCTGGAAGCGATGTTGCATTGTATTGAGAGATCAAGCCACAAAGCGGAATGCGTGCGCCTGTATTCAGTAGAGGAAGCACTGCATCAAAGACTTTACCGCCAACATTTTCATAATAAATATCAATGCCATCGGTACATGCATCTGCTAATTGTTGAGCAAAGTCAGCAGCATGGTGATCAATACATTCATCAAATCCTAATGTCTCTTTTGCGTATTGGCATTTTTCGTTACCACCTGCGATACCAACAACACGACAGCCTTTTATCTTACCAATTTGACCAACCATAGAGCCTACTGCGCCAGTTGCAGCAGCAACAACGATAGTGTCACCTTGCTTTGGTTGACCGATATCGAGTAGCCCCATGTATGCGGTAAAGCCTGGCATACCCATTACTCCTAATGCATAGGATGGGTGACTGGGATTCATTCCTAACTTTATTAATCCTTCACCATTTGAAACGGCATAATCTTGCCAACCAGAATACGCTAATACCCATTCACCCACTTGATAGTCAGGGTGGTGAGAAGCGGTTACTTGGCATACCGTGCCACCGACCATCACTTCATTAATACCGACAGGCTCAGCATAGGATTTTTTATCACTCATACGCCCACGCATATAAGGGTCGAGTGAGAGATAAACGGTTTTAAGTAGTAACTCGCCTTGTTGCGGGCTTGGGATCGTTGTTTCTGTTAAATGAAAATTTTCAGGAGTTGGTGCGCCTACAGGACGAGAGGCTAATAGTAGTTGGCGATTAGTGGCTGTCATTGCTGATTTCCTTTTTTCAATTAGACCAGTCGTCTAGTTGGTGTTTCAAAAAATCCCGCCTTATCGCATCGTTAATGTGTAGATAGGCGGGCATTATCTTTTCAATACTGCGGTTTATCACTATTACGTGTCTTGTCGATAATCATTTTGGTTGCAGTAGTGATTGTGTTGTTTTTAATGCTTGCTGTAATCCTGATAAATCGTGACTTAGTTTGTTGAGTAAACTTGCTCCAAGCCATAAATTATAAAGAGTTTGGGCGGTTACATGGCTGTCGCAGTTAGCGATTGAGCCATCTTTTATTCCTCTTTCTATTGTTTTGGCGATTAAAGCGACAACACTATCTGCTCCTTGCTTTAATGCTTCTCGCATAGGCTCGGAGAGATCGGAGACTTCTGCACTGAGCTTTACCACCAAACATTTATTGGCATTACAGATGCCGTTTTCAACTTTGATCCATAGCTTGAAATACTCATTGAGTTGTTCAAAGCCTGTGCCTTGCTCGCTTTTTAATACCAGAGCGACACGTTGTAAATAATGATGAAAATAAGAGTGGATCAATGCTTCACCAAATTGCTCTTTAGATTTGAAATAATGATAAAAAGAGCCTTTAGGTACTTCTGCCGCACTTAATAATTGCGATAAACCAACACTCGTAAATCCTTTCGTGACCACTAGCTGGTAACCAACATTAAGAATGTGCTGCCGTGTATCAATTGTTTTTTCGTTCATGAAGTCACTATAGAATAAATTAGACCAGTCGTCTAGTGCTTGGGTTTGAATGATTTTACTATAAATTAGCTTAAGAGTAATGATTTGATGTTTGATACTCTATTTTTAAGTTAGCTCTGCTAAGACTGGTCACCCACTTACTGTGGGGGGATTTGTTTTATTGTGTGTAAAACAAGATTATGAAACTATAACGATCTTCAAGTAGAACGCTTTTCTGCTTATTTTATTGGTTAAAAAGGTTAAGTGATGGATTTTCAAAATTACTACGAGATCATTATAGAAGTACTGGTTGATAATTTTGATTTAGACGATGGCGAATACTATGGCGAGGTCATCTTAACGGATGAGCTTTATCAAACAAGCTGCGATATCGCTAAACAGTTTGATGTTGGTTTTAATGACGAACATACCGCACTGGCTGTACTTGAAATGTCTAAGCAAGCAGGTGTAGAGCCAAATACATTCTCAGTATCATCAGCCGCTGTTGGTTGTGTTGTTGATTACTTAGAAGATAACTTCGTTGTCGAATTCGATGATGAAGAGTTTGACGAAGAGTAATGCTCGTCGCATAAAGAAATATAACTATTGAAGCCGACATGATGTCGGCTTTTGATTATCGGAGGCGATGATATGCATCTCAAGACATTAGAATCAATATTAACGACAGAGCTTGAGCTGTTAAATAGTGCAGATGCAGCGCATGATAAAGCGCATGTTTTACGTGTGGTGAAAGTAGCAAAACAGCTTGCTAAGCAAGAGCAAGCACGATTAAACATTACTCTTGCTGCGGCCTATTTACATGACTGTGTTGCCGTTGCTAAAAATGATCCTCGAAGAAAACAAGCTTCAACACTTGCAGCTAATAAAGCGATCGAATTTTTATCAGACAAAAAGTTACTCGTTGACCATCATGATGAGATTCATCATGCGATTGTGGCGCATAGCTTTAGTGCTGATATTAAACCGTTAACATTGGAAGCAAAAATTGTTCAAGATGCTGATAGATTAGATGCACTTGGCGCGATAGGTTTAACACGGTGTATTCAGGTTGGCACATCTTTAGGTCGACCATTGTATGCTCTTGACGATCCTTTTTGTCAAAACCGACAACCTGATGACACGAGTTACACCCTAGATCACTTTTATATTAAGTTACTTGGTTTAGCTGACACCATGCAAACAGATGCTGCGAAGATTGAAGCGGTTAAACGGATCGAGTTTATGAAAAGTTATCTCTTGCAGTTAGAGTCAGAGATAGGGTGAGATAGTACAAAGAATAAGCATTTATGCTGTGTTTGATCTTGCTGAAAGAGTAAATAGTAAGATAACGCTGTAATAGTAACCACTTAATTTAGATGGGTATTTACATCTACATATTATCTCCGTATTATTCGCGCCATGGAGAGATGGCTGAGTGGTTGAAAGCACCGGTCTTGAAAACCGGCATACGTTTATAGCGTATCTAGGGTTCAAATCCCTATCTCTCCGCCATATTTTAAGCCTCGTCAGCAATGACGGGGCTTTTTTGCATCTGAAATTTAAACTGTGAGTTCGCTTCTTTAGCATTGAGTATATTGACTAATAAAATCAGCTTGCGCCATTGCCATAATTGAAGCTGTTAAACGTAGAGCTGCGTTGATTGCATCATCCGATTCATTCAATGATCGTAATAATTCAACATGTCCATCTAGACAACTATAACCTTGGTTTACCATACATGCCGCAATGCAAGCATAGTAGTAAGCAGTTTCATCATCGATATCTAAACTATGTAATGGTTTGAGCTCTAACGCATTAGTTTGTTTGATATTGGATAAATGTAAGTTTTGAATTGCCATATAGTAGTTATTTGTCATGGCCATACGCATGACAGCGTGATTAATATCGGCGAATTGTAAGCTATTAATATCACCGACTTGCTGTTTGATACGTTGTAGCACGGTACTATTTTGTGTCGCGAGTGCTGCTGCATAAGCAATATATTGAATTCGGTTATTCGCAAGTAGCGATTGTCGAGAAATGAGTGAGTGAAGTAAATCAGAATGATCAAAAGTAGTGTCAGTTGGCATAGCAATGCTTCCTTTTACGCTAACAAAATGTGCAAGATAACTGCACGAATGCATTTAATGATATTCCCTTCATTCAGTGACGCAATTGCCAGTTATGCAGCATTACTGTGTAGAAATGATCAGAATAGTTGATGAATAACGTTGGGATAGGTAAGTGATTTAGAGAAGTAGAGGCTTTTGTCTCTTTATTACGCAGTCAAACGGCTACTGATTTACATAACTAAAAATAGCGAGTAGTATTTGCAGCATGGAGAGATGGCTGAGTGGTTGAAAGCACCGGTCTTGAAAACCGGCATACGTTTATAGCGTATCTAGGGTTCAAATCCCTATCTCTCCGCCACATTTTAAACCTCGCCAGAAATGACGAGGTTTTTTTATATCAAAATAGAATTGATGATTATCAATAATCCCCGAAGAGTGAACAAACAAGCTTCAAGAGTCGTAAGATATTTGGCCTAAAAGATTATTGCTGTTTGAATGAAATCGTGTGATTGCAAGTTTATATTTATTTTTAGAAAAGAGTTGTAGCAGAATGCTATAAAATAGAACCATAAACACACTTATTTTATTTTTTTAAGTTATATTTGAAAATAAAATATCTAAATCATAATTTTCTCGTGCTAGTGAACGTTTTAAACTACTTAAGGATTTTATTTGAAGTTGACGTATACGTTCTCTTGTTAGTCCAACAGCATCGGCAACTTCTTGTAATGTATGCGGTTCGTAGCCCATCAGGCCATAACGACGACAGATGATCTCCTTATCTCTTGCATTCATTCTATTTAGTATCAAGTTCGTGATTTTTACCATGTCATCATTATCGACCTCTGCACTCGGTGATGTTATTTGTTCATCCGCCACTAAATAAGCAATGGTGTGTGATTGTTCAGTATCACCAATGGTTTGATCGAGTGAAATAACATTGACTTCATTAGAGAATAAGGCTGATATTTCTTTACTTTCTTTATTGAGTGCTTGCGCAATATCTTCGTGAGTAGGTTCATTATTATTTCGCTTCATTAGCTCACGATGAGTACGAATTAATGTGTTGATTTCTTTAGAAATATGGACTGGTAAACGTATAGTTCTGTTTTGATTGTGAATAGCACGTTCGATGGTTTGTTTAATCCACCATGAAGCATAAGTAGAGAAACGAAACCCTTTTTCTGGATCGAATTTTTCAACGGCAGTCATTAAACCAATGTTACCTTCATCGATAAGATCACTTAATGAGAGATTAGAAGCACGATATTTTTTTGCAATGCTAACGACAAGCCTTAAATTAGATTCAATAAGAATTTTTTTTGAAGCAAGATCGCCAGTTAAAGACTTACGGCTATATTGAATTTCATCATCTTTATTAAGTAAAGGTTTATTTGAAATATCATTAAGATATAGGCGTATTACATCCACTTCAAAACTTGTCGTTTCCATTTTATTCATCCTTAATAAATAAATGCAGGGGTGCAATCAATCCGTGAACACCTTGTTGATTATATAAATATAAATATAAATGTTAATAAAAAGCAAACATTAATTGTAACATTTATGTAATATTAATGTAATATTCTGTTGGGTGTGGTAAATTTATAAATTTATTGGCTTCATATCTAAATTAAACAATCAATAAACGTAATGTTATTTTTACACTGCTCTTTTTTTGTTGTTTATATATCGTGTTGGTATATATCGTTGTACTATATAAAAAATATATATGAGTTTGTAAATATGTCATCATTAGTTAAAAATGTGTCTCTATCAATCGCACTGTTATCTTCTTTATGTTTTTCTTATGCTAATGCAGCTGAGATATCTGGTAATTCGATTGTGGTTCAATCCTGTATTGATAACCAAAATTTTGATGAGCAAGGCTTGATTCATTGCTATCAACAAGCTGAAGCAACAGCAAAAGATCAAGTTTATAATTTATCAAGTCAAGGTGAGCATTATAAAAGTGCTATCGATAGCCAATGTCAAAAGTTACAAGTAAAACTTAATACAGATACAACAATGATTAAATCTGACAAAGAAGCTAAAATAGCGGCTTGTTATGCTAATGGCTGGTCTCGTGCACGTGATACAGTGTTAAATGAAAAATACTAGTCGAATGGTTGGGGATTATGCGACATTTATCTGACTATCAACAACAGATAGACGTGATTGTTCAAGAGCATTCAGGAAGTCTTGAACAATCACTAGAATCATTACAGCGATTGCTAGATGCTATCGCTGATGATAGGGCATTAACAGATAGTCAATTAAAACAGGATTAAGTTGCTTTAAGAATAAACGGATGAAGATACAATGATCATCCGTTTTTATTTGGTTTTAGATAGTTGCAAAATAGAATTGTATAACAAAACTGTTGATGGGTTATTTTTATTATCTTGAGGACACACGAGATAATAAGTTGGCATTTTATCATTAATGTAAGTGATGTTGAGTCGTTCAACCAAGGTGCCATCATTAAGTTGCTTTTGGACTAAGATTCTATTTACAAAAGCGATGCCTAAACCGTTACAAGCCGCCTCTATGGCTTGAATTGAGTTTTGGAAAAAAACTTTATTCTGATTTCTGTTCGGTTTGATCTTCATATTATGTAAAACAAGATCCCATTGAATTAGACGATTAGTCGTTTCTATCAATGTGATTTCACTGAGTAGTTGCTCTGTGAGTTTTACTTTAGATGAAGGAATATAATCAGGAGTGCAGACTGCAACCATCTTTTCTTTAAATAAGACATCATATTCATGTTGCTCTGGTGGCTTTAATCCATATCGAATCGCAATGTCTATATTCTCTTTGCCAAAATCGAGCGTTTCTAATGTATCAATAAAATTGAGCGAGATCCCTTGCTGAGATAACTGTCGAATATTAATGAGTGGCAAAAGCCATTTATTTAATAACGCAGGTGGTATCGCAACGGTTAACTTTTGATTTTTTTTAGAGATACCGAGATCGGCCGTTGCTTGTTCTAGTTCATTTAAAATTATTGTTGTTCGACTAAAGTAACGAAGACCTGCATTAGTGAGAGTAATACTGCGGTTATGTCGCTGAAATAATTTTTGTTCTATAAAATCTTCAAGTGTGCTTATTTGATGACTAACAGCCCCTGGCGTTACATATAATTCTTCTGCGGCTAGTTTAAAGCTTTGTAGTCTTGCAGCGGCTTCAAAATAGACAATGGCTTTTATTGGTGGGATGACCCGCATTGGTATACCTTCAAGTTATTTTTTCTAAGTTCACAAAATATTATTATCGATTTGTAGTATTTATTTTTTGTGCATATAATTCAAAACGAACAAAAAGTGTTTGGCAGTATACCAATTTAGAATAACATTATGCTGTTAAATCGTTATTAATCTATAATGATGAGTACTAACAATGAAGATCAAACAAGTAGTAGCAGCTGTACTTCTAGCAGTTCCTGCATTTATGTCGCAAGCGATGGTGCTAACGAGCCACGATATTACTAATGATAAAACATTACAAAATCAGCAACTGTTTAACCAATGGGGTTGTACAGGCAAGAATGTATCACCACAATTAACATGGAAAGATGTTCCTGCTGGAACAAAAAGCTTCGCTGTTACGATGTATGATCCTGATGCACCAACAGGTAGTGGTTGGTGGCATTGGAGTGTTATTAACATTCCTGCTGATGTACATAGTTTAGCTGCGGGCGCGGGTGCTGTTGGCGGTAAAGAATTACCAAAAGGCGCAAGTATGGTAACGAATGATTTTGGCTTTAAAGGTTTTGGTGGTGCATGTCCTCCGCCAAACTCAAAACCGCATAATTATGAAATTACAGTGTATGCATTAAATACGGCGAATATTAAATTACCAGAGAATGCATCACCAGCATTAGCAGGCTATAACATTCTTGCTCATGTTATTGGTAAAGCTGTGCTTGTTGCGCCAACGAATGCACGTTAATTGAAATTAGATGAAAAAGCCACTTACCTAAACTATCAATCGTTTTTGTAAGTGGCTTTTTGTTAAGTATTTTTTCATTTACGACGTTTTTACAGGTAATGTTGCCGTGATATATATTTAATCCATTACGTAGATGTTTATCTGTGAGAAGTGCTTGTTTATAATCTTTATATGCTAATGCAAGAATATAAGGCAGTGTTGCGTTATTTAAAGCAATGGCACCTGGCATATTGGCAATACAATAATGTAAGTGGGATCATCATGTGTTGTTGGGTGTGATGTTTCTACACAGCCACTTTGGTCAATAGCAACATCTACAATAGCAGTTCCAGGCTTCATTTTTCTATCATTGCTTTTGTGAACAGTTTAGGTGCTGCTACGCCTGCAATAAGACCCCTCCAATAACAAGATCAGCTCTTATTACATGATCTTCTATAGTGAACTCGTTGCATATTTTGTATTGATTTCACTATCAAATTGTATACTCCCAAGCAATATGAAAATAACCTGCGATTACATGGGGTTAGTTTCTTAGAATGTAAAGTCGTGAAAGAATTTGCAACTTAAGCTCACTTAGGCATAACAGTATCTATGTGCCTCCATATCATTATAACGTAACATTCTGAGTTCATTTGTCTTTTGTATTATTATAAATATCTATTGCTGTTATTAGAGTGGTACTAGAGATCAATAATAAAATGAGCAACACAGAAAGATAAGTAGAGGAGAGGCGTTAACGGTGAATATAAGGAATGAGTAAAAGTCGCTATTTACTAGCGACTTTTTTACTTAATGTCACGAAATTAAATTTCGAACTCAGAAAGTTGTGCGCCATTATCTAGCAGTTGTTGCAGTGCTTTTGGAGTACGGCCTTGGCCTGTCCATGTTTTTTCTTCGCCGTTTTCATCTGTAAACTTATATTTAGCAGGGCGAGCAGCACGTTTTTTCTTTGCTTTAGGTGCATCACCTAAAAGGGCAACAAGCTCTTCGGCAGTAATACCTTCAGCTTCAAGCATGTCTCGGTATTTTTGAAGCTTAGCTTCTTGCTCTTTGTTTATAGCATTTGCTGCTTCTTCTTCCTCACGTCGTTCTTCAACAACTTGAGTGAATTTTTGTAGGCCTTCTTGAAGATCTGCAACTGACATTTCACGTGCTTGTGCACGCAATGAACGTAGGTTTAAAAGAATATCAATCATGTAATTTGATTCTGAAATAAAAAGAAGTATTAGATCCTATTGTACTTAAGTTTTTAAATAAGGCACGAAAAATAAAGCGATATATTTGAAACTAAATCTCATTTTTAAAAAATTAATAAAATAGAAATGCCGCAATTAAAAATATAGAAATGAAACATTCTAAATATAGAATGCTATTTTATCTAAAGTGCTAAAATGACGGAGTGTAAGCATAAAAAATCGTTTTTTGAACAATGTTCAGGAATTCCAATATGAGCATTTATTCACTGCAATTATTATCGGCTCACTCGTTTTATCTCATTTGTTGTTGCGTAGATAGAAGGTAGAAGTTGCTATTAAATACCAAATGAAAATGAAATGGTAATACAAATCAATATCATTAAGTGTGTGGTTTTGACCTGTACTCTTACTATAGACGTTGTAAATGATTTTTTACCTGTAGTGTTGGAAATACCTTAATAATTTAATGTTTAAAATAAAACTGACGATTAAATAGTAGGTAGATTGTAATCTTAAATATTTTTCAATTATCGACTGTCGATATATTGACATATTTGCAGCTGATTTTTTGACGTGGCAATAATATATTCTTATTTTTAATTTTTTTATTTTAATAATGGTGATGTGTGATGTTTATTTTTAAATATATATCAATTTAACATTTTTAAATGTAACAAAAAGTATTGTTTCAACGCATCTGTGATGTAATTATTTCTTTTAAAACAATTGGTTGGGTTGTTGTTGTTTGTGGTTTTATCGTATTGATTAATTTTGTTTATTATACGTTTTTTGTTCTATGCATTATAAAATGCAGCAGCGGATGGAATGAGTTCTTTGCGCTTTCACTGTATAAAAATAACCATAAAAATGGATTAAAACAGTGGTTATAGAATAGTGTTCTAAATTTTAAATAAAACTTAGGTCACGACACATTTATTGAGAGAAAATAATGTCATCTAAATTAAAAAAACTATCTTTATCTGTAGCATTTGCTCTAGCTAATATAGCTGCAATTGGTGCTGCAAATGCTCACGGTTGGGCTGAGTTCCCAAGTGCTCGTCAAAACACGTGTTATAACGATGGTGGTTTTTGGTCAAATGCGATCCCTAACGCAGCGTGTAAAGCATCGTACGAAAAATCAGGTGTAGAGGCATTCATTCAACGTAATGAAGTGGCATCTTTGAATCCTAATTACAATGATATCAATACGGTTAAAGCGAACATTAAAGATGGTCAACTTTGTGCCGCGGGTATGCCTGGTAAAACGGGTCTAGATATCCCACATAAAGATTGGCAAAAAACGGAAATCGTTCTTGATGCAAACGGTGAGTTCGATTTCGTGTGGACAGCAACAGCACCACATAACCCATCGTTCTGGGAATTTTACCTGACGAAACCCGGTCACGATTTTTCACAACCTTTAAACTGGGATGATCTAGAACTTGTTCATACGGCAGGTAATGTGATGCCAAGTGATGGCTCACCTTACAAAACGTATAACTTTAAAGTGAAGCTTCCAAAGGATCGTTCAGGTGATGCAGTACTTTACACTCGCTGGCAGCGTATTGATCCAGTGGGTGAAGGTTTCTACAACTGTAGTGATATTATCATTAAGCAGTCTGGTAATGGTGGTGAAGTGACGCCTCCACCAGTTGTTGGTGGTGATATGAACGCAATTCCAGGTTACTTTGTACCTGCGGGTTACCAAGTACCAGCTGAAGGTGACATTGTCCGTTTCCGTCTAATGGCACCAGTAACGGGTGCAGAAGTGTTTGATCACCGTTTAGTGATCACTGCTGCTAACCAAGCTACATGGGTAGAAACACTAGCATCTGAGATTAATGCTCTAGATTCAGAAAAGCTTATTGTAGGTGTATGGAACCAAACTTCAGGTCAATACGAATTTAATGACTCTAATATTCATGCAAACCAAGTATGGGTATCAGAGAAAGATTACGCTTTTGCTGTTAGTACGATTAAAGCACTAGAGCCACTACCACCAGTTCCACCTGTTGATCCTGAAGAGCCAGAAACAGAAGTGCCTGAAGGTAGCTGGAGCAAAACGGCTGTTTATAACGATGGTGATGTGGTAACTCACCTAGGTAAGACATGGAAAGCTGGTTGGTACACTAAAGGCGAAGAGCCAAGCAAAGCAGATGTGTGGAAACAAGTACTCGCTGAAGGTGAAAAACCAGAACTGGGAGCTTGGTCTTCTTCTAGAGTTTACAACGAGAATGACGTTGTAACTCACAACGGCTCAAGTTGGAAAGCTGGTTGGTACACTAAAGGCGAAGAGCCAGGAACAACGGGTGATTGGGGTGTTTGGCGTAAGCTGTAACCTTAACTAAAAGAGAAGCCTATATCTACTGGATATAGGCTTTTTTCTATTCGATAAGTTAGAACTTATGAGTTCGTCAGATATTTTGTCGGCAAGAATAGCAAGAAGTTTTGATCGCGCTCTATCTAAAAAGCTATCTAACATTATGCTCTATTATTGAAAGCCAATATGAGAGTAAGCAAAACTACCCAATGTTGTTGCACAAAAACACAGATAAAATTGTTCAGTATTCTGCTTTTAAAGATCCAAGAATAAAAGGATTTGATCTTGCTCGATATAAATTTAAGCAGCCCAAAAAGTAAGGTGAAAGTAAATACTTATCAATGACCTCATTATTTGATTTAGCTTAATCATCATTTATAAAGTGAAGCCCGAATAGGGCTTCGCTTTTTTTTTAGGGATATTTATGATCTGGTTCGATATAAAGTATGAATAGGTTGTTAATAGCTACTTATCAGAGTGAATATTTTTGAAAGAGAGGGGGAGATGTGAAAAGGAAAGTAAGAGCTCTCAATTGTATCAAAATGTTAATTCAGTAACGTGTTACCGTCTGTTTTTTAATATATATGCGGATTAGTGCTCAGAAAATGAATAAAAACAGAATCGATAAAAAAAACTTATAACCTCAATTAAGTTTTCTGTTTGTGTTGTTGTTGTTAAAAGATGAACATTAGTTTTACTTTTATGGACTATGTGTAGCAGTAAGGAAACATAGTGAACACAATACAAAAAAACTTTAAGTTGATCGATAAGCCAACATTCTTTGGCGCACTCGCAATGTTGATCTCGGTGGTTGTTCCACTGATCCTTTTCCCTAAAGAAGGGGCTATCTGGATTGCGACAGCAAAAACATTCATGACAGATAAACTCGGTTTCTTATACCTAGCGTTAGGTTTAGCTGCTGTATTCTTTATGGTTTACATTATCTTCTCTGATATAGGCCAAATTAAATTGGGTGATGCAGACGAAGAGCCTGAATTTAAAACTGCATCATGGGCTGCAATGCTATTTTGTGGTGGTATTGGTGCAAGTATCCTTTATTGGGGTGCTATTGAGTGGGCTTACTACTACCAAAGTCCGCCTTTCCAATTAACACCAGGAAGTGAAGAAGCGGTACGTTGGGCTGCGACCTACGGTGTATTCCACTGGGGACCTGTTGCGTGGGCTATCTACCTTGTACCGGCTGTGCCAATTGCTTATTTCTTCTATGTTCGTAAGCAGCCTGTCTTAAAAGTTTCTGCAGCGCTAATGCCTGTTATTGGTGAAGCACGTAGCTACGGTTGGACAGGTAAAGTTATCGATGTTCTTTTTATTTTTGGTTTACTAGGTGGTGGTGCAACAACATTAGGTTTAGCCGCACCTCTTATTACTGAAGGTTCAAACTACCTGTTCGGCACACCAAAAAATACAGAAACACAAATTTTCGTACTACTGATTTGTACTTTAATTTTTGGTTACTCAGCATATGCGGGTATGGAAAAAGGCATCAAGATCCTAAGTAATATCAACTTCTGGGGTGCGCTTGGCTTACTTGCGTTTATCTTGGCTGTTGGTCCTACTATTTTCATGCTGGAAACAGGCTTAGATTCACTAGGTCGTATGCTGTCTAATTTCTTTGTGATGGCAACATGGGCAGAGCCATTTGGCGGCTACGGTTCATTTGAAGACACGCACTTCCCACAAGATTGGACAATCTTCTACTGGGCATGGTGGTTAGTGTTTGCACCAAGTATGGGTCTGTTTATCGCACGTATCTCTCGTGGTCGTACGATCAAGCAAATGGTAGCGGGTTCTATCTTCTTCGGTTCAATGGGCTGTTTCCTATTCTTCATGGTACTGGGTAACTATGGTTTATCGCTACAGCTATCGGGTCAGTTAGATGTGGTGTCGATCCTGAATGCTGAAGGTGCAACAAAAGCGATCTTCTCTATCCTAGAACAACTGCCATTTAGCACATTAGTTATCGCTGTATTTACTGGATTATGTTTAATCTTTACAGCGACAACGTTTGACTCAATCTCGTACATTCTGGCCTCTGTTGTACAAAACGACGTAACAGAAGAGCCAATGCGATGGAACCGTCTGTTCTGGGCTTTCGCAATGTCATTTATGCCATCGGTATTGATGTTCATGGGCGGCTTAGCAACATTGCAAACTGCGGCGATTGTAGGTGGCTTACCATTACTGTTCATTACTGTAATGCTAATGATTTCAGCAGTTAAAGCTGCAACATTAGACTTGAGTCACCAAGAAGGCTACGAAGATCCTGTTATTAACATCGAAGATTTACCTGATGTTGATCCATGGTCAAAAGAAGGCATGGCGTTAGCGAAGTTTGAGCAATTGAAAGATGTTGCGATTGAAGCGGCAGATGCTGAGCGTGATGCACTGAATGCAATCTGGAAAATTAAGAAAACAATTCGAGCTGAAGCATTAGCCCGTGGTGATAGTGGCGCGGATATGGGTGAGGTTCCTGCTGAATTAGCAGAAGAGTTACACCGCCTAACCACAGAAGCGATGGCAGCGAAAGAAACCAAGCTTGAAGCATCAGCACAAGCACAGGAAGCACGTGTTGTTTTCAATGAGTTGATGAAAGAGAGAGAACAAGCAGCAATAACTGAAGCAACCGCTTAATAACTAACGTTATTGCATTCATAAAGCGATCCTTAGGGGTCGCTTTTTTTATTTTACTTGCATTGAGATAACAAAATAAAAATATCAAAGAAGTAACAAGTATCTTTGTAAACATTGATACGTTAAAGTTTTGACTTACCGATACGCAAAACATAGCACAAGAAGGGGAATGATAATGACAAGCCGAGTCTATGTACTTGCTCAATTTAAACCAAAAGCAGGGAAAGAAGCTGAATTATTTGATGTGCTAAAAGCATTAGAGCCGGATTCATACCGTGAAGAAGGTTGTATTCAATATATGTTGACGCGTCAGATTGATCACCCTAGTGCAACTCGAAATGATTACCCGATTGTTTTTAATGAAATCTGGCAAGATGCTGAATCGTGGGCCGCTCATGGTCGACGTAAACAAATCCAACATTTCTTTAATAGCCAAGTTAAAGATCCAGCAGGGTTAGTCGAAGATGCCATTGTTACCGCTTACAGTGATGAAGGTTACGATTATGATGCGCCGTGTTTTGATGTCTAGATAGAGGTCATGTTTTTTGAATGTTAAAGATGCCCTGATAATGTTGATATTACAGGGCATATTTTGATTAGAACGGTATTTTAAAATGCGAAAAATAGATAAAAAAATAGATAACACCATTATTTCGGCCTTAACGGATGTTTGCCATATTGCCCAACAAAGCCAGTCAGGTTTTCAATGGTTAACACACAATGTTAATTATCAATCTTTTCCAGATAGTTTAACGGTTACGTGCGTTTATGAGATTGAGCCGACCGATACGGTTAAAAATGAGATGCGTTTATTAGTAGCAGATAAACTCGCTGAAATTGGTATTGTTTTAAAAGATAACCATCGTAAAATTTTATTTGCGAATAAATAGCCGCAGTAATGGTGTTATTGGATGATGTATAGCGTCATAAATTTGGCACAGGTTGCAACTTTGATGTAATTATTGATAGCTCTCTTGTTATTTTGTCTTACCACTTGTGTTATTTCTCTAAAAATTGTGGGTTTGGTTGCGATGTAAAAATGCGCTCGCAATACTGAAAAAGTATATCCACGATAAAATAACAAGTTGAGAAATAGAGGTTGAGGGTTTAAACATAGCTCTCATTATTCATCATCATTTATTTTGTCATCTTGTAAACTTCCAAATCAAGGATGATAAAATGCTGAGAATTAAACCAGCAAATAAAGTCGCTTCAATTGCTTTATACCTATCAGCTGCAATAGGGCTATTTGCCACCCATGTTTCTGCTAAAGAAATCCCTTTTGAGCTTGGTGTTACGAAAGTCACTAATGGCGATATTGTCTCTTTTAAAGGGGAATGTTACACCGCAAAAAATAACCCGGGAACGTGGGAAGCACCAAAATCAGGTTCATGGTTTTGGGTGCCGGTAATCTGCTCAAGTGATACCGTTGAACCGCCTGTCGCGCCTCCTGTTGTCGAACTTCCTGTTACTGAGCCACCCGTCATAGACCCAGAGCTACCAACAACAGACATACCTTCTGATATTACCACTTTTGTGTTAGGTGAAACTCGTGTAGCTAATGGTGATATTGTTTCTTATCAACGACAGTGTTTTATTGCGCAAAATAACCCTGGGGTATGGGAAGCACCAAAAGCCAGTTCATGGTTCTGGGCTCAAACAAGTTGTGGCACTGTTGAGCCACCAATTACTTGTGAGTTACCTGAAGTATTAATTGAAAATCAATGTGTGATACCGCCTGTTGAATGTCCTGATGGCAGCAACGCAGCAACGGTAGATGAGTGTCCAGTTGCTCCGCCTGTGGTGTGTTCTGATGGAAATTCTGCTGATTCTGTTGAGTTTTGTCCGCCAGAAAAAGTGGTCTGTGAAGATGGTAGCCAAGTTGATGATATTGCACAGTGCCCTGTCATACCTGTGACGTGTCCTGATGGCACAACTGCAACTAAGGTTGAAGATTGCCCGGCTATTGATATACCAACAACCATGACAGTAACCTCTGATGGTAACGGAGGATACTTAATTCCACGTGCTGAGTTTATTGCAATTGAACAAAGCCTAACCAGTGGTGAGTTATTCGATCGAGTACGTTCAGATACTGTAACGTTAGATAACGTATCAGTAGAAGCGGTATTACCATTGCGTGCAGCGAATCCTGAAAACGTAAAACGAGCAGAGTCGATTGTAAATGAAGCATTATGGGAGTTCTTGTTCCCGATCCGCAATCAAGCTTATACCTATAATCGTTTCCTTCAAGCGATTGCAAAATTCCCTGCGTTTTGCCGTACCTATAATGATGGTCGAGACTCTTTAGCGATCTGTAAGCGTTCACTTGCCACTATGTTTGCTCATTTTGTACAAGAAACGGGGGCTCATGCGCCAAACTGGGAAGGAGCATTAGGTAATCCTGAGTGGCGTCAAGGTTTGTATTATGTGCGTGAAATTAACAAGTCAGAAAGTGATACCACAGGCCCTTACAATAAATGTACTGGGTGGGCTGGTGATCGCTGGCCTTGTGCAAATAAGAGTTACTTTGGACGTGGAGCAAAACAGTTAAGTTGGAACTATAACTACGGACCTTTCTCTGAGGCTATGTTTGACGACAAAATGGTGCTGTTAGAAAAACCAGAGCTGGTGGCTGATACATGGTTAAATCTTGCGTCTGCAGTTTTCTTTTATGTCTATCCACAACCACCAAAGCCGAGTATGTTACATGTTATTGATGGTACGTGGCAGCCAAATGCAGCAGACAAAGCCAACGGTATTGAGCATGGCTTTGGCGCCACGATTCAAATCATTAACGGTGCCTTTGAATGTACGAAAGGATCGACAACACCACAAGCTAAAGCGCGTATTGCTTATTATAAAGAAATCACTAATTACTTAAATCTTGATATCTCAGGCGAGAAGTTAGATTGCGCTGATATGAAACCGTTTAATACGAGCGGTGCAGGAGCACTAGAAGTGTACTGGGACAAAGATTGGAGCTGGGATGCGAATACTCCAAGTAATGCTAGCTTCAAATGTAAGTTAGTGGGTTATCAAACCGCTTACAGTGCATGGAATGCTGGCGATTACGAGCTGTGTGTTGAAGATAATTTCAATGTACAGGCAACGGGCGTGAATGGTGACATTATTCCTAATTAATTAGGATCCAAAAGTAAATAACAAAGCCCACAGTGATGATGAATTTCAGCTGTGGGCTTTTTCTTTATAGCAAGAAGACGCTATAAAAAGGGATATTATAACCAACCTTTACGTTTAAAGTAGAGGTAAGGTGCAAAACCTGCCAGTAGCATGAGCAATAGCGCATAAGGATAACCGAGCTCCCAATGAAGTTCAGGCATAAACTTAAAGTTCATACCATAGCTAGATGCAACTAATGTTGGCGGAAGAAAAATTACTGATACCACCGAAAATATTTTAATAATTCGGTTTTGCTCAATATTAATGAAACCCATAGCCGCATCCATCAGGAAGTTAACCTTTTGGAATAAAGATTCATTGTAGGGCAATAGAGATTCAATATCGCGTAATACTTCGCGTGCTTGCTCTAACTCACTTGCTGGTAAACGCGCTTTTCTTACTAAAAAGCTTAGTGCGCGCTGAGTATCCATAAGACATAAACGAATCTTCCATCCTGCATCTTCTTGCTCTGCAAGACTAGATAAGGCTTTGTCAAAATGCTCACCCGGTTTACCACCTAAAATGACCTTACCAATTGACTCTAACGCGCTGTAAATGTCTTCAATAACATCAGCCAGTTGCTCAATTTTTGTTTCAAATAGATCTAACAGCAACTCATAAGCACTACCTTGTTGTAAATGTTGAGTACGTGCTCGCATTCGGTAAAGACGAAATGCAGGTAATTCACGCTCACGTAAGGTAAATAAGCGACCATCACGGATGGTAAAAGCCACTGTTGAGTTAGTGGCATAATCTTCAGCATCCTCATAATAGAAGAAAGAGTGAATATGAAGACCGTCTTCATCTTCAAAAAAGCGCGCACTAGCCTCAATATCTTCTAGTTCAGGGCGAGTTGCTAACTCTTGACCTAGTTCTATTTGAACGCGATCTCGTTCTTCTTCATTGGGTTCGATAAGATCAACCCATAATGCTGATGAGATTGGATCTTTATCTTCTAAATTCAAACGTTGTAAACGGAAATCGTTCAATTTAAATGCGTTTAGCATGTTTATATCTCCGCGAATGGTGATGATATTAACAACACATTAAAACACAATTTGAAGCAAGATAAACAGAGCTTCTACCAATACAAACTGGTGGAATAAGATTTAAACAAAAGCAACGAACAATAGGGCTGCGTATGCTGACAGTTAAACGTTGTCAACTCACACGCAAAAGCAGGGGAGGACAGATTAACGAGGAAAAATATTATTCCAGTATCGACTGGGAGTGTTCAAAGTGGTGTCCTCTCAAATGATGGTGTGCGCATGTTACGCTTGAGCTCATAGAACATCAACTAGCGCTATTGCAACATTAGATTTGCCCTAAGATAAGTTAGGTAAATGGCTCATTCAGCGTTGATTCAGGAAAGTTATTGTGAGCAGATAGCTGCTAGGACGGTTGTGGTTGTGTTATTTAGAGAGGCGTCTTCTCTACTAACGCGAGGAGTATTAATGAGTAACTATGGGAAAGAATAAAGCCTTCTTCAAACACGGAAGTCGCGAAGAAAAAGGCTATATCAAATTATGACTTTCTATTTTTTAAATATAAAATCAATAACTTACTCTTTACCGTAAACGTTGTTTTCTTGCTCTTGTACTCGAATAAATGTCGTACGCTTAGTTAGCTCTTTAAGCTGCGCAGCACCGACATAAGTACATGTTGAGCGAACACCACCCATAATATCTTGGATTGTATTTTCAACAGGGCCACGGTAAGGAAGCAGTACAGTTTTACCTTCTGCTGCACGGTATTTCGCCACGCCACCTGAGTGCTTGTCCATTGCACTTTGGCTAGACATACCGTAGAACTTCATAAATGTTTTGCCATCTTGCTCGATAAGTTCGCCGCCGCTTTCATCGTGCGCCGCTAACATACCACCAAGCATAACGAAATCAGCACCGCCACCAAATGCTTTTGATACGTCGCCAGCACATGAACAACCACCGTCACCAATGATACGGCCACCTAGGCCGTGCGCAGCATCTGCACACTCAATAATAGCGGATAGTTGAGGGTAGCCGACACCCGTTTTCACACGTGTTGTACATACTGAACCTGGGCCAATACCCACTTTAACAATATCAGCACCTGCAAGAATCAGTTCCTCAACCATATCACCTGTTACAACGTTACCAGCACTGATCACTTTATCTGGGAATGCCGCACGTACTTTTTCAACATACTCAACAAGGTGTTCAGAGTAGCCATTAGCAATATCAATACAAATGAAGATTAAATCATCTGTCATAGCCATGATGTCTTTGGTTTTTTGGAAATCAGCGTCAGAAGTGCCAGTAGAAACCATGGCATTATTCAGAACAGAAGCGTCGTTGCTGTTAATAAAGTCAGCCCATTGCTCTACCGTATAGTGTTTATGAACTGCTGTCATCACATTGTGTTTTGATAAGGATTTAACCATTTCAAAGCTACCAACAGAGTCCATGTTTGCAGCAATAATGGGTACGCCAGACCATTGACGACCACTATGTTTGAATGTAAAATCGCGGGTTAATTCAACTTGAGAGCGACTTTTTAAGGTTGAACGTTTTGGACGAAACAGTACATCTTTAAAGCCCAATTTCAAGTCTTGTTCGATACGCATGGTTATTCCTTAAACTTATCTTATCGAATGCTGCTCAACGAAATCGTTACTGGCAGGTAAACATTTTCGCCTAGTGAGCAGGCACAAAAAAACCGGAGCGTTGTCAGACGCTCCGGTTTTCAACATTATAGGAAGCAAATTTTCAAAAACAAGCCTGTAAATGTAAATAAATGTGTATTTGTGACGATAAATGAAGATAAAACTAGCCTGATTTACTATCAAAGTAATACTTTTTATAAACTTTTCGCTTCCATTCTTGGTAAATCCTTGCATAATTTCCTGCGTAGTTTGTACTGATAAAAATAAAATTTGAAATAATTCGTATCTTTAAAATGAGAAGCTATTCTTAAAAGGTGGCCAGTTTGTAAAGCTATCTTTTTCTACGAAGGGTTGTGGGAAGGTTTAATTTGTTGAAGAAAAGAAAGGTAAGGAAAATTTTTCCTCTCGATTTTTACGGGGAAGATGGAAGTTGGCGTTTCATCATTCGGGCAGAGCAGCCTGAAGAGATCATTGATGCAATGTATTGGCGTGCTTATATTTCTTGTCATCGTAAAGATTTTGATTTGTTGCATATGGCGTGCGATAAATTTAACTACAAATATAACTACTCATCATCTGATTCTTCTGAAATACACTATGGTTTAGGCGGAACACCGTTGCGTGTCAATATGATGGGGCCTATCGTGTTGATGTCGACAATCCGAGATAAAGTGATTAACGTTACAGCCGATGGCACGGATATAACTGCACAAGCTGTCGCTTAAATTAATGATTAAAATTGAAAAAAGCGTTAAATAACTGAGTTATTTAACGCTTTTTTGTATCTGCTATTTATGATTTTTGTTTTTCTAGTAAACGCTGCTGATATTGTATTGGTGTTACCCCTCGATTTCTTTGAAAGGCTTTGTTAAAGCTTTGGACATTTTTATAACTTAAATTTGCCGCGATCTCTGTTATGGGCAGCCCGCGTTGCATGTACTTTATTGCAATGTTACATAATACATAGTTAGTGGTATCGGTGAATGTCCAGCCAAAGCGGTGCAATCGTCGTTGCAGCTGTTGCTTTGATAAGTCTAAACGTTGTGCAATAAAATCGAGATTAGGGTACTGGTAGTAGCGTGAATAATTGATCAACTCAAACATTAATTTTGCGGTATCAGTCGGTTGTGGCATGTTTAAAAAATCATCAAGTTGTAAATTTGACATTAACATGGGTTTTTTGAATTTAAGCACACGATTATCGACATGCTCTAATACTGACATAGGCAGCCAAACTTGGGTTGAATGTGCGTTCCAGCGAATAGGGCATTGAAAATAATCATTGATAGCTGAGTTGTGGGTTTCAGTGGCATTTAGTTGGATCTTTAATGGAGTGAAGTCGTCACCCAAATACTCACGAATTGTTTGAACAAATAAGATAGCTACCCGCAAATTATCATGCAGCCCTCCTCGTCCTTTAGAGTAAGGGTTGTGATAAGTCCATTTTAAGATATTGCCCGAGAGTTCGCTGTGGTATGACGCACCACTTTGCAAGCATGATAAGCCATAGTTGATTCGTCTCAGTGCTAATGGCAAATCGGGGCAACTTAAATACCATTCTCCTAATCCTCCCATTTGTTCAAATGTTATCTCTTTAGCCAGCTTTACCATATAAGCGGAGTCATCGGTGAGTTGTTCAATACGTTCTAACCAAGCCAAATAATCATTAAAAGGGAGCAGCGACATGCTTTCTTTAAGCAATAAATCTGGCACTTCAAGGTGGCTGAATGAAAGGTCGTAATGCTTTATGAGTGCACTATTGAGAGGCTTGATAAATAAGGTTCTTATAAAAGCAATATCTAACATGTTAGCAGACCGACAAAAAGTATGTAATGGATAGAATATATCAAATAGTAGTAATAAATGATGCTTTCAGCCCGTTTTTATTTCTCGATACACAAAATTACTCACAATGAACTCAATTAATAACGCTAATCCGTTAAATAAGAATAATGACTAAATGACCGGAGAATTTAATGAGTTTATTTAGTATGCCTTTCACTGGCACGAACATAGATATGGTATTACATATTGTTGCAGGTGTTGTCTTGATTGGCACAATTGCAGCTATTGGCATTGGTTTTTGGAAACTACATGAATTACCTATTCATAAAGCATCAAGTAGTCAACATCACCAAATAGGATTAATTACAGCATTAACTTGGATAGGCTTTATCTGGCATTGGGTATGGGTTCTTGCCGTGATTATTGCGTTCGTTGATGGAGAGCAAGCACTGAAGCGATTACGTGATATCTGGCATGGCGATAGTCCTAATACAAAAACGAATGGTGTAGATAATGATTCATCTTTAGCGCCACCAACAAAAGAGGAGCAGACGAATGCTTGAAGGTTTAGCAGTATGGGCGCTATTTATTTATCTGCTTCGTTTGGTGGGTATGCCATGGAATAAGTTTACTAAGGCTTTTGCGTATATTGGCGGTGGTAGTTGGCTAGTGTTTGTATGGTACGGGTTAATTACGTTCGCACCGATGGATTTATCTGGAGGCTCACTAGTACAGTCACCCCATATTCAGTTAAGGCCTGCAGCAACAACAATTAATGGCCATGTTAAGGCTATTCACGTTACACCAAATAGTCAGGTGAAAGAAGGGGATTTAGTGTATGAGCTTGATACGGAACCCTATCGTATTGCGCTTAATAAAGCCCAAGCAAGTTTAGCATCAGCAGAAGTGGCTTTAGATATTGCTAAAGAAGATGTTGATATGGCCCAAGCGAGTTATCACGCCGCAGATAAAGATATTGAGATCGCGCAAAACCAGCTTGTTGCCGCGAATGAAGATTATAAATTAAAACAAGCAATGCTGAATCGTTATATTAAGCAAAATAAAGTCGTACAACATACGATTACGCAAAGTAAATTAGATGAGCAACGGACAGCTGTAGAAGTTGCTAAGTCACAAAAGGTGATGCTTGCTTCACAAATTGAAAAAGCAAAAATATCAGTGAAGAAAGCGAAGTTGGCATTAGAAAAGTCACGTTTAGCCGTGAATAGCCGTGAAGTTGATGTTGATACACAGCATGAAAATGTAGCAAAAGCACAATGGGATTTAGATCATACTAAAGTATATGCGCCTGCAGATGGTTATGTAACAAACTTTATTATGCGTGAAGGGCAGTTTGTCGGCTCTGTACCTCGTATGCAAATGTATACCGACGAAAAATACGTATTAATGCGAGTTAACCATCAGGCTATCCGTAATGTAAAAGTGGGACAACTGGCTGAATTTGCAACGGCAGTTTACCCTGGAAAGGTGTTTACCGCTGAAGTGGAAGGTATTGTTGAAGCGACGGGTGAATCACAAGGTAACTTGATTGGTCGAGAAACCAATGTGCGTCAAACAACGGGGGCGAATATGGCAAATAAACATCACTTCGTCCGCCTGAAAGTACTTGAAACGGAAGGTTATGATATTCCTGTCGGATCGGTCGGTATCGGTTGGATCAGCGCAGAAAAGCCGATTAGCTTCTTAGGTTTCTTAGATGTGGTACGTGGGATCATCATTCGAATGAAGTCTCAGCTATTCTATGTGTGGTCAATGTAAGTAATTACTTACAATATACAATAAGCCAGCTCTCTTATTATAAAGAAGCTGGCTTTTTTAGTCTTGGCGTAACGTATTAATATTCGATATAGGGGTTGGGTAACGACTCACTATCCAATAGGTTGAAAGAATGAAAGTTGTTAATGTTACGATCTGAATAAATGTCTTTCCTTGTTCTGAAATTAATCCATTAGCGACGGCAGTGTAAGCGAGCAATAAAGAAAACTCGCTGGCTTGGCTTAATCTTGCACTCAACTCTTTGTTGATAGGAGCTTCTGTGTTTGAAATGATAAGAGCGCGATAAAATCCCCATGCCTTTAGACGAATCAGTACTACACCAAATAAAATCCCCCATAAAGTATAAATATCGCTGGCCAGTAAGTTAATGTTCGCACCAATAGCGAAAAAGAACAGGATTAAAAAAAACTCTCGCAATGGTTTCAAGTGAATAGAAATAACATTGGAAATGGGGCTAACGGCTAACAATGTACCCGCGATAAACGCTCCTGTTTCGTACGATAGACCAATACGATGGCTGATTTCAGCCCAACAGAAACACCACGCTAGGGTTGCGACAAAACTGTATTCTTGAATAACATCAAACTTTTTCATTAGCGGAAGCAGCATGAGCTTAACGGCGAAGTATGCACTTACAATCACAATGAGAAGCTTGGCGAATATCAAAACGATAGCAAGGTCGATACGCTGCTCGGTATCGATATTGAGCAGTAGTAAAACAGTAATGGCTAAAATATCTTGAATTAACAAGATACTGGTCATTATTTCTCCCATTTTCTGGTGGTGAAGCGTTGTGGTAGGAATTAACTTAAGGCCAATAACGGTACTAGAAAACATCATTGCGGCCGCTGTGATAATGGCATCTTTGAGAGGAAGTTGGATCATTAATGCGAAAAGCAATGTGCAAATGAAGAAGAATAGACTGCAACAAAGCGTGATAAGTGCACTTTCTTTAAACAGACGCAGCAAGCGTTGAGGTTGTAAGTTTAGGCCAAGTAAGAAAAGCAGTAAAATGACGCCAATATGCCCCATTTGGGTCATCGCTTCAGCATTATTGATCATGCCGAGCCCATAAGGACCAATAATAATACCCGCAACGATGTACGCGATGATGATCGGTTGCTTGGCAAAGAGGAACAAACTCCCTAAGCCCGCAGCGCTAATCACAATCGCGCAAAGCTCGAAAATCATGGTATTGATACTATCAACCATCGACACCTACCTAGCTATGAAACGCAGCATGCGTAGTTGATTGCAGAAGGCAATGATAAAAGCATAGTGGTTGCAAAAAAATTGGGTTGAATGTTTTTGCGACAAGAAATTAGGAATAGGTAAAAGCGGGTGTGTAACGTGATAAATAGCGAAGAGATAACGAGAAATAAACATAGATAACGCTTAGTTATCTATGTTTATTGATACTATTAAGCGCGATACCGTTTGTATTGCGATAAAATATCGGCAATCAATTCAGGCTCAGACAGCCCATCAACTAAATACGATTGTTGATTGTTTTTAATCATTACCTCAAGATGAATTTGTTCATTATCAGTGTTTTTATGGAGCTGTAATGCGTATTCATAAGGTTGATGTCGATTGTTATCAATCACCAAACGAATACGACCATCGATACAATAAAGATCGGTGTCAAAACCATCATCGGCCAGCTTTTTACTGGCTTTGGTTAAGGCTGATCTTGCAATTGTATAGATATCGGCATGGGAAGAATACTGCGCCATGACTTGTCTCCCTCTGTTCTAAAATATGCTAGGACGTTGGTAAACGTCTGTCGCTGTCAGAAGATTTTATCGGGCAAAGACAAGGTGTTACCAACTAAAAAAATCTATCATTATCATCAGTTCTACTTATTAAAATGTAACCAATTATTAACGCGTAACTCACTGATTTTAAAGCCATATGAAAGGAGGGGATATCCATTTCAGGAATAATCAATAGTCGATTTTTTTTATTATTTCATTTTAGTCTGAAATTTTAATCTCTGTTGCTACTATTGATAGGTGCAATAAATTCAATATGTTAAAGGAATATATGAATGTGTAAGCGTTACCTTACTTTAATCCCAGTGGTTGCTTTATTGACTCTCTCAACGGCCCATGCCGATTCTCTAATTCAAGGGTTAAATCGTGTCGATAACTCTATAGATAAAGTACAAAATACAATTCATGGAACGCAGAACTCGATACGCAATGGCCAGAATAAAGTTGATAATACACAACGTGCTATCAGTGAAATTCAAGATGGTACTTATGTAGAAAAGCGTGTTGAAAAAAAGTACGCAACCAAAAGCGTAAAGTCGTGAATGGGGTCATTAATAAGTCATCGAATGCGATACGTAAAGCAACGAACGTTTATTAAGTTAAGCATAACTAAGTTAAGTATAGTGATAAAAAAGCGGCGATATCATTATCTATATAAATAGAATGATATCGCCGCTTTTTTTACCCATAATTTGGGTTAAGTATATAAGTCGTAATTATGAGTTTTGTAATTTCGCCTTCGCTTCTTTTCGCTCTGCTGCTCGACATGCTGCAGCGGTAAATACCACATCCGTTGAACTGTTGAGTGCCGTTTCTGCTGAATCTTGAATCACACCAATAATAAAGCCAACAGCAACAACCTGCATAGCTACTTCACTAGGGATACCAAATAAGCTTGAAGCTAAAGGGATCAACAGTAGTGAACCACCGGCGACACCTGATGCACCACAAGCCGAAACCGCAGCAACAACACTCAGTAAAACGGCTGTTGCTAAATCGACTTCAATACCTAAGGTATGAACGGCTGCAAGGGTTAATACAGTAATAGTGATTGCCGCTCCCCCCATATTGATGGTAGCGCCCAGTGGGATAGACACAGAGTAAGTATCTTCATGCAGGTTAAGATCTTTACAAAGTTTCATATTTACTGGGATGTTAGCGGCAGAGCTACGAGTGAAGAAAGCGGTAATACCACTTTCACGTACACAACGGAAAACAAGTGGGTAAGGGTTTTCAGCTGTTTTTACGTAAACAATGATTGGATTAATAACAAAAGCAAGAATTGCCATTGAGCCTAATAGTACACCTAATAAGTGGGCGTATCCCGCCAATGCTGCAAAGCCTGTTTTAGCAAAGGTTTCAGAGACTAAGCCAAAAATACCGATAGGTGCTAAACGAATAATAAAGCGAACAATGAGTGTAACGCCATTCGACATGTCATGGAAAACTTGTTTCGTTGCATCGCTTGCTTGGTGAAGCGCAAAACCAAGCGCGATAGCCCATGCCAAAATCCCAATAAAGTTACCGTTCATAAGTGCATGAACTGGATTATCAACAATCTTAAATAGCAGGGAACTAATGACTTCAGCGATACCTTCCGGTGGTGCAATTGAGTTAGAACTAGCAACAAGCGTTAAAGTGGTCGGGAAAAGAAAGCTCATCGCGACAGCAGTAAATGCCGCCATTAAGGTGCCAAATAAATACAACACGATAATTGGCTTCATGTTGGTATGAGTGCCTTTCTTTTGGTTGGCAATAGATGAAGCAACCAAAATGAAAACAAGAATAGGGGCAACGGCTTTTAGCGCTGCAACAAATAACCCCCCAAGAAAACTCACACTCATCGCTGATGATGGTGATAGTATTGCAAGTAATACACCAGCAACAATACCGACCATAATTTGTATAACTAAACTACCATTGGCCACTCTGGCTAAAAAAGGTTGTGATTGACTCATATAACATCCTGCATTTTATATTCTGTGAATAGCTTTTTATTTTGCTTCTGAAACATTTTTTAACAGGATCTGTTTGAAATAGCCAGTTATCTTTTTATAAGGTTTTAACCAACATTAATATAACGTTATATTTAACATTTTTTTATCAAAACATGGTGAATCGGCATACAAACAGCTTGTTTGATAACGATAAATGACAGTGAATGTATAATGTGTGTTAATGGATGTTGTGTGGTTATGCCAATCGTGATGAAAATGCAAAAAAACAGAAAGAATTAAATGCTTTAATATGTAAGAAAATAAAACCTCTGCTACAGCATTTATATCTGCCACAGAGGTTTTTGAGGTCGCTATTAAATTTATATATTTATTTAGGATCTAAGTCTGAGAGAGATAATGCACGTGATGCAGTTGCTTTCAGTTGCTGTGCTTGATTAAGCAATTGCATAATACGTTTATCATTCCATTGCTGGCGATCTTGGCTGTAAGTTGATGCCATAATTTCAGCGACAGCATTATCTAATTGTTCTGCTAGATCTGGATTGGCAGAGAGTTTCTCACGCTGCTGCTGTTTCCATTGTTGGTAGTAAGTTTGAATTTGTACAGTTTCACGTTTGGTAATGGCTTCTTTCAACGCTTGCTCTACATTCGTCGTTCCTGATTGAAGCACGATTTCGGTATGTGATGCAGGCTGCGCTTTACGGGCTTTAATTAATAGTCCTAGTGTTATTAACCAAAGTAAGGCAAATACTGCTGTCGCCCATTGCCAGTAGTCATGTTGTGCTACATTATTACCCGCATTGTTAGTATTAGCGCTATGTTGAGGCGTAACAACGGATGGGGTTGTTAATGCTGGTGGCGTAATTGTATTGCCTGCATTGGGATCGACCGTTACATTTAATGTTAATCCATCAACTTTTGTGGTTTGCTGCTTTTCTTGCTGGGTATTCCACCAATTAATGCTAACCGCAGGTAATTCAATCGTGCCTGTTTCACGAGGAATGATGACTTGCTTTAACGTCATTGTTGTATAGCCATTCCCTTCTGAATATTCAGGTTTCTCATCATAACTTCTTACCGATGTTGGATACGTTAAGCTGATATTCGGCATATTACTTTGGGCAATATTTTTAATACGTAAGGTTAAAATACGTGTAATAGGCTCGCCTACTTTTGCATCTACGGTTGTTTTACCATTGACCGATGGTTGCCATACCTGATTGAGTTGCAAATCAGAGGTTGGTAGCCATAAACCTTTATAGTTACTTGGTTTTGCTTTAATTGTTAGTTCAATATTTTTTGCTGTTTTATCCACTGGCACTGTTAATGTTGAGCCGAAGCCACGACTCCCTTTAATCACGCTACCGCTGAATTTCGCACCATGTAAGGTAATATTCCCTGGCTTATCTGCTGTGATCTGGTAATTGCGGGTGATCACAATATAGCGACGTCCATTTTGAACAACTTCGTTTTGAGCATCTTGCCCAACTTGCGTTGCTGTTAGTCCATCACCATAAGGTGGTGCTAAAGTCGCTTGATCCATTTGCTCGCCAATTAAGATACGCACCCGATAATTAATTGATTCGCCCACATAGATGGTTGATTTATCGTTAATACCTTCAATGGAAATAGATGATTGCTTCGCATTGGCTGCCTGTGTTTGTTTACTGCTTTTTAAAACAGTAATCGTAATTGGTTCGGTTTTTGAGCTACCAATTTGAAACGCAGGGATAGTAAGAGTGCCAACCTTGGTTGCAGCTAGTGCTACTGTCCAACTAGTATTACGTGAGATAACCCCATTAATCATCGAAGTCCCGCTACTTACGCTAGGACGACCATAAGCAAAATCAGGACTTAATGGCGCAAGATCAAGTGAATTGGTATTCACACTATCATCGACAGCAACCGTTAATTGGAAAACCTCATTAACACCAACAATATTTTTAGACACTGTTGCTTCCGCTTGTGCCGCCATCACTTGGGTTGATAGTAGCGCACTGAAAAACAAAGCAATGTACAACAATGGTGTCGTTACTTTTTTGCCAAAAAATAATTTATTCATAAATCTATTCATTGTCCTATTACCATGAGTTCTCAGTTTTTTGCTGCGCTTCTTTCTGTTGCGCTTGCAAAATTAATTGAGCTCGGATCAAACCACTGGTGTCATCAGGTACTTGTTCCAATTTTTTCAAAATAGGGTTACTGGCTGAAAGCACATCCCCGTCTTTTGCTGCTTGGTCACTCATTCGTACTTGATTGTTGTTGGTTGTTTCTTTGTTTTTATCTTGTTCTGACTTAGTGGCTGATTTTGACTCTGCTTGCTGTTGCTGTTGCTGTTGCTGTTGCTGTTGCTGTTGCTGTTGCTGTTGCTGTTGCTTTGCTGCTTGTTTCGCATTTTCATCAGCACGTTGTTGTTCAGCCGCTTTTTGCTCGGCAGTTTTCTCTTTTTCTGGCTGTGATTGTTTATCACTACCTGCTTGCTGAGATTGCTGCTGATCTTTCCCTTGTTGTTTATCAGACTGACCTTGTTGCTGTTTACTCGTGTTGCTCTGATCCTGCTTTTGGTCATTTTGTTTCGATTGTGAAGACTGCTTATCATTAGATTGTTTGTTATCTGATGATTTCTGCTGATCTTGGTTTTGTTGTGACTGCTGGCTGTTATCTTGGCTCTGATTTTTGTTGTTAGAGCCTTGTGATTGCTGCTGTTGCTTGTCACTCTTCTGCTGATTCTGCTGATTCTGCTGATTCTGCTGATTCTGCTGATTCTGTTGCTGTTGTTTCTTTTGTTGCTCCAGTGCTTTCTTCACTATATCGAGGTTTTTCTTAACATCGGGGTAGTTAGGATCGGCTTTCTGTAGCTTTTCATAGGTATCTACTGCTTGCTGTAACTTCCCACTTTGTGCATAAGCATTACCTAGGTTGTACTGCGACATTGAATCATGTAATGGTTTTAAGGTTTCAATGGCTTGTGCATAATTTTTTGCTTTATATTCAGCGATACCTTTCCATTGCGGAGATTCAAAATCTTGTGCCGCTTGCTTATATTTACCATCGGTATAAGTTTGGTAAGCTTGCTGCTCAGCATTTACCCATGGGCTCGCTTGCGCATGATCAATAGGTAAAAAGAAGAACATAGTGGCAATGACAACGCCACGGCGGAAACCCAGTAATGCCAGTAATAACAAAGGTAAAACTAACCAAAATCCGCCATTTAAACGTTCTTGCAGTTCTTTTTGTTGATCTTTTTTACCGCTATCTTGTGGTTTTGCTGTGAAGTGGACAATCGCATTAACATCTTGATCTGTCGGTTGAACCATCTGCAAAATACCACCAGTTTGCTTAACAATAGGTTCTAGTGTTTTCAGGTTAATTTTTGAAATAACAGGAGAGCCATTATCCATTAATAATCGACCATCAGGCAGTGGAACAGGTGCTCCATCAACTGTGCCCATTGCTAAGATAGAGACACGATATTTAGTACCTTTTAATTCGGCTAAACTTTTAGCTGATTCCTGCTTAGACATACCGTCGGTCACTAAGATAATATCACCCGTACTATTACCAGCCTGTTTAAGTAACTTTATCGCTTCAGCAATACCTGCCGCGGCATTACTACCAGGAATTGGCATAATCTTTGGCGATAGGCTAGGGATCAAGTTTGCTAAAGTATGGCTATCTTCAGTTAACGGGCTGACTTCATAGCCATCTCCCGCATAGGTGACTAACCCCGTACTGCCTTCTTTCCAGCCCGGTAACATATCAAGCGCTTTAAAACGCGCCTGTGTTAAACGGTTCGGTTTTATATCGGTCGCATACATAGAGCGGGACATATCCATTACCAATACGCGTGCGCCACTTAAGTTATAAGCAGGTAGTTTTACTTTTTGCCAACTAGGACCAGCCATCGCAATAACAGCGATTAGCCAGCCCAAAGTGAGTATGGCAATGGGCCATGATGTCGATTTAGGCTGAGCCATACCTAATTTTTTTGCTAGGTGTGGCGCAATTAACCCCGTGGTTTGTTTCTTGGTTTTAAGCCAAGGTAAAAGAAAGACTAATGGCACAAGTGCCAAAAACCACATAGGGTGCATAAAAGTAAAATTAGCCATGACGTCTCCTCATAACAGCAATGACGACAGAAAGTAGTAATGCTATGGCTAAAGGATATCGGAACAACTCATCACGTGGACGCCATGTTTGCTGAGCGTTATTGACAGGTTGAAGTTTATTGATGATGTCGTAAATTTTCTCAAGCTGTTGTGGATTACGTGCTCGGAAATATTCACCGCCCGTCATCTTGGCGATTTCAGTTAAAGTCTTTTCATCAAGATCTTGTGATGGATTGACGATGCGATCACCGAAGAAACCTTGTTGCACCATTTGATCGGCACCAACACCTACGGTATAGATTTTCACACCGCTTTCTTTGGCTAATTTAGCGGCTTCAAGTGGATCAATTACACCAGAGGTATTTGCACCATCACTTAATAAAATAATTACCCGTTGTGGCGCTTTACTGTTAATAAAGGTTTTTGTCGCAATACCTAAGCCTTCACCAATTGCAGTGCTTTGCCCAATTAAGCCTAAAACAGTACGATCTAGCTGTTGTTCAACCGTCCTACGGTCAAATGTAAGAGGTGTTTGTAAGTAAGCATGATCAGCGAAAAGGACTAAACCTAAGCGATCACCTTTTCGTTTTTCAATAAAATCCGATAACACATGTTTTACCGCGGTTAAGCGATCAATACTTTTCCCATTTTTAGTCACCATATCTGGAATTGACATCGAGCCTGATAAATCGACAGCTAATAACATGTCACGGTGTTCTGGTTTTATTTCGATAGGATTCCCGTACCAAACCGGTCTTGCCGCAGCACAGACAAGACAAGTCCACAGTAAAGCCATTAATACTTTACGTATGATAGAGCGAGGCTGTTTTTGACCAACGCCGCTGGGTAATTTGGGTAATTGAATTGCCGCAGGTTGCACAACCGGTTTACTAAAACGGTAAACGAGCCATGCTAAAGGCAACAATGCCCAAGCCCAAAGCCATACAAATTCAAACATTTGAAGACTCCTTTTGCGTCATGCTGGGTAGTTTTCGTGGCGGCAAAGCATGTTTAAGCCATGTGTTTGCCATTGTTTTACATTGTTGAAAGTCATCATGACTCAGTGGCGTATTTGAAAATGAACCTGATAGCCATACCGATTTAAGTTCTGAAAAACCACTATATTTTACGGGCAGTTGATTATCTAAAAATGCCAACCATGCCTCACCTGTTAATGGTGCAACAATGGTGCGCGAGTAATAACTTAACGCGGCTTGTTTTAGTAACGTATTGAGAGCGGGTAACCCTTGTTCTGCTGTTATTAGCGACAGTTTCTGTAATGCTTCTTTTTGTGCAGCATCAGCATGCTTTTTACGCCTAATAAAAGTGACGACAACTGCAATAGCGAGAATCACCACGGCAAATAATACCCACCATCCCCATGCTAAAGGCCAAAAGTTTGGAGCTTGAGGAAGATGTATATCCGCTAAAGGGAGTTGCTGAACGCTTGGTGTTGCCATTACTTAACTCCTTTGACGCGTTGTTAATTGCTGCAACAAAGGTTCCGCTGCAGATAAATAATGTAGAGGGATCGCAAGTGATTTCGCAATATCAGCCACAAAGTTTTGATGCGTTAGATACTGCTGACTTAATGAATCACGTGTTTTCTTTGATGAAAAATTAAGCCATGCAGATTGCTCTTTATCAGCAACATGTTCATAGCCTCTAAATTGTGTTTGTCCTTGTTCTAGTGGGTCATGGATTTGGACAAACTGAATTCGATTATGTTGACGTAATTGTGTTAAACGTCGCTTATCATTAAGCGATAATTGGTTAAAATCGCTGATAATAATAATTTCACTGCCTTTAGAACAAAGGTGGTGTAACCGTTTTAATGCATCAGAAAAGTTAAATTGTTGAGGCTGTTCTAATGCATTTAATGCTAACTGCTGTGATTCAATTAGCTTATTGATGATATGAAGTGGACCTTGCTGGCGTGCCGTTGGCTTACATTCATTAACATTCAAACCGTTATAAATTACTGCCCCTATACGATCTTGTTCACTTATAGCAAGCCAGCTTAATAAGCTAGCAAAGTGAGCCGCTTGAACAGATTTCAGCATTAATTGTGAGCCGAATTGCATGCTTCGGCTTAAATCAATAAGCAACATAACGGGTTGCTCGCGCTCTTCGGTAAAGAGTTTGGTATGTGTTTTGCCAGTTCGTGCGGTTACACGCCAATCAATAGCTCTAATATCATCACCAGCTTGGTAGGGACGTACTTCTGAGAAGTTCATCCCACGTCCTTTGTGGCGACTTTGATGTAGGCCATTTAACTGTGACCAGATACTGTGCGCTGGTGGCAACCAACGCACGGCCTGATTCTTATATTGCAGTAGCTCAGCCAAACACACATTAACCCCATCGCTATGGGGTGGCAGCGCTACGGTTAAGTGTGATTTGCTCATATACTAGCGACCTGTGAAATCAATTCTTCAACTACGCGATCTGCGGCAATACCTTCTGCTTGTGCTTCATAGCTAAGTAATAAGCGATGACGTAAAACAGGATATGCCATTATTTGGATATCTTCTGGTGTAACAAAATCACGACCACTTAGCCAAGCGTGAGCTCGAGCACAACGATCAAGAGCTAGTGTTGCACGTGGGCTAACACCCATTTGAAGCCAATCTTTAAGCTGAGAGCTGAACTTGTCAGATTGACGTGTCGCCATGACGAGACGAATAATGTAATGCTCTACATCTTCTGCCATATGAATGTTAAGCACTTCTTTTCGCGCAGCAAAAATGTCATGTTGGCTAATATGAACAGGCTCTGCTTTTTCAATACCTAAAGCTTCACCACGATTTAGACGTAATATCTCTAATTCACTTTCAGCACTAGGATAATCGACATTAAGTTGCAATAAGAAACGGTCTAATTGTGCTTCAGGCAGTGGGTAAGTACCTTCTTGCTCAATGGGGTTTTGCGTTGCCATTACGAGGAATAACTCAGGTAATGGGTATGTTTTTCGACCAGCAGTGATCTGCTTTTCAGCCATCGCTTCAAGCATTGCAGCCTGTACTTTTGCTGGTGCTCGGTTGATTTCATCTGCAAGAATTAATGAGTTGAAAATAGGACCGGGTTGAAAAATAAACTCGGCAGTTTCAGGACGAAAAATATCAGTACCTGTTAAATCAGAAGGTAATAGATCGGGCGTAAACTGAATACGGTGAAAATCACCTTCAATACAATCAGAAAGCACTTTAACAGCGCGTGTTTTTGCCAGTCCTGGAGGACCCTCTACAAGGATGTGTCCATCAGCCAGTAAAGCAATTAATAACTGTTTCACTAAATCGGGTTGACCAATGACTTGGCTTTGTAAGTAGTGATTTAATCGTTGAAAAGTACTCGCTAACATAAATTCATTTTCCTATAGAGCTTACTTAATACATTAAGTAAAAAACCTGAGACTATCTAATATGGCTTTAGTTCACGTTTTTTAGATTACCAGAATAGCTGTTAACCATTCATTCGATACGTTTCATGGCGTTTTATATATATCAGGGCAGCAAGAAAGTTATCAAGTCACTTATGTCGTCTTATGTTTTGAATTACTGCAAACAAAGGTTGAGATAGAGCTGCTCAAAAAGTAAACGCTAAGTAGTATTTCAAAGATGGCGCATAACTTTTCTCACAACGTCTTAATAAGAAATGCATTATTAACAAATATATAACGTGTTTTATTGCACGGTTAACAAGATTTCTAACAGTATTTTTTTTATTGGAATAATAAATTTATCCAAGAATGCTCTGATATTAATCCATAAATATATTGTTAAATTCAAATTTGTCACTTTAGTTATATTGACACTTTTGTTAATACCAGTGACAAATAGCGTTGAAATTGTTAATTCCTTTCTTGCCATCAATATGCATCTGTGTTGTTATATTAAATATGCAACGTGTTTGTAATATATCTGTATTATATGCGGCTTAATATGTGAGCTATGTTGTATTAATGATTAGATAGAGCTCATAGGTTGAATTGTTTAAATTTATGGAACAAACCTTGAGCTTATTAAGTGTATTAATAATTTGATAGAAAGGAAGGAGCCTTAAATGAGTAAGGTAGCATTAGTTACAGGTGCTAAAGGTGGTATTGGTTCATCGATCACTCAAGCATTAGTCGATGCAGGTTTTCGAGTAGTTGCAACATATTATCCAACAGGTGAAAAAGCGGCTCAAGAGTGGTTCGCGGATAATAATTATTCATCTGAGTCTGTTCGACTATTTCCACTCGACGTAACTGATACGAATTACTGTCAAGAAGCGTTAGCAACATTGCTTCAGGAAGAAGGTCAAATCGATGTGCTAGTTAACAACGCAGGTATCACTAAAGATACGACATTCAAGCGTATGACTGCTGATCAATGGAATGCAGTAATCAACACAAATTTAAATAGTCTGTTCAATGTTACTCAGCCTTTATTCGACTCAATGTGTAATAAAGGTAATGCTCGCATTATTAATATTACATCAGTAAATGGACTTAAAGGTCAGTTTGGTCAAGCAAACTATTCAGCAGCTAAAGCTGGCATGATTGGCTTTACAAAAGCACTAGCAGCAGAAGGCGCACGTGCTGGCGTAACGGTAAATGCGGTCGCTCCTGGTTATACCGGCACGCCAATGGTTGAAGCGATTAAACCTGAAATACTTGATTCAATTAAAGCTGAAATTCCGATGCGCCGTTTAGCGCTACCACAAGAAGTAGCGGCAACAGTGACATTTTTAGCAAGTGATGCAGCAGCCTATATTACTGGTGAAACATTATCAGTAAATGGCGGCTTATACATGAACTGATCAAGATTGACTGATTATTGAATTTTTAAGTAAGGACGCGAATTAATATGGCTAGGGTATTTATTGTTGCTGCAAAACGTACACCAATCGGTAGTTTTAGCGGTGCACTAAAATCAGTAACAGCAGCAGAACTTGGCGCAGCCGCAATCAAAGGCGCGTTAGCAGAAACATCAGTACCAGTAGAAGCGATTGATGAAGTGATTTTCGGAAATGTCGTTGGTGCTGGTCAAGGTATGGGACCGGGTCGACAAGCAGCTTTAAAAGCGGGCATTCCTAATGAAGTACCTGCATACACATTAAACATGGTGTGTGGTAGTGGTATGAAAGCGGTAATGGATGCTGCCGCCCACATCAAAGCAGGTGATGCTGATATCGTGGTTGCTGCAGGCGCAGAAAACATGTCTCAAATTCCATTTTGTGCATCATCGAAAATTCGTGATGGGCAAAAAATGGGTAATCTGGAACTTAGCGATTTATTAATTGCTGACGGTTTAACGGATGCCTTTAATAATTACCACATGGGTGTAACCGCTGAGAATGTTGTTGAGAAAGTAGGCTTAACACGTGAACAGCAAGATAATTTCGCACTAGCGAGCCAACAAAAAGCCGTTGCTGCTATTGAGCAAGGCAAGTTTGTTGATGAAATTACACCTGTAGAAGTAGTAGGTCGTCGTGCAACGGTTATTGTTGATACCGATGAGTACCCGAAACAAGATGCTTCAATCGAAGGTCTGGCAAAACTACGTCCTGCATTTAAACGTGATGGTTCTGTTACTGCAGGTAACGCATCAGGTATTAATGATGGCGGTAGTGCAATTATTGTTGTTTCAGAAGCGGCAGTAAATAAATATAACCTGACGCCACTTGCTGAAATTGAAAGTTATGCGCAAGCAGGTATTGCTCCTGAAATCATGGGCTTAGGGCCTGTGCCAGCAGTACTTAAAGCATTAGATAAAGCACAACTATCAATTGATAAAATTGAGCGTTTAGAGTTTAACGAGGCTTTTGCTGGCCAAGCGCTGGGTGTGCTTTATGAAGTAGCAAAAGAAACGAATTCAAAAGTTGAAGATCTCGTTGAACGTGCAAACGTCAATGGCGGAGCCATCGCTCTAGGTCACCCATTAGGTGCATCAGGTAATCGTATTTTAGTGAGCTTATTACATGAAATGCGCCGCCGCGAAGATAAGTACGGTATTGCGACCTTATGTGTAGGTGGTGGTATGGGTACAGCGGTCATTCTAAAACGCGTTTAATTTTTATCTAAATATCGGCGCTGTATGAGGATACATGCAGTGCTTTATTACTATCAATGAGGAAAGATCTATGTATACGGAAATGTTTAAGTCGTTCTCTGAACAAACTGAGAAATCTCTAGCACCATACGTTAAGTTCAACAAACTATTCACTAAGAATGTTGAAGAACTAACTGAACTTCAACTTGCTGCTGTTCGCGCATACAGTGATTTAGGTCTGTCTCAGCTTAAAGCTGTTAGCGAAGTAAAAGATATCCAATCTCTAACTGCGTTCAATAGCCAACAACTTGAAACGTTGACTAAGCTTTCTAAGCAGCTTATTGATGATAGCAACAAGTTCAACGCTGTTGCTCAATCATTCAAAACAGAAGTAGAAGAGCTTGTTGCTGACAATGTTAAAAAAGCAACGCCAGTAGCTTAAGGTTTATTTCTAGTCGCTCTCATTTATATGAGGGCGACTTTTTTGTTACAGCTTATCTCAATTATGCTGAGTCAACTGTTCCTTAGTGTAATTGAATTAGTCCAAGTACAGGGTTTTTGTTATGAACAATCACTTCTTTTCGGACTACTTTGCCAAGCTCCAAGATATGAACCAGCTATGGTGGAAGGAGTTAGACTCCGGCAAGGCAGCCATGAACACCCCATTAAATAAAGCGCTGAATGATATTAATTTGGAAGATACTGCAGAGTTTTTTGAAAAAGCAGCATCACAGCCAGCAGCACTTGCTCAAGTCCAAATGGATTGGTGGGAAAAACAAGTAAAAATCTGGCAGAACATCGCGATGCCATCAACTGATGGTGGACAATCTCTAATTAAGCCAGCAAAAGATGATAAACGTTTTAGCGATCCTGCGTGGGAAAATGAAGCGTTTTACAATTATATTAAGCAATCTTATTTGCTTTTTAGCGACTCAATGCGTGAAGCGATTGATTCTATTGAAGGTGTTGATGAGAAGGCAAAAGAGCGTTTAGGCTTTTTTTCACGCCAAGCAATCAATGCGATGTCGCCAACAAACTTTGTTACTACAAACCCAGAACTGGCTAAGTTGACCGTTGAAACTAATGGTGAAAACTTAATTAAAGGGATGGAGTTACTGCAAGAAGACATGCAGAGCAGTGCGGATGTCTTGAAAATTCGCATGACTAATCGCGACGCATTCCAACTGGGTGTCAATATTGCAAATACTGATGGTGACGTCGTATTTAAGAATGAGTTATTTGAACTTATTCAATATAAGCCATTAACTGAAAATGTTAATAGTACACCATTGTTAATTGTTCCTCCGTTTATCAATAAATATTATATCCTTGATTTACGTGAAAATAACTCAATGGTTCGTTGGCTTGTAGAGCAAGGTCATACTGTCTTTATGATGTCTTGGAGAAATCCAGGTACACCACAAAGGGAGGTGGATTTTGAAAACTATGTACTAGATGGTGTTATCCCTGCCGTTGACGCTATTGAAGATATCACTGGCGAAAAACAAATCAATGCAGCGGGTTACTGTATTGGTGGTACATTATTAGCTACTACTCTGGCGTATTACGCAGCAAAACGCATGCGTAATCGTATTAAATCAGCAACATTCTTCACAACATTACTCGATTTTTCACAACCGGGTGAAATTGGTGCTTATGTTAATGATCCATTAGTATCAGCAATTGAAGCACAGAACGATGTTAATGGTTATATGGACGGCCGCTCTTTGAGTGTGACGTTTAGTTTATTGCGTGAAAATAGCCTTTATTGGAATTATTATGTCAATAATTACTTAAAAGGTAATAGCCCAATAGACTTCGATTTACTTTATTGGAACGGTGATAGTACGAATGTTACAGCTGCATGTCATAGTACTATTTTACGCGAGTTTTATTTAAATAATAAGTTAGTCGATAATAAAGGAATAAAAATTGGTGGTGTTTTTATTGATTTATCTAAAATCAAAGTACCAACATACTTTATTTCTACTCAAGAAGATCATATCGCTTTATGGCAAGGTACATACAGAGGCGCTCAGAAATTAAGTGGGAAGTCGACATTTGTACTAGGAGAGTCTGGTCATATTGCTGGGATTGTAAATCATCCTAAAAAGAATAAATATGGTTTTTGGCTAAGTGATAAGCAAGAAGAAAACCCAGAATCTTGGTTAGATAATGCTAAACGTCAAGATGGCTCTTGGTGGACGCATTGGGATACTTGGTTAGGGGATTTTAATAAGAAAGAAAAAGTGCCGGCACGCGAAATTGGAAGTGATAATTATAAAGCACTTTATACAGCGCCTGGAGATTATGTGAAAGAAACACTTCCACTTAAATAACTCCTCTGAATGAATAAGGCTCAGCATTATAAATGCTGAGCTTTTTTTTTGACATAAATATGATATTTTAAATCAGCCATTTTAGATAAAATGTATATACTAGTTGTGATTCATGTATTATTTAACGATTTACGATGTTGATATCTGAACAAAAATAAAAATAATTGTCAGAATGTAGAATTTTCCTATTGGAAATAAAACGGGCGTGTTAATGAATAGAAAAACTCTTGAAGTAGCCGATGATGGTTATTCATTTATAATTAATTTTTTTGATTTTTTAGTTATAAATTTCTCTCTTACTCTTGTCTATGCATTTTTTGCCCAAGAACCATCACCGTTTGATTTATTATACGGTATTTTTATCAGCGTTACTTTCGTCGGTTGTGGCCACTACGTTGGTTTTTATGACAAAGAAAATCGTGCTAACTATCGACGAATGACTTTGCGCTTATTAGGTAACTTTTTACTTGTTGAGCTCTGTGTTTTATCGATAACGTTTTTCTTCGCTTTCATTGATCATGTCAATGTACGGGGCTTTATTGGAAATATAGGACTTTCGTGGTTTTTATTATCGTTTCTGATTATTTGGAGTTCGCGTGTTGCTGTTTATTATGTAACTAAATACATTGGTCGCCATAAAAAAACACATCGTATTGCTATTCTAGGAATGACAACAGCGGGTTTAGCAATAGAGAAAGCATTATTAGAGAAATACAAAAATACGAATTTTGAAATTAGTTATTATGATGATCGTGGTGAAGAACGCTTTAGTTATTTAACGAAATCTCAGTGTAAAGGGAAAGTTAACAAGCTTATTTCCTTTGCAAAAAAAGGCGAAATTGATGATGTGTATGTCGCTTTGCCGATGGTTGCCAAAGAACGTATACATTTCTTCTTACATCAGTTATCAGATACAACGGTTGATACTTTTGTGGTACCTGATCTCTTTACTTATAATTTGAATGCTTCTCAAATTTGTCGTGTGGGTAATGTGGAGACATTGAGTGTTTTTGCGAGTCCTTTTGAAGGTATTGGTGATTACATTAAGCGTCTGGAAGATTTGATTATTGGTAGTGTGATTACGCTTCTTATCTCACCTGTACTTATCGCTGTTGCTATCGGTGTTAAATTGAGTTCGCCTGGTCCTATTTTATTTAAGCAAGATCGTTATGGTCTTCGTGGTAACAAAATTAAAGTGTGGAAATTCCGTTCCATGAAAGTAATGGAAAATAACCATGTGGTGAAACAAGCAACTAAAAACGATCCACGAGTGACTAAATTCGGTGCGTTTATTCGTCGAACATCACTAGATGAATTGCCACAGTTTATTAATGTATTGCAAGGCACCATGTCGATTGTAGGTCCGCGTCCTCACGCTGTCGCACACAATGAAGAATATCGAATTCTTGTCGATAACTATATGATTCGTCATAAAATCAAACCTGGCATCACGGGGCTTGCACAAATAAGTGGTTATCGTGGTGAAACGGACACGCTTGATAAGATGGAAAAACGAATTCAATATGATATTCGTTATATGCAGAATTGGAGCTTAGTCTTAGATTTAAAGATTATTTTCTTAACCATTTTTAAAGGCTTTGTCAGCGAAACGGCATATTAATTTACCTCCATTACTGGATTGAAATTATTTTTTGCATTTTTTTGAGTTTTTTAATTTTCTGTTGTCTATTATGTTGTAACGACGGGCTTTATTTAATATTTGGAGCGGGTAATGACTAAACTAGCAACTATTGAAGGTATCGGTGAAGTATATGCGGCTAAATTAGAAGCGGCAGATGTCCATACGATGGAGCAATTATTAGATAAAGGTCAGAAACCTGCAGGCCGAAAAGCTATTGCTGAAGCAACGGGCATTAGTAGTAAATTAGTATTAAAGTGGATTAACCGAGCTGATTTATCTCGTGTTAAAGGTATTAGCACTCAATACGCTGATTTATTAGAGTTTTCTGGTGTTGATACGGTTCCAGAACTTGCGCAGCGTAATGCAGAAAATTTACATGCAAAAATGCTAGAAGTGAATGAAGAAAAGGCACTAGTTCGTCAATTACCGGCATTGAAAAGTGTTCAAGATTGGATTGCACAAGCGAAGGAATTGCCTCGAGCAATTGAATATTAATATTTTATCTAATCAGAAAGCAGCCATTTTGGCTGCTTTTTTATTATTTGAAATATATAGTCGCCTATAGAAATAAAGGATTTGAATGGAGTTTGGGATGATGAACGGGCGTTCTATTAATTGTTTCGTAATAAGTTGCTTAGTAATGATGCTCTTAAGCCTACCGACACAGGCGAAAAACTACAGTGTTGCAGATACGTCAAAAATAGAGCCAAGTATTGAGTTTAATCTTGATGGGCAAGTAACCAATCAGCGTTTATGCTTCTATGAGGATAAAGCTTATTCATTGGGCGCGATTATTGATATCGATGGTTATAAACTTCAGTGTGCTGTTGAAAATGAAGTGGAATTAAACGGTCGCTTAATGTGGAAAAACTTAGTACCAGTAAAATAAAAGAAAGCCAGCAATGATTATCTATATTGATAATCATTGCTGGCTTAAGCTAAAGAACAATAATTACTTAGCTAGAGAGCGGCTACGAAGTTCGAAAATTAGCTTCTCAGCACTGCATTCGAATTGAATACGCGCTGTTAATTCAGTGCTATTTTCATCTACTGGGGTTGTTTCAACTTTGTAGTTAGCATTCACTTCTTTTGCTAGTGCAAGGTAGTTTGCTAATTCTACTTCTAGTGCATCTTTACCTTGAGCAAAGATTTGAACGTCTGCAGTATCATCGTTTTCTTTGATGATAAAACCGAGTTCACCTGATACACCACATGCTTCACAAACTTGGTATTCTTCTTTTTCAATAGTCATAACTTTAATCCCCATCGGTTAAGGGGCTATTCTAGAACGTTGTGATGTAGATCGCTATTCATTAATAATGAAAAGTGAGTTTCATATATCTAAATTGATAAAGAATTAACATAGATTAGCCATATAAGCGTGTAATGTGAGCAAAAGTTTGCTCAAAGGGATACGCTTCAAGTTGACCAAAACCATCAAATTGCTTGGCTTTTATCTTGGTGGTCAATGGTGTTGTCATACCATTTAAAAATCGTGTAATAGCAGCAACAGATGGTGCTATATCACATGCATTGATGAATTGATCGCACCATTGGGTTAAAACGTGATCGGAAACTTCTGGTAGTGTCGGTAATGGTGGCAATGTGATACTTTTTCCTCGACAAACAGAGCAATGGTTACAATGTTCCGGAGCATGATGATCAGCAAAATAACGCGCTAATTGATAACTTAAACAGGTTTTGCTTTCAAAAAAATCAATCATACTATTGATACGTTTTATTTCACTATGCTCTTTTTGTTGGAACAGTTGATACAGCGCCTCACTCTCAACACCGATATCAAAGTGATGATTTTTGATAGCATATACGTCAGTCATTTGTTTGCTTTCTAAAGTGATCCAACCTTTTTCATTAAAATAGTCAATCGCAGCAACAACACGTTTTCTATCTGCATTATAGCCTTGCCATAATGCGTCCATATCTAGTGTATTCCATACTTTTGCTTTTGTTGAACAAGCAAAAATTGCTTCGACGAACTGGCGACGCTCATTATTAAAATGCGATAAAATTTCATGCTGGCTAATGTTGAGCTTGTAACGGTAATCAGCAAAATAAGTATATTGAGGCTCAATGATCTGGCGAATCTCTAAATAGACCAATAGTGTTTTTAAAGGCAATAATCGAATATTGGCATCTTTTGATAGCCGATTATTCATTACTTCCCACTGTTGTGATTGTGCTTTGATTTCATGTAATACGGTTGCTATCGAACTGCGATCAGGCGTATCTCCATAAATGAAATTTTGTAGCACATTTAGACCTGATTTATTTGCAATGACTGTGCAGGTTGAGTTTTCACCATCACGACCAGCACGACCTATTTCCTGACTATAGTTTTCAATTGATTTTGGTAGATCGAAGTGGATCACTTGGCGAATATCAGATTTGTCGATCCCCATGCCAAAGGCGATGGTGGCAACAATGCAATTGATTTCTCCTGCCATAAACTGTTGTTGTATATGCTGGCGGCGATCGGCATCCATACCTGCATGGTAAGCTTGAGCGGGAATATGATTACTTGTGAGAGTTGCCGCAATCTCTTCTGCAGTATGCTGCAAAGTGACGTAAACAATAGATGGTGTATTGGGTTGTGCTATCAATTGTTGCTGTAGTACATCCAATTTTTCATCATCTTGGGCTGCCAAAATAGAGAGATCAAGATTCTTGCGATAGAAACCTGTTACGACGATATCATCTTTTGCAATATTGAATTTATCTTGCATATCATTAATAACAGCAGGCGTCGCCGTGGCTGTTAGTAGTAGTACTTGTGGAATATTTAAAGACTGTTGGTAATAAGGTAATTTCAGGTAATCGGGTCTGAAATTGTGCCCCCATTCTGAAATACAGTGAGCTTCATCAACAACGAGTAATGAGATAGGGACTTGGCTGATAAAATGTCTAAAACGCTCGTTTTTCAAACGTTCGACAGAGATCATTAATACTTTAGTTTCGCCTTGGCGAATATTTTGCATAACTTGCTGAGTCTGTTGCCAAGTTTGGCTTGAGTCGATAGATGCTGCGGGAATACCTTTTGATGCAAGGAAATCCAACTGATCTTTCATTAATGCTAAGAGTGGTGAGATCACCAGTGTTAGGTGCGGTAATTCAATTGCTGGGAGTTGGTAACAAAGAGATTTACCCGAGCCAGTAGGAAAAATAGCGGCTGCAGAATGGCCATCAAGAACACGAGTAATGACTTCTTCCTGACCTGTTCTAAGAGAATCAAAACCAAAATATTTTTTAAGTGTTTGATGATACATGCTGAATACTCAATTGTCTTAATTGATAGCATCATACCGTATGTTGATGTCATAAGGGGAATGAGATATTAAATCACGTTACAAAATTGCGAAATAATTATCGTTGTATTCCTACCGACTAAATATATTTAAAGGAATATGTAAATGGAAACCATAAGCATCATTCTCACTATACGACGTGATATACAAACGTGTATCAGAATCAAAACTTATGGCGATATTTGCTTCTTGATAGTGAGATGATGTTGGTTTTAACGAAAGTGGCTGAAAATTGTTTAACGCTTTGTTTGCACATAAGCCAGCATGGAAAAATGATAGTTGGAGGAGTGTATTACAGTTTGAAGAATCAAACGTTAATGCTGTTTTTGCTTCGAAGGTAGTAATAGGGGAATGATTATTAAAACTATACGCTGATGGTGATGAAAGAAGCACAAAAAACAATAAGTATAATTTCATTGGTCTTTCTCGTTATTGGGATATAACAAGAAAATGCATATAGTGTTCCAATATGATGTTTATTGCTAATTATTCGAGAAAAAGGAAAAATAAATCGTTTGTAGATAACGCGTGAACGCATCCTTGCGTTGCTGTTTACTTAGTGTTTTGTGATTTTATCAAGATATCCCATAGCAAAAGCAGATAATACAAAGGTAATATGAATGAGCAGGTACCATATTAATTTTGAGTTATCAATATTTTCTATATTCATAAATATTTTTAATAAATGAATTGAAGATATTGCAACAATAGAGGCTGATACTTTGTTTTTCAATGAGCTTGCATCAAGTTTACCTAACCAGCCTAATTTGTCGTCATGATCATCGAGATCTAGGCGTGAAACGAAGTTTTCATAGCCAGAAAACATCACCATAACAACGAGTCCGCCAACAAGAGCAATATCAACAAGTGAAAGAATAATCAGAACTAAGTCCATACTTTTCATTGTGATAATAACTGGGATTAGATCAAATATCTCTTGAAAGAATTTCACTGAAAGTGCCAATAACACAAAGCTGAGACCGAAGTAGATAGGTGCCATTAACCAACGTGACCCATACATTATTCGTTCAAATAGTTTTTCCATCACAAAGTGTCTCGTAAAAGGGGGGGAAGGGTAATCTAAAGTGGGATTTTAGATCGAAAATCTAGAAGTGAATAGTTAGAATGCACGATGAAAGCATTTTTTGCTGAAAATTTTATGCCTGAAGTAAATAAAAGGCTCTATCTTAAGATTACAGATAGAACCTCTTTACTGATTAAAAAGAAAAACCAATACCACCTGCATTATCGTAATGGTTGTAGTCAGAGATCGAAATACCGTAACCACTTTCTAACATCATATATCCACGTAGGCGCTTATAGATTGGAAAACTCCAGGTAATGCGCTCATAACCACGTGAAAATCCACTTTCTAAAGCGTTACGCACGGTTAATGAAATCAGATTATTATTATCAACAGCCCAGTTCATGCTGATGCGTCCGTATCCCATGTAGTTGGTAATATCTTTATTGTAATCTTTTGCACCAAAGTCGAGACGTAGCCATGGCTTGATACTTAATGTGTAGTTGTTATGTTCGAATGTGAAATCAGCAAATGCACGATTCCAGCTTCTTTCTTGTTCGCCGCCTCTACCATTAGATTCATGGACGAGACCAACCGTTGTTCCAGCATACCCCAACGCATTATTTTCGGCTTTTTCAGGAAGGGTCCAAAAAATAGATGGCTCATATTCAGTGTCCCTAAAATAGGCTGAAGAAGCGTACGCTTGCCAATTTGAACGCTGTGTATAAGTAACATAGAGCTTGTCGTTTCTATTTAAAACACCAGATGCTAAACGGTACTTTAGGCTGATCTGAAAGTTAACGTTGTACTTACTTAATTTACCGTCTTCAGGAATAATCGATTGGTATTCTTGATAGTTAGGTTTTTGAGTGTAGTAAAAAGGTAGAACGTAATTGTCTTTGTACTGCTGAAGCAATAGATTATTTGAGCTTGAGTAATCTAACGAGTTATTAACCACTTCTTCAGCTAAAACATTACTAGAAAAAAAAGAACAGCCAATTAGCAGGGTAGAAAAAAGTAGAGGGTATCTAATTGGTTGCCATACAAATTGCGTCATAATTTTTATCGTCACAGTCATTTAAGAGTAAATTCTTATTATCATAGACAGAATTTTTATATTATGTATACAGATATTAATGAAATCATAAATTGGTTGGGTTTATTTATTAAAATAAGTATGAAAAAGGGACGTATTACAATACGTCCCTTGGATAAGATATCTGGCTATGTGGTTACTATTGTGATTCGATTTCCACTTTAAACAGTACTGCATAAAGTAGTGGAATAATCACCAAAGTTAAAATGGTTGCAAACAATAAACCAAACATGATTGTTACTGCCATACTCTTGAAGAAAGGATCAATAAGTAAAGGAGCAACGCCTAAAATTGTGGTTAATGCACCAAGTAAAACAGGGCGTGCACGACTTAAGGCTGAGTCAATAATCGCTTGATAAGGTGTTTTGCCTTCTTTTATTTCTACATCTGTTTGGTCAACCAGAACAATCGCATTTTTAACCATCATACCAATTAAGCTAAGGAAGCCAAGAATAGCCATAAACTCGAAAGGTGTTTGGAAAATAACCAGACCAATGGTAACGCCAATAATAGCTAATGGCGCTGTTAGCCAAATAATCAATGGCTGTTTTAATGCATTAAACATAAATATCACGGATAAAATCATCGCAGCAAAACCATAAGGTGCAGAAATCGCGAGTCCTTCATTTGCGTCTTTGGATGCTTTATATTCACCGTACCATGTCAATTTATAACCTGGTGGTAACTCGATAGCTTCGATTTTTCCACGCAGTTCATTAAATGCATCGGCCGTCAGTACACCTGGTGCAGGATCTGCCTGAACCAAAATGGTTGGTATACGGTTAATTCGACGTAAGATGGCATCTTCCCACGTGACATTAACAGATTCGATTAATTGGCTAACAGAGATTGGTCCATTGACCATACGACTATGGACTTCTGTGTTTTCAATAGCACGTTCATGAGTACGTTCACTTTCTGGCGCACGAACAACAATTGGAATTAAGTCATTTCCTTCACGATATACACCAACCGTTCGACCTGATAGCGTTTGTGCAATTGCTTGGCTAATTTCCTGATTGGTTAGTCCATAACGTTGCGCTTTTTCTGTTGAATAAACAGGTTTAATAACAGGTACTTGTTGACGCCAATCATCTTGAACGGCAATCAAGTTTTGATCAGACAGCATGATTGACTTCGCTTGTTCAGCAAGATCACGTAGGACTCTACTGTCAGGGCCTTGGAAACCGGCTTCAATTTTTTTACCGCCCCCACGACCTAGCATGAATTTCCATACTTTGATCGAGGCTTCTGGGTATTTATTATCAAGCTCAGTTTGTAACTCAACAAGTAATGGAGCTATGTTACGGTAATCATCAATATCAATCAGTAATTGACCATAACTTGGATTGCGTGCTTCTGGTGCATAAGTAAGCATAAAGCGTAAGCCACCACCACCAATGAAACTTGAGATATTCCCGATACCTTCTTTATTGGTAATATCTTGTTCAATCCGAGCGATCGTTTTTTCTGTATTGGTGATGTCTGTTCCCTGAGGAAGGTAGACATCAACAACAAATTGCGCACGTTGTGATTCTGGCATAAAGCCAGGTGGTACAAATTTCATTCCCCAAATAGCGCCAACCAGTGTTGCCAGTAGCAATGCCCCAGTTATTTTTCGGTGTGACAAAACCCAAGTTAATAAAGCTTTGTAACTTTCTACAATTTTACTTGGCTTAGTATCTTGTTGTTTGATCTTAACTTTTAAGAACTGATGGCACAGTAACGGTGTTACGGTAACAGCAAAGACCCAGCTAAGTAACATTGAGTATAAGATCACCCAAAATAGCGAACCGGCATATTCACCCATATCTGACGGTGATAAGCCAATCGCACTGAAAGCACAAATACCCACAACAGTACCGCCTAAAAGCGGCCATTTAGTTGCATTGACAACCTCTGGAATAACGACATTACGATCTTCATTGTTTTGGAGGCGTACCAGAATACTGTCAGTTACCACAATGGCATTATCTACTAACATGCCTAATGCGATGATCAGCGCACCTAACGAAATTCGTTGCATTGCGATGTCATCAATTAACATGATGCATAGAGTACCAGCCACTGTTAAAAGCAATACAAAGCCAATAATCACGCCAGATCGAATACCCATAAATAGCAGTAAAACGATGAAAACAATCACCACAGCAGCAATCAAGTTATCTATAAAATTCGTTACCGAATCACGAACAGAGTCTGATTGCATTGAGATAATATGAAGATCCATACCCAGTGGACGTTGGTTTTCAAGTTCAGCAATACGCGCTTTAACCGCATCACCCATATCAACCACGTTACCACCAGTGACATTGGAAATACCAAAGCCAATCGCCCGTTCACCATTAAAGCGCATTAGCATGCTAGTGGGTTCTTGATAACCTCGGCTAACATCGGCAATGTCTTTTAAACGTAAAACAGTATGGTTATCACCAATACCAATTTGAAGGTTACGTAAATCTTCAAATGAATTAACGTTAGGTGTTGGAATAACAGGTAAACGCATACCATTAGATGTCAGACTACCTGCAACATTAACAATATTTTGTTTTTGTAATACTGATAAAACGTTATCAACTGATAAACCGTAATTAGCTAAGCGCTCACTGGTGATCTCAACAAAAATACCTTCTTGTTGTTCTGCCAACGTTGCCGTTTTAGCAACCCCAGGTACCAATACAAGTTCACGACGCAGTGAATCAACGTAGTCTTGTATTTGCTTATCGGTAAAGCCTTCTCCCGTTACAGCGAAAAATAGGGCATAAACATCAGAGAAGTCATCGTTTACGATTGATGGGCCAGCACCAGGAGGAAGAAGACGTTGGGCATCAACAACTTTACGACGTAGCTTATCCCAAACTTGTTGAAGCGCTGCCTGATCTTTTGAAAATTCAAGTTTTATCTCAACAGTAACTTCTGACATTCCTTGTTTGGAAACAGACTTAACTTCTTTTAGTTCCTGTAAAGATTGCACCGCACCTTCAATGACATCTGTTACTTCGTCGGAAACTTCTTGTGCTGTTGCACCTGAATAAGGGGTAACAATGACGGCTTGGCGGATCACAAATTCAGGATCTTCAAAACGACCTAGCTTTAAGTAACTGATGTAACCGCCAATTAAGATCAGTGCAATGATCACCCAAACACTTGTTCGTTTGGCGATGGTATAGCGAGCGATATCCATCTATTTACGCTCCATTTTTTGTGTTATCAGTGTATGGGCGTACTTCCATACCTGGCTTCAACTTAGATACACCAGCGATGACAATACGTTCACCAACTGTTAGGCCATTAAGAACGGTAATACAGTTTTTGTTGACACTACCCACTGTGATGTAGCGTTTTGATACTGAATTGTCTTTATTCACCACCCATACAAATTGTTTGCTCTTGTTATCTGGAACGACAGATGCCAGTGGAACAATAATTGGGTTTCGGTTTTCTTGTGGACACAATGCTAGGTTTGGAGAAACTTTAACGGGCATACCCGGTAAGAGATTTAACCCTTTGTCGTCGTTAATACTAAGGACAACAGAGAAGGTTTGTGTGATCGGATCGGCTTGGGTTGAGTAGGTACGCAAACTCAAAGGTAATAATTGATCTGTATTATTATTTAACTCTGCAACAGCTTTATTACATGTCATTCCTGCAAGCATGACACTGTCTGTAATATTAATAACCACTTCTAAGTCATCAATATTATGTAATGTTAATACCGGATTATTAGCTTGAATTTGAACGTGATTATCAATTAATTTACGTCCAATGATACCACTAAATGGTGCAACTAACTGGGTGTAATTTAGCTTGTTTTTCGCTTCTTTTACCCGGTTTTGTGCCAAGTTATATCGGACAATAAGTTTATCTAAATCACTTTTAGAAATCGCTTGGCTGCTTTCATAGATGGCTTTACCACGTTGGTAAGCTTTGCTTGCATCTGTTAATTCAAGTTGTGCAGCGGCAAAAATAGTTTGGGCATCTTTGGGATCAAGCTTTGCTAATAGTTGACCTTTAGTCACACGGTCACCTTCGTTAACAAAGATATGGTTTACTCGACCTGTAACTTGAAATGATAAATCGGCACGTTGCGCAGAACGAATGACACCGTTAAAGCTCAAATTAGTATTTGCTTTGGGCTTTACAATTTCAGTAAGCGCAGGGCTAATGATGGGTTCTTGAACTTGTTTTTGTTGTTCTTTATCGCCACAACCTGACAGTGCGACAAGCACGATTGAAAAACTCACTGCGAGTTTACTAAATGAGAATGATGCCATTTTAGACATTGCTGATTGAGTTTTCACCGGATTCTCCGCTATCAGTATGGGACGGTATAAAAATTAGAAAACATGTTTATTTGTATGGAAATATAACAAGTAAACTTTTGGGTGTATTTTATGGGGGAATGGTATTTTGTAAACTACTAAGTGTACTTTTTTGTGACAAAATGTTAGATTAGGATCACAGGCGGTGAAAATAGGCAGTGAATCAATGAAGCAAACAGAACGTAAACATTTAGCAATTATTGCGGCAGCAAAAGCAGAATTTATCGAACATGGATTTATTGCTGCCAATATGGATAGAATTTCACAGGTTGCTGAAGTATCAAAACGGACTTTATATCGTCATTTTGATAGTAAAGAAACGCTATTTATTTCAGTATTGAAGATCATTCAAGACTCAGTGAATGAAAATGTGCAATACCATTTTGATCCACAAATGCCATTAAAAACACAGTTAATTGAAATTACACGTCGTGAAGTTGATATCTTGTACCATACGTATGGTATTTCTCTTTCTCGTATTATTGTAATGGAATTTATTCGCCAGCCAGAATTAGCTAAAAACTTAGTGAAAGATTTGTATAGCACCAGTGCAATTGCAGATTGGTTTAAATTGGCTATTGAAGAAAAAGCAATTGTTGATAAAGATGTCGCTTTGTTAACAAATATCTACATGAGTTTATTCCAAGGCTTATTTTTCTGGCCTCAAGTCATGGAGCTAGCGCCACCTTGTGAAGGTATGCAAGTAGAAGAAAATATTAATACTGTTGTTGATGTATTTTTGAATTCGTTTGCTATTGCCAAGTAATATTCTTCATAAAAAAGATATCTCGATATTTACAATATTACTTCACGTTTATTTGATATATAGCATGATATAATCCCTTTAAGAAATAGGTTGGGAAAGTAAATACTTATTTGTAGTTATTGAATGGTGGTGTATATTTGCTTTAGCAATAACACTTATTGTCAACCGTAATATAATATTCATAACATCGGATTAACGTGATGAAAAAATTATTAGTTGTTTCTGCTTTTCTTCTTTCAACGTCAGCGTTTGCTGCAACTACCGCTGCACCGGCACAACCTGCTCACGGTGGGTTCACTGGTCCTTCAGTAACACCTGTTATTAAGACAATTAGCCAAGTTAAAAATGCACAAGATGACGCGGCTGTTGAATTAACAGGTTACATCACAACTTCACTGGGTAATGATGATTACATGTTTAAAGACAATACCGGTGAAATCAAAGTTGAAATCGATCATAATGATTGGAACGGCGTGAATGCAACACCATCAACGAAACTTAAGATCCGTGGCGAAGTAGACAAAGATTGGTCTGAGCGTACGATTGATGTAAAAGCCGTTGCTTTAGCTAACTAATTATTTCCTCAAAAATAATTTGAATAAATCGCTATTTCTGATTTAGAAATAGCGATTTTTTTGTTATTTATCTAAAATAAACTGCTGAATAACTTTGGCAACACCTGCATTATTGTTAGTGTCAGTAATAAAATTAGCGATAGCTTTCGTTTCTTCTGTTGCATTTCCCATTGCAACACCAAGACCAGCATACTCAATCATATGGTGATCATTGCCGGCATCCCCCATACAAATAACTTCACTTTGTTTGATGTCTAAGTATTCTGCTAGCGCTTCAACACCTACACCTTTATTACTATTTGGATTCATAAATTCAAGAAAAAAGGGAGCACTTTGTACAATCGTGTAGGATTGATAAAACGCTTTTGGTAATTGAGCAATGGCGGCTGATAGGCGATCAGGTTCATCGATTATCATTACTTTCATCACTTCTTCGTCATTTTCTAGTGTTGCAAAGTCTTCAACAGTAATTTCAAGACCATTAATTTTTGCTTCATGATCAGTGTAATAGTTATTTTCTGGTGTAATCAGGCCTTGACGACGAGTAAATGCATGAACATGAACACCAAGCTCATGAGCCAGTGAAGCAATGTTTTTAGCGTCCAAACCCGTTAATGTTTCGCTACGAATAATCTCTTTATTAGAGACGCGTTGAACGAGTGAAGCATTGTAACTTAAAACAAAGTCATTACTGCCTGTCATTTCTAGTTCGTTTAGTGCCCATGTCATCCCTTCTAAAGGGCGTCCTGACGCTAACACAATTGATACCCCTTGCTTGCGAGCCGCTGAAATTGCAGCTTTATTTTCTTGGGAAATCGTACCGTCAGAACTCAGAAGAGTACCGTCCATATCAAGCGCAACTAATTTATACATCATTCTACCCATTACAGAATTAAAACGGTTTTCATCATAAGCAAATTGAGCGCCGAAAACGATAAGAATAATGTTTAATAAGCGTTCTTTTGATCATTAATCGCTGACAAGTTTATGAATGTAATAAGCATTAATGTATTATTAAAAATTGTTACCAAATAATTATTTATTGTTAATAAACTTGGTGTTTTTAGTTTAATTTGTTTAGACTACTAAATAAATTGGCACAATAAATTGCCTTTTGAGTAGTTATTAGCGCACAGAAAAATTGTTTTTTACTCGTTTGCGCTGACCGATTCGATATAAATGATAAGGATAATATTTATGCGAAAGCTTCTGGCTGCGACGGTATTGCTATCAGCAATGTCAGCATCTCAAGTTCATGCAAGTGAATGTGGAAAAGTCACTATTGCTGATATGAATTGGAACTCAGCAACATTATTAGCCAACGTCGACAGTTTCATTTTACAGCATGGGTATGGTTGTGAAACGGATCTTGTTCCTGGCGATACGATGCCGACTGGTACATCAATGGTTGAGAAGGGCGAACCGGATATTGCACCTGAATTTTGGAGTAATTCGATGAAAGCCGCGTTAGATCGTGGTGTTGAAGAAGGGCGTATCCAATATGCAGGTACGAGCTTTTCTGATGGTGGTGAAGAAGGCTTTTGGGTTCCAGAATACATGGTGAAAAAAGATCCAAGCCTAGCGACTATTGCGGGCATTAAGAAGAATGCCAAACTTTTCACTCACCCAGAAGATCCTGAAAAAGCAGCATTTTATAATTGTCCAGCAGGTTGGAACTGCCAGATTTCTGCTGGTAACCTATTCGAAGCACTAAAACTTGAAGATGCAGGGTTTGATCTTATTGATCCAGGTTCAGGTGCAGGCCTTTCAGGTTCAATTGCTAAAGCTTATGAGCGTGGTGAAGCATGGTTTGGTTATTACTGGGCACCGACAGCGGTGTTAGGTAAATACAAAATGGTAAAAGTGGACTTTGGCTCAGGCGTTGATGCGAAGTACTTTAAAGAGTGTTTAACCAAGCCTGAATGTGTTGATCCGAAAGTTTCTATGTACCCACCGTCAGAAGTCGATACCGTTATTACCACTTCGTTTGCGAAACGTGCACCTGAAGCGGTGAAATACCTAGGTCAACGTTCTTTTACTAATGCACAAATGAATAGCCTTTTAGCGTGGATGGAAGATAACCAAGCTGATGGCGAAACCGTAATGGAAGAGATTCTAACGAATCACGAAGATATTTGGGTGAAGTGGGTTTCTCCTGAAGTTGCAGATAAAGTACGTGGTGCTTTAGCTGATTTGTAAGCTGTACGTCTACAGTGGTAGCTAACTACCACTGTAGCCACTTCGCTAAGGATATAGCGTAAGTGGGGAATAAAAGTAGTATGTATGGATAACAGTTATGTCAGATAAATCATGGTTAACTGAATTTCCGCAGCTTGAGCGTGCTCAGCTAGTTGAAATTCGAAAAACGTTGGACGGTGCTTATCGTTCTTTTTCTCGTGAATATGGCGACACAATCGAAGGCTTCTTCGATCCTCTTCTTTCTTTTCTTATCTGGTTTGAAAAACTTTTACTCGCCACTCCTTGGTGGATAGTGATTGCGGTATTGGCAGCGATTGCTTTCGTCGCAAGCCGATCGTGGAAATTATCACTTGGTGTCGTGTTGTCTTTTGGTTTCATCGGTGTGTTTGGTATGTGGGATAATACCATGCGAACCATGAGTATTATTTTAGTTTCTACGATGGTTGCCATAGGGATCGGAATACCAATAGGTATTGCTATGGCACGTTCTGAGAAGGTTCAGCGGGTTGTCACACCACTACTTGATGTGATGCAGACTATGCCAGCCTTTGTTTATTTGATCCCCGTTGTTATGTTACTCGGTCTTGGTAAAATTCCAGGCTTAATCGCTGTTGTTATTTATTCTGTCCCACCTGTTATTCGCTTAACCAACCTTGGTATTCGTTTGGTTGATGAAGAAGTGCTGGAGGCAGCCACAGCCTATGGCGCAAGCCCAATGCAGCGCTTATTTGGAGTGCAGATCCCACTGGCAATGCCTAATATTATGGCAGGAATAAACCAAACCATCATGATGGCACTTGCGATGGTTGTTATTGCTTCAATGATTGGTGTGAAAGGGTTAGGTCAACCGGTATTAAAATCGATTACCAACCAGTATTTCACCTTAGGTTTATTAAACGGCTTAGCGATTGTTGCGCTCGCAATTATTTTTGATCGTATATCACAAAGCTATGCTAAACGTACACAGCAACACTTAGGAGGTCGATCATGAGTTCATTATCAAAGCAGGATCCCCTCATTAGAGTGAAAAACCTCTATAAAGTGTTCGGTCCAAAAGCAAAAAAAGTTGTTCAACAAGTGAAAGATGGTGCATCTAAAGATGACATTTTAGCGAAAACCGGTCATACGGTTGGATTAAGCGATATCAACTTAGATATTTACCCGGGTGAAATTTTTGTGATTATGGGTCTATCAGGTTCTGGTAAATCAACCCTGATCCGTCACTTTAATCGCTTGATTGATCCAACTGAAGGGGTCATTGAAATTGAAGGGACAGATGTTATGTCACTCAATGAAAAGCAGCTTCAGGATTTTCGCCGTCATAAAATGTCGATGGTTTTTCAACGCTTTGGTTTAATGCCGCATCGCACGGTTTTACAAAATGTTGGCTATGGGTTGCAAGTACAGGGACTGAGTAAAAGCGCATGGCAAGCCAAAGCGAAAGAGTGGTTAGCGACTGTTGGTTTGACGGGATATGAAAATAGCTACCCAGCAAATCTTTCTGGTGGTCAGCAACAACGTGTTGGTTTAGCTCGCGCATTATGTACTGATGCTGAAATTCTATTAATGGATGAAGCATTCTCTGCACTTGATCCTTTGATCCGTAGTGAAATGCAAGATCAGCTTATTGAGTTACAAGAAAAGTTACATAAAACAATTGTCTTTATTACCCACGATTTAGATGAAGCATTACGGTTAGGCGATCGTATTGCCATTTTACGAGATGGGGTATTAGTGCAGCAGGGTAAACCTGTTGATATCTTATTAAACCCAGCTGACGACTATGTCGAAGCGTTTGTGAAAGACGTTAACCGTGCTCGTGCACTGACGGTTGAAACGGTTATGAAGCCACAAGTTGTTCGTATCTCTTCTGAAACGATTGGCGAAGCTGTTGCTGAAATGCGTAAAGTAAAAGATGATTTCGCGTATTACGTTGATAATCAAGGTTATCAAGGGGTCATCACGCAAGAGAAATTAGAGAGTGTAAAAGAATCTGATTATGCTAATGCAATAGACGCTTCAATGCTCGAAGATGTCCCAGCAGTTTCAACTGATGCGCTACTTGAAACCGTGATCCCTGAGACTTTAGATAGTGATCATCCACTGCCAGTAGTGGATGCTGATGGACAGGTAACAGGGCGATTGTCTCGTTCAACATTGGCTGAAGTATTGAGTGATCATGCAAATGACGCGGCATCAGATAAAAATGTTGAAGTCATTAAAAAAGTAGAATCTAAAGTCGCTTAAGTCAGCTTTTCTTACCATTGATTGGCGATAAAAATATAACCAGTGTGTTATTGCTTTTATTAGTAATTACCACTGGTTTTTTCGTTGTAAGGTATTAAATATGTTAACAAGGTACCGATAATGCGTCATGGATAGCGCAAATTGCTGACATTTTTTTTAAATAGTGGTCAAATACACGAAATAGTAAATAGCCTATATTCGCTCTATTTCTCAATGCATTCGCTGATTAAAAGCGAGAAATAGTCTAATGTCGTATGGTGAGCAAAAGACATGAGTATCTCTAAACAAATCCTCGTCGTTGATGATGATAAAGAAATCCGTGAACTACTGGAGGAGTACTTAACCAAGAACGGTTTTGAAGTCCAAACTGCCGCGGAAGGCGAGGAAATGAAACGTTGCCTTGCTGGTGGATATCCAGATTTGATTCTTCTCGATATCATGATGCCTGGTGATGATGGGTTTACCTTATGTCAGCATATTCGCAAAAAGTCAGATGTCCCTATTATTATGTTGACGGCTGTTTCTGAAGAGATGGATCAAATCATAGGACTTGAAATTGGAGCCGATGACTATATCGCCAAACCCTTTAGTCCTAGACAGCTGTTAGCTCGTATTAAAGCGATATTACGCCGTAGCAAAGTGTCAGATAACCAACATTCTAACCCTAGTGCAAAATTTATTAGTTTTTCTAATTGGCGTTTAGATACCACAGCACATCGTTTAGTGAATGTACTTAATAATGAAGCGTTTGAGTTAACAAGTGGTGATTATTCATTGTTGATGCTATTTCTATCGAGACCGAATCAAATTTTAGATCGCGATACTATTTCATGTGCGACTCGAGGAAGAGATGCACAACCGTCAGAGCGTGGTATTGATGTCGCATTAAGTCGTTTACGTAACCGTTTAGGCGACAAAGGTCGTACTCAGCGTTTAATTAAAACCAGTCGTGGTAACGGTTATATATTTACTGCCGATGTTCGTTATAACGACCATGTGTAAAGTTAGCCACATTATAGAGAAATAATATTAAGTGTGGTGATAGCCACACTTTTTTAATATCTTGAGATAGGTAGATATTGAATTATGAAATGGAAATCATTGTGGCCTAAATCATTGGTTTCACGTACTTTATGGTTAACTTTGTTGGCCGTCTTTCTTGCTCAAGTGATCGCAACAGGCATTTGGTACACCCAATCAAAAAAACGAGATTTAGAGGGGTTGCAATCAACATCTGCGAGCATGGCAACCATGTTTGCATCGACAGTGAATTTCTTTCAATCATTGCCGCTAGAATATCGCCATATTGTATTAGAGCAGTTGCGCAATATGGGCGGGACACGGTTTTTTGTATCGTTTAATGATCAAGAAATCAATATTAAGCCAATTAAAAATACTGAACAAAAAGAAATGGCAGTGTCAGTTTTTAAAACGGTGTTACATGAAAAATTACCTACCCTTAGTAATATTCAGGTTGAGTTTTCACGACCAGAAACGCTGCATGTATTAAAAAATGATATTTTGCTGTCAGATCTACCGCGTTCTTGGGTACATAATACGCTAAGTTTAGAGCCACTTAATCCCCCTATTTTAGTGGTGCAAATAGAGCTTGATAAAGGTCAGTGGTTATATATTGCAGCGTTATTGCCTGCCCCTTATATGATGCTAAAAGATGAGATTATTACGCGCCAGCAAATTATATTCCTAACCTTTAGTACCGTTTTATTACTGCTGTTTACTTACATCATGGTAAGACGACAAACACGACCATTAAAACAATTGGCGGATGCTGCTAACGCGTTAAGTCTTGATATTTACCAGCCGCCATTAAAAGAGCAAGGGGCGAGTGAATTAGTGATGGCAACGCAAGCATTTAATCGAATGCAGTTGCGTTTAAGAAAATATATTGAAGATCGTGAACAGCTATTTTCCTCTATATCACATGATTTAAAAACGCCGATTACTCGCTTACGGTTACGTGCAGAATTGATCGATGATGATGAAAAAATTGATAAATTTAATCACGATCTCGATGAACTCGAAATCATGGTGAAAGGGGCGCTACAGTGTGTAAAAGATACCGATTTACATGAGAATTTGGTGACCATTGATGTCGAACTTTTATTAAATAGTATTGCTGAACATCATAATCATAAAGACACCAAAGTTCGTTTACCTCAACACCCTATTTTGCCGATTATGGCAAAACCGTTAGCTTTAAAACGTTGTTTAAGTAACTTAATCGATAATGGTGTGAAATATGGACACAGCGTGACGATAAATGTCATTGATAGTCCAGATAAACTGATCATCACCATTAGTGATAAGGGACAAGGGATCCCTGATACAAAGCTAAAAACGGTATTTGAACCCTATGTTCGCTTAGCGACCGATAATACGGGGCATGGGCTTGGGATGGGAATTTCACGCAATATCGTACGAGCTCATGGTGGTCAGTTAACGATCAAAAACAGTATTAAAGGTGGGTTGTTAGTGACTGTTGTACTTCCTCGGTTATTAAAAAATGCTTAATGTTATTGTCGGATATAAGATGAAAATGAATATCAAGCAATGGCGTCTCTGCGCCTTATTACTGCTTGTTTGTCAGCCAGCTTTTGCAGAAGGGACTGTTGAAGTATTGCATTGGTGGACGTCAAAAGGCGAATCTAAAGCGATTCAAGTTTTAAAAGAGAAAATGGAAACGAAAGGGCATCACTGGAAAGATTTTGCCATTGCCGGTGGTGGTGGCCAAAGTGCGATGACCGTCCTAAAAATGCGGGCAATATCGGGGAATCCACCCACCGCGGCACAGTTAAAAGGGCAAGACATTCAAGAGTGGGGACGTTTAGGCTTTCTAACATCACTTGATAAAGTTGCAGAACAAGAGCATTGGGATAACGTGTTATTACCTGAAGTGCAGCAAATCGTTAATGATCTTCAGTTGATAAAATATGACGGCCATTATGTGGCAGCACCAGTAACTTTACATCGTGTCAATTGGCTATGGATCAATCCACATATATTTAAACTTGCAGGCGCAAAAGTACCCACAACCTTAGCTGAATTTTATGTGGCGGCTGACAAAATCAAAGCGGCAGGTTATATCCCATTAGCTCATGGTGGCGAGTCTTGGCAAGATGCGACTTTGTTCGAAGCGGTGGCGTTAAGCGTACTTGGCGCAAGAGATTATACGAAAGCGTTTGTTGATTTAGATTTAACTGAGCTTAGTAGTGATAAGATGGTTGAGGTGTTCCGTCAGTTCAAAAAGATGCGACAGTATATAGATCCAAATGCAAAAGGGCGTCGTTGGAACCAAGCCACCGAAATGCTTATGCATGACAAAGCCGCAATGCAAATAATGGGAGATTGGGCAAAAGGCGAGTTCACTAGCGAACACAAAATTGCAGGTAAGGATTATTTATGCGTACCTGTACCGGGAACACAAGGTATGTTTTCTTATAATCTTGATACTATTACTTTTTTCAAATTAAAAAGTAACGAAGAAGATGAAATAGCACAACAAGATTTAGCGCAAATATTATTAACCAAGCCATTTCAACGAGCTTTTAGTTTATATAAAGGTTCGATCCCGATCCGTCAGGATGTATCGTTAAAGGGATTTGACTCTTGTTCATTAGCCTCAATGAAAGCATTTAAGGTTGCAGCAAAAAACAATGCGCTTGTCCCCAGTTTTTCGCATAATTTAGCGACATCCAGTGATGTTCAAAGTGCAATCATTGATGTTGTAAGCCGTTTCTTTGATGATCCAAGCGCGGATCCTAAAATGGCAGCTGTTCGCTTATCTCGCGCAGTAAAATCAGCAATGTAACTGCGTGTCTGTATTTGGAAAAGAATAAGGATAGGAAAATGGATTATTTAGCGAGTGTTGAAATAGAACCCAATGTGCCCGCGACAGCCAGTGTTATTTGGTTACATGGTTTAGGCTCTAATGGCCATGATTTTGAGGCTTTGTTACCGCATTTACAGTTAGAAGAAACATCGCCAATACGTTTTATATTTCCTCACTCACCGACGCTGAATGTCACCATTAATGGTAATGCCTTAATGCCAGCATGGTATGACATTATTTCATTAGATACATATCGTAAAATTAATGAAGCACAACTGATGGAATCTGCTCAAAAGGTAATAGATCTTGTCGAACGTGAAATTAGTCGTGGCATTCCTTCTGAACGTATTATTCTTGCGGGATTTTCACAAGGCGGTGCGGTAGTTTATCAAGCAGGATTAAGCTACTCCAAGCCATTAGCGGGAATATTGGCACTATCAACTTATTTCCCAACTGCAGAGGTAATTCAATATAGCGATGTGAATCGTAATATGCCGATTGAAATTATGCATGGCTCTTATGATCCCGTTGTTATTCCTAAATTAGGTGAAATGGCACGAGATGATGTCATTAAGGCGGGATTTAAACCGCACTGGCGTACATACCCCATGGAGCATCAGGTTTGCATGCCTCAAATTGAGGATATTTCAGCATGGATAAAACAAACACTGTCTTAAATCTGACCTTAAATGGATTTAAAGATTTGTAGTGAAAAATAAAACGCATCAGAGCGGTTATCGATCTGATGCGTTTTTATTGCCGGTTGCTTTACTTATTAATCGATCAGGGGAGCTTGATTTTCTAGTGAATCAAGCGGCTTACAACGTTTATTGATATCACGCCAAACAATAACCGCAACAATACAGCTCAATACTATAGTGGATATTGGCATGGTTAACCATACACCAACAACGCCAAGTAATTTTGGTAAGAAATACAAAAACGGTAGTTGTATTAGCATGTTACTAATTGAGATCACTAATGCTTTTGACGCTTGATTCACCGACATAAAGTACATTGTTGCCAAGACAATAAAGCCATCTAAAAATATTGCAAACAGATGTAAACGAATACCTTGGGTCGCCTCTAATGTCAGCGCGCTGTTGCTGCTGTTAAACAAACTGATCAAAGTTGATGGGAAGCTTGTCAGTAACAAGAACCAAGCGATACCTGCAATCACCGTTGTTTTCATGGCTAATATTAACGTTTTTCGGATATTTTGCGGTTGTTTCGCACCGAAGTAGTAACTTACTGGCGGTTGCAAACCTTCACCAATACCTTCTGCTACCAAGTAGTACATTGTCATCATGTAGCCGACAATAGCAAAAGCGCCAACGGTTAATTCTGTGCCATATATCATGAATTGATAATTGTGTAGTGCGACAACAAAACTACCATAGAGGTACATGATCAGTGCTGATAAGCCTAACACCATGATCTTTTTACTTTCTGACAATGAAAAATCAGGCAGTGAAATTTTTAGTTTTAAAGTCGAGTATTGAGAGCGAAAATAAATCAAGCCACCAACACAGGTAATACCTTGTGCGATCAAAGTCGCAATGGCAGCACCTTTCAATTCCCAACCCATTAATCCTAAAAACACATAATCAAGAAGAATGTTAGTCAGTGCGCCTATTACTAATAACATGGTTGCGATTTTTGGGCTTTCATCATTTCGGATCAACATTGGCATTGCGCCTGCCAATACAGTAATAAAGGCTGCATTACCAAAAGTAGAAACATAGTCTAAAGCAAGGTGCTTAATGTTTTGTTGCGCCCCTTGAAGTTGTAAAAAATAGTCGCCAAACAATGTAAACGCAGCAAATGAAAGACAGCTAATAATAAAAGTTAGGATCAAACCGGTATTAAAAGCGCGCTGAGCATTAAGCTCATTTTGTTCACCGCGGGCGATTGAAATTAGCGTCCCGCTGCCAATACCAACCATCAAGCCTAAGCCTGATAATACAAATGTTATCGGCCATGCCATATTAATTGCGGCTAAGCCTTGGTAGCCAACGTAGTGGCCGACAAAGATCCCATCAACAATTTGATAGAGTCCATTAACCATCATTGCTGCAATAGAAGGGATGGTATAACGCCAAAAGTTTTTAGATATATTGCTCGACGACGGCATCGGTTCATTACTGTGCATAAATATTCTCATAAAATGGTCTACCCACAGGCTATTCAGTTGGTGGGAATCGCTGTATTATATCCGTATGTTAGATTGCTCAAAGATATTATATATCTGATTATCGGATGGATTGATTTATGGATTGGACATTAGATCAACTCAATGCTTTTGTTATTTCAGTACAACAAGGCTCTTTTTCGGCAGCCGCTCGGCGGTTAGGAAAAGCACAGTCACGGATCAGTACTGCAATTAGTAACTTAGAAGCAGATTTAGGGTTTGAATTATTCGATCGAAGTGCCAGATTACCAATCCTGACCCCTGAAGGTCAGCAAATGTATGAAGAAGCAAAGGTCGTATTAGCCCAATGTGAACGGTTACAATCTCGGGCATTGACGTTAACGCAAGGTGAAGAAGTTACCCTGACCATCGCAATGGATGAAGCATCACCATTAACCGCTTTTGAAGATTTCTTTCAACGTATTTCTGAGACATTTCCATTGGTGAAATTAACCATTATTAATGGCTCGAAAGATGATATAGCAAGCCGTGTAGATGAAAAAATGGCGGATATTGGCATATTATTTTTCAGTAAAACTTTGCCGAGTAGTTTAGAATTTACACCAATTTGTGAATTTAATTCATCATTAATTGTGGGGAAAAATCATTCATTAGCACAAATTTCAGCACCCACAGTGCAGCAATTAAGCCAGCACCGTCAACTATTAATTTGCGATCGAAGTGGACGCCACCACAGTGAAGCGTTATCCGCAAATTATTGGCAAATTGACAGCTACTATTCAATCACCTCGTTTGTATTGAGAAATATGGGCTGGGCATTTGTGCCTGATCATGTTTTTACATATGACTTTTTCTCCGAAGGGGTTGTAAAACTGTCGATGGAAAATATTCCCGCTTCGCAATGGATTGAAATGGGCGTTGTTAAACGCCGTGATCGAGCGACAGGGCCCGTTATAAAATGGATTCAGCAAGAACTAAAGAAAATGTTTACTCAATAGATTAAGTTTGATTATCTATTGTTGTTTTGATGGTATCGCAGTGAATGACACTGAATTATTACGCGCGAGTTGAGAAGTAAATGTCTAAAGAAGCACCAGCATCATCCTTACCACTTATTATTGCCGGTCCTATTTTACGGAAAGCGACAGCAACGCAATTAGTACTATGGTTTGTGACCACGGAACGATTGGATGCTACTTTTTACTTATATCAACAAGGTGATGATAATCCTTGCTACCAAGCCATTATTGCAGATGAACATCAAATTCAAATTGGTAAACATGCATGGGTTGTACTCGCACAGTTTGAAGGTGAATTTGCAGTTAATACTCCACTTGCTTACCAGCTTGATACCCAGCAAGGGCTTTTAACCGATTTAATTCCGTCATTAACCTACGATAATGAATCCATGATCAACATAGTGATCAACACTAGAGCCGATTATGTGTTACATGGTTCTTGTCGTAACCCTCATTATCCAAGCAAAGACAGCTTAGTGGTAGCAGATAGTAAAGTGGCTGAGCAACCCATTCTTGAACGCCCAAGTTTATTAATGATGAGTGGTGATCAAATTTACGCTGATCATGTTGCAGGTCCAACACTTGATGCGATTGAACAAGTGATCCAATTGCTAGGTTTACCCTCTGAAACGTTTGAACAGACTAGCATTGCAGATACAGAAGCCTTGTATCAGAGTCCTTATCATTTATATGGACGAGATAAATTATTACCGACGTATATTGATACTCAAACATGGTTAGGTAAATTATTGCCTGAGCGTGTGGTGCCTATTTTTAGCTCGCGAGAATGTGAAAATCATCTGATCAGTTTTAGTGAATATTTTGCAATGTATCTACTGGTATGGTCACCAACTTTGTGGGGGTGGGTTGATCGTAAACGGTTCGAGAAACAGAATTTCACCTGTGGTGGGGTACAAATTGCGCCTAAATGGCAGCAACAATGGCACCAAGAAAGCCATATTATGGATGATTTTGTTCAAGGTCTACCGCAAGTTCAGCGTTTGTTTGCACATATTCCGACGTATATGATTTTCGATGATCATGATGTGACGGATGATTATATGCTTAATCGTCGCTGGGAAACTGCAGCGTTTAATAACTTATTTTCACGCCGAATTATTGGTAATGCACTCATGAGTTACTGGCTATGTCAGGCGTGGGGCAATGCTCCCGAGAAATTTGAACAGCCGTTCCTTGATGACGCCAAGCGCTACTTTGCTGAGCCCTGCAATCAAACACAAGATGCATTTATTGCGCGGCTAAATCAGTTTGAGCAGTGGCACTATACCATTTCAACTACACCCAAAATGGTGGTATTAGATACGCGTACTCGACGTTGGCGTTCAGAATCGAATGATAACCGTCCATCAGGGTTAATGGATTGGGAAGCCATGATTGAGTTTCAACAGGAATTATTACATGAACCAGCGGTGATTATTGTCTCTGCCGCACCAATGTTCGGTGTAAAGTTTATTGAAACATTGCAACGAATGATGACATGGATAGGGCAACCGTTGCTTGTTGATGCAGAAAACTGGATGGCGCATCCGGGCTCTGCCAATACGCTATTGAGTATTTTTACCCATACCAAAACACCGACTCAATTTATTATTTTATCTGGTGATGTTCATTATTCTTTTGCTTATGACATAACGCTTCGTAACCACAAAGGTAAATTTCATATTTATCAGATCACGTGTAGTGGTTTAAAAAATGAATTCCCTAATCGGTTATTACGCTTTTGTGATGCAATGGATAGAGCATTATATAGTCCTCATTCCCCGTTAAACTGGTTTACCAAGCGTAAGAAATTGCTGATTGAAAAGCGTGATCCTGATATTACAGGCGCGCACAGATTGGTGAATCGAAGTGCAATAGGAGAGTTATATCTTGCATCAGATGGTACGCCTAAAGTGATAGAAATTTTAACTGCTGAAGGTGAAACTATCCATTTCCCAGTAAAAAAGTAAGGGTTATGTCAAACTGTGTTAACTGGGTGTCATTATTTTTTATCCTTGTTATAACAATGGGTTAAAGTACTGATGCTGATTATTTTTGAGTGTTTATTCATTTGTTTTCATTTTTTATAAGATTCTAGACATAAAATAGCTTAATTTGAGGGGCCTAAAATGCTAAATTGTAAGGCATTGCTCAAAGAGAGTTTGTTATAGGGTTACGTATTTTGAGAAAACGATTGATGAGCCAGTTATACAATGAGAAGGTATTTGTTGCCTTTTTGTTTTTATCTTTTGCAGGTTTGGCTGGGGCTCTTTTTTTCGTTGCTGAAAAGACTTATGACATTGATTCTGTTGCTGGTGAAGTAACAGAAACGTTCTCAAAGTTTGAAACTGAAGAGCGAGAATTAGTTTTAAAAGTTATACCAGAAGACAGTGAAAAAGCAGTGAATGTTCCTATCAAGTCGAGTGTTTTTTGTCCGGTTGGTTCTGATGTTATACTGTTTAAAAAAGAATGTAAGTTATTCGGACCTACAGAATATGAGCTTATTTCATGTGGTTGTGATATTAATACTTATTAATATTAAATAAAGTAATAACTATTTATTTACATTGGAAAATTAATCTCTATTCATTCTATTCTCAAAGGTAAAGTCTTTTACTCATTATCATAGCTTATAAAATTAAAACATAGTTATTACTTACATATTATGCACCTGAATGATGGATATCAAAACATATAAAAAGGAATATGTTAATTAGTTAATAAAAGATGGTGTAGAAATGTTCGCAGTACAGGTTAATTACTTTTAAGGTACTACAACTTTTTCATTATTACTATTAGTATCACAACCAATATGGATTATACGTTTTGATGTATTAGTACTTAAGAATAAGATTCCTGGGTAATCAGAAACTGAATATATAGAACAATTATTATTGTTGGTTAACGCATTTTGCTACGCTTATATCGGGTGTGTTAGCTGATATCACCGCTGTGTTTCTGTGCTCGTCTCCGCCTTTTTTACATGTATGTTTATCCGTGAATTAGGTTCATTTTTTGATTAATATATTCATCATAGTTTTTGGATCGCATCTGCCTTAATCGTCGTTATTTCCGCAAAAGGGTATTCACTAACGGATAGAAAAAACACACTATTAAATTTAGAATTTTTTTGATAAATAATAGCTTCTCATTACATTGTTTAGGTCTTGAAATATTATTTGTCTTTTCTGTTTATTTTTAATGGGCAGTTTTTTTCTTAGGCAATGGGTGATTATTATATAAGGATTGTGAAAAGTATAGAATAATAAATGTATTCAAAATTGACATGGTTGTTATTAATATATTGAATATTTCAATTAATGAGAAATTCTAC